>NZ_MWTH01000015.1:594581-707414 GCF_059752395.1 Halorubrum sp. B53 | reverse complement strand
GGTCGGCGTCGTCGACCCCGGGCTCGTCGCGACCGACCTCACCGGGAAGGAGCGCGCCCGCGACCCCGAGAGCGTCGCCCCGCTGTTCGTCTGGGCGGCCACCGAGGCGCCCGCCGAGGACCTGAACGGCGATCGGTTGGGGCTGCGCGAATGGAAGAAAGCGACGCGATAAGCATCCAAAGCCCCAGTCGCTCGTTTATAAACGGTTGCTGGCGGATCGGTGGTGACCACCTCCAAAGCCCCAGTCGCGAGGACGGCGCACGCTCGCTGCGCGCTTCGGTCGCTCGCGTCGCTCATTCCCTCCAGTGCTTACGTCGCCTGCGCCGTCCTCGCGACTGCCCCTTTGAGTCCCCCCGGTCGCGTCGCGACCGCACCTCACACCTCCCCAGCCTCGCCGCTCGCTTGGGGCTCCCTTCGGTCGCCCACGTCGCTCGCGGCGTCCCTCGCGCGGGCGACTCGCGGCCTTCGGCCGCTCGTCGGCACGCGCCGACCGCATCGTTCATTTATAAGCGATCGTCGTTGATGCCCTCGAATATTTAAATATCATATCGTCGCTTTCGCGGATCGACCACCGAGAATTATCCCTCGGTCGGCCGAACGGGGGGTATGACACTCGCGGACCCCGACCTCTCGGGCTCGACGGCCTTTATCACCGGAACGACCCGCGGCATCGGCAAGCAGCTCGCGCTCGCGCTCGCCGACCGCGGCTGTAACGTCGTCTCGACGGGTAAGACGACCGACGACGACGATTCGGAGCTGGAGGGCTCGGTCGAGCAGACGGCCCGCGAGGTGCGCGACCGCGGGGCCGAGGCGCTCGCGCTCGAACTCGACCTCCGCGACGAGGACCGCGTCGAGGCTGTCGTCGAGGAAGCGATCGATCACTTCGGCGAGGTCGACGTCGTCATCAACAACGCGAGCGCGATCCAGCTGGCGAACGTCGCCGACCTGCCGGCCGATCGGTTCGATCTGTTGACCGACGTGAACGTCCGGGGGACCCACCTCGTCGCGCACGCGTTCGCCGACCACCTCGCGGGGCTCGACGGGGCGTGGCTCCTGTCGAACTCGCCGCCGGTCACGACCGACCGCTCGCCGGGGAAGGCGCCGTACGCGTGGTCGAAGCTCGGGATGTCGTTTATCACGCTCTCGCTGGCCGAGGAGCTGGCGAGCGACGGCGTCGGCTGTAACACGTTCTGGCCGGTGACGACGGTCGACACCCGCGCGACCCGCTACTTCGGGCTCGGGACCGAGGACGACTGGCGCACCCCGGAGATCGTCTCCGACGCGGTGCTCGAGATTCTCGCGCGCGACCCCGCGGAGTGCACGGGCCACAGCTTCTACGACGAGGCGCTCCTCCGCGAGGCGGGGGTCACCGACTTCTCCGACTACAACCTCACCGACGGCGACCCGGCACCGATGTCGGCGCGGTTGTTCGATCCTGAGTTCGAACGCGAAGCGTGACCGGGTCGGGGGCGCGCCGTGAGCGCCGGCGTCCGCCGGGTCCCGCCCCGACCGGCCGTCACTCCGTGACCGCCTCCCGCAGCGCCGCGGTCGTCGTTCCCGGGTCGTCCGCGGCCGCGATCGCCGAGAGCGCCGCCACGCCGGTCGCGCCCGCCTCGACGACCGGCGCCGCGTTGTCGGCGGTGATCCCGCCGATCCCGATCACCGGAATCTCGACGGCCTCGGCGAGCTCCCGAACGCGCTCGGTCCCGATCCCGTCCTTCGCGTCGGGCACCGCCTTCGACTCCGTCCCGTACACCGCGCCGACGCCGAGGTAGTCCGCGCCCGCCTCCTCGGCGGCCCGCGCCTGCTCGACCGTGGAGGCGGAGCGCCCGACGACCGCCGCCTCCCCGAGCTGCTCGCGCGCGACCCCGATCGGCAGGTCGGACTGCCCGAGGTGGACGCCGTCGGCGCCGACCGCGGCGGCGATGTCGACCCGGTCGTTGACGATCAGGGGGACGCCGGCGTCGGCCGTGAGCTCCCGCAGCCGTCGCCCGATCTCGTACCGCTCGTCGTCGGGCACGTCCTTCTCGCGGAGCTGCACGGCGTCGACGCCGCCCGCGATCGCCGCCTCGACGACAGTCTCGGTGTCGCGACCCGCCGACCGGCTCGCCTGCGTCACGAGGTACGTCCGCCACTCCGTGGGATTCATCGGTTGTATGATTTGGTGGTAGGTGTGAAAAAGTACCGTTCGGCGGGTCGGGCGGGCGGGTCGCTCGGAGTCCCTTTCGATCGCCGCTCGCCCGGCCGCGCGAGCGGGGCGGTCTGCCGGGGTGAACAGACCCAAGCCCTCCCGGGTCGTACCGACGGCGATGCGATCACGACTCCGGGCGGCGGCCGCTCGGCTCCGGGGCGCCCTCTCCCGGATCGGCTCGGCGACGGCGGACGGGCTCGACCGCGCCGGCGTCATCGACCGCGGTCGGCTCGGCGAAACCCTCGACCTGGCGTGGCCCCGTGTCGTCACCGGGTTCGCGATCATGTCGAAGAACACGGTGGACCTGGCGGTCGTCGGCATCGCGCTCGGGGCGCCCTCGGTCGCCGGGATGGCGTTCGCGTTCGCCTACTGGCAGCTCGCGAAGTTCGTCTCCATCGGGCTCGCGGGCGGGACGGTGTCGCTCGTCTCGCAGAACTACGGCGGCGGCGAGGGCGACCGCGCCGCGCTCGTCGTCAAGGGGTCGCTCGTCGTCGCGCTGGCGCTCGTCGTCCCCATCGTCGTCGGCTTCGTCGCGTTCGCCGAGCCGCTGATCGCGCTCGTCGGCGGCGAGGGGACCGCGCTCCGGGCCGGGACGGTGTACCTCGCCGTCACCGCGCCGGCGCTCGCCTTCGAGTTCTTCAACATGATCGCGAGCCGCACGTACGCCGGCGTCGGCGACACGTTCACGCCGATGGTGGTCCGGGCCGGGGGCGCGCTCCTCAACGTCGCGCTCACCGTCTGGCTCGTGCTCGGCGTCGGCCTCGGCGTGCTCGGCGCGGGGCTCGGCACCGCCCTCTCCATCGCCGCCGTCGGGGTCGCGCTCTCGTGGGGAATGACCGGTCGGTCGTACTTCGGCCGCGGCGCCTCGCCAGTCCCGATCCGGCGCGCCGGGCCGTGGATCGACGCCGGGCTCGTCCGACAGCTCGTCCGGGTCTCCGCCCCCCTTATCGGGCGCCGAGTGGCCGAGGGGGTCGCCGTCTTCCCCCTGCTGTGGGTCGCCTCCTCGTTCGGCGACGCGACCGTCGCGGCCCTCGAAGTGGGCCGGCGCGTCCGTGCGCTCCTCGGAAGCTTCAGCTGGGGCTTCTCCATCGCCGCGAGCACGCTCGTCGGCCAGCGGCTCGGCGCGGGGGAGGAGTCGCTCGCGACCGAGTACGCCCGCGACGTAATCCGGCTGTCGGCGGTCGTCTACGTGCTCGCGTCGGCGGTCGTCCTCCTCGCCGCCGACCCGATCGCGGGCGTGTTCGTCGACGACCCGGCGGCCGTGGCGGCGACCGCGACGTTCGTCGTCGTCGCCGCCGTCTCCGCGATACCGCTCGGCATCGGCGGCTCGGTGACGGGGTCGCTGCGCGGCGCCGGCGACACCCGGTGGCCGTTCGCGGCGTCGATGATCGGGTCGTACATCGTCGCGATCCCCGTCGCGCTGCTCGGGCTGGTGACGCCGCTGGGCGTCGGCGGGCTGTACGCGGCGGTGATAGTCGAGAAGCTGGTGCCGACCGGGCTGAACCTCGCGCGGTTCCGGTCGAACCGGTGGCAGGCCGTCAGCCGGCAGTACCGGCCGGACGCGGCGGACGGCGACGCGTCGGTCGACGAAGAGCGGTCGACCGATTAAAAGGCGCCGCGGGCGGTCCACCGCCTCGTGGCGGGACCGTCCCGCGGCGGGGCCGTCTCGTTACTCGTCGTCGGCGACCGACTCGAGCACCTCGACGCTGCCGGTGAGCTGCCGGTGGACGTACGGCATGTCGATGCCGGCCTCGTCGAACGCCTCCTTCACCGCGGTGACGTACTCCGAGCGCACCCGGACGAAGTCCCCGCGGTCCGGGTCGTCGATCCACCAGCGCGACTGGAGCCCCACGGCCGAGTCGCCGAGCTCGACGAGCCGGACGGAGACGCCCGGGTCGTCGAGGATCTCCTCGTGAGCCTCCGCCTTCTCCGTGATGATGTCGGTCGCCTGCGCGATGTCGTCGTCGTAGCCGATCCCGAAGACGAACTTCTGGCGCAGCGTCTCGTACGCGACCGGGTTCGTGACGGCGCTGTTCGCGAGGTCGCCGTTCGGCACCGTGATCCGCTCGTTGTCGAACGTCCGGACCCGCGAGACGCGCAGGTCGATGTCCTCGACGCGCCCGGCGTTCCCGTCCCACTCGATCCAGTCGCCGACCTCGAACGGCTTGTCCTTCAGGATGAAGATCCCGGCGACGAAGTTGCCGAGGAGGTCTTGGGCGGCGAAGCCGATCGCGAGCGCGATGGCGCCGCCGAAGACGGCGAACGCCGAGAGGAAGGCGCCGTAGCCGGCCATCGTGAACCCGATGGCGATCGCCGCGACCCAGACGACGGCGTTCGTCACGCTCGATCCGAGGCTGCGAACGGCCCCGTCGAACCCGCGCGAACTCAGTACCCGCTCGACCGCGGGCACGAGCAGGACCTTCCCCAGCAGCAACACGCCGACGAACCCGACGAGGAACAGCGTCACCGAAAACAGGACCCCCGCCAGCGCCGCGCTCAATCCGGCACCGCCGAACTGTAGTGGTAGCATCACACATCCCTTCGGAGGGGTATTTAAAGAAGCTACTGGCAGCGCAGTTGTTTATCGGGGGCGGTCGCCCGCTTCGGAGCCGGGCGCGACCCGCGAATCGGACTCCCGATCAGTCGCCGCGGACCGCGAGCGGCCCGTCACCCCGCGCGACCCCGCGGAGCCGCCGCCCGTGGACGTCGCCCGCGCGGATCCGCTCGCGGACCGCCGGCGGGATCCACGCGTCGCGGCCGGTCGGCGCCGGGGCGGGGTCGACGCCCGCCGGGCGGACGCAGTCCGGGAGGTACCGCGCGTAGGTCGGGAGCCGCTCGCGGAGGGGCATCCCGCCGGCGTCGGCGACCGCTCGGAGCCCGTCGAGGTCGGGCCACTCGTAGGCCGGGTTGATGTAGTCGTCCGTCACCGGCGAGACGCCCCCGAGGTCGTCGATCCCGCAGCCGACGAGGTCGGCCGCGGGCGAGAGGTTCGGCGGCACCTGCACCGACACCTCCGGCGGGAGCGCGGCCCGGGCCATCGCGACGACGCGGCGCATCGTCGACAGGTCCGGCTTCGCGAAGTCCGACCGCTCGTTCGGGACGACGTTCTGCACGATCACCTCCTGGACGTGCCCGTGGCGCTCGTGGAGCTCGCGGATCGCGAGCAGGCTCTCCGCGCGGTCGCGCCAGCCCTCGCCGATGCCGACGAGGATGCCGGTGGTGAACGGAACCCCCTGTCGGCCCGCCGCCCGGATCGTGTTGAGCCGCTGGCCGGGCGTCTTCCGGCGGCCCCCGGCGTGGGCGTCGACGTCGGCGGTCGTCTCCAGCATGACGCCCATCGAGGCGTTCACCTCGCGGAGCGCCGCGAACTGCGCCTCCGTGAGGTCGCCGGGGTTCGAGTGCGGGAGCAGCCCCTCCTCCAGGGCGATCTCGCAGGCCCGGTAGAGATAGTCGTGGACCGAGTCGAACCCCCACTCGCCGAGCTGCGCGTGGATCTCCGTGTACCGGTCGTCCGGCTCGTCGCCGAACGTGAACAGCGCCTCCGTGCAGCCCGCGTCGGCGCCGACCCGGCAGCGCTCGCGGACCTCTTCGGGCGAGAGCAGGGTGGCCTCGCCCGGCACGTCGTAGTAGGTGCAGTAGGTGCAGGTGTACCGACAGGCGGTCGTCAGCGGCACGAAGACGTTTCGCGCGAAGGTGAGCCGCTCGGCGGGATCGACGTCGGCGGGCGTCACCGAGAGCAGCCGCTCGACGCGGTCCGCGTCGAGCGATAAGTCGATCCCGTACTCGTCGGCCGCCGTGAACACGTCCGTCCCTCACGCTCGCGGTTCAAAAAGGATCGCGGTCGCGGATCCGAGCGCGGGCGCTGTCGCCCCCGTCCGCGCGTCACGACCGCTCGACGCCGACCCGTCCGCCCGCCGCGTCGAGCGCGAAGCCGGCGTCGCGGAGCCACCGCGCCGCTTCGCTCCCACCGCTACCGCCGCCCTCGCCGTCCGCCTCGGCGTGGATCAGCACCTCGGCGAGGTCCGCGGGCTCGTCCACGTCGGTCGCGAGCCGGTGGGAGTCGACGACCGCGACGCCCGCGCCGACCTCCGCGGCGATCCGCCGGTGGTCGAGGTAGGAGGCGCCGTGGTAGTCGACCCGGAAATCGGGAGAGCTCGCGACGAACGCGTTCGTCCCACCGCCGCGGCCGGGCGCGATCGCGACGTCCGCCTCGCGCCCGGCCGCGAACAGCTCCCGGAGCGCCGCCGGCGTCGCGAGCGCGAGGTCCGCCATGACGACGGCGACGGGTGTCGCACCCTCCGGTGACTCATCGAAGTGAGCGTCGAGCGCCGCGTTGACCGCCTCGGTTAGGGGCCGCTCGTCGACCGCGACGGGACACTCCAGATCGGCGTCGACCGGCCCCGTCGCGAGCACCCGCGGGTCGCCGCCGGCGCTCTCGACGACGCCGAGGACGTCGCGGAGCATCGCCCGCGCGAACGCCGCCCGCTCGTCTGGGTCGAGAGCGCCCGAGAGTCGGGACTTGGGGCGGTCGGTCGAGAACGGGACGAGGACCTCCATCGGGAGGGTCGCCCTAGAACAGGGATTCCAGCTCGTCGCTGTCGTCGCTGACGAGCTCGTCGAGGTTCTCGTCGCTCTCCTCGCGGATCTCGTCTAAGTTGTCCTGCGCCTCGATGGCGACCTGCTGGAGCTCCTTGATCCGCGGGACGTTCGTGACGCCCGCCAGCAGGATCACGGTCGCGACGAAGCCCGCGCCGCGGTACGGGTAGTCCCCGCCGCGGACCTCCATCGAGCCGGTCTGCTCTTCGAGCCACTTCCGGCCGCGCTCGATGCCCTTCCGGTTGAGGTACTCCGGCGGCCCCGCGAGCACGAGCAGCGCGCGCTCGGCGCCCTCGATCTCGCAGGGGAGCGTGAGCCGGCCCAGCGCCGCCTTGCGGACGAGGCTGGTGATGCGGTTCGTGGTGTGCGCGCTGTCGAGCTCGTCTTCCCCGTCGTCGTTGCGGAGCCGCGAGAGCAGCCCGCCGGAGGAACGCTCCTCGACCTCCTCCTCCGCGTAGCCGACCGTGGAGACGCCGCCGCCGGAGAGCGTGTTGATGATCTCCGAGGAGTCGACGACGCTCTCGGCGACCTCCTGGCCCTGCTGGATCTCGCCCGCGCCGAAGAGGATACCGAACCGCCGGACGATCTCCTCGTTGATCTCCTCGTAGCCGCCCTGGACGGACTCACCCGTCTTCCGCCAGGCGTCGTTGTCGAACACCATCAGGTTGTCCACCTCGCGGACGAACGTCTGGAACGAGCGGGCCGCGTTGAGGGTGTAGATGCCTCCCTCGTCGCTGCCCGGCAGGACGCCGAGCCCGTAGACGGGCTCGGTGTAGATCCGCTTGAGGTGTTTCGCGAGCACCGGCGCCCCCCCGGAGCCGGTGCCGCCGCCGAGCCCGGCGACGACGAGGAACGCGTCGACCTCGTGGACCGGGATCGAGTCGATGGCCCCCTGCACCTCGTCGATGTCCTCCTCGGCGATCTCCGCGCCGAGCTCGTTGTCCGCGCCGACCCCGTGGCCCTTCACCCGGGACTGCCCGATGAGCACGCGCTGGTCCTCGGCGATGTGCTCGAGGCCCATGAGATCGGCCTTGGCCGTGTTGACGGCCGCGGCCGCACGGACGATCTCCGATCCCGTCCGTTTGTCGTACTCCAGGAACTTGTCGACAACTTTCCCCCCCGCCTGTCCGAATCCGATCATTGCAAGTTTCATCGTGTGCTCCCTCCGCCTTTGAAATGAACAGAACGTGATGGAGTATTTAAGCCTTCGGTTGGCGTTACCATCGCTGATATCCACCTCGTTGACACGAACGGCGCCGCGGCCGCGGCGTCGACCGTCGGATCGCCGTCCCGTCCCGGGATCGTCCCCGTCATCGGACGCCGAGGTGCGCGGCGAGCGTGGTCAGTTCGTCGGTCTCGACGCCGAAGGCGGCGACGTCGTTGTCGGCGGTCGTGTTGTCGAACTGCAACGACCGGTACTGGTCGGGCCCCATCGGGAAGCCGGGGACGGCGCCGAGCACCGTCAGGCCGACCTTGGCGAGCGGCATCGGCAGCGGGACGATGGTGACGCCCTTCTTCTCGGCCTCGTACACGAGGTCGGTCACCTGCCGGAGCGTCAGCGTCTCCGGACCGCCGATCTCGTACGTCTCGCCGACGTGTTCGTCGTCCTCCAGCGCGTCGGCCAGCATCGGCACGAGGTCCTCCACGTGGATCGGCTGGAACCGGGTCTTCCCGCCGCCCGGGAGCGGGTACAGCGGGACGCCGGGCGCGAACATCCCCTTCAGCCGCTTGGTGAACGAGACGAACTCCCCGCCCTCGCCGAAGACGACCGAGGGGCGGAAGATCGTCCAGTCGAGGTCGCTCTCGCGGACGATCTCCTCCGCCTGGCCCTTCGCCCGGATGTACGCCGTGTCGCCGTCGGGGTCGGCCCCGAGCGCGCTCAGCTGGAGGAACCCCTCGACGCCGGCGTCCTCGGCGGCGCGCACGAGGTTCTCCGTCCCGCCCCGGTGGATGCGGTCGTGCATCACGTTACCCCCCTTCGGCTCGAACAGCGGCGAGAGCGCGACCAGATTCACCACGGCGTCCTGTCCCTCGACCGCCCCGGCGATCGAGTCGTAGTCCGTGACGTCTCCCGTGGCGACGTCGACGCCCTCGGACGGCTCCCCGCCCGACCGCGCGAGGGCCGTCACGTCGTGGCCTCTCTCGGCGAGCGCGCGACAGAGGTACGACCCGATGAATCCGGTTCCGCCTGCCACCAACACTTTCATGCACGCAGTAAGGCGAGGAACGCCCGTAAACCTACCGCGGCGTCAGACGGAGGCGGCCACGCGCCGGCGATCGACGACGCGCACCGGGCGCGGTCGGCCCTCCGCCTCACTCCGACTCGTCGTCCGGCACCGTCAACACCGGGACGGGGGAGGTCCGGACGGTGCGCTCGGCGACGCTCCCGAGCAGGTAGCGCTCGACGCCCGTCCGCCCGCGCGTGCCCATGACCACGAGGTCGAGGTCGTGGTCCGCGAGGTACGACTGGATTCCCCGGGCGGCCGACGAGCCGACTTCGGCGCGCTCGACCGTCTCCACGCCCGCCGCCTCGGCGACGTCGGCGGCCTCCGCGACGGCCTCCTCGGCCGCCGACACGAGGGCGTCGGTGCCCGAGTACGCCTCGGCCCCGACGCTGCCGATGTCGACGACGGAGAACAGGTGGAGCGTCGCGCCGCTCCGGGACGCCAGCGCCACGGCGCGGTCGAGCGCCTCGTCGGCGCGGTCGCTCCCGTCGGTCGGCACGAGGACGTTCCGGTAGGGATACCGCGCCGGCTCGCCGTCCGGTCTGAGGCTGAGCACCGGAACGGTCGACCGACGCACGACGTGTTCCGTCGTGCTCCCGAGGAGCAGCCGGTCGAGCCCCGTTCGCCCGCGGGTCGGCATGGCGATCAGGTCCGCCTCGTGGTCGGCCGCGTACGCGACGATCGTTTCGGCGACGCCGCCCTGGAGCACGGCCGTGACGGTCTCGACGCCGCGGTCCGCAGCCCGGTCCGCGGCCGCCTCGACGACCTCCTCGCCCTCCTGTTCGAGCACGTCGACCACGTCTCGGCCGACCCGCGTGACGCTGTCGTGGGTCGTGTCGGCGACGTTGAGGACGTGGACCGTCGCGTCGTGGTCAGCCGCGAGGTCGAGGACGTGGTCGAACGCCGCGTCCGCCCCGTCGCCGCCGTCGGTCGGGAACAGGATCCGGTCGAACATACGCGGAGAGTCGCGACCGACTCATAAAAAACGCCCGCGCCGCGGTGTGAGTCTCCCGCTCGTCGGCGCCCCCTACTCGCTGGTCCGATCGGCGTTGTCGTCGGGGTCTCCGCCGTCGCCACCGGTGTCGACGCTCCTGCCATCCCCACCTTCCGACCCCTCACCGCCGTCGATCCGGTCGATCTGCACGGTCGAGATCCGGGCGCCGTCGACGGCCGTGACCTCGAAGCGGTGGCCGCCGGCCTCGGCGACGTCGCCCGTCTCCGGCGTGCGGCCGAGCCGGTCTAACACCAGTCCGCCGAGCGTCTCGTACCCGTTGCCCTCGAGGTCGGTCCCGAGGGCGTCGTTGACGACGGACAGCGAGACGGAGCCGTCGGCCTCGTACGCGCCGCCCTCCTGGGCCCGGATCGTGTGCTCGCCGTGGTCGGCGTCGAACTCGTCGCGGAGGTCGCCGACGAGCGCCTCCGTCACGTCCTCCACGGTCACGATCCCCTCGAAGGCGCCCCACTCGTCGACGACTGCGGCCATCTGGCGGTGCTCCTCGCGGAACTGGACGAGGAGGTCGCCGATGGTCGTCGTCTCGGGGACGACGACCAGGTCGCGCGCGAGGTCCGCGGCCGTCGCCGACTCGTCGCCGGCCTCGCCGGCGCGCAGCACGTCCTTCACGTCCACGAAGCCGACCACCCGGTCGGCGTCGTCGGCCGCCACCACCGGATATCGGGTATGGCCCGCGTCGAGCACGGTCGCGCGGATCGCGGCGAGGTCGGCGTCGGCCGGGATGCTGGTCACGTCCGGCCGGGGGACCATCACCTCCCGGACCACGGTGTCGTCGAGTTCGAAGACGGCGTCTATCATCTCGACTTCGGCGTCGGCGACGTGGCCCGCCTCGCCGGAGCGCGCGAGGACGCGTCGGATCTCCCGCTCTTCCATCGTCTCGTCGGTCTCCGAGGCCGGCGGGACGCCGATGGCGCGCGTGAAGGCGTTCGCGGCCCCGTTGAACACGACGATGCCTGGCGAGAACAGGTAGTACGAGAGCTTCATCGGCGGGGCGAGCAGCAGCGCCATTCGCTCGGCCTGCGCGATGGCGATCGTCTTCGGCGCCAGCTCGCCGAACACCACGTGGAGGAACGTGATGACGCTGAACCCGATCGCGAACGCGACGAGGTGGACGGCGCTCTCGGGGAGCACGGTCCCGAGCACCGGCTCGATGAGCGCGGCCACCGCGGGCTCGCCGATCCACCCGAGCCCGAGCGATGCGAGCGTGATCCCGAGCTGGGTCGCCGCGAGGTAGTCGTCGAGGCTCCCCATCACGTCCTGGAGCGCGCCCGACCCGGGGCGGCCCTCCGCGGCGAGCTGCTCGACCGAGGTCGACCGGACCCGGACGAACGCGAACTCCGACGCGACGAAGAAGCCGTTCAAGACGACCAACACCAGCGCGCCGACCACTCGGCCGACGGAGACCGCGACGGCTACCATCGGTGCCTCCGTGTCGATCGGAGCGCAGGGGAGTCGCAGACCATGCCGCCGGTTCGTCGGCACGACACTAAAAAGGGCGGCGTCGCCGGCCGCGGCCCTCCTCGCCGACGCGCTCGCCGACCGCGAGGCGGTCGCGCTCGCGGAACCCGGACCGTTTATTCCCCGCCGCGCCCGAGCGCGGGCATGCTGATCACGCTGGAGGGGCTCGACGGGAGCGGGAAGACGACCGTCTGGGAGGCGCTCCGCGACGCCTACCCCGACGCGACGTTCACCCGCGAGCCCACCGACAGCTGGTACGGCGAGGCGGTCGACCGGTCCATCGCGGTCGACGACGCCGACCCGCTGGCGGAGCTGTTCCTGCTGACCGCCGACCACGCGAATCACCTCTCCGGGACGGTCGCGCCCGCGCTCGCCGACGGCGACCTCGTCGTCTCCGACCGCTACTCCGACTCCCGGTTCGCCTATCAGGCCGCGACGCTCGACGCGAGCGACGTCGCCCTCGACGGGACCGACCCGCTCGAATACATAAAAGAGATCCACGCGCCGTTCTCGCGGCCGCCCGACGCGACGGTCTACCTCGACCTGGACGCCCGCACCGCCGCCGAGCGCGCGGGCCGGACGAACAAGTTCGAGCAGGACGGCTACCTCGCGGCGGTCCGGGACAACTACGAGCGGCTGATCGACGCGGAGCCGGACCGGTTCGTGCGCGTCGACGCGACGCGGTCGCCAGAGGTCGTCACGGCCCGCGTCGAGGAGGTCATCGACGAGCTGGTCGAAGCATAGGTCGCCGCCGATCGAAGAACAGGCCGCCGCCGCCCCGGGCGAGGCCGATCCGTCCCTCCGCTACTGCGTGTCCGGGAGCTCGTACTCCTCCGGGGAGGGCACGTAGAGGTAGTCGATGGCCGCGCCGAGCACGAGCGGCAGGAAGACGAGCAGTCCGAAGAGGACGGTCGTGCTGCCGAGGACGACGCCGGCGCCGACGTTGAACAGGCCGGTGAACACGAGCGTCGAGATAAACAGGAGCATCGGTGTCAACACGATCGTGTACACCACCGACCCCCACGACGTCGACAGTCGAAGCCGGAAGAAGCGGGTCGTCACCCCGACGACCAAGGTGTGGAACGCCATCAGGGCGAGGAGGCTGACGTACCCGATCAGCGCGAGCATACCCGCCGTACGGGCTCCCGCCATTTGCCCCTATCGGCCGGCGCGGCGGCGGCCCATTTAAAAACTACCGCCCGCGAAGCCGATCGGAACGCGCCGTCGTCTCTGGGTTCCGATCCGCCGCCGCTCCCTTTTAAAATCCCCCGTCGTTCCCCTGCCGGCGCGCCGCCGACAGCAGCCCCGCCACGGGGTCGACGTACTCGTAGCCCGGGATCACGCCCTGCACGTAGGTCCCCTCGACGAAGTCGATGAGCGCCCCCGCGTCGTCGACGCCGCGCCGCTCGTTGATGTCGGTCAGCTCGAACTCGACGGCGATCTCGTCGTCCCCGACCGCGACTTGCGGGTCGAACTCGCGCTCGGCGCGCGTCACGCCGCCGACGTCGACGACGCGGAGCTCGAACGTCTCGGCCCACCCCTCCTCGACCACGTCGGCGACCTCGTCGGCGGTCGCCGCCGAGAGGGTCGGCACCCGGACGGTGACGGCGAACCGCACCCGGCCGTCTCCCGCGGGCTCGGCGCGCACCTCCCCGTCGAACGCGGTCGTTTCCGAGGTCCACACGCCCTCCCCGTCCGCGGGCTCGAAGGAGCCGTGGTCCGCGAACGCGCGGCGGACTCGGCCCGGCAGATCGGTCTCGCTCATACCGGAGGGAGGCGCGGCGCGACCAAAAGCGCGTTGCGTCACCGGTAGTGGCACGCCGGGCCGCTACTGGTGGCCCTTTGTACCCGGACGGGCAACGCGGCGTATGGCAGCGCAGTTCCTCTCGACGGAAGCGCTGATCGACGCGCTCGCGGACGCCTCCTTCGACCGTCCGCCGGCCCTCGTCAGCAACGCCCACGTGACCGGACTCGGCGTCGCGCGCGCGCTCGACGCCCACGACGTGCCCGTGATCGCGCTCGACCGCGCCGGCGACGGCGCGGGCGGAGGTGACGGTGGAGCCGACGCGTCCGGCGCGGGCGGAGGTGACGGTGGAGCCGACGCGTCCGGCGCGGGCGACCCGGGCGGGAACGCCGACGCGGTCCGCCACGACGGCCTCGCCCCGCCCTCCGACGCGGTCGACTTCGCGGGCGCGGTCACCTACCCCCTCGACGACCTCGGCGGGTTCCGCGAGGACGTGGAGGCGGTCGTCGACGCCGCGGGGACCGAGGCGGTCGCGTTCGGCTGCATGGACGAGTGGGCGCTGGCGTACGCCGAGGCCGACCCCGACGGCGTCCGGCTCCCCTTCTCCGGGGTCGACACGCTCGACGACGTGTTGAACAAGTCCGAGCTGTACGCGACCTGCGAGGCGCTCGGCGTCCCGTACCCGGAGACGTATCGGCTGACAGAGACCGCGGACGCGGCGACGCGGAAGGCGGACGCCACGGTCGAGGAGGCCGCCGCGGCGCTCGGCTTCCCGCTGGTGGTGAAACCCGAGCTCAAGCGCGACTTCGAGGAGGCGCTCGGCACCAACGTGATCGAGGTCGCCGACCGCGACGAGCTGGCGGACGTCGTGGCGGCCGCGAGCGACGAGGGGATCGCCGTGATGGCGCAGAAGCGCGTCGAGGTCGCGACCGGTCGGGACCACTCGCTCGCGTCGTACGTGCCGCCCTCGGGGACCGACGACGCCCTCGCGGTCGTCGGCAACGCGGCGGTCCGGTACCCCCAACAGTTCGGGACTTCCTGTCTGGTCGAGACGGCCGACGAGCCCGCCATCGAGGGGCGGGCCCTCGCGGTGCTCGACGACGCCGACTACCACGGGATCAGCGAGGCCGAGTTCGTCTACGACGCCGACCGCGACGAGTTCCTCCTGCTCGACGTCAACACCCGCCCGTGGAAGTGGATCGGTATGCCGGTCGCCGCGGGCGCGAACCTCCCGATGGCCGCCTACGCCGCGGTCACCGACGCGACGTACGAGTCGTCCGGAACCGAGCCGACGCGGTGGGTGTTCCTCCGCGATTACCTCTCTCTTTTAGCGGGCGACGACGCGTTCTGGGACCAGCTGTCACCCGCCGACTGGCGGCGGCTCGTCTCCGGCGCGTTCGAGCGCGAGGGCGACCTGACGACCGGGGCGTACCGACCCTCCGACCCCGGCCCGGCCGCGAAGCTGTTCGAGACGGAGTTCGTCGACCGCGAGTACTACTGCGCCTGCTGAGCGGGCGGCGGTCATTCTTCCGTGGGGGCAGCCAAAGCACGCTCGGAACCTCCGCCGACCGCGCGCCCGAGCACACGGTCGCTCGATGTGATCGAAGAGACCATTACCGCACGGCTCGATGCGGAACGCACTCCCTCCGAGGACACGAGAGCGTGAGCAGACCGCGAGAACTCCCCGAACACGTCGACCACTACGCCACACTCCGGCCCGCCACCCCATGACGAACGTTCTGCAAATTGCGTTCTACGTCTTCTTGACGGGGATCTTCGGCACGGTCCTGATCGGGTCGCTGACTCGGAACCTCCAAGCGGTCGTGAACGGGATCGCGTCTCTCGTCGTCGCCGCCCTTCCGACGCTCGCCGAAATCGCGATCGCGTTCCGGAGCGGGGCGGACGTCGCGTTCGGGCCCGCGCTCTCCGCGTGGATCGCCGTCGCGGGGTTCCTTCACATGCTGGGGATGCTGGGATGGTACGACACCGTCTCCTGGTGGGACCATCTCACGCACGCCGTCTCCGCCGCTCTCGTCGCGGCACTCGTCTACGCGAGCCTCCAGGTCCCGTCCCCGCTCGGATCGCAGGTCGCGGATCCCTACGCGGCCCTCTTCACCGTCCTGTTCACGCTCGGTGCCGGCGTCGTCTGGGAGTTCGTGGAGCTGGCCGCCCGCGAACTCGGCGAGTACATCGACAGACCGCCGGTGCTCGAGTACTACGGGCTCCGCGATACGGTCCTCGACATGGCGTTCAACGGGGTCGGCGCCGTCGGCGTGGTCGCGCTCGACGTCCGCGTGTTCGTCTCGGTCACAGAGCAAATCCCGCGGATCGCCGAAACGGCCGTCGTCGGGGGAACCGTCCTCCTGTTCGTCGGCGCACTCGCTCTCGGAGTCGCTCTCGAGACGATCCGGAACGCCGCGACCGATACCTGAGAAAGAGTCGGGGCCGGCGGAATCCGCGGCTGCCGGCACGAACGGCGCGTTGTACGCGGAATTACGACGTCGACGGCGACATCTGGATGTTGAGGCTCTTCTGGACGAGCTGGGTGAACGCCATCGAGCACAGGAAGTACCAGAGGATCCACATCTGGATCGGACCGACGATCCCCGTGTCCCACGTGACGGTCCCGGCGAGCGGCACCACGAGCTCCTGGGCCGCGATCTCCGGGTACGCGGAGTCGGACCCGCGGTAGCCGATCACCCAGAACATCCAGAGGAACGCCGGGATGGTGAGGAACATGATCCACACCATCGGGCGGAACTGCTCTTTGAACATCCCGAGCTGGTCGCCCATCGCGTCCATCTGCTCCTCTTGGATGGCGTCTAACGCCGCGTCGTCGTCGCGCTCCTTCGCCTCCTTGCGGCGCTCCTGGATGTCCTGCATCCGCTCCTGGTACTGGCTCATCTTCTCCATGTCCATGAGTCCCGCGCGCAGGAGCGTGGAGTACATCCCGGTCCCGAGCGCGATCACCATGATGACGACGTAGAAGGGGACGACGTTCAGCAGGGGCCCGAGGACGACGTCGATCGCCCCCGCGATCGTGTCCCGGACCGGTCCGACGGCGTACCCGACGAAGGCGCCGAGCGTCGCGACGCCGGCGAGCTTGTCCCACTTCGTCCACGACGTCGTCTCGGGGGTCTCGACGTCGCCGCCACCGCCGCTCCCGTCGTCCTCGCTCAGTCCCGCCTCGATCTCGTCGGGGTCCGCGAGCGCGAAGCCGCGCTCGCCGTCGACGAGGATCTCCTTCTCGATGAGGCGGCCCCACTGGCCGCTGGTGATCTCGTCGCGGACGTCGACCCACTGGACCTCGCCGTCGGTGGCGCGGTCGAGGACGATCTCCAAGGCGTCCCGCATCTCGCCGTCCTCGCTGACGAGCGAGCGGACTCTCCGTTCGACCTTACTCATTATCGGTCGGTTAGCGGTCGACGGTTAAGAACCTTGTAGGATCGGCGTCGCGGCCGGTGTGTCGGGCCGCGGCCGATACCGCAGCCGGTGTGTCGGGCCGCGGCCGATACCGCAGCCGGCGTCGCGGCCGCTCACCGCGCTCCAGCGTTACGCCTCGACGACGTCGCGGATCCGGGCGAAGACCTCGTCCGGGGCCGCCTCGCCGTCGACCTCGACGAGGACGCCCTCGTCGCGGAAGTGGTCGATCACGGGCTCGGTGTTGTCGTAGAAGACCTGGAGCCGCTCGCGGGCGGTCTCCTCGGTGTCGTCGTCGCGCTGGATCAGCTCGCCGCCGCACTCGTCGCAGACGCCCGCCTCCTCGGGCGGCTGGAAGTCGACGTGGAAGTTCGCGCCGCAGTCGTCGCACACCCGGCGGCCGGTGAGTCGGTCGACGAGCACCTCCTCGTCGACGTCGAGAAAGACGACGGCGTCGAGCTCGGTGATCTCCGAGAGGTACTCGGCCTGATCGAGGTTGCGCGGGTAGCCGTCGAGCACGAACCCGTCGGCGTCGTCGAGCGCCGCCTCCACGATCTCGTTGACGACGGGGTCGGGGACGAGCTCGCCCGCCTCCATGAACGAGCGCGGCGTGCCGTACTCCGTCTCCATGTCCTTGTTCGCGCGGAGCGCGTCGCCGGTCGTGACGTGCTCGACGCCGTACTCGTCGGCGAGCTTCGCGCTCTGCGTCCCCTTTCCGGCACCGGGCGCCCCCAGCAGAAGGATTCGATGACTCATACCGGAGCGCTCGCCCGCCGCACGTAAAGGCTTGAAGATCCCGGCGAGCGAGGGGTGCCGCCGGTCGGCGCGCTCACGGATGCGATGGCCGTATTCGCCTCGCTATCGTCGTATACCCTGTTATCGTCGCTCTCCCTGGCTTCTCGATCGTTGTCGCCCTCGCCGGCTCCTCGGCCGTTGTCGCTCTCGCCGGCTCTCACCCCTCGTCGTCTTCGTCGGTCCCGTCCTCCTCGTCCTCGTTCAGCCGGAGCCCCATCTCCAGCTCGAAGCTCTCGGCGTTGGAGGTCTCGAAGCCGATCTTCTTGTACAGCGAGACGGCCGCGCGGTTCCACCGCTCGACGGTGAGCCACACCTTCTCGACCCCCTCCGCCTGCCCGTGGCCGAGCAGGCCGCGGATGAGGTGGGTGCCGATCCCGGCGCGCTGGTACTCCTGATGGACGAAGATCGCCAGCTCGTAGGCGTCGCCGTCGGGCACCAGCGTCGCGTGTCCCGCGACCTGGTCGCCACACCACGCGATCACGTTGTAACAGTCGTCGTCGAGGATCGCGTCTAACCACTCGCGGATGCGCTTCTCTCCGCCGGGGGGGATCCCCTGCGCGCGGTCGGACGGGTCGAAGGCGTCGTACATCTCGACGAGCGACTCGTACGCGGCCTCGGAGCCGCCGTACGGCCGTATCTCGACCGTCCGGTCCTCCCGGTCGGTGAACTCGGTGGGAGGGGCGGGGAAGTCGTCGGCGGCCGCGTCCGGGTAGCGTCGGTCGCTCATCTGACCAGCGTGACCGACGTCTTGGCGTTCAACAGGACGAACTCCGCGATCGGTCCGAGCGTGATCTTCCCCATCGGGCTGGTGTGGCCGCCGCCGAGGACGATCTTCTCGAACTCCTCCCGTTCGGCGATTTCAACCAGTCTGCTCCCGGGGTCGCCCTCGACTCGCCTCACGTCGGCGTCGATCCCCGCGTCGGCGATCGCCGCTCGGGCGCGCTGCATCACCTCGTCGGGGGCGACCGACGAGTCCTCGTTGTCGACCACCGCCACCGTGAGATCGTCGTTCGCGACCGTCGCCCGCTCGACGGTCTGATCGAGCGCGCGGAACGAGTCGTCGCTACCGCCGATCCCGCAGAGCACCTTCATACGACGCACGTCCACACGACGGTACAAAAGTGGTTCTCCGCGGGCGACGCTCGCCGCCGGCGGGCGGACCAGCGCCGCCGCTTCGGTCGACGCCGGCGCGCCCGTCGCGCCTCGCCGCCGCTCCCAGCGGCAACCCTTTTGTTCGGGGGTCGGGTTGATACCACCATGAACGACCAGCCCGGTCCCGCGTCGGACGACGCCGCGGGGTCGGACCCCGACGGCGATCCGCCGGCCGGAGACGAGGGGGCTCCGGGGTCCCTCGACGAGTCGCCCCCGCCGCGAGATGCCGACGGCGACGAACCTGCCGCCGACAGCGACGCTGCCGCCGACAGCGACGCTACCGCCACCGACGGCGACGAACCCGCGGCCGGCGGCGACGCCGGCGACGCGACCGTCGACGTCCCGCCGGAAGTCCGCAAGTACGAGCGGTTCAAGAAGATGGACGGCGCCCGCTACGAGCGCGTCAACGACTTCCTCCGCGACCGGACGTACGTCACGGCCCGCGAGTGGGCGATCGCGCGGCTCTGCGCCGACTTCCGCACCGAGACGGGCGTCGAGATGACGAAGATCGGCGAGAACCTCCCCGAGCTCGTCCCCTTCATGACCGATACGTACACCCCGCAGGCGGTCAACCAGGCGCGCTACTCCTTCGAGGAGAAGGTGACGAAGGCGGGCGCCACGTTCCTCTACGGGGCGATGTCCGGCTTCTTCACCGCCGAGGACCTCGACGAGATGATGTACGAGGTGACGGAGGTCGCGAAGTTCCTCCTCGAGGTCGAGGGGGTCGACCTCGCCGTCGCCGACGAGCTGGAGGCCGAAGACAAGATCAGCGAGGTGATGCGCGAGGTGCGCGCCTCCTCGGCCGACCTCCGCGGCGAGGAGGTTCGGTGCCCGGAGTGCGGGCACGTCCACGAGCCGGCGGAGGACTGACGATGGAGCGATTCCCCGAGGCGCTCGACGGCATCCCGGACGCGGTCCTGATCATCGACGCCGAGGGGGTCATCCGCGCGGCCAACGAGCGCACCGAGTCGGTGCTCGGATACGACCCCGACGAGCTGGAGGGGCGGGAGTTCGAGACGCTGCTGTTCGATCCCGACAGCGGCGCGGCCGGTCGCGAGGTCCACCGGTACGTCGTCGACCCGGAGCCGCGCTCGATGTCGGCGAGCCTCGACCTGCACGCGCGCCGCGCGGACGGCACGGAAGTGCCGGTGACGCTCAGCCTCGGCCCGTTCGAACGCGACGGGGAGACGTACCTGGTCGTCACGCTCGTCGACGTCCGCGCGGAGCGCGCCGAGCAGGCCGAACTGCACCGACGGACGCAGACGCTGGAGGCGCTCCACGAGGCGACGCAGGACCTCCTGAAGACGACCGACCGAGAGGTCGCCGCGGAGGCAGCCGTCGAGTACGTCGAGGAGGTGCTCGGTCACCCGATCGCGGGGATCTGGCTGTACGACGAGGGCGAGGCGGCTCTCATCCCGGTCGTCTGGACCGCCGGCGCCGACGAGGTCGTGGGCGACCACCCCACGTTCTCGGCCGACGAGCGGAGCATCTCGTGGCAGGTGTTCGACTCCGGCGAGCCGGAGTACGTCGCCGACACCCGCGCGGAGCCGGACCTGTACAACGCCGACTCGCCGATCCGGAGCGAGCTCGTCCTCCCGCTCGGCCGCTACGGGATCATCAACGTCGGCGCCACGGAGCCCGACGCGTTCGGCAAGTCGGACCTCGCGGTCGCGCGGATCTGGGCCGCGACGGTGACGATGGTGTTCGTCCGGATCGAGCGGGAGCGCCAGCTCCGGGCCCGCGAGGACGAGATCGCCCGCGAGCGAGACCGCCTCGAGGAGTTCGCCAGCCTCGTCTCCCACGACCTCCGGAGCCCGCTCAACGTCGCGGCCGGGAACCTCGACCTGATCCGCGAGCGCCTGAGCGAGGAGCAGACGGAGGCGCCGGAGGTCGACGCTGTCGAGCGGTCGCTCGAACGGATGGAGGCGCTCGTCGAAGACATGCTGACGCTCGCCAGACAGGGGAAACGCGTCGACGAGACGGAGGCCGTCTCGCTGCGCGCCGTCGCCAAGGAGTCGTGGGAGAGTGTCGACACCGCCGCCGCCGAGCTGACCGTCGCCGACGACCCCGTGCTCCGGGCCGACCGGAGCCGGCTGCGACAGGCCCTCGAGAACCTGTTCGCCAACGCGGTCACCCACGGGGGCGCGGACGTCAGCGTCGAGGTCGGCGCGCTCGACGACGCGGAGGGGGGGGACCGGCTTCTACGTCGCCGACGACGGGCCGGGGGTCCCCGACGAGGTGCGCGACGACGTGTTCGCCACGGGCGTGTCGACCGACGAGGACGGGACCGGGTTCGGGCTGAAGATCGTCGCGGAGGTGGCCGACGCGCACGGCTGGTCGGTCGAGCTCGTCGACGCCGACGGCGGCGGCGCGCGCTTCGAGTTCCGCGGGGTCGAGCGGGACGAGCTCGACGACGCCGGCGGCGACGGCGATGCAGCTGATCCTGACGACGGCGACGGCGCTGGCTCCGACGATGTCGCCGACGCCGCTGATCTCGACGCCCCGGCGGCCGACGGTGACGACTGAACTCAGATCCCCTCGAACGACGGGAGGTGCCACGCCGAGACGCCGCTCTCGTCGATCACTACGTCGACGTTGGGGGCGCGGTCGGCGCCCGGCAGCCCGACCTCGATCCGTCCCTGTCCGGTGACGCCGTCGTCCTCCATGCTGGCGGTGACGCGGTAGCTGCCGCGGACGTCGGTGATCGCCAGCAGCTCGACCGCGCTCTCCGGGTCGAGCGCGGCCGTCGTCGAGCAGACGAGGTCGCCCTCCTCGCCGGTCACCTCGGCGACGTCGGCGTCGGTCGCGTCAGTGGTCGCAGCGTCCGACTCCTCCCCGACGCTCCGTCGGACGACGGTCACCGCGAACTCGCGCGGCTCGTCGGTGACGTTGCACAGTCGGACGCCGAGCGGCGGCGACGCCGTCTCGTCCGGCGGGCGGTCGGACGCGCCGGAGGCGACCCGCCGCCGCGTCACCGGCAGCCGGAGCGTTCGATCCGGAGCGACCAGGTACGGCACCGGGCGGCCGTACAGCTCGCCGACCGACCTGGCGCCGTCCTGCTCCTCGTACACCGTGCCGGCGTGCTGGGCGGTCGCGAAGTAGTCGCCCCCTGAGGCGCGGTCGAACGTCGCGACGGCGTCGACGGTCACCTCGGTCGCTCCCTCCCTCGCGTGGCGGTTGTGCACCCGTACCTCCTCGTAGTCGGCGACGTACGCGGCGACCGACTCGGGGGTCAGGTCAGCGGGCCGCTCCGGGAGGTCCCGCTCGGCGACTCCCCCCTCGCCGGGCGTGACGAGGTCGGCGCAGCCGGCGAGGGCGCTCGCCGCACCGCTCGCTCCGACGAGGAACGAACGCCTGTCCATACACCTTCTCCGACTGACACCTCAAAAGACTCCCGATGACACAAACGCGCGT
Source organism: Halorubrum sp. B53 (assembly GCF_059752395.1). NCBI lineage: Archaea > Methanobacteriati > Methanobacteriota > Halobacteria > Halobacteriales > Haloferacaceae > Halorubrum > Halorubrum sp. B53. Next base: position 685,407 of record NZ_MWTH01000015.1, on the reverse strand, counting down.
TTGTGTGTCGCTCGCGGCGTCTTACTCCGGGTTCGACCGCACCGCGCCGCCGTCCGCTATTTATAACTCCAGCGTGTGGTGCGTCACCGCGTCGACGCCCGTCGCCACGTCGCCCCCGACCGCTCCGTCGGCGTCCGCCCCGAGGTCGAGGGTCGCGACGCGGAAGTCGTCGTCCGCGCCCTCGACCGGGATCGGGAGGCCGCCGGGGTTCACCCGGACCGTCCCGTCGCGCTCCTCGACGCCGTGCGCGTGCGTGTGACCGTGGAACACGTAGTCGTAGTCGCCGCAGTCGACGAGGGCGTCGACGACGACGCCGCTCGTCCCGTGGGTGACCGCGACGTCGACGGCGTTCCCGTCGCTTCCGAACGAGAGCGTCCCGGCCTCGCCGAGGTAGGTGCCGAACGACTCGACGGTCGACCCGACCGCCCACTCCCCGTCGTTGTTGCCGCGGGCGGCGTAGAAATCGAAGCCGGCGTCGGGGTCGTCGCCGCCGACGTCGAACGGGGTCACGGAGAAGGGCGCGACGAAGTCGCCGCAGTGGACGACGGCGTCGACGCCCTCTCGGTCGAACAGCGCTACGGCCGCCTCGACGGCGGCGAGGTCGTCGTGGGTGTCGGAGACGATGCCGACGAGCATGGCTTCGCGGTCGCGGCGGAGCCGAATAAATCCCGCGCACGTTCGGATTCGACAATCGCTTCCGGGGCTGTGTTAGGAAACAATAGTTTTTGGTATCCCCATTCCGGATCGGGGCGTAATGGTGGAGCACACCCGGACGCTCGATTTCAAAATCGCCTACGCGATCGGTCTCGGCACGATGATCGCGGCGGGGATCTTCTCGCTGTCGGGAACGGCGGTCGCCGAGATCGGGAGCAGCGCCGTGATCGCCTTCGTCCTCGCGGCGGTGGTCGCCGGCCTGACCGCGGCGTCGTACTCCGAGTTCGCGTCGATCTACTCCGAGAACGGCGGCGGCTACCTGTTCTCCTCGCGGACCTTCGAACACGACACGCTGGTGTACGTCGTCGGCGCGATGCTGTTCTTAGGCTACACCGGTACGACCGCCTTCTACCTCGCGACGATGGACGAGTGGGTCGTCCGGTTCATCCTCCCGGAGTCGCTCCACTTCCTCCCGCACGGGACTTCCGGCGTGCTCGCCGCCCTGCTGCTCGGCGCGCTCAACGCCAGGGGGACCGAGGAGAGCGGGACCTTCCAGCTGTTCGTGACGGGCGCGAAGGTGGCCGTCCTCCTCGCGTTCGTCGGCGGCGCCGTCGCGTTCCGAGGGCCGTCCGTCGCCGTCGGCAACTTCTCGGCCGGGTTCACGACCGACCCGATCGGGATCGTCTCGATCGCCGCGCTGGCGTTCATCACCTTCTTCGGGTTCTCCGCGATCGCCGCGAGCGCCGGGGAGATCATCGAGCCCCGCCGCACGGTACCGCTCGCGATCGGCGCGAGCATCCTCACGGTGACGGTCCTCTACGCGCTCGTCATCGTGTCGATGGTGAACTCGCCGGTCCCGGCCGAGGTCATCGCGCAGGAGGGCGAGACCGCGATGGGGCGCGTCGCCGCCGGCTTCCTCGGACCGATCGGGCGCTCGCTCATCGTCGCCGGGGCGATCTTCAGCATGGTGAGCGCGTCGAACGCGAGCATCCTCGCGGCCAGCGGAATCGGCTCGCTGATGGGCCGGCAGGGGCAGGCGCCGCGGCCGTTCTCGCGCATCCACCGTCAGTACGGCACCCCGTTCTGGAGCGTGATGTCGGCGACAGCGGTGATCGTCGCGCTGATCGTCGTGTTCATCGGCCTCTTCCCGGCGGAAGGCGGCGCGGTCCCGTTCGATCTCACGGTGTCGTTGCCGGCGCTCGGGCCGCTCACTCTCACCGACTTGGGACTGACCACGCTCACCGGCTTCGCGACGCTGAACCTGCTGTTGCCGCTCTCCGTGGTTAACATCGCGCTCATCTACTCTCGGCGCCGGTACCCCGACCTCGAACGCGGGTTCCGGGTGCCGGGCGTCCCGGTAATTCCGATCGTCGGGGTCTTCGCGAACGTCGCGCTCATCACCAACCTCCCGGTGAAGGGCGTCGTCGTCGGCGTCTTCCTCGTCCTCGTCGTGCTCGCGGGGTACCTGGTCTGGGGCGGCGAGCCGGACATGGACGAGCTGTACGAGGAGGTGGTTCCGTCCACCGAACCTGAAGGCCGAGCGGAGACCGAGGGAGCGCCCGAGGCCGAGGTCGGCGCCGCCGAACCCACTGCCGTGTCGGCGGGTGCCCCGGAGGTGCCGAGCGAGGACTCCTTCCGTATCCTCGTCCCGGTCGCGCGGCCGGAACGGGCCGTCAGGTACGTCCGGTTGGCGGCGGCGATCGGCGAGTACCAGCCGGGAGAGACGTTCGTCGACGTGATGACGGTCACGCAGATCCCCGAGCAGACGCCGTACGAGGCGGTCGAGGAGATCACCCGCGGCCGGGTGCGGCGCATCCAGGACCTGCTGGCGGCCGAGGACCTCGACGTGCCCTACGCGGTCGAGGGACACACCTGCCGGGACGTCGGATTTGACATCGTCCAGACGGCCCGGAACGAGGAGTCGGCCCTCGTGTTGATGGGGTACCCCGAGGAGCACACCGAAGTCGCCGAGCACGTGGAGTACAAGTCTCCGTGCGGGGTGCTGTTCGCGAGCGGCGTGCTGGACCCCGACGTCCTCGACGTGGTCAACATCGGGGCCGGCGGCGGCCCGCACCACATGGACCTGCTCTCGCTCATCGACCGGATGGGCGAGCAGGACGCGGAGATCCACGTCATCAACATCACGCCGGAGGGCGGCGAGGGCCGCCCGGAGAACGCGGAGGCGACCGTCTCCGGCCTTCCGCACGCGTCGTCGGTCCAGATCCACAACATCACCGCCCAGACGATCGCCGACGGGCTGGTGGATCAGGCGAGCGAGAACGGCGGTATCCTGCTCATCGGGGCCACCCGGACCCGTCGCCTCCGGCGCCGCGTCTTCGGGAGCACCCCCGACAACGTGATCAAACTCGCTCAGGGGAGCGGCGTGCCGGTGCTGGTGTACTCGAGCCCGCGCGGAGTGCAGGGGCCGATCGAGGAGTACGTGTACCCGGTGTACCGGTACCTCAAGGGGATCCAGCGCAGTCCGACCCAGACCGGCGAACCCGAGGCGGAGGAGTAGCTCCGACCGTCGTTCGGGGACGTACGCCTCGTGCGTCACCGGTGACGAGACCGCGCGCCCGGCTTGGGGAATATATAAACAAATCGGCCGACGACCGTGTTCTCACGTCCCGTAGATCCGGTTTCTAATTTAAATAAATCACCCGTTCATGTTCGGCCATGACGAGAGACGACGACAACGCCGGTCGACGCACGGCTTCCAGACGCGGGTTCCTCTCGGCGGCCGCGGCGCTCGGGACGGTCGGACTCGCGGGCTGCGGCGCCCCGCGGGCCGAGAGCACCGCGGCGGCGGAGAACGCGGCCGGCGGCGGCGAGGCGGCGACCGAACGGGTCGCGGAGTGGTCGGGGAGCGACGCCACCGGCGTGGCGACGGACCACCCGTACACGACGCCCCGGACGACGATCGATCTCGACGAGCGCGACGGTCAGATCACGGTGTCCACGACGCCGTGTCGCCACCGGCTGCTCGGCGACGAGACGCAGGGCGGCCCCTGGGAGCTGCCCGAGGTCTGGGCGTGGCAGACGCCGGACACGGACCCCAGCGTTCCCGGTCCGCTGCTCCGGGTGACCGAGGGGACCGACTTGGAGATCACCTACGACAACTCGGCGCACAACCGCCCGCACACGTTCCACGTCCACGGGCTCTCGAAGAGCTGGATGGACGACGGCGTCCCGACGACGACCGGCCAGCAGGTGGCCCCGGGCGAGGAGCACACCTACGAGATCACCGCGAACCAGCCCGGCACCCACTTCTACCACTGCCACTACCAGACGCAGAATCACCTCGACATGGGGATGTACGGGATCCTCCGCGTCGATCCGGAGGGGTACGAGGCCCCCGACAAGGAGGCGTTCATGACGATCAAAGACTGGGACACCCGCCTCTCCGCCTCGACGGCCGGCGGCGACGTCTCCTTCAGCCACCGCGACCGCAACCCGGACGCGTTCACCGTGAACGGCCGCTCCGCGCCGTACACCTTCCACCCCGAGCAAGGGTCGCCGCTGATCGTCGAGGAGGGCGACCGGGTCCGGATCCACTACGTCAACGCCGGCTACGAGTCGCACGCGATGCACACCCACAACCACGGGTTCACGGTCGTCGAGAAGGACGGCGGCGTCATCCCCGAGGCCGCCCGGCACCGCGAGGACGTGATCCCTATCGCGCCCGCCGAGCGGAAGACGATCGAGTTCACCGCCTCCGCCGACCCCGGCGTGTACGCGCTCCACTGCCACAAGGTGAACCACGCGATGAACGGCGACACCTACCCCGGCGGGATGATCGGCGGGATGGCCTACGAGAGCGTCACGGACACCGAGCAGTTCGCGTCCGTGATGGAGATGGCCGGCTACGAGGCCTGATTTTTGCCGGCTACGAGGTCTGACGTAACCGCTCGCTCGAAGCGAGCGACCGGCCGCTCAGGCCGAGTCGACGCCGGCGGCGATCTCGCTCGACTCCGACTCGGTGCTCGGTCCGTCTCCCCCGTCGCCCTCGCGCTCTGCCTTCCGACGGTTCCGGACGGTCAGCGCAGCGAACAGGGCGAACCCGACGCTACGGAGGGTCAGGTCGAGCAGGAGCGCGTTGACGGAGACGGTCACGCCGACGAGCCCGAGCGTGTCGAAGACAGACTCGGAGAGCAGCCTCGGCGCCATCAGCAGCAGCGAACTGAGGGCGAACGCGGCCCGACCGACGCGGCCGACGCGCGCGTACAGCGTCCCGATGACGGTCGCGCCGAGCGCGACCACGCCGAGGAAGACCCCGATGACGGGAACGATGATCTCGGGGACCGAGTAGGAGAGCTCGGCGAGGTCTTGGAACCCGATCACGCGGTACCGTTCTCGAAGCGGCAGCTCGGCGGCGTTCGCCTTCTCGCGCAGCAGGACGATCCCCGGCGCGAGCACGAACGCGAAGGGGACGATCGCCTTGTTCAGCGACAGCGAGAACGCCTTCACGCCGGTCTCGAACGGGTCGGACTTGGCGACCCCGCTGGCGGCGTACGCCGCCACGGCCACCGGCGGCGTGATGTCGGCGATCACGCCGAAGTAGAGGATGAACAGGTGGGCGGCTAAGAGCGGGATGCCGAACTCGACGAGCGGCGTCGCGAGCATCGAGATGAGGATGATGTAGGTGACCGTCGTCGGCATCCCCATCCCGAGGATGATGCTCGAGACCGCCGTCACGAGCAACATGATCACGATCGAGCCGCCCGAGAGCGCCAGCAGCAGCGAGGTCAGGTTGGGGCCGAGCCCGGAGACGCTGATGACGCCGGGGATGATCCCCGCGGCCGCGACCGCGACCACGACCGGGACCGCGGTGCGCGCGCCCTGCTCCATCGACGTGACCACGAACGTGCCGAGCTTGAACGGCTGGCTGTCCTCCAGGTCCCGGCCGGTTCGATCGCCGATCGTCTCGGCGGTGTCCCGGACCGAGGGGTTCAGGTCGAGCAGCGACGCGTCGAGGTCGGGCTTTGACAGCAGCGTGATCACTCCCGCGAGCATCGCGTACCACTCGATCCCCGCGAGCAGGGCGGTGGCGGCCTCGCCGGGCGGGAGCCCCGCACCGCCGGCCCCGGTGACGAGGCCGACGACGTTCACGCCGGCCACCGCGTGGCTCGCCAGCTCGACGCCGACGATCGCCGCGAAGACGGCGAGGAGGCGGAGCCGCGTCTCCTCGCTGTACGCCGAGACGAGCGCGATCAGCCCGACGAGCGCCACGAGCGTGAACCACGCCGACCGTGAGACCGAGAGCCGCTCGATGATGAGGTAGTACAGGAGGAGCACGATCGGGACCAGGTAGAACCAGCCGCGCTTGAGGTGGCTCCAGAGGTCCACGGTGTCCGCGTCGGAGACGCCGCCGATCCCCGCCTCGACCGCCTTGAGGTGGACCATCACCCAGACGCCGAAGAAGAAGACGATCGCCGGGATCGTCGCGATGATGATGATGTCGGCGAACGGCGTCGCCGTGTACTGGACCATCAGGAAGGCGGCCGCGCCCATCACGGGCGGGAGGATCTGTCCCCCGGAGGACGCTGACGCCTCGACGGCGCCAGAGAACTCCGGCGAGTACCCCGACCGCTTCATCAGCGGGATCGTGAACGCGCCGGTCGTGACCGTGTTGGCGATCGACGACCCCGAGATGGTTCCCATGAACCCGCTGGCGAGGATGCTCGCCTTGGCCGGGCCGCCCTTGCGACCCCCGGTGAGCGCGTACGCCAGGTCGATGAACCACTGGCCGGCCCCGCTCATCTCGAGGAACGAACCGAACAGGATGAAGATGTAAATGAAGCTCACCGACACCGTCACCGGAATGCCGAACACCCCGTTTTCGGTGTTGTACCAGAGGTTTTGCACGATGTCCGGCCAGGTGAGCTCCGGGATCGCGAGCAGCCCGAGGAACGGCGTGCCCGAGCTGATGAGGTACCCCCAGCGGGCGTAGACGATGAACGTGGCGACGATGATCATCAGCGGGAGGCCGAGCGTCCGGCGGGTGGCCTCCAACACCAGCAGGACACCGGTCACGCCAAGAATCATCGCGTAGGAGTACTCGCTCACGAACGGGACGCCGCCGAGCAGCGGTTGGAGGAACGCGTACACCTCGGTGATCGGCCGTCCCGAGTCGACCCCGAAGACGCGCATGTTCTGGATCTCCGCGAACTCCGTCAGGAAGTAAAACGCCGACAGGAACGCCGCGACGATGAACACCAGGTCCGCCGGCGTCACTCTGTCGCGGTCGGGGTCGAGGAACGCCCAGCGCAGCCCCGCCCGACCCCGTTCGAGCAGTCGCGTGACGGGGTTCCCCTCACCGAGTCGACGGGACGCCGCCGGCGCGACCCGACCGAGCGCCTGCGCGACGAACCCGTCGCCGGTGCTCACCGGGAACAGCAGGAACGTGAGCACGAGCGCGAAGGCGACGTGGATCGCGTTCGCCTGCAGGAGCTGGAGCGAGACCTGCCAGGGGGCGAGCGCGATCCCCGCGATCTCGACGGTCGGAAGCCAGACCGTGAACGTGAAGCTCCGCGCGGCGAGGAACAGCTGGAAGACCGAAAACGCGATCCCGATCACCGCGACCGCCACCGCGGCGGCCCCCTGCAGCGAGCGGCGGCGCTCGATCTCCTGTATCAGCTCGTCCGCCTCCTCGCGGGAAATTTCCTCGGGCGTCCCGTCGTCCGGCGGATCGTCGGCACCCGGGTCGTCGCCTCCGGGGCCGTCGCCTTCGGGCTCGTCGCTTCCGGGACCGCCGTCGTTCGGGTCGTCGATACCGCCGTCTGTTCGATGGGTCTTGGTCATAGGATCATCTCGAGAAGCGACCGTCGTTCGATGTGCAATTTCACGTCGTTGCCGTCCGTGACCGCCACGAGGTCGTATCGCCGGTCGTCGACGATCAGCGTGTGGTCGGCGATCCGTCCCGGCGAGACGGAGAGCTCGTCGAGTGCCGTGATCGGCTCATCGGGCTCGTACACGAACGTCCCGTTCACGTTCGTGACGTTGACGCGCGCGGGAAGCCCCCAGCCGTAGGACTCGAACTCCATCCGCGTGTTCACGAGCGTCTCCCCGTCGACGCGGTACTCGTCGTACACCCGGGACTTCTCGACGCTGTGGGTGTACTCGAGCGCAACCGTGCTCCCGTCGTTCACCGGCTCCGCGACGTATCGTTCGCCCGTCTCGATGTCCTCGACGACGAGGGCGGCGCCGATCGGGGCGGTCACCGCGACGACGACGAAAGCGAGCACTCCGAGCGCGAGGATCGCGGCACCGACGTTCGGCTGAGAAAGGCGGCCCATGTCTTCGAGTGATTCCGGTGGTGTCGGGGTTGGACAGCTCGTGAGGCAGTTTGAACAGGACGCGACCGGCCGTCGGCGGCGCGGTCCCCCGCGATCGACGGGGAGCGTCCCTCAGTGGAACCGATACGACTCGCCCGCGGCCCCGTACGAGCGGCCGATCCGCGTCGGGGCCGTCCTCGGAGCGTCTACGCGTCGAAGTAGGACGCCGCTCCCTCGTGCAGCTCGATGGACATCCCGTCCTGCGCGCTGTCGACGGTGATGAAGTCGGTCTTGATCGTGAGCTCGTCGAGGTTGTCGAAGATGGCGGCGGTGACCGTCTCGACGGTGTCGGCCGGCACCCCGGCGTTCGTGGCGATCATCGCCTGCACGGCGACGGTCTCGATGTCCTCCTCGACGCCGCTGTACGTGCCGCCGGGGATGGTGTCGTTCGCGAACCAGGAGGCGTCCTCCTTGACGGCCTCGCGGTTCTCGCCCGAAATCGGAACGATCTCGATGTCGTTCGTGTTCGCGAGGTCCTCGATCGCGCCGACCGGCCAGCCGCCGACGACGAAGGCCGCGTCGATGTCGCCGTTAGCGAGCTGTTCGGACGCCTGCGAGAAGCCGGCGTTCTGCTCGTTGTAGTCGGTGACCCCGATCGATTCCAGAATCTGCACCGCGTTGACCTGCGTCCCCGACCCGAGGTCGCCGGTGTTGATCGTCGCGCCGCTGAGGTCCCCGACGGAGGAGATGTCGTTCTCCGCCAGCGTGACGAGCGTGATCGTCTCCGGGTACAGCGTCGCGACGCCCTGGAGGTTCTCGATCGCGTTGTCCTGGAAGGCGTCGATGCCCGTCCCGTTCTTCGCGAACGAGGCGATGTCGTTCTGGATCAGCGCGAAGTCGGCCGACCCGTCGGCGAGGCTGCCGACGTTCTCGACGCTCGCACCCGTCGACTGGACGTTCAGCGAGAAGTCGGTGTTCGCCTCGACGATGGTCTTGATCTCGTTCGAGAGCGGGAAGTAGGTCCCGCCGGTCCCGCCCGCGTGCCAGCTCAGGCGGCTTTCGGTGCCTCCGCCGTCGGACCCGTCGCTCCCGTCGGAGCCGTCGTCGCCGTCGCTGCCGTCGCTCCCGTCGGAGCCGTCGCCGCCGTCTCCCGAACAGCCCGCGATGCCGACGAGGCCCGCGGCTGCGGCTCCTTTAAGAATCTTTCGTCGATCGATACCATCGGTGTTGTAATCGTCCGGCATAGTTTTAGGATCCGATCACTTCCCTATGTATCTGTCGGTGGAATCTCAACGGAGCAGACGCAGTTTAAATACCGCTAATCCGCCATATCCCGGCTGTTTCTGCCGCTAAAAGCCGCGATCCCGTTTTCGATTCCCGGCGGGTCCGGGGCGGGGCTGAGGGTCGGAGCGCCGACCCGGTCTCCGTCTAGGCCCGTTCCGCGCCGTAGACGACGTTGACGCTGACTCGGACGCTCACGTCGCCGGTCTCGACTCCCGTCGCGGCGTCGCCGCCGTCGCCCCCCGCGGCCATCGCGGTCTCGGCGACCCGGTACGGCGTCACCCCGGCGTCCGCGGTGGAGACGCTGTACGCGCCGGTGACCTCGAGCCCGCTGGAGTTCGCGAGCACGGCCGCGTCGTCGTCTGCGTTCGCCATCGCGTTCTCGATCGCCGCCGCGCGCACCTCGCGCTCGCGCTCCTCGCTCAGCCCGAACTCGATGCGCCGCACCTCGTCGGCGCCGGCGTCGACCGCGACGTCGATCACCTCGCCGACCGCGTCCACGTCGTCGATCGTGACGGCGTAGCTGTGGACGCCCTGATACGTCGTCCGATCCGGATCGTCCCGGGTCTCGTACGACTCGCGCACGTCGTAGCGGTCGGTGCGGATGTCGTCCTCGTCGAGTCCCCAGTCGGTGAGTGCCGCCCGAACCGACTCGTCCGCGGCGGAGAGCTCGTCGCGGACCGCCGCCGAGTCGTTGCCCGTCGCGGTCACCGCCACGCGGATCGTGGCGCGGTCGGGCTCGGCCGTGGCCACGCCGTCCGCCGTCACTTCGATGCTCCTGTCGAGCGCCGGTTCCTCTCCCGGAGCCGCGTTCGCGGCGGTCCCCGCGTCTCCCGTCGAGCCGGGGAGTCCCGCGCAGCCCGCCAGCGCGACGAGCAGCACGAGCCCGGCCGCAGTCGCCAGTCTTCGGTCCATGCTCGACCCGTCGCTCGGAGCTCACTATAAGTCGCCGGTGGGACAAAGAGCCGTTTGCGCTATCGACCGCCCCGTGACGCGGTCGGTTACGTCGCGTGGTCGGTCGTGTCGTCGGTCGCGTTGCCGGTCGTGTCGTCGGTCGCGTGGTCGGTCACGTCGTGTCGTCGGGGTCGTCCGTCTCGTCCCCCTCCTCCGGGTCGTCGTGATCGGTGACGACCGACCGCTCGGGCGGGGGGCTCTCCCCCTCATCGCCGACCGCTTCTTCTTCGACCTCCTCCCCGTCGCCGGGGTCCTCGTGGTCGGTGATCACCGTCGGCTCCGTCGACTCGTCGGTCGAACTCCCGTCGGTGCTCCCGTCGGCGTCGTCGTCGTCGGAGCTCCCGCGCCTCGGGGGGATCGGACCGGAGTCGTCGGGGCCGGTGAGCTCGGCCCCTCGCGACGCGGCGGGATCGCGCTCGACGCCGCCGTCCGGCGGTCCGGAGACCCGGCGCCCCGAGCCGAACAGCCGTTCGCGGATCGAGCGGCTGCTGGGGCGTTCGGCGAGCAGCACCGAGCAGTCGACGTCGTGGATCACGTCCAAGTGCAGCGAGTTCGAGACGAGCCGGGAGAGGAGCCCCTTCTCCGTAGCCCCGATGATGACGAGGGTGTTGTTCACGGCCTCTCGGGCGATCGCGTCCTCGACGTCGCCGCCCTCGTCGACGACCCGCCTCGCGTCGGCGAGGCCGTGCTCGGTCGCCCAGCCGGCGAGGAACCCCTCGCCCGCGTCGCGCTCCTCGGCCCCGTCGACCACGTGGAGCAGCGTCACCTCGGCGCCGGCGGTCCGCGAGAGCACGTTCGCGACCTCCGCGCCGAGCGCCGAGTCCGGCCCCCCGGAGGTCGGGAGGAGTATCCTCGAGGTGTCGAGGTCGGTCTCGCTCAGGATGAGGAAGTCGCAGGGGAGCTGGTTGGTGAGCTCGTCGATGGGGCGTTCCGCGCGGGCGGCGTTCCACAGCTGGTCTTCGCCCCAGCCCATCAGCACGGCCTCCGGGCGGGTCCGGCGGGCCATGTTGAACACCTCCTCGAACGAGCGGTGGGAGACGACGGTGGACGTCGAGACGTCGACGTCGTACCCCTCTGCGGTCTCGCGCAGTCCCGCCATCCCCTCCTCGGAGACGTCGGCGATTCGGCCCGCGCCCGCCGACAGCGACATCCGCTCCGGCGCCTGTACAACGTGGACGATGTGGACGAGCCCGTCCTCGTGGTCGCTGGCGATCCGGCTCGCGAGCTCGACGATCGGGCCGTCGGTCCGCGGGTTCGTGATCGGGACCATGATCCGGTGGCCCTCGTTGGCGAACAGCGTCGCCTCCGTGGCGTCCAAGATCGGGACGTACGAGCGCCCCGCGGCCCGGCCGAGCACCCACTCGGGCACCGTCAGCCGGCGGGTCATCCCCTCGAAGCGCGCCTCCTCTAACCGCTCCTCGCTGGTCTGGAAGTAGTTCACCAGCGTGACGAGCACGATCCCGCCGATGGTGTTCCCGAGCAGCACCGGAAGGACGAAGCCGCCGAGCCCGCCGACGAGGGTGACCCCGCCGGTGTACAGCCCGAGCTGCTGCGCGAACAGCAGGTACAGCACCTCGGTGAACGAGACCACGACGTGGTAGAGGTTCCCGAGCGGGATCGCCAGGAACGCGAGGTAGACGACGAGCAGGCGGGTGACGGAGTTCGTGGAAGCGAACCCGACCCAGACGACGCCGGCGACGATCAGTCCGGCCATCGCGGCCTTGAAGAAGAGCGGCCAGAAGCCGACGTCGAGCCCGCCGGCCGAGATGTATATCGCGGAGTCGACCGCGTCGCCGGTGAAGACGCCGCCGTACGAGAGCACGACCGCCCCGAACGCGCCGCCGGTGAAGTTCCCCGCGAGCACGATACTCCAGTGGCGCAGCAGCGTCGGGAGGCTCGCGAGCCGCTCCAAGGTCAGCGCGACCGGCGGGAGCGTGTTCTCGGTGTACAGCTGGTAGCCGCCGATGATGATGTAGACGAACCCGAGCGGGTACAGCAGGACGCTCAGGATGGGATGGCCGTCGGTCGACGCCGTCAGCGAGGCGTACAGCATGAACGTGATCGTGATCGCCAGCCCCGCGGCGACGCCGCTGAAGAAGAGCTCGCGCCCGCCCGAGGTCACCTCCTCGTCCGCGGCGGCGATGATCCGCTGGAACACCTCGTCCGACGAGAAGCGGTCCCGGACCGCTTCGCCGACCGCCGGCGCCCCGCTGCGGGAGCGCTCGACGACCTCGCGCATCGAATCGTCGTCGGAACGTGTCGAGTCGGTCACTGTGCTACGGCACTCGGGCCGCGTTAAAAAGTACTTCCACTTTCGGTATACGGCGACAAAATCGACGATACAGAACTTCTACGGGAGAGACGCTCCCCTATCGTCTCGAATCCGTCGAAAACGGGACCGATCGGTCGGTATCGCGCAGCGGCGCCGGCTCAGGCGCGTTCGACGGTCACGATACGGACCTCGATCCGGACGTCGTTCCCGATCGTCGTCTCGACCCGCTCGTCGAGCGCGTCGGCGAGCCCCGCGAGGTCGCTCCCCGGCGGCGCGCCGACGATGACGTCCACTCGCTCGGTCTCGAGCGGGGGGAACGTCCCGGTCCGCTCGATATCCAACTCCAGCAGCTCCACGTTCGAGTCGAGCGCGGCCAGCTCGTCGCCGACGGCCGTTCTGATGTCCGCCTCGGTCGTCGAGACGGCGTAGGACTCGTAGGTGACGCCGCCGAGGAACACCGACAGCACCGCGATGGCGGCGACGAGGACCGCGACGCGCTTCACGAACGCCGCGCGCGCGTCGTCCTCGCGGAACCAGCGCTGCGGCCGGTACCCCTCGTACCAGAGCACGACGAGCGCGGCGAGGTTGATCGAGAGGACGTTCACGGCCAGGATCACGCCCGCGCCGAGCACGAGCCGGGGGATCTGAAAGGCGATCCCGATGCCGACGGCGGCCGCGGGCGGGATGAGCGCCACCGCGATCATCACCCCGACCAGCGTCGCGGAGACGCCGGTCATCAGCGACACGATCCCCGCGATCCCGGCGCCGATCGCGACGACGAGCACCAACACGTTCGGGGCGAGCCGCTCGGAGACCTCCGCGAGTTCGAGGGGATCGAGCCCGGGGGGGACTAACGCGAGGGTCCGGAGCGCGAACGCGAACAGCGTCGCGGCCGCGACCGCGACGACGACGCCGAGCACCTGCATCCGGACCCCGCGTCTGAACATGTCCTCGTCGTCGACGACGGTGCCGATCGCGGCCGACATCGCGGGGCCGATCAGGGGGGCGATCACCATCGACCCCACGACGGTCGCCGGCGAGTCGAGCAGGAGGCCGGCGGTCGCGATCACCGCCGAGATCACGGTCATCAGCACGTAGGTTCCCATCCCGGAGGCGAGGCTGTCCGCCTTGGCCTGGAGCTCCTCCCGGGAGATCCGGTCGCCGCCGCGCTCGGACTCCTGCTCGTACTCCTCCTCGAGCGCCTCGAACCGCCGGGAGATGACCGTCTCGGCGGCGACGATGACGGTGTAGGTCCGCTCGTCGATCCCCGCCTCGCGCAGCCGTTCGAGGACGGGCTCGACCGCGGCGGTGGGGAGCGGGAACATCGCGACCGCGGTGTACTTGCGCCCGCTCGTTTCGTCGGTGATGACGTAGTCCACCCCCTCCTCGTCGAGCGCCCGGACCACGGCCGCCCGCTTTCCCGCCGGGATCATGACCTGAACGAGTCGCACGGTGGGTGGTCTCGCCGCCGGCCCTTATAAGGGATGGTGGGAACGCCGTGTCGACCTCCCCGTCAGTCTCGCGAGAAACGGAACTTTAATGCGCGAATCCCTCGCACCTTCGGACAAGAATGCTCTCGCCGCTGGCTATCGACACGTTCCTGCTCGATTACCATCTCGGGCACGTCATACTGCTCGGGTTCATCGTCTCGCTGCTCGGAGCCGTGCCGCTGAAGTCCCAGCGCGTGATCGCCTCCGTTTTCGCCGGCTTCGGACTGATATTCTTCATGTCGCCGTACACGACGATGCCGAAGACGTACATCCTGATCGGGATCCCGATGATCCTCATCGGCACGCTGCTGTGGACGATGGCCGACAGCTAACCGGCGGCGCGCGACTCGCTCTCTGTCCTCTCTCCCACCGACGCCCCAGCGACGCGACCGGGATCGGCTCGCCGTCCCCCGCCGCCGCTGTTCGATCCCGCTCCTTTTTGCACCCCCGGCGACACTCCCCGGCATGGTCACGGTACGGGCACCCGCCACGAGCGCGAACCTCGGCAGCGGGTTCGACGTGTTCGGGGCGGCTCTCACGCGGCCGGCGGACGTCGTCACCGTCGAGAAGGCCGCGGAGACGACGATCGAGGTCACCGGCGTCGGCGCGCAGTACATCCCGGAGGACCCCGAGAAGAACACGGTCGGCGCGGTCGTCGAGGCGCTCGACGCGCCCGCGCGCATCCACATCGACAAGGGGGTCCGCCCGGCCTCCGGGCTCGGCTCCTCGGCCGCCAGCGCCGCCGGCGCCGCGGTCGCGCTCAACCGGCTGTACGACCGCGGGCTCTCCCGCTCCGAGCTGGTCCCGATCGCGGCCGAGGGGGAGGCGGTCGTCTCCGGCGTCGCCCACTCGGACAACGTCGCGCCCTCGATCCTCGGCGGATTCACGGTGACGACGAGCGAGGCGACCCACGCGGTCGACGCCGCGGTCCCCCTCGTCGTCTGCCTCCCCGACGTCGCGGTCTCCACCCGCGACGCGCGCCGCGTCGTCCCTGAGACCGCCTCGATGGAGGACCTCGTCGCAACGGTCGGCAACGCGGCCACGCTCGCGGTCGGGATGTGCCGCTCCGACCCCGACCTCGTCGGCGCCGGCATGTCCGACCCCGTGGTCACCCCCGAGCGCGCCCGCCTGATCACGGGGTACGACGAGGTGCGCGCCGCCGCCTTCGACGCCGGCGCCGCGGGCGTCACCGTCAGCGGCGCCGGCCCCGCCATCATCGCCGTCTGTCGCGAGGGCCGCCGGCGCGGGGTCGCCGCCGCGATGCTCGACGCCTTCTCCGTGGCCGGGATCGACGCGCGCGCCTACCAGACCCGGATCGGGAAGGGGTCGACGGTACTGGAGGAGTAGGGTCGCCACGTGGCGAGCGATCGGCGGAGCGCCTGGCGATTATTTATAAGCAGACTGCGGTGGCGCGCGCCTCCGAGCGCTCGCTTATAAGCGAGCGCGAGGAGCGCCGCGCGAGGGACGCGGTGAGCGCTCGAAGAGCGCGAACCGCGAGGCTGGGGAGGTGTGAGGGTGCAGTGCTGTGCGGTCGGGTGGGACTCAAAGGGGCAGCCGCGATTCCCGCGAGCAACGCGAGCGGGAAGACGGGAGACGAAGTCTCCCGGAAGGACGAAGCACGGCGACGCAAGGACCGCAGGGAACGAGCGAAGCGAGTGACCGAGGACCGCAGCGAGCCGCGCGAGTTGCGAGGGCGACCGAAGGGAGCCCTCGACTGGCGAGCGGCCGACAGGCCGCGAGCCCCTCGCGGCTGGGGCTTTGGCGGTGTTCACTGCCACAGCGACTGCGACGAGGTATAGCCGAGCAGCTGGGGTTTTGGAGGTGTTCTCCGCCGGTATGAGGTCAATTTCTTATAAATGAGCGGCTAGGGCTTTGCAAACGGTTTACCTCATCGTCACGCACCCGACACCCGTTCAAAAGCGACCGAACGCAGGAACCGGAAAACTCGCTATTTAAACGCCGCGGCCCTGCAGCTTCTCCTCTTCGGGCATGTCCTCGTTGGACTGCCCTTTCATCCCCTTGCCGGTGCCGCTCGCGATGCGGGCGAGCTCCTCGGGGTCGTCCCAGTTGTTGACGGCCTCGACGATCGCCGTGCCCATCGCCGCGGGGTCCTCCGCGCCGAAGATGCCGGAGCCGACGAAGATGCCGTCACAGCCGTGGTACATCATCAGCGCCGCGTCCGCGGGCGTCGCGATCCCGCCGGCGGCGAAGTTGACGACCGGGAGCCGGCCCGCCTCGGCGGTCTCGTGAACCAGATCGCGCGGGGCGCCGTGTTCGCGGGCCCACTTCTCGCGCTCCTCGTGGTTGAGCCCGGTGAGCGTGCGGATCTGGTTTTTGATGGTGCGCTGGTGTTTGACCGCCTGATTCACGTCGCCGGTGCCGGCCTCGCCCTTCGTCCGGATCATCGCCGCGCCCTCGCGGATGCGCCGGAGCGCCTCGGGGAGGTTCCGGGCGCCGCAGACGAACGGCGAGGCGAAGTCGCGCTTGTCGGTGTGGTACTCGTCGTCGGCGGGCGTCAGGACCTCCGACTCGTCGATCATGTCGACGCCGAGCGCCTCCAGGATCTCCGCCTCCTTGCGGTGGCCGATCCGCGATTTGCCCATCACCGGAATCGAGACCTCGTCGATGACCTCGGGGACGCGCTCGGGGTCGGGCATCCGGGCGACGCCGCCGCGCTTGCGGATGTCCGCCGGGACGTGTTCTAACACCATCACGGCGACCGCGCCGGCGTCCTCCGCGATGCGGGCCTGTTCGCGGTTGACGACGTCCATGATCACGCCGCCCTTCTGCATCTGCGCGAAGCCGCGCTTGACCAGGTCGGTCCCACGTTTCAGCTCCTCCAAATCCGTGGCCTCTGCCATGTCCGATCCGTGGGTCGCCGGCCACTTAACGGGTCGCTTTCGGCCGGAAACGGTCGCGTCCGCGGGGCACCGACGGCCCCTCGCGAGCGCGCGTCCGTCGCCGCGGAGACCGCCCCGCGACTGCCCCGCGGAGACCGCCGGCGACTGCCCCGCATTCGGAGCCGCTGCGACGCCACCGCAACCCCGAAGTCCCCGCCCGTCACAGATCCGCCCGTGACCACCGGAGCCATCCTCGCCGGGGGGCGATCGACCCGCTTCGGCGACCGCGACAAGGCCGTCGCCGAGCTCGCCGGCGTCCCGATGATCCGCCGGGTCGCGGACCGGCTCGCGGGGACGGACGACCCCGTCCCGCCGGGCGCGACCCGCGCCGCGAGCGGCGACCCCGTCGTCGACGAGATCGTGATCAACTGTCGCCCCGACCAGCGCGAGGCGATCGGGGCGGCGCTCGCGGGGCTCCCGCTCCCGGTGACGTGGGCGGTCGACGACGAGCCCGACCTCGGGCCGACGGCCGGGATCCGCAACGCTTGTCGAGCCGCGCCGTCCGAGTACGTGGCCGTCGTCGCCTGCGACATGCCGTTCGTCGACCCCGGATTCCTCGCCTCGCTCCGCGAGGACGCGGCGGGCCGCGAGGCGGCGGTCCCGCGGCTCGACGACCGCTGGCTCCAGACGACGCAGGCGGCCTACCGCGCCGACGCGATGGCCGCGGCCTGCGATCGCGCGCTCGCCCGCGGCGACCGGAAGGTGCTGGCGCCGCTGGAGGAGTTGGACCGGGTCGTCGTCGGCGACGAGACCATCCGATCGCGGACGACGGAACGGACGTTCACCAACGTCAACACGCGGGAGGAACTCAACGAGGCGGCGGCCGCGATCGCGGCGGCGATCGAGACGGGCGACGACGACCGGGCGTAGCCCCGTTCTCGTCCCTCGCGCCGCTCAGTTCTTCAGGGTCTCGTACGCCTCGTTCAGCTCCTTGAACGCCTCCTCGTCGCCGTCCTCGCCGTCGGGGTGGAGCCGCTTCGCCCGCTCCCGGTAGCTCTCGCGGATCGCCTCCTGACCGGCGGTCCGGTCGAGGTCGAGCGTCTCGTACGCGTCGCGCTCGGTCATCCCGCCGGTCGGCGGCGCGCGGTCCCGCGGGTCGCGCCGGCCGCCCGCGCCGGGACCGCCTCCGCCGGGGCCGGCCGCCGCGCCGCCGAACCCGCCGTCGGTCGCGCCCGCGGTCCGGCGCGCGGAGCGGCGGTGCTCGGCCGTTCGGGCGCGCCGTCGCGCCTGCTCGCGCTCGGTCGGCCCCGCCCGCGCGGCCTCGCGACGGACGCGGTCGCGGAGCTTGCCGCTGGCGTGGTACCAGAGGAAGTACGAGACGACGCCGAACGGGACGGCCACGGCCAGCAGGACCGGCGAGACCACGACCCCGGCGACGAGCAGCAGGGCCGTCAGCCCGATGAACGTCGCCGCCATGCCGACGATGATCGTCCGGTTCGTCACGTGCGTACTGAGGCGTCCATCGTTGTAAGCGTCTCGGCGGTGCGCGGCCGAGCGGTCGCGTGAGGAGCGATCGCGTGAGCGCCCTTCCCGCCCGCCGCCCTCCGCACCGTTTATGCCCGCGGGCGCCCGGGTTCGCGGTATGCCAACTGCGGACCGGGATGTCGCGACGGGGCTCCCGCCGGGGATCGCCGCCGCCCGCGAGGAGCTCACGCCGATGCTCTCGCAGTACGCGGACCTCTGTGCCGCCCACGGGGACGCGCTCGTCTTGTTCCAGGTCGGCGACTTCTACGAGGCGTTCTGCGAGGCGGCCGAGGTCGTCGCGCGGGTCTGCGAGGTGACGCTCACGGAGCGCTCGGACTCGACCGGCGATTACCCGATGGCGGGGATCCCCATCGACAACGCCGCCCCCTACCTCGAGTCGCTGCTCGACGCGGGCTACCGCGTCGCCGTCGGCGACCAGGTCGAGGACGCCGAGCAGGCGTCCGGGCTCGTCGACCGCGCCGTCACCGAGGTGATCACCCCCGGGACCGTCGTCGAGGACGACCTGCTGGAGGCGGGCACCACGAACTACGTGGCGGCGGTGGCGGCCGGCGGGGATGGGGGCGGCGGAAGCGCCCGCGATCCCCCGGCCCCCATCGGCCTTGCGGCCGTCGACGTCTCCACGGGCGAGTGCCTCGTCACGTCGGGCGACCGCGACGCGGTCGCCGGGGAGCTCGACCGGATCGCCCCGGCGGAGCTGATCGCGGGCCCGGACGCCCCCGCGTTCGAGCCATCGGACGCCGAGAACGGCTGGACGACTCACGAGCACGACCCGGACGCCTTCGAGCGGCGCGCCGCGACCGAGCGCCTGGAGCCGTACCTCCCGGCGCCCGACCGGCGGTTCGAGGCGGACGCCGAGCTGCGCGCGGCCGGCGCCGTGCTCGCGTACGCCGAGTACACGCAGGGCGACGACGGCCCGCTCTCGTACGTCACCCGGATCCGGCGGTACGACCCCCGCGATCGGCTGCGGCTCGACGCCGCGGCCCAGCGCAGCTTAGAGCTGTTCGAGAACCGCGGGCTCGGCGCCAGCGACACCCTGTTCGACGTCCTCGACGAGACGAGCTGCGCGCTCGGGCGGCGCTGTCTGGAGCGGTGGCTCCGGCGCCCGCTCGTCGACGCCGACGCGATCCGGAGCCGCCACGACGCGGTCGGCGAGCTGGCCGACCGGACGCTGGTCCGGGAGGGGGTCGCCGACGCGCTCGCGGCCGCCTACGACCTCGAGCGCCTCGTCGGACGCGTCTCCCGGGGGCGGGCCGACGCCCGAGACCTGCGCTCGCTGCACGCGACGCTCGCGGTCGTCCCGGAGCTGAAGGCGACGCTGGCGGGGGCGGACGGGGAGGACGCCGGGGATGGGGATTCCGATCACCCGCGCACCGACCACCTCCGCGACCTCCGCGACCGTCTCGACGAGCTGGCCGAGATTCGCGAGCTGATCGACGAGGCGATCGCGGTCAACCCACCGCCCGAGATCACCGACGGCGGCGTGATCCGCGAGGGGTTCGACGACGACCTCGACGCCCTCCGAGCGACCGAGCGCGAGGGGCGCGAGTGGGTCGCCGACCTGGAGGCGAGCGAGCGCGAGCGCACCGGGATCGACTCGCTGTCGGTCGGTCACAACCAAGTCCACGGCTACTACATCGAGGTGACCGACGCGAACCTCGACCGGGTCCCCGACGACTACCGGCGGCGGCAGACGCTGAAGAACAGCGAGCGCTACTACACCCCCGAGCTCAAGGAGCGCGAGGAGGAGATCGTCGGCGCCGCCGAGCGCGCGGACGCCCTGGAGTACGAGCTGTTCGCCGACGTCCGCGAGCGCGTCGCGGCCGAGACGGAGCGGATCCAGGGGCTCGCGGACGCGCTCGCCGAGCTCGACGCCCTGTGTTCGCTGGCGACCGTCGCCGTCGAGGGCGACTACGTCCGCCCCGAGGTCGTCGACGACCCGGACGCCGGGGTCGAGATCGAGGGGGGCCGTCACCCGGTCGTCGAGCGCGCCGAGGAGTCGTTCGTCCCGAACGACGTCGACCTCCCGCGCGGGTCGGTCGCCGTGATCACGGGCCCGAACATGAGCGGGAAGTCGACGTACATGCGGGCGGTCGCGCTCGCGACGGTGCTCGCGCAGACCGGGTCGTTCGTCCCGGCGCAGGCGGCCTCACTGCCGGTGTTCGACCGGCTGTTCACCCGCGTCGGCGCCTCCGACGACATCGCTGGCGGGCAGTCCACGTTCATGCGCGAGATGAGCGAGCTGACGGAGATCCTCCACGACGCCGGCCCGGACTCGCTCGTCCTCCTCGACGAGGTCGGGCGCGGCACCGCCACCACGGACGGGCGCGCCATCGCCCGCGCGGCCGCCGAGTTCGTCCACGACGAGCTCGGCGCCACCGCCCTCTTCGCCACGCATTACCACGGGCTCACCGACCTCGCCGACGAGCGCGAGCGCGTCTTCAACCTCCACTTCACCGCCACCCGCGAGGACGGCGACGTGACGTTCCTCCACCGGGTCGTCCCCGGCGCCTCCTCCTCGTCGTACGGCGTCGAGGTGGCCGAGCTCGCCGGCGTCCCCGCGCCCGTGGTCGAGCGGTCGCGGTCGCTGGTGGCCGACGACGCCGGGGGGGCGCCCCCGGAGGGCGGAGCCGCGACGGACGAGGACGACCGAGACCCGCCCGCCGACGGTCAGACCGACGATGCGGATCTCGACGAGACGGACCCCGACGACGTCTCGCTCCGCGAGTTCCTCGTCGAGGAGGGCGCGGTCGACGACGCGGGGAGCGACGGCCGGGGCGCGAACGCCGACGGAGACGGCCCGAGCGCGACCGACGGCGACGCCCCGACCCCGGACGACGGCATCGGTTTCGACGAGGCGGCCGAGGGCGGGGTCGGGAGCGACCTCGCGAGCGAGCTCCGCGCCCTCGACCTCGCGAGAATGACGCCGATAGAGGCGCTGAACGCGCTCCACGACCTCCAGTCGAGGCTCGACGATGGCGGGTGACGAGCGCGCCGGCGAGGGCCGTCCGGGCGGGTCGACGGAAGCGACCGAGGGGGCGGGACGCGTCCGCCGGCTCGACGCCGCCACCGTCGACCGGATCGCCGCCGGCGAGGTGATCACTCGGCCGGCGCGGGTCGTCGGGGAGCTAGTCGACAACGCGCTCGACGCCGGCGCCTCGTCGGTCGAGGTCGCGGTCGACGGCGACGGCACCGACCGGGTCCGGGTCGCCGACGACGGACACGGGATGAGCCGCGAGGACGCCCGACGCGCCGTGGAGCGCCACGCGACGAGTAAGCTCGCGCCCGACGGCGACCCGGTCGGCGTCGCGTCGTTGGGCTTCCGGGGCGAGGCGCTGGCCGCGATCGCCGACGCCGCGCGGCTCGAACTGACGACGAGCGACGGCGGCGCCGTCGGGACGCGGGTGGTCGTCGACGGGGCGGCGAGCGACTCCGACCCGAGGGATCCGACCGTCTCCGACGCCGGCCGCGCCCGCGGGACGACGGTCGTCGTCGAGGACCTGTTCGCGACCCGCCCGGCGCGTCGGGAGTCGCTCGCGGGGCCGGCCGCGGAGTTCGCGCGGATCTCGGCGCTGGTCGCCGACTACGCGCTCGCGAACCCCCGCGTCGCGTTCGCGCTGGAACACGACGGGGCGACCACGCTGTCGACCCCGGGGACCGGGCCGACGGACGCCCTGTTCGGCGTCTACGACCGCGAGACCGCGAGCCGGTCGACGGAGCTCGCCGCGAGCGTCGCGGTCGAGGACGGGGGCGAAGGGGAAGTGGGCCTCTCGATCGACGTCGCCGGCGCGCTCGCGTACCCCTCGGTGACCCGGGCCTCCCGCGACCACGTCCGGGCGTCGGTGAACGGGCGACCCGTGCGCAACGACCGGCTCGCGGCGGCGGTCCGGGGCGGGTACGGACGCTTACTCCCGGACGGCCGCGAGCCGGTGGCGGCCGTGGATGTCAGCGTACCGCCCGCGCGTGTCGACCCGAACGTCCATCCCGCGAAGCGGGAGGTCGGGCTGCGCGACGCCGACCGGGTCGCGGACGCGGTCGAGTCGGCGGTCGCCGACGCGCTCACGGGCGCGGACCTCCGGCGGAAGGCCGACGTGGACACGGGGATCGAATCGGCGCTCGACCCGGTCGGCGGGGAGGCGGGCGAGCGCCCCGCGGCCTTCGCGGACGCGGAACCGATCGGGACGTTCCGCGACCTCTACCTCCTCGTCGAGGCGGGCGACGAGCTGCTCGTCGTCGACGGCCACGCCGCCCACGAGCGGGTGAACTACGAGCGGCTCGCTCGGGCCTTTGCCGACGAGGCGGTGCCGACCGCCGCGCTCGACCCGCCGGCGACCCTGTCGCTGTCGGCGGACGAGGCGGCGGCCGCGGAGGCGCACGCCGACGCGCTCGCGGCGCTCGGCTTCGAGACGGAGCCGTTCGGCGGGGGGACCGTCAGGCTGCGAGCGGTGCCGGCGCCGTTCGGTCGGGCGGCCGACGCGGACGCGTTCCGCGACGCGCTCGCGACGCTGTCGGGCGGCGAGTCGCCGCGAGACGCTCGGGAGGCGCTGCTTGCCGACCTGGCGTGTCACCCGTCGCTGAAGCGCGGCGAGATCGGCGAGCTGACCCGCGAGGAGCAGCGCTCGCTCTTGGACCGGCTCGGGGAGTGCAATCGGCCGTACGCCTGCCCGCACGGGCGGCCGACGGTGCTGTCGGTCGACGAGTCGACGTTCGCGGCCGGCTTCGGGCGGGACCGGTGAGCGGACGGAAAGCACCACGTCTGGGGCTCAGCCCGACCGATCGGCGGTGACCTGTCGTCGGAGGAGGAGCCAGCCGATCGCCGCGAACAGGGCCCCGGTGCCGCCGATCCACCCCCGCTGTACCGCGTTCAGCGGCGTCGACCGCATCGAGCGCAGTCTCGCGTCCCGGTACTCCCCGAGCGTGGTGTTCTCGCAGGCCCGCACGTCGCTCTCGTTCAGCGGGACCGTCTCCATGCCGAGGCCGGTGTCGACCAGCCGCGACTCCTCCGAGAGGTCCCCGCACCGCTCGACGTACGCCTCGTAGTCGGCGCGGGTCACCGACGTCGCGCCCGCGGCGTAGACGAGTCCGCCGACGAGGACCGCGCCGATCAGGAGTGCCCCCAGTCCGGCGGCGACGTCCGGCCAGTAGACTCCTCCCCGCTCACGCATCGCTCCACCTCCCGAGCGGCGGCGATGCGACCGACGCCGGCCGGCGGCGCTCGCGGGTCGTCCCGCCGGTCGCTGCGACCGCCGTCCGGTCGCGGTCGAGTCGGCTCATACCGTCCCTCAGTCTGTCAGGCGAAAAAGAAGTTGGGCGGCGGCGACGCGCCCTCAGGCCGGCCGGTCGCTCGCGCGCCCGTCGCCGTCGTCGTCGAAGCGCTCGACGCGCTCGACGGTCTCGTCCGCCTCCGCCGTCTCCGGCGGGTAGGAGACGGTCCGCTGCGGGTACGGGATGGAGATCCCGGCGTCGGCGAACCGGTCTTGGATCCGCTCGACTGCGGTCGCCTTCGAGCGCCAGCGCGCCTGCGGCGTCGGCGGGTCGATCCAGAAGCGGAGGTCGAGCAGGATCGCGGAGTCGCCGAAGCCGGAGGGGATCACGTACGGCTTCGGGTTGTTGGCGATCGTGTCGATGTCGGTCAGCACCTCCTCCGCGATGTCGCTGGCGGCGTCGGGGTCGTCGTCGTAGCCGATCCCGACCTCCATGTGGATCCGGAGCCGTCCCTCGCGGCTCCGGTTCGTGATCGCCTGGTTGGTGACCAGGTCGTTCGGGACGACGACGTACTCGCCGTCGAAGTTCCGCATGTGGGTGTTCATGATCGTGATCTCGGTGACGAACCCCTCCTCGTCGCCGATCGCGACCCAGTCGCCGATCTCGAACGGGCGCGCGAACATCAGCACGAAGCCGGCGATGAGCGAGCCGAGCGTCTGCCGGGCCGCCATCCCGAGCACGATGCCGAGGAAGCCCGCGCCGACGAGGAGCCCGCCGAGGTTCACACCCCAGATCCCGAGGACGGTGACGCCCGCGACCACGAGCAGGCCGACCTGCATGATCCGGGTGAGGAGCTGCTCCTGATGGGCCGTGATGCGGTCGCTGTCGTTCGAGAGGTCGGCGACGTACTCCTCTAACACGTCGCTCGCGACGTAGGCGCCGCCGAGCAGCAGCGCCGAGAGGAGGAGCCGCCCGGCGACGGTCGCGACGTTCTCCGCGACCGGGAGGGCCGCGGCGACGACCGAGAACTGTCCCCACAGCGTCAGCACGGCGACGGCGGCGAGCGCGAACAGCGCGAGCTGGAAGAGGCCGACGAGCAGTCGCAGGCCGAACGAGACCGGCAGCGCCTCGCGGAGCGTCTCGATCGACGACTCGCCGCGGCCGTCGAGGAATCCCTCCAGTCGGTCCGCCGTCACCCGCTCGCCCGTCCGGACGGCCCGCGGGAGCAGTAGCCACCCGACCGCGACGGTCAGGAGGAAGATCCCGCCGGTCGCGGCGAGGCGGGCCTCCGTGGTCGCGACGCTGCCCAGCGTCGCGTCGATCCAGGGGCCGAGTTGCGCGGTCACTCTCTGCGTCTTCGTCGTCGGACTTAAAAAGGCACCCCTACGGCTATCGATTCGGAGAACCGGCTTCGGGCGGCGAAACCGCCCCTCAGCGTCCGCGTCGAAGCTCCTCGATCAGCCGCTCGATGAGCTCGGACTGCCGGTCGAGCCGCTCGGACTGCTCCTCGACGACACGGCGGAGCTCGGCCACCTCGGTCGCGAGGTCCTCGCCCTCGACGCCCGCGCTCTCGAACGGCGAGCCGTCGAAGGCGTCGGCGTCGGTCGGGGCCGCCGCGGATCCCTCGGCCGCCGCCCCCTCCGCGGGCGGCTCTCCCGCGGTGTCGCTCGCGAGGTCGGCCTCGGCCGCCGGGTCGACGTCGACCGCGGAGTCCTCCGCGGCGGGTTCGCTCAGCGCGGCGGCGTCGCCGCCGGTCTCGTTGACGGCCTCGTCGCCGATCTCGGGCCCAGTCTCCGGGCCGTCGGCGGGGTCGGTGTCGACGGGGTCGGCGGTCGCGTCGCTCGCCTCTCCCGCGGGCGCGGCCGCGGAATCGTCATCAGTTCCGGCCGCGGCCGAGGGCTCGGGGTCGCCCACGCCCGCGGAGAGCGGGTCGTCCGGCGCCCCTGTGTCACCCGCGATGCCGTCCCCTCCCCCCTCCGCCTCGGCTTCCGCCTCCGCGTCGGCGACGGGGGAGGCCGAGAGGGGGTCGGGCCCCTCGCCGAAGTCGGTGGTGCCGTCGGTGCCCGCGCCGCTCCCGGCCCCTTCATCTTCGTCGTCGGCGACGGTCACGCGGAACTCCTCTAAGCTGGCGACGTCGTGGAAGTCGCAGACGGCGTCGACGAGGGTCTCGCGGAGCGCCCGGGCGGACTCGTTGGGGGCCTTGAAGCGCTCGGAGCGGCCGCCGTGGGCGAGCACGACCGCGGTCGCGACGGTGCCCTCCTCGAAGTCGAGGTCGGTGAGATCGGCGTAGGGGAACTCCTCGAACTCCTCGTCCCAGACGGCGGAGCCGACGTGTTTGACGAGTCGGTCGCTGGTGACGACGAGGGTGAGCTCGGAGAAGCGGAAGGTGCGGAGGACGGACTCGCCGGGGTCGGTGACGCCGGTCGCGGAGAGGACGCCGGCGAGGATCGGGTGGAGGGCCTCGTCGGCGCGCTTCGCCGGCAGCGAGAGGGTCTCGTCGCCGTCGAGGCCGTAGCCGAGGGTGAGCTTCGCCTTGCGGCGGCCCGTCGAAATCGCGATGCGTTCGACGTCGTGGGAGTACTCGGCGACCGACTCGTCCGACAGCAGGCCGTCGCCGCGGTAGACGAGCGTCCGCGTCGGCGTGACCGCGAGCCGGTCGTCTCCCCCCAGCGAGACCTCGGCGACGACGCTCTCGTCGCCGACGGTCTCCGCGAGCAGGTCGGGAAGGGTCATGTCCCGGGGATTCGCCGCGCCGGCCATAAATCCGCGGGGTCCGATTCTCGGATCCAACGCCTCGGACCGGTCACCTCTGGCGCGGCCGACTCGGGGCGCCCGCCCACGCTCTGTCACCGCCTCACACCCTTCCGACGGATGGGAAGCTTAAAGGGTTTCATCGCGGTACGTGAAGGTGAGGCCGGGTGGCTTAGCTGGACATAGCGCCGCACTCATAGGGTTCGGAGATTCGGTGCGGTGACGCCTTGGAAGCGTCCGCGTCCTTCCCGTGGCTCCGCCGAGCCTCGGACCTGGGACATGCGGAGATCGTGGGTTCGGAGCCCACCCCGGCCACTCACTCGTTGATACCTGACGAGCGGCAGCGCCGTTTCCTCGTACCGCCGCTCTGTTACCGCACCACCACCGGTCGAAACGCCTACGGCCCCCGCTCGCGACGGTGACGGTATGCACGCGCGTGACCTGATGGAATCCGACGTGAAGACGGTCGCCCCCGACGACGACGTCGCCGACGTGTTCAAGAAGTTCGCCCGCTACGAGTTCAGCGGCTTCCCCGTCGTCGACGGCGAGGACCGCTTGGTCGGCGTCATCACCGAGTCCGACCTCGTCGATCTGTTCGAGCCCGACGACGAGACGCTGTGGATCCCGATCGGGCTCCCGCCGTTCGTCGACACGCTCACGTATCAGGTGAAGGCGCCGTGGGGCGACCTCGACTTGGGCGTAGACATGATCCGGAACGCCGACCGCCCCGTCTCCGACGTGATGAGCACCGACGTGGCGACGGTGACCCCCGACGCCCCGGTCGACGACGTGCTCGACCTGCTCGTCGGCGACGACCCCGACATCAACCGCGTTCCGGTCGTGGACGAGGACGGGCGCGTCGTCGGGATCATCGCCCGCCAAGACGTGATCCGGGCGTTCCGGGATAAGCGACTGGCGTAGCCGGTCTCTCGGCGTGAGAACGCTCCCCCGCGTTGATATTCGACCCCCGCGTATCGACGCGTATGAGCCACTCGTCCGAACAGACAGCGACGTTCGACGCCCGCACAGAGTTAGAGGAGGGAACCCGAGTCCGCGCTGAGACCCGCCACTTCGAGTTCGTCATCGACGAGCCGGAATCGCTCGGCGGCACCGACGCCGGCCCCAATCCGGTCGAGTACCTGCTCGGCTCGCTCGGCGGCTGTCTGAGCATCGTCGGCCGCGTCGTCGCCGGCGAGATGGACATCGATGTCGCCGAGCTGGCGATCGACCTCGAGGGCGACCTCGATCCGGCGAAGTTTCAGGGCGCCGATGTCGACTCGCGCGCCGGCTTCCAAGTAGATACGCGCGTCGGTTCACGCGGAGCTGCGCTCGCGGGACGGTGCGCCCGTCAGCGACGACACTCGCGACGAGTGGCTCGCTCGCGTCGAGCAGCGGTGCCCGGTGAGCGACAACCTCAGCGGCGAGACCCCGATCGCGCTCGATCTGTCCTAACCCGCGCCGTCGGCCCTCACGGATCGACCCGCACGAGCCACGCCTCGGGGTCGTCGATCTCCGCCTTGGTCGGCAGGTGCTCCGGGCGCTCCCAGACGGCGCCGGCGGCCTCGATCCCCCGGGCGTCGGCGACGTGGCGGAAGAAGGCGGCGCCGCGCTCGTACTGGCGCCGTTTCATCCCAAGCCCGAGGAGTCGCTGGGCGAGCTGCCGGATCGGTCCGCCGCCCCCGCGGCGCTCGTCGAGCTTGCGCCGCAGATCGGCGTACTCGCCGTCGAACGCGCGGTCCATCAGCACCTCCGCGTACCCCTCGACCGCCGTCATCGCCGCCTGCAGCTCGCCGAACGCTTCCGTGTCGAGCCCGCCGATCGTCACCTCGCCGGCCGTCAGCCCCTCGACGCCGCGCTCGACGCGCGATTCGAGGTACTCCGGGAGCCACGGCGCCGCGCCGAACTCGGCCGCGTGCGTCACCTCGTGGAAGGCGATCCACCGGCGGAACCGCGGGTAGTCGACGTCGAGCTCCGCCGCGACGCGCACGATGTTCGGGTGGACGAAGTAGAGCCCGTGCTCGGCGTCCGGCTCGTCCGCGAGCAACAGGGGGTCGTACTGCCCGAGCACGTTCCGCGCGAGGAAGCCGAGCGCGAACGCCATCGTCCCGGTGTTGGCGACCCGCGAGACGTCCCGCGAGAACGCGGCGATCGGGTTGCCGGAGCCGGTAGGCCCCCGGGGACCGCCGACCCCCCCCGGACCGCCGGATCCGCCGGCGCCCCCGAACGGGTCCGGAATCCGGTCGAGCGGCCCTTCGGTCGTCCAGTCGCTGCTCTCGGGTTTCCAGTCGCCGCCCTCTGTCGTCCAGTTATCCTCGCTCGCTGGCTCGCCGGGGGCGCCGTCCGCCCCCGCTTGCCCGGTCGCCGCCGCCTCGATCGGCGCCATCACGTTCCGGAACGTGTCGACGCTCGCGTCGATCCAGTGGTGACGGTTCTGCACTTCGATCGCGTCGGGCACGTCGAACGCGATTCCCGCGACCTCGCCGAGCCGGGTCCGGGCGTCCCGGACGTCGGCGGCGTAC
Organism: Halorubrum sp. B53; assembly: GCF_059752395.1. NCBI lineage: Archaea > Methanobacteriati > Methanobacteriota > Halobacteria > Halobacteriales > Haloferacaceae > Halorubrum > Halorubrum sp. B53. Next base: position 656,625 of record NZ_MWTH01000015.1, on the reverse strand, counting down.
CCCTCCCGCTCGGCGGCCGTGAGCGCCAGCGAGCCCGGGTCGGTGCTCGCCTTCGCGGCCGCCGCGGCCCGGTCCCAGTCGACGACGCCGGTGCCGGACGCCTCGGAGACCGCGCGCAGGCTTCGGAGAATGTCCATACCGACGGGAGGGGTGCGCGCCTCAAGTCGTTTGCGTCGGGTTCAGTCAGTCGGTAGCCGCGTCGGACCGCGTCCAGTCGTCACTCGTCGCCGGCGATCCCCGACGGGACCTCGTCGTCGCCGCGGAGCTTCGCGACGCCGACCGCGACCGCGACGAGCGCGGCCACCGCGAGCAGGAGACCGGCGACCGCCCGCGCCGAAACGCCGCCGTCGGTCTCGGTGTCGTCCTCGTCGGCGTCTGCGTCTGCGTCCGCTTCCGACGCGGCGATCGCCGTCGGCTCGTCACTCGCGCCGAACAGTTCGAACGGCCCGATTTCGATGTCGCCGTCGCCGAGGTGGACCTCCAACAGGGTAAATGAGGAATCGGTCATATCTCGTTGTTCGTGCGGCAACGATTTAGTCGTGGCGGCCGGCGGGGACCGTCGACCCGCGACCGGCGGGACGCCGCCGCCTCGCGACCGGCGGGCCCTCGCCCTCGCGGTCGCCCCCGACCGGCGGTTTCTTGCCGTGCGCCCCGTCACTCGCGTGCATGCACGAGCGCGGCCGAACGTTCCTCGACGACCTGCTCGCGACCGCCAGCCCCTCCGGGTTCGAGACTCCGAGCCAGCGGGTCTGGACCGACTACGTCCGCGGGTTCGCGGACGACGTCTCCGTCGACGCCTACGGCAACGCCGTCGCCGTCCACGAGGGCGCCCCCGACGCGCCGGCGATCGCCTGCACCGGCCACGCCGACGAGATCGGGTTCATCGTCCGCGACGTGCTCGACGACGGCTTCCTCCGCATCTCCCGGATCGGCGGCTCAGACCGCACCGTCTCGAAGGGCCAGCACGTCACGGTCCACGCCGACGAGCCCGTCCAGGGCGTGATCGGCCAGACCGCGATCCACCTGCGCGACGCCGGGGACGAGGAGTACGAGGAGATCGCCGGCCAGTTCGTCGACATCGGCGCGACTGACGCCGACGAGGCCCGCGAGCACGTCGAGGTCGGCGACCCCGTCACCTTCTCGACCGACTGCGAGGAGCTCGCCGGCGACCGGATCGCGGCCCGCGGGATCGATAACCGCACGGGGGCGTGGGCGGCCGCCGAGGGACTCCGCCGTGCGGCCGAACGCGACGTCGACGCGACCGTGTACGCCGTCTCCACTGTCCAAGAGGAGGTCGGTCTTCAGGGCGCCCGGATGGTCGGCGTCGACCTCGACGACGTGGACGCGTTCGTCGCCGTCGACGTCACGCACGCCACCGACAACCCCGACGTCGACACCGAGCGCCGCGGGCCGGTCGAGCTCGGCGCGGGGCCGGTGATCGCCCGCGGCAGCGCGAACCACCCCGTCCTCGTGGAACTCGCACGCGGCGCCGCCGCCGCGGACGACATCGACGTGCAGCTCCAGGCGACCGGATCTCGAACGGGCACCGACGCCGACGCCTTCTACACCGCGCGCGGCGGCGTCCCCTCGCTCAACGTCTCGATCCCGAACCGATACATGCACACGCCCGTGGAGGTTGTCGACCTCGGCGACCTCGACGCGGTCGCTGACCTGCTCGCCGCCGTCGCCGACGACGCGGCCGAGGCGGCCCCGTTCGCCGTCGACGTCTGAGGGGCGCGTCGTCCGCGGCCGACCGGCTGTTCCCGCCGCAGTCGGGGAAACCGAACCACGGTAAACCGGGGCACGGTGCGGTCGAAACGGAACTGTTTTACAATATCCTGCCGTATCCGAGAATGCGTCGAACGGACGTGCGCTCTGGTGGTGTAGTCCGGCCAATCATATTGCCCTCTCACGGCAATGACCTGGGTTCGAATCCCAGCCGGAGCATCCTAACCCGACGCCTTCTCCCGATTTTTGCCGTGAACTACCCAGCGGTAAACCGATGCCCTCACAAGCCACGGATCGGTCGATGACGCGCTCGCGGCATGGGATCAAACACGCACCGAGTACGGCACCACGCTCGTCGTCCGCGGGAAGCAGATGGGTGACGTGCGGCTGAGCTTGGACTGATCAGCGGCTCGGAGTGGTCGCCTGAACGAGTGCCGCGTGGTACGGCCGTCAAGCGGGCCGGCAATCGATAAAACCGACCGGTTTACAAGTCAACTACAGTCTCACTACTCTGTACGCCTACCCTATCCGTTTCGACGTGTTTCGACAGAGCCCAAGGGCGGTTGTCGATTTATTCACCCTCGTCAGTTTGTTATGGCAACCGTTGACTATTCACGTGACGAGTGATGGCAGTAGCATATGGCGATTGACCGTGTGACAGTTTCACTTGATACGGATGCGAAGGAGGCACTCGATGATCTCACTGAACGAACGGGGCACGGGCAAAGCGAGCTACTGCGGCGTGCGTTGACCTTCTACGCTGCTAATTACCAAGCCGCAACGACTGACGCGGGGACGAAGCTCGGCGATTATCACAAAATGCTCTCGGGCGGTGAACACGTTCTTCTCGACGTCGATTTCCTCCACTGCTTCCTCGATTACGTGTCTGATAGCGACGACGAGCCGGATCCCGACTTCTTAGCGAAAGCGGACCAAGTCTCTGAGTATCACGCACACGAGTACGACGGTGAGTTTGAGACGCTCGACGAGTTACTTGAGTGGCTCTCGCTGTGCGGGTTTTTGAGTGTCCGTCGGAGTGACGATAACCGGTATCACGTCGTGTTTCCGTCAGATCAGATCCGGTGGTTTATGACTCGATTTATTGAACGGAGTGCGGCGAATCTCCCCTTCGACCTCGTTATTGAGGAAGGGTTAACGAAGGTGCTGATCACTGAGACGAGACCGGACAAATGAGAACGATCCCTGTTCGGCGATCGCCGATACTCCAGTAGTATGCAGAATTCATACTGATTCATACGATGACATCGCGCCGACGCATTACGTGTGAGTTTCTAACAACCACATATTTATACTGAGATACATATGAGATTCGTAGCCATGTCGAATGATAGCACGTTTGCAGAGCGGCTCAAACGGCGTCGGTTCGTTCGTCTGAGTGGCGGTGCCGGAGTCGCGGCCTTGGCGGGGTGCAGTAGTCAGGAAGACCTCCAAGGCGACGGTGGTGACGGCGGTGATGGGTCGTCCGACGGTTCCGACTCGGAGGACGGCTCCGACTCGGCGGACGGTGAGGACGGTGGGGCGGGCGACAGCGACCCGATCGGTGTCGGTGTCGTGATCCCGTTCAGTGGTGACCTGAGTGACTTCGGGCAACCGATGCTGAACGGCCTGGAAATGGCGTTAGAGGATATCAACGCCGCCGGTGGGCCGCTCGGCAGAGAGATCGAACTGTTCGACGAGGACTCGGAAACCAATTCGACTGCGGGGGTCAACGCGGCGAACTCCCTCGTGAACACGCAGAACGTCTCAGGACTGATCGGGGCGGTTTCGAGCGGCGTGACGATCAGTATCGCCCAATCAGTGAGTATTCCGAACGAGGTTCTGCACATCACGTCTGCGTCGTCGTCACCGACGATCAGCACGCTCGACGACAACGACCTCGTGTTCCGGACGCGGACGAACGACCGGTTCATCGCGCAGGTCATGGCACAGATCATCGAAGACGAGGGAGCGGACTCCGCGGCAGTTCTCTACATTAACAACGATTTCGGGGCGGCGCTCGCAGACACGTTCGAGGAAACGTTTAGCGGGACGACGACGGCCACGGTCGGGTACGAGTCCGGACAGTCCTCGTACCAGCAGGCGTTGTCCGAGCTGTACGCCGACGATCCGGAGTTCATCGCGTACGCCGGGTACCCGGAGAGCGGGACCACCATTCTGAATCAGTGGAACGAGGAGGGGTACGGTGGGAACTGGGTGCTGCACACGAGTCTCCTCTCACAGGACTTCCTCAACAACGTCGGCGCGGATATCCTCAACGGGATGTACGGCGTGCGGACGCTCCCGCCCACTGGTGACGCAACGAGTAGCTTCGAAGCGGATTACGCCGACGCGTACCCGGACGCCGACCTGTTCTCGCCGTACTCGTGGAACTCGTACGACGCGCTCGTTTCCTACGCGCTCGCGGTCCATCACGCCGGGACGACCGATCCGAACACGGTCAAGGAAAGCATGCGTCCGGTCTCAAATCCCGATGGTGACACCGTGAGTTACGCGGAGGTCGGCGACGGATTCGACCTGATCGATGACGGGACGACGATCGATTACTCGGGGCCGAGCGGGCAGGTGAACTACGACGAGAACGGCGACGTCGCCAGTGACATGGTTATCGTGCAAGTCGAGGACGGCGAGTTCGTCGATCAGGAAACGATTCCGGCCGGTGACCTGATCTAACGATTTCGCATCCTGTAGCCGAACTACGGGATGCCCGCGCTCTATCACCAACTCATCCATGATTGGCAGCTACACTCAACGGGTGCATCGGCCTCTCCGCGGTGGGAGGACTAATGACTAGCAGCGATATCCGTGTCGGCGTCGATATCGGGGGTACGTTCACCGATCTTGTCACGATCTCGGACGGAACGCTCGACGTTACGAAGACGTCTTCGACGCCTGAAGCGCCGGAAGACGGCGTCACGGACGGACTCGAACAAACGCGTGAGAAGACGGGGGTTCAATTCGAGGACGTCGATTTCTTCGCGCACGGGACGACGGTCGCGACGAACGCGGTACTCGAGGAAGACTGGGCGGACACCGCGTTAGTCACGACCGGCGGCTTCCGCGACGTGCTCGAAATCGGGCGGCAGGCGCGTCCCGACATTTATGACTTCCAAACGGAGAAACCGGCGACCGTCGTTCCCCGAAACCACCGGTACGAGATCCCGGAACGGCTGGACGAACGGGGCGACGTGTCGACACCGCTCGATGAAGCGGCCGCTCGTGACGTCGCAGCGCAACTCGTGGACGCGGATATTTCGAGCGTTGCGATCAGCCTCCTCTTCTCGTACGAGAACGACGAGCATGAGCGTCGCATCCAAGAAATACTGGAGGCAGAAGGCGTTGACGCGTCGTTCTCGCTGTCGAGCGAGGTGCTGCCCGAGATCCGCGAGTACGAACGGACGTTGACGACCGCGCTCAACGCGGCGCTAAAGCCGGTAATGGACCGGTATCTCGGGAATCTCGAGACACAGATCGCCGACCTCGGGATTCGCCCGGACCTCGAGATCATGCAATCGAACGGCGGTATCATCACCGCCGATATCGCGCGGACGCGTCCGGTCAACACGCTGCTTTCGGGCCCGGCAGCCGGCGTCCAGGGGGCGAGTTACGTGGCCGGGCTCGCCGGCATCGAGAATCTGATCACGATGGACATGGGCGGCACGTCGTGTGACGTCTCGCTCGTCGAAGGTGGCGATCCGATGGTCGCCACCGACGTGGAGGTCGGCGACTACCCGGTCAACGTGCCGATGATCGATATTCACACGGTCGGCGCCGGCGGCGGCTCGATCGCGTGGATCGACGACGGCGACGCGCTCCGCGTCGGGCCGCGGTCCGCGGGCGCCGACCCGGGACCGATCTGTTACGGTCGCGGCGGCACCAGCCCGACGATCACGGACGCGCAGCTCCTCTTGGGGCGGCTGAATCCCGACGCGTTCCTCTCCGACGACCTGTCTGTCGACGTGAACCGCGTCGAGGAGATCTTCGAACGGGAGCTCGCCGACCCGCTCGGGAAGTCCGTCGAGGCCGCCGCGCAGGGCGTGCTCGACGTCGCCAACGCGAGCATGGAGCGGGCCCTTCGGGTGGTGTCGGTCGAACGCGGGTACGATCCGCGAGACTTCGGGCTCGTCGCGTTCGGCGGGGCCGGGCCACTCCACGCGACGACGCTCGCCGCCGAACTCGATATTCCGCGGGTGCTCATCCCGCGGACCGCCGGTGTGCTTTCCGCGCTCGGGTTACTGATCAGCGACATCCTGTACGACTACAGTACCTCTCGCGTTCGGAACTGGGAGGGTGTCGAGCCGAGCGACCTCCAAGCGACCTTCGACGAGTTCGTCGCTAACGGCCGCGAGCAGTTAGCGAACGAGAACTTAGACGAGTCACAGATGCAGTTCGAACGGTCGGTCGACCTCCGGTACGCCGGGCAGTCTTTCGAGCTGTCCGTCCCGATCCCTGACGGGCCGCTCGATTCCCAGACGAAGGCCACGATCCGAGACCGCTTCCACACCAAGCACCGACAACGCTACGGGCACGCCTACGACGACGAGCCGATCGAGCTCGTCACGCTTCGCACGCGCGCTCGCGGCGTCGTCGAGACGCCCAACCTCCGGCAGGACACGAACACGGGGGACGTCGCGGACGCGATCGTCGAGGAGCGGCCGGTTCAGTTCGACGGCGAGGTGCGTGACACGCGCGTCTACCGGCGGGAGCAGTTGCCGCCCGCCGGCAGTTTCACCGGGCCGGCGATCGTGGAGGGCGCGGAGAGCACGGTCGTCGTCCGCCCGGAGCAGTCCGTCGAGGTGGACGAGTACGGCAGTCTCATCGTGGAGGTCCACTCATGAGCGACTCTTCAGCCATCGATTCGGTAACGCTCGAGGTGACCCGGAACGCGGCCGCGGCGGTCTGCGAGGAGATGAACGCGAACCTGATCCGGACGGGGTACTCTCCGAACATCAAGGAGCGGCGCGACTGCTCGTGTGCCCTGTTCGACGCAGACGCCGAGATGATCGCACAGGCGGAGAACATGCCGGTGCACCTCGGTTCGATGCCGTTCTCGGTTCGAGCCGCAGTCGACCGGTTCCCGCGCGAATCGCTGAACCCCGGCGACGCGATACTGCTCAACGACCCGTTCTACGGCGGGGCGCATCTCCCGGATCTCACGCTCGTCACGCCGGTGTATCACGACGGCGAGCTCATCGCGTTCACCGCGAACCGCGCGCACCACGCGGACGTCGGCGGCTCGCACGCCGGGAGCGTCTCCGCGGATTCGACCGAGATCTATCAGGAGGGACTCCGGATCCCGCCGGTGAAACTCTTCGAAGGGGGCGACCCGAACGACGCCGTCTTCGAGATGATCCTCTCGAACGTCCGGACGCCGGACGAACGTCGCGGCGACCTCCGGGCGCAGGAAGCCGCGAACGAGACCGGACGGCGGCGGTTCGGCGAGCTCGCGGACCGGTACGGGGCCGACAAGCTGGGAGTCGCGCTCGAGGAGATCAAAAACTACTCCGAGCGCCGGATGCGGTCGGAGATCGAGTCGCTGCCCGACGGCGAGTACTCGTTCGAGGACGTGCTCGATGACGACGGCGCTGGAAACGTTGACCTTCCGATCGAGGTCACGCTGACGATCGACGGCGACGAGATCCTCGTCGATTTCACCGGCACCGCGGATCAGACCGCCGGTCCGGTCAACGCGGTCTTCGCCGTGACCGCGTCCGCGACCTACTACGCGGTTCGCTGCGTGACCGACCCGGAGATACCCCCGAATCACGGGTGCTATCGGCCGATCACGATCGAGGCGCCCGAGCAGAGCATCGTGAACCCGGACCCGCCCGCGGCCGTCGTCGGCGGGAACCTGGAGACGTCACAACGCGTGACGGACGTCGTGCTCGGCGCGTTCGCCGAGGTCGTTCCCGAGAAGGTCGTCGCGGGCTCGCAGGGCACGATGAACAACGTCACGTTCGGCGGGGAGGATCCCCGGTCGGACGAACCGTACGCGTTCTACGAGACCCAAGGCGGTGGGTTCGGTGGACGCGCCGGGAAAGACGGGTTGGACGGCGTGCACGTCCACATGTCGAACACGATGAACACGCCCGCGGAGGTGCTCGAAACCGCCTACCCGCTCCGCGTTGCGCGGTACGAACTCCGTGAGGATTCGGGCGGGGCGGGCGAGTTCCGCGGTGGACTCGGCCTGCGTCGTGACATCACCGTCAGGGACCACACGGCGACGTTCAGCCTCCTCGCGGACCGGCAGACGCATCGTCCGTACGGGCTGCTGGGCGGCACCGACGGCGACTCCGGGAGCGCGGTCCGTATCGATCCCGACGGCGACACCGAGCGGCTGCCGCAGAAATCCACGCACTCGTTGCCCCCCGGAACGACGGTGAGTATTCGAACGCCCGGCGCCGGCGGGTACGGCGACCCGACCGCCCGATCGAAGGCCGCGATCGAACGAGACCTCCGTACGGAGAAACTCTCGATCGGGCACGCCCGAGACCTGTACGGTGACGCGGTGATCGACGAGATCACCGGGTCGGACACAGACGCCGTGAGCGACGGTGGACAATCCGATGAATGAGTCACACCAACTCCCCGCTTGGCCTGCGGATTGCGCCGCATCTCGCCGTCGTGAGCATGGGCTACGTGATGTTCGGGTACGCCGGCGTCCCGGAATTCTACCTGAACCGGTACGACATCGGCTACGCGTCGTTCGGCCTCATGCTCTCAGCGACGCTGCTTCCGTTCGTCTTGGTGCAGTGGCCGGCGAGCAAACTCGTGGAGCGAACCACGACGACCCGACTGCTGATCACCGCGACGGTCGTCCAAGCGGGGCTCGCGGTGACCGTGGACTTCGCCCCGACGTTTCCGGCGGTGCTCGGCCTCCGGTTCCTGTGGGGAATCGCCGCCGGACTGGTTCTCAGCGTCGGTGCGACACACGTCGCTCGCCTCTACAGGGGGGACGCCGCGAGCCGGCAACAAGGCGTGTACGGCGGGATGCTGACGCTCGGCGGGGCGTTCGGCTTCCTGATCACGCCGCGGCTCGTGACCGCGACGAACGGGATCGGTATCCACGCGCTCGGCACGCTTATTGCGATTCCTGCCGTCGGTATTTTGTATCTCAATCGCGCCGATCGAATGACGGCCCCGTCGGAAACGGCGTCCGACGCCGCCGGCGCATCGGTACTGACGAATCCGGTCGTCGTTCTCGCGTCGCTCTGCTACGTCGCCGCCATCGGATCGTACCTGACGCTCTCGGCGTTCATCACCTCGTACTTCGAGGACCTCGGACTCCTCGGTCCGTTGAACGCGCTCGTTCTCGGGGTCGCAACCCTCGGCCGGGCAGCGGGCGGGAGCGCGGTCGTCGGCTTTCGGATAACCGACCCGAAAATCATCGCGGGAGCTTCGACAGTGGCCGCACTCGGGTTCGGCACACTCGCCGCAGCGCCGTCGGGCCCGCTTCGCGTCGGACTCCCGCTCCTCGTCATGCTGGCGGTATCAGTTCCGTTCGGCGCGATATACAACGTCGCCGCGGGCGCGACTGCCGCCGAAGGCAGCGCGCTAGCGATGGTCATCGCGGTCGGCAACCTCGTCGCACTCGTGTTACCGGTCGTCACCGGCTCCATCCGGGACGCCACCGGGGGGTACGAGGGCGCATTTATGATACTGGTCGGACTGAACACGCTCGCAATCGGTGCAGCGGTCCTCATCACGCGAACACACTAATGACACGACACTCGCCGCCACACCGGAGTCGTCCCGCTCGCGGAGGTGCACTCCATGGTTAGCGCCGGTCTCTTGGACGCGACGGTCCAAGGGCTGATCACCGGTGCAGTGATCGCCGGCGGAGCGCTGGGACTCTCCCTCATCTACGACATCGCGGAGGTCCCGAACTTCGCACACGGAGACATGATCACGATCGGCGCGTACCTCGCGCTCGTCTTCAACAACCCGGGCGAGATACCGTTCCTTCCGGACTTCGGATCCGCCCCGTTCGCGCTCGCAGCGGTCATCGGAGTCGTGCTGGCCGGCGTCCTCGGCGCGGTGTACGAACTCGCTATCTTCCGGAAATTCCGCGAGAAAGACGCGGACCTGATCACCATGGTGATCGTGTCGCTGGGTCTCGCACTCGTGTTACGGAACGCCGTGCTGTTCCTCGTCGGCTCGAAGAACATCCAGTACCAGACGCCCCGCGTCATCACCACGAACTTCGATTTCCTCGTCACGGGGGGCGGACTCACCGTCATCACGACCCAACGACAGGCCGGTGAACTCGTCACGACCGGGGCGTGGGGGTACCCGTGGTGGCTCATCGTCGCCGGGATCCTCGCCGCCGTCGCGGTCGGGTACGCGGTCTTCGCGCTCTACCGTCAAGAGGAAGATTTCACCACGGTCTACCTCATCCCGCCGAAAATCCTGGGTGCCGCCGGGAGCATCGCTACCGTCCTCCTCCTGGGCGTGTTCGCACGGCTCGGCCCGCAGGGAACCGACTACATTCTCGGCACACAGATCGGACTGAACGTCAAGCACATCACGATACTCGCAGTGGTCATCGCCGCGATGTTCGTCCTCAACGTGATCTTGAAAACCACTAAACTGGGGCGCGCGATGCGCGCGACCGCGGACAACATGGATCTCGCGGAAGTCCGCGGCGTTGACGCCGACAGGGTGCAGCTCGTCGTGTGGGTCGTCGCCGCGATGCTCGCCGCGCTCGCCGGGATCCTCACCGGGTGGTTCGCAACGAACCTCACGCCGAACATGGGGTTCGCGTTGTTGCTCCCCATCTTCGCGGCCGTGATCCTCGGCGGGATCTCCTCGCCGTACGGGGCGGTCGCGGGCGCGATGATCATCGGACTGAGCATGGACGTCGGCGTCTACCTGATACCCGGCTCGTCGACGTACAGGGTGGCGATCGCGTTCGTCATCCTGATCGGCGTCCTGCTCGTCAAACCCGAAGGCATCTGGGGTGATGTCTAATGGCCGTCGCTGACTTCATCATCTCGCTCCTGACGTTCATCGCGATTTACAGCCTGTTCGGTATCGGCCTGAACCTCAAATTCGGGTTTACCGGCCTCATCGACTTCGGCCACGTCGCGTACTTCATGATCGGCGCGTACGTGTCCGTGGTCCTGACGATGCCCGCCGGTGCCGCCGGGTACAGCGGCATCGGCGGCTTCGCACTTCCGGAGCTATTCGGTGTTCTCGGCCCGCTCGGGAGTCTCTTCGGGTGGGTCCTCGGTGTCCTCGGCGGTATGATCGCCGCCGCGCTAGTCTCTCTCGCGGTCGGCGTGCCGACGCTGCGCCTCCGGGAAGACTACCTGGCTATCACGGCGCTCGGAATCGCCACGATCCTCACCACCGTGGTGAACGACGAGGAATGGCTGTTCAACGGGCCGTTCGGCATCAACACCGTGTACACACCGCTTCGTGACGTCTTCCCGCTCAGCCTGGGCGGCTTCACGCTGAACATGGCCGTCTTCGGTATCCTGTCACTCGCCGTGTTCGGGCTCACCGGCTACTGGCTCGTGAGGGTGTTCCAACACCGAGGTCGCCGCGGGAGACTCGTCCTCGGCGTCTTAGTCCCGCTCGTCGCCGTCTGGTACTTCGTCCTCCCGACGCTGAGCGGCGGCATGGTCGAACTCACCCGGAACACGCTCTGGCTGTTCGACCCGACGGCCGGCCCTAACGGCGGAATGGATTACGATCGGTTCGTCCTCCTGCTGTCGGTCGCGGCGCTCGGCGGCGGGTACTGGATAACGGAGCGAACGATCAACAGCCCGTACGGCAGGGTCCTGCGAGCGATCCGCGAAGACGAGGACGTCCCGCGAGCGCTCGGGAAAGAGACGTTCCAGTACAAGCTGCAAGCGCTGATGCTCGGGTCGGCGCTCGCCGGGGCCGCCGGGGCGCTGTGGGCGATCAATATCGGGTTTATCGCTCCCGACCAGTTCGCCGCGACGATCACGTTTTACGCCTTCACGGCCGTCATCGTCGGCGGCACCGCCAACAACAAGGGCGTCATTCTCGGCACCGCGTTCTTCTGGGGCATCCGCAACGGAACGCGGTTCATCGACGTCCCGTCTCAGTACTCCATTCAACTCGCAGCGGCCCGCCTCATGCTGATCGGCGTCGTGCTGATACTCATCCTGTACTACCGGCCCGAGGGCCTCCTCGGCGAACAGGACTACGACATCCCGCTGCCGTCGCGGGACGCCTCCGGAGGGACCGACGATGTCTGAACGGAACACACCGACCCCGACGCCCGACGCAACGCCAACAGACAGCCCGGCGGTGGGAGATGACCGCGACCCGATTCTTCGAATCGAAGGGATCACCAAACAGTTCGGCGGCATCACGGCGCTTGACGGCGTCGATCTGACCGTCGATACCGGCATCACCGGACTCATCGGCCCGAACGGTGCCGGGAAGACGACCCTGTTCAACTGTCTCACCGGCTTCCACAAGCCCGACGACGGGCGGGCCCGCCTCTACGAGACGGACATCACCGGCGAGGAGCCGCCGGCCATCGCCCAGCACGGCATGGTTCGGACCTTCCAAATTCCGCGTGAGCTCGCCGACATGACCGTGTTCGAGAACCTGCTTCTGGCCCCGATGAACCAGCACGGTGAACGGCTCCGTGGCGCGTGGGTCCGGGGAGACCAGTTCGTCGAGGAAGAGCAGACGATCCGAGACCGGGCCCGCGAAATCGCGGCGTTCTTCGAGATCGACCACCTACTCGACGAGCCCGCCGGCAGCCTTTCGGGAGGCCAGCGGAAACTCCTCGAAATCGCCCGTGCGCTGTTGACCGACCCCGATATCGTCCTGTTGGACGAGCCGTTAGCCGGAGTGAATCCGACCCTTGAACAGAAGATCCTCGGTCGGATCGAAGACCTCGTCGAGGACGGCTACTCGTTCCTCCTCATCGAACACGACATCGATCTCATCATGGACAACTGCGAGCGCGTCGTGGTCATGCACCAAGGCGCGGTCCTGACGACGGGCTCTCCGGAAGCGGTCCAGTCAGACGAGCGCGTTATCGAGGCGTACCTCGGCGGTGATGACGTATGACGGTGCTCGAAATCGAGGGGTTAGACGCCGGGTACGGGGACCTCCAGATCCTCTCGAACGTCGATATGACTGTTGACGACGATGAATACGTGACCATCGTCGGGCCGAACGGCGCGGGGAAGTCCACGGCGATGAAATCCGTCCTCGGGCTGACGACGTACATGGACGGGTCGATCACGCTCAACGGGGAATCCATCGAGGGGATGGACACGAACGCCGTCATCGAGCGAGGAATCAGCTACGTACCACAGAGCGACAACCTCTTTCCCTCGATGACGGTTCGAGAAAACCTCCTCATGGGCGCGTTCAGCCTGCCGGAGGTCCCCGAAGAGCGGCTGGAGGAAATTCTCGACCGATTCCCGATTCTGAAAGAGCGGCAACGGCAGCGCGCCGGGACCATGAGCGGTGGCCAACAGCAGATGTTAGCGATGGGGTCGGCGCTGATGGTTGACCCCGACATCCTGTTACTAGACGAGCCGTCCGCGGGGTTGGCACCCGAGCTCGTCGAGGACATGTTCGACCGGATCGACGAGATCAACGATGCGGGCACAGCCGTTCTGATGGTCGAACAGAACGCGAAGAAGGCGTTACGGCGCTGCGATCGAGGGTACGTCCTCGTGAACGGCGAAAACGCGTACGAGGGGCCGGGCGAAGAGTTACTACACGACCAAGAAGTCCGCGAGCGGTTCCTCGGTGGATGATAAAGATACGAGCGCATACCCCCGTCTTTAGGCGGGGGTCAAGCGGACAATAGCCTACACACCCACCGACGACGCCAGCGCTGTCACGTCTGTTCGACTCGACTCGCAGCCCACGCGGATCCGAAGCCGTAGACCGAACTCGTGTCCAGCGTTCAAGTACGTGGCACGCAACGTGAAGCCGTGACTGACGACGCGTCCGCTCCCGAGAACTCCGGTGTCCCGACCGTCTCCTGTGCTCGGTGTGGCCGCGAGTGGGAGCTTGACCACGAACTGGACGACCTCCACGCCGGGAACCGCGCGGTCGAACAGTTCGCGCTCGACCACGAACGGCACACCGGTCACTACCCGGACGACGTGACCCCGTGGACCGTTCGGTGCCAGCACTGTCCGGACGGGGAACAGTTCCTTTCCGAACGCCCTGCTCGGCGCTGGGCGACCACCCACGCACGCCACACGCGTCATACCGTCCACCTCGAAGGCCCAGACGAAACGGACGACGTCGTTTCGTCCGGGGCCAGCGAGTCGCAGCCGTAGGAACCGATTACGGAGAATCGAGGCAACTGCCTCGCGTTTAGCGCGGGGAGGATGCCGAGGGACCGCTCGCGGTCCGGTCGTCGCTCCACGTGAAGTAGCTCGCCAGCGCGGGGCCGCTGACGTTGTGCCAGACGCTGAACAGCGCGGGGATGAGCGCGGCCGCCGGGTCGAACAGCGACGCCGCGAGCGCCACCGCGAGCCCGCTGTTCTGGAGACCGACCTCGAACGTGGTCGTCCGCACGCGGTCCTCGGACATGCCGAACGCGCGGCCGACGCCGTAGCCCGCGCCGAGACCGATGCCGTTGTGGAGGACGACCGCGGCCAGCACGAGCGCGCCCGCGGTGAGGATGTTGTCGACGTTCGCGCCGACGACGCCCGCGACGATGGCGACGATGGCGACGACGCTAATCACGGGGAAAACGTCGACGCCGACCGCCGCGGCCTTCGGCGAATAGCGGTCGAGGGCGTACCGAATCCCGAACCCGAGCACGACCGGGATGATGACGATCTGGACGATGCTCGTGAACATCTCCATGAACGTCACGTCGACGGCTTCCCCGAGGATGAACAGCGTCCACGCGGGCATCACGACGGGTGCCGCGAGCGTCGTCACCGTCGTGATGGCGACGGAGAGCGCGACGTCGCCGCGGCCGAGGTACGTCATCACGTTCGACGCCGTGCCGCCGGGCGCCGCGCCGACGAGGATGAGTCCGACCCCGATCGCGTCCGGCAGGTCGAAGAGGAGGTAGAGCGCGTACGCCGCCAGCGGCATCACGAGCCACTGCGTGATCGCGCCGATGCCGACGTCGACGGGGCGCTCGACGAGCCGCTGGAAGTCCTCGGGCTGGAGGGTCAGCCCCATCCCGAGCATGATGATGCCGAGCAGGGGGTTGACGTAGTCCAGCACCGGGACGAACGCGGTCGGGTAGACGAGCGCGAGGCCCGCCGCCGCGATCACCCAGACGACGAAGTACTTGCTCGCGACCTGTGCCGCCCGCGAAATTCCGCCCGTAACGCTCATACGGTTACCGCGACAGTCCGCGGAAAGAAAGCTTCCCTTACTGGCAGAATTGCGGGACGCCTCCCGCCTCGGTGTGACCAACGGAATCGCTGGGGCCAAACTAGTCTACCAGATCGAGATCGCCGCGGCGCTCCCGATGCATGATGCCGGTGAACAGCCGAAGTTTCGAAACGAGCTCGGACTCGGTCTCGTGTGTCGCTACTCGCAAGTCCCATCGCACCTGTGCGGATCGTATCATCGCGCTCGTCACGTCAGCTTCGTGCACGAAGATCAACCGGTCACCGTGGGTTTCCGAAAGCGCTTCGGGAACGCTTCCGGCTGCTTCTCCGACGCCGAAATTATGTCCGAGTCTCTGTGTCGACAGTCGCTGCGTCGCCGACTCAGGTGCGGAGGAGCTCACCAGCACGCCGGACGACAGGTGGTGCGGCGGCCGCGAGGCGGTTTGCGACGGCGTACTGCGCGTAGAGATCAGATCCGTCGGCGCCACTGGGGTTCTCGTCGGCGATCCTGTCGGCGTTCCGGATCGGGGTGTGAACGGAGCCGGCGAGGCGACGCGCGATGGGTTCCGGGGACGTACCGAGGAGCGCCCGGAGCCCGTCTACCGCAGCGGCCCGTTCGGCGGCGATCGGGTCCACCGACTCCGGCACGCCGTACGCGCCGTCCGAGACGGCGTTCTTCGCGTCAGTGACTGCGCGGTCCGCCGTCAACGCACCTAACGCGGGGATAACGGCGCCGACCTTGCGGCCGGCATCGCGGCGCTCGACGGCGTTCTGCGCGCTCGCCCACCGATTTTTTGACAGCTCCCTGAGTAGCTTTTCGCCGGGAGTGTTCGAGAGCTCCCGCTTGATATCGCTCGTCAGCGCTTCCCAGTCGGGCCGCGTCGCGTGCGACGCGATGTCGTCGGTGAGCGTCGCCGCGACGCTCGCGAAGTGCGCTCCGTACTCACGCGGGTCGTCAAGCGTCGATGCGTACCGCTTGTAGAGCCGGCGGGCGTCAGCGGCATACGCCCGCCCCCACTCGGCGTTCTGCGCGAGCTCGGCGACGTGCAAGACTGCGTTCTCGTACTCGCGGCGCGACTCCGGGTCGGTGAGTCTGACACCCGTATACCCCCAGTCGGTAATGCGGGCATGCTCGACGAACGCCGCCGTCGGGTCGTCCGGTGGACCGACGTGTGAGTAGTCGGTGAGGAACGACTCGGCGTCAGCGTGGTCCCGCTCTCGACGCGTGCTGACGTCTTCCGCGGTGAGTTCATCACGGAACGCGGCGAGGCCGGCATCGACGAACATAGCCTCCGAGCGCGGATGCGTGAGCCCCTCAAGCGCCTCACTCCGACTCTCTCCGGAGTCCTCCGGGGAGAGCGCCGATCGCGCGGACTCGCGTTCGCGGGCGAGCTCGTCTCGGACGACGGCATTCGGGATCTGCGAGAGATCCGTCCCGTCGAGGAGCAAGCGGATGCGGTCGCGTGCACTCGTGAGGTGTGCATCCGTCGGCTGAACCGGTGTCGCCGGAGGTACTCGCGGGATAGCGCCCGGCAGCGCGGCGATGGCCGACTCGTCGTACTCGACGGTCGTCTCGCCCGACAGCGGAGTAAGACCGTTACACCCCGAAAGCGTGCCCGTGAGCGCGGTGCCGACGCCAGCGAGCACCGAGCGACGAGTCTCCCGACTCATGCCGGCTCACTCTCGTTGTACCGCGACGGGATCCGGCCACAGCTCCCACCGGTACCGATGGAGAGCCCGCTATACTCGTCGTCAGGAAACGGAAGTCGAACGGCGGCCGCGACGTGACCCCAGGCGTCGCGCTCGCAGTCAACCTCGGCGTCGCGGATCACGTGACAGAACTGAACGTCGGGGCTGCCGTCATCGTCTCTGGCGACGTAGTTCAACTGCAGTGTGTAGCAGTCACGAACGCGGGTCTGGTAGAGGAGGACCGATTCGCTCGCGTACGCTGTCTCCGAAATAAGGCGGCGGACGGCGGCGACGTTCGTGGCGTCGCCGGCAAACGCAACTGCCTCACTCCCGCTCTCGCTCCCAATAACGTGCGAAGTGAGCGGGTCAGACGCGGTGTCGTCGGCACTCTCGTCGGTATCGGTGGACTCACGCGGAGCGACGATCGGCGGCCGGTCGCTCGTTGAACGCGTCATGACGGCCGCGTGGTCGGTGACGATCGTCCCATCAGCTGGCGGTGATTGACGGCTTTCGGACCCGCTACAACCGGCGACCGACGCGGCGAGCCCGCTGCCGATACCGGCGAGAACGGCACGCCGAGACGGGGTGGAGGGCGAAAACATCGAGAATCGCTATACAACCAGACCGACAAGAAACCGACGGTCCACCGACCGGCGCTCCTCGTCGTTCCTCGATCAGACCAACACGGAACTGCTCTGGGTAGACGTTACAGCGCCCCTAACCCTCGCCCACGGGATCAAACCCCGCGTACCGACCGAGCCTTGTGAGACCGGCTCTCAAGCTTAACCAGCTCTTTGTGTTTTAGTAGTCTCTTTAACAAACCCTGGTGTAGGCTGACCCGAGAACGATGTACCTGCTGGAAACCATCTACCCGCTCGCGATAGCCACCGCGAACCTGGCTCTAGGCTGGGTCCTCTACCGCTTCTCTGAACCGGTGGTCGGCGGCCTGCTCGTCATACTCGGGTTGTTCGTCATACTCACGCTGATCGGAAGTACGCTCAGCAGACACCGACCACTACTCCGAGAACCGACGTGATTTTCTCCGAACTGTCGTCGTGACTCCCGACTCAGGATCCAACAAGGACCCCGCATAGCTCACGAGCGGATCGCCCAGCAAAGCGGCACGTGAGCAGCCGTGTCGACATCCGATTCCGGCTCTGTCGAAAGCTGAGAGATATCTCAACTCCAACCGGTCGCTAGCCCGCTCGACGGCCGTACCACGCGGCACTCGTTCAGGCGGTCAGTCGAGCCCCGATCAGTCCAGATTCAGCCGCACGTCACCCATCTGCTTCCCGCGGGCGACGAGCGTGGTGCCGTACTCGGTGCGTGTTCGACTCCACGCCGCGAGCGCGTCGTCGACCGATCCGTGGCTCGCAAGCGCGTCGACGAGCGCGGTCGCATCGCCGGCCGCCTTCGCCGTCCCGGCCGCCGTGTGCGGGCGGGCAACGAACGCGCCGTCACCGAGCAGACACGCCCGATCCGTGACCATCTTCGGTACCGTCAGGTCGTAAATCGCCTGCACGAAGAGATCCGGCGTCTCGTTGACCAGGGTCTCGAACACGGGCGGGAGCGTCGCTGCGCGCTCGCGCTGTCGGTGGCGAATCGGATCGCGCAACCGACCCGGTGGCACGGAGAACCGTCGTTCGGTATCGCTCGTGTCCGTGAATATCGCGCGCCGGTCCCGCCCGTCGAGCGTGTCGTACCACACCCAGTTGAGCCGACGCGACCCCGGTGCCGTCTCGCCGTCCGGGCCCGGAATAAAGTACGCGAGAACGAGCTGATCGGCCCCCTGGTAGAACGTGAACGTCTCGTCGAACGTCTCGACACACGCGGCCGGGAGGCCCGCTTCGTCGACGACGCCACGCCACGCGACGTAGGACGCGAACTCCGGTTCCACGCTGGGATGTAGCTGCGCACGCGTCGTCGACTGACCGCCCTCCGCGGCGACCACTACGTCCGCCGTCCGTTCCGTCCCGTCATCGATCGTGACGGTCGCCGTCTCGGGCGTCACGCCTGTGACCGCTGTCCCCGTCCGGTACCGCTCGTCGGGGAAGGCGTCGCGGAGCTGTCGATAGAGCGCGTCCCACGACGTGAACACCATCGTCTCGGACACGGCGCGCTCGACGTCCCCGCTCTCCGTGAGAAACCGGCGCTCGTGAGACCGCGTCGTGATAGCCTCGGGGTCAACGATGCCGTGGTCGCTGAGAAACCGGCGGATGTTCTGTTGGGCGACGATCCCGCCGCCGCGGCTTTTGAGCGCCCCTGCCGACCGTTCGTAGATCGTCGGATAGTGGCCCGACCGCGCGAGCGAAATCCCCGTAAAGAGCCCGCCCATCGATCCGCCGGAGATGAGCACATCGAGACCGGAAACGGACTGATGAGACTGGTCTTGAGACACACCGGTCCGTTACCGCGTGACAGGTGAAAGCCTACGGGTCGATCGATGCCGCGCGGCTTCTCGCGGCGGTTGCCGCTTCACCACATTCGCGGTGTCTAGGCCCTCCCGCGATCGGGTGTCGGAAACTCCTCGGCGATACCAACATCGTGTCCGGCGGCGTACCCGTTCAACTTGGCCGCGATCGGCGACTCGCGCAACTCGTCGTCGCCGTATCCCGCTTTCAAACGCGTCCATGAACGAGGAGACGGACGAGTCACCGGGTTACCGTCCGGTGAGTTCGGTTGCCCTCGGGACACAGCGGTTACGGATCGGGAGCGTCGTCCGACGGCGTATGGCTATATACCGGTCTATAACGGTAGCAACTGCTACCGCTCGATAGTGCCACCACGGGAGTAGAACGTATCAGTACACTAACCTATTATAAACCTGTTTAATTGAGCTGTACCTGGAATCACCTGATGTCACGTGCTTCGGGGCGTCAGGCGGACGCGGTATCACGCCGAAAGTATCTGCTCACGACGGCCGCCGTTGGGGCGGCCGGTCTCGCTGGGTGCAGCGGTACCGGGGATAACGATAGCGACGGCGGCGACGGCAGCGACGGCGGCAGCGGGGGCGAGGAGGGGAACACGATGGACTCCGGCTCGTCGGCTCCGGCGACGGTGACGGCCGAGGGGTCGTCAACGGTGTACCCCATCTCGAACAAGGGGAGCTCCTACTGGAACTCGAACTCGCCGGCGAGCGACGGCGAGTACTGGGGAGCCAACGACGAGTCGTCGGTCGCCGGGTGGGACCAGATCGAGACCGACCAGAACATCGCCGACTACTTCGCCAGCCTGTACGGCTTCGAGCCGACCGGCGAGCGGTCGAATCCGCCGTTCGCGACCCGCGTCGCGCTGAGCCACTCGGGGACCGGCTGCGAGGCGGTCCGAGACGGGCTCGTCGACATCGGGAACTCCTCCGGGCCGATCACGGCCGAACTGGACATCAGCGAGGAGCAGCGCGACGAGAACTACGTCGACCACGTCGTCGGCCGCGACGGCCAGCCGGTGTTCGTCAGTCAGGCGATCTACGACGCCGGCGTCGAACAGCTCACCGGCGAGCAGATCCGCGGCATCTACCAGGGCGATATCACCAACTGGAGCGAGGTCGGCGGGCCCGATCAGGAGATCTACGTTGTCGGCCGCGCCGAGGGCTCCGGGACGGACACCTCCTTCCGCCTGAACATGCTCGGCGACGCCGACGCCCCGATGGACGTCGACACGCGCCTCGGGCAGAACCAGCAGGTCCAACAGGTCCTCCAAGACAACGACAACGCCATCGGCTACATGGCGCTGGCGTTCTCCGGGTCGGGGATCCAGGCGATCGCGATCGACTTCGAAGGCACCGTCTTCCGCCCGGACCCCGACGCCGAGAACACCATCTTCGACTCCGAGTACCCGCTGAACCGGGACCTGCACATGTACACTCGGATCAACGAGGAGACGCCCGAGGGGACGGACATGCGTGAGGCCGCGTTCCTCAACATGTTCCTGACTGAGTTCGGCCAGAAGACGTTCGTGGAGGACGTCAACTACATCACGCTGCCGACGTCCGACATCGAGGCCGAGCGCGAGAAGCTCCCCGATCAGGCCTAGGTCTGCGGTCGCGCAGACGCTCGCTTCGCGGCCCGACCCCATTATATGTCACTCACTACCCCTCAAACCGATTGGCGCGCGAGCATCGAGCGACGGCTGACGAGAACGCGGGAGTTCGTCGACGATACGGACCCGGAGGCGCTGGCGGTGGTCCTCGCCTCGATGGGGTCGCTACTCGCCGCGTTCGTCGGGTTCCTGCTGGCGTCGCCGTGGACCGCCGTTCCGCTCGGCGCGTTCCTGATCGCCACCGGCTACGGCTGGGCGCGCCACCAAGCGCTCGTCGCCCGCGCGGTCACGTTCGCGATGACGACGGTGACGCTCGTGACGCTCGGGCTCATCGTCGCCTTCATTTTCGCCGAATCGATCCCGGCGTTTCAGTACGAGACGGCGAGCGTGTTCGGCGTCTCCGTGCCCGGACTCGGGATGTTCGCACAGGCGCGCTGGGACGCCGTCTCGGAGCCCGTGCGCTACTCGCTGCTCCCGATGATCCACGGGACGGTGATGGTGACGGCCATCGCGACGCTCGTGGCGGCCCCGCTCGGCGTCGCCGCGGCGCTGTTCATCGCCGAGATCGCACCGCCGCGGGTCCGCGAGCTCGTCAAGCCGGGCATCGAGATACTGGCGGGCATTCCCTCTATCGTCTACGGCTTCATCGGATTCACCGTCATCAACCCGTGGGCGAGCGGGGCGTTCGCGCTCAACGGCGGCTCGACGTACCTGTTCGTCGGGATGGTCGTCGGGCTAATGGCGTTACCGACCGTCGTCTCCGTGGCCGAGGACGCGCTGACGAGCGTCCCGGACGTGATGAAAAACGGGTCGCTCGCCTTGGGGGCGACCGACTGGCAGTCGATGACCTCGATCACGCTTCCCGCGGCCTTCTCGGGCGTGTCGGCGGCCGTCCTCCTCGGAGTCGGGCGGGCCATCGGCGAGACGATGGCCGCGACGGTGATGCTGGCCGGCATTCCGCGGATCAGCGAGCCGCTCGTGAACGTCTTTTACGGCTACGAGACGCTCACCTCGCTCATCGCCCGCGGCTACGGCAGCGCGAACGGCGTCCACGAGAGCGCGCTGTTCGCCGCCGGCGTCGTTCTGTTCGTGACCGTGCTGTGTCTGAGCGTCGGTTCGCAGTACATCGAGGCGCGGATGCGTCGCCGCCTCGGGGGTGTCGAATGAGCCGCGCGACCCGGAGTGCGCTCGTCCGGGACGACCGCACGCTGTACGAGGCCGCCGCCGGGGCCGCGGTCGGGCTCTCCGGCGTCGCGTTCGCGGCCGGTCTGGCGGCGCTGTTGGGCGTCGTCGCGATCGACGATCCGGTCGCCGGCCTCGAACTGTCGGTCGTGTTCGGTGCGACGCTGCTCGCGCTGGGACTGGCGGTCGTCGGCTTCGGGGTCGCATCACGGCTCGAATACGTCGACGCGGCGCCCCAGCCCAGCGCGGGACTCGTCGCTGCGGCCGCGTTCACGGGGATCTGGTTCGCCGTGGGCGCGGTCGTTTCCGGAGCCGCCGGGCTCGGGATCGGCGCCCGGTTCGGGGCCGGAGCGGTCCTCGGCGGAATCGCGTTCGCGGCGACCGCGCTCCCCCGCGAAGACATCGGATCGACGGTCCCCGCGGGGGCCGTCGCCGGCCTCTGCGGGCTGGCGCTCGTCACCGGCGTCGTCGGCCCCGGATGGGAGCGGGCGCTCACCGGGTACAACGCGACGCTGTTCGGCGACACCGTCGTTCCCGCAGTCGTGTTGTTCGCCTCGCTCGTGAGCGGCTGGAGCGCCGCGAAAGCGTACGGCGGGTTCGGCGCTCGCGGGCGGAACGTCGGGGCGTACGTGCTCATCTACCTCGTGGTCTGTTCGATACTAGCCGTGCTCGTCGGGCTCGTCGCGTTCGTCACGGTGAAAGGGCTCCCCGGGCTGTTCAACGGGTTCGGCGTCGGGGGTGGGGCTCTCATCAGCTGGCCGTTCCTGACCAACGGTGCCGGGCTGTTAGCCGACGTCGCGGGCGTGTTCCCCGCCCTCGTCGGAACGGTCTGGCTGGTCATCGGCGCCGTCCTCTTCGCCGTGCCGACCGGCGTCGGCGCCGCCGTGTTCCTCAGCGAGTACGCCGAGCAGGGGCGGTTCACGGGCGCCGTCGAGGTGGCGACCAACGGCCTCTGGAGCACGCCGAGCATCGTGTTCGGCCTGTTCGGTGCCGCCTTCCTGATCCCGCGTTTCGGCAATCAGAAATCGCTGATCGCCGGGATGTTGACGCTCGGGTTCATGCTGTTGCCGCTGGTGTTGATCACGAGCCGAGAGGCGATACTCGCGGTGCCCGACGAGTACCGCGACGCCAGCGCGGCGCTCGGCGTCTCCAAGTGGCAGACGATCCGGAGCGTCGTCCTCCCCGCGGCGATCCCGGGAATCACCACCGGCGTCATCCTCGGCGTCGGCCGTATCGCCGGCGAAACTGCACCGATCCTGCTGACGATGGGCGGTGGCGTCCTCCCGGCGAAGTCGGCCGCGCCCGACGTGCTGGGCGGCTTCCAACTGAGCGGGTCCCCGCCGTTCGTCAGCAATCCCGCGCTGCTGGAGGCGACCAGCGCGCTGCCGTACCAGCTGTACGCGCTCATCACGGCGGGCCTGAGCGGGAACATCCAGAGCCCGCAGGAGTACGCGTGGGGACTGGCGCTGACGCTGCTGCTCGTCGTGCTGGTCTTTTACGCCATCGGCATCGCGACGCGTTACTACTTCAGACGGAAACTCCACCAATGAGTCAGACAGACACCGCAGAGATCGCGGCGAACCGCACCGACGGCCAGGGGGTCTCCACGACCGCCGGCGAGACCGTCGAGGAGACGCGTCCCGAGTGGACGCGCTACGAGGCCGGCGGCGAGACGAAACTCGCCGTCGAGGACCTCGACGTCCACTACGGCGACGACCACGCGCTGAAGGGCGTCTCGATGGATATCCCCGAGCGGAGCGTCACAGCGCTCATCGGTCCGTCCGGATGCGGGAAGTCGACGTTCCTCCGGTGTCTCAACCGGATGAACGACCGTATCCGCGCCGCCAGCGTCGACGGGACGGTCGAGCTCGACGGGGAGGACGTCTACCAGGACGGCGTCGATCTCGTCGAGCTGCGCAAGCGAGTCGGGATGGTGTTCCAGAGTCCGAATCCCTTCCCGAAGTCGATCCGCGAGAACGTCTCCTACGGACCGCGGAAACACGGCGATATCGAGACCGGACTGCTCGCCAAGCTGACCGGCCGCGCGGAGCCCGACCGCGAGGAGGCGCTCGTCGAGCGGTCGCTCGAACGGGCCGCGCTGTGGGAGGAGGTGAGCGACCGGCTGGAGGATAACGCGCTCGGTCTGTCCGGCGGCCAGCAACAGCGCCTCTGTATCGCCCGATGCCTGGCCGTCGACCCGGAGGTGATCCTCATGGACGAGCCGGCCTCGGCGCTCGACCCGATCGCCACCTCGAAGATCGAGGACCTCATCGAGGACCTCGCGCAGGACTACACGGTCGTCGTCGTCACCCACAGCATGCAACAGGCCGCCCGGGTCTCCGACCAGACCGCGGTCTTCCTGACCGGCGGCGAGCTCGTCGAGTACGACGACACGGACAAGATCTTCGAGAACCCCGAGAGCCAACGCGTCGAGGATTACGTCAGCGGGAAGTTCGGGTGATCGACGTGCCCCGCGAAGCGTACCGCGAGTCGCTGGACGAGCTGCGGGCCGATATCGAGTCGATGGCGAACGACGTGCTGGGTCAGCTCCTGCGGGCCCTCGACGCGCTCGAACGCGACGACCACGGGCTGGCTCGCGAGGTGATCGAGGGCGACGACCGAATCAATCACCGATACCTCGAGCTCGAAGGCGACTGTATCGACTTGATCGCGCTCCAACAGCCCGTCGCCTCGGACCTCCGCTTCGTCGCTGCGTCGTTCAAGATCCTCACCGACCTAGAGCGGATCGGCGACCTCGCGACGAACCTCGCTCGCTACACCCTCGCCGGCAGCTCGGAAATCATCGCGGAAGTCCGCATTCAACAGATCGGCGAGACCGCTTATACGCAGGTCCGGGAGGCCATCGACGCGTACGTCGACGCCGATTCCGAGGCGTGCCGAGCGATCGCCGACCGCGACGACGAACTCGATGCGGCGTGTCAGAACGCCAGCGAAGCCGTCGTGCGCGAGCTGATCGCCGGCGAATCCGACCGCTGGGAGATCGAACGACTGCTCGACGACGTGTCACGGTTGCTGCTCACGATCCGCGACCTCGAACGAGTCGGCGATCACGCCGTCAACATCGCTGCGCGCGCGCTGTACATGAGCGACGGCGATCCAGAGCTGATCTATTGACCATGGAGACCAGGAAGCTACAGGAGGTCGGCGGCGGCACGTTCACCGTTTCGATTCCGAAGGGCTGGGCGACGAACCACGGCTTCGAGGTCGGGATGGAACTGCAGCTGTACACGCATCGCGACGGGTCGATCCTCATTCGATCCTCGGACGCGGACGTCGACTGTCTGGACGAAGCATCGGTCGAAACCGACGGCGACGGTACCGAAACCGTCAGGCGCGCCGTCCGAACGGCTCACGCGATCGGGTTCGAGACGATAACGCTGCGTCGGGCGAACAGCTTCTCCGACGCGGAGCGCAACGCCGTGCGGTCGACGGTTCGGGATCTGGTCGGGACGAACATCCTCAGTGAATCGAACGCGGAGATCACGATCAGACACCTCTTGGACACGTCGTCCGTCTCAGTCCGGCAGTCGATAGTCCAGCTCCAGTACGTAGTCGTTTCACTCCTCCGTGACGCGACCGCCGCGTTCGTTGACGCCCCCGACACACACGCACGAATCCGTGACCGCGCTGACGAGGCGCGCCGCTCCGCGGAGATGGTCACGCGACACTTCTCGCGGTCACTGGTCTCGCACGCCGAGCTCGACGCGCTGGGCGTCGCTCGCCCCGAGCTGTTCGCCTACTACGCTCTCGCCAATCGCCTGGAAACCGTCGCCGATCAGGCTGTCGGGATCGCCACCACCGGGCAAAAACACCCCGAGCCGCCCGCAGACGAGGTGGCCGCAGACGTATGCACCGCGGCCGACGACGTCGCGGGCGCTGTAGACGACGCGGTAACCGCTGTCCTCGACAGGGACAGAACGACGGCGCAACGGGCGAGAGATCAGTATGACGAGGCCGTCGAGCGTATTGAGACGGTCGAACAACGGTTGTATAACGAGTCCGTTTCCGACTCGGTGCCCGCGGCAGTCGCGCTGTCGAACGCGCTCTCTCACCTGCAACGGGCGGCTGACTGCGGTCGCTACATGGCCGATATCGCTGCGAGAACCGCGATCCGGGCCGAAAACATCGACATCTGACGGTTCGAGGGAGACAACCGATAATCTCGCTTCGGGGACGGCGGTCGCTACTCGATCGCCGGCCGGTGTTTCTCGGCAACGGCTTCGACCTCGGCCCATGGGACCGGCGGCTCCATCTCTTCGAGCGCCTCGTCGAGCGCCGTTAGTTGGTCGTCGAACCGATCGATCCACGCCGGTTCGGCGCACGCGGTGAGTCGCTCGCCGACCGCCTCGTGGCTGGCTTGAGCCGCTTCGATCCTGTGATCGATGTCCGACGGCGGCGTCTCACCGACGCGCTCGGCCCAGATTCGAAGCGTCTCCAGCTCGGCTTGGAGATCCGCGATCATCAACGCCACGACGCGGTGCCGAACCATCGCTGTGGCCCACGTCCGTGCCGAATCGTGCTCGGGACCGCTGTGGTCGCCAGCGAGGATTTCGGCGACGTCGTCGAGCTCGTTTACAGACTCTGCGAGTGCATCGATGTCGGCGGTGAGTTCCTCGATGCGCCGATCGGCGTCACCGAGCCACTCTTCGAACGACTCGAGCTCGAACTGGAGGTCATCGGCGGCGCGTTGGACCTCGGTAGCAGCGTTCGTCACCCGTCTGATCCGTCGGGCAATCTCGTAGAGATCGCCGTCCGCCTTCATCGCGAGTACCTCCTGTACGGCCTCCCCGAGGTCGTCTGCCCTATTATTGATCGCGGTGAGCCGTGCATCGAAGTCGTCGATGCGCGCCGCCACGAGATCCAGATCCGAGACCGGAGTGGCCGTCGCCCGTGCGCTCTCCAGCTTGTCGGCCGCGACCTCGACTCGCGTCTCGGCGGTCGTCACCACCATCGACGCGTTCGCGACCGCGTCATCGACGGCTGTCCGGCGGACGATGCCATCCTGCGCAACGATCGCGAGTGTCTCTCGGACCTTGTCGGACTGCTCCTCGCCACCAGTAACGCCGGTAGCCGCTCGTTCGACAGGCAGTCCGTCGAGGCTCACCGAGTCGTCGTCGGATTCCGCTTCGGTCATGCGTCCCATTTTTGCGTGGTGGTTCGGTAGAGATCTGCCGGCATCGGGCACTCGTCGTTTGAGTTACTCCGCATTCGCGTCACTCCGCGGACGCGGTTTCCGACAGGAGCTCATCGAACAGGGCGACGACGCGGTTCTCGATCTCGTCGCGAATCTCGCGTACGTCCTCGAGCGACTGCCCGTGCGGATCGTCGAGTCCCCAATCGCGGCTCTCGCCGTTCCACGTCGCCGGGCAGACGTCCGACGCCGAACACCCCATCGTGACGACCAGATCGACCGCCCGCAGTTCGTCGGGCGTCACCTCTCGCGGCGTTCGATCGCCGAGTTCGACGGACAGTTCACGCATCGCCTCCACGACGACATCGTGAACGTGGTCGGCGGGCCGTGTCCCGCCGGTGATGATCTCGATCCGATCGCCCGCGTCGCGGTCGTCACGTTCGCGCTCTGCGAACGCCGCCGCCATCTGGCTCCGTCCTGCGTTCTGGACGCAGACGAACGCGATCCGGTGGTCCGGCTGAGCGCTGTGATTGGTCACGAGTGGGTATGCAGGAGGAATCACCATAATCGTTGCTTGGGACCGGTATTGAGGGGTATAGAGCGCTATAGTGATCTAAACACCGTTCCCGGCACCGTCCGAACGGCGACCGGTTTCCTCCGGAACGCCAGGCACGACGCTGGGCGACTACCCCGAACGCCGCACGCGACACGCCGTGCACCTCGAGGGGCCGGAGGAAACGGACGACCTCGCTTCGCCCGAGACCGGCGATCGCGCGACGAGGGACCCCGTTATCCCGGGCCGAGCGCGGCGATGTCGGCTCCGACAGCGGCCCGAGCGTCGGCCGGATTCGGCTCGTGATCGGCGAGGTGCGTCCACTCGCACGCCGACAGCGCGGACAGGTGATCCAGGATCGCCGGTCGATACGGCGCCGCCGCGGCGACGCCGTCGCCGTCCCGCCAGATATCGTTGATCACCGTCATCGAATCGATGCGTATCTCCACCGCGGTCGGGTCACACCGCGAAACGAGCGCCTCCAATCCGAGGTGAAGCGCGGCGTACTCCGCGGTGTTGTTCTCCGCTCTCGCCCCGACCGGCCGCCCCAACTCCGCGAACGACTCGCCGTCGGCCCGGAGGACGGCTCCCGCGCCGGCCGGTCCGGGGTTCCCGCGCGAACTCCCGTCGACGTACAGCACGACGTCGCTCCCACCGGAATCGCAGCACCGTTCTCCGACAGACGGCGGATCCCCGGCGAGTATCTCGTCGACTGCCGTTCGGATCTCGCCGTCAGTCGTCTCCGGGTCGAACAGTCCACCGAACCCGGCGACGGCCGCATCGATCGCGTCGATCGCGGGCCGTATCTCGTACTCGTGTAACGCGAGCACCGCGTCGACGCGACTGGCAAGCGGCGACAGCGTCGCCGTCGGTAAGCGGTCCATCTTAGCCGCCGATCCGCCCCCATCGTTCTCGCCGGTTCATCAGTGTACTCACATTAGTCAGAACGGACAAAAGTACGTGGGTCCCGACCCTGCAGACCGAGTTCGGCACCTCGTCTCGCGGCCGCTCGCCGCCCTAGTACCGGGTCGAATACCGACGCCCGGTGGCGTCGGTCACGGCCAGAGACCGCGAATCTCGTGGGCCTCCGCGACCCGTTCGAGCGCGACGATATACGCCGCGTCGCGCCACGTCACGTCACGGGTCTCGAACTCCTCGCGGACGTCTTGCCAGGCCGCCAGCATCTCCGTTTCGAGCTCGTCGTGAACGCGGTCCAGCGACCACGCGCGCCGATTGATGTCCTGGAGCCACTCGAAGTAACTCACCGTCACGCCGCCGGCGTTGGCCAGAATGTCCGGGATCACCGGGAGGTCCCGCTCGGCGAAGACCGCGCTCGCCGCGCTCGTCGTCGGTCCGTTCGCTCCCTCGATAACGATGTCGGCCGCGACGTCGTCGGCGTTCTCCGCCGTCAGGACGTTTCCGATCGCCGCCGGAATCACCACGTCCACGTCGAGCTCCAGCAGCTCGTCGTTGGTCAGCGTCTCCGGGGCGCCGTGCCCAAGCACCGCCTCCGGCTCTTCGTCGTGCGAGGGAATCGCGTGCGTGTCCAACCCGTTCGCGTCGTAGATGCCGCCGTTGACGTCGCTCACGGCGACGACGCTCGCCCCCCAGTCGTCGAGTAACTTCGCCGCGTTCGCCCCGACGCTCCCGAAGCCCTGCACGGCGACCGAGGTCGACGCGATCTCCTTGTCGTAGTACGCGATCGCCTCGCGGGCGATGATAGCGACGCTCCGGCCGGGCGCCGAATCGCGTCCCTCGCTCCCGCCGACGACGGGCGGTTTCCCCGTGACGACCCCCGGGATCGTCTCGCCCTCTTGCATCGAGTAGGCGTCCATCAGCCACGCCATCGTCTGCGGATCCGTCCCCATGTCGGGCGCGGGGATGTCTTTCGTCGGGCCGATGACGGACCGGATTTCGTCGGTGAACCGGCGCGTCAGCTGTTCCTTTTCGGACTCGCTGAGGTCCTTGGGGTTGACCGCGATCCCGCCTTTCGCACCGCCGAAGGGGATATCCATCACGGCGCACTTCCACGTCATCCACATCCCGAGTCCGACGCACTCCTCGCGCGTCACGTCGGGGTGATACCGAAGCCCGCCCTTGAACGGGCCCCGGACGCTGTCGTGTTGGGCGCGATACCCCGTGTACAGCTCTACCTCGCCGCTTTCGCGTTCGATCGGAACGGTGACCTCGTGGACGGTTTTCGGGTGCTCGAGCCGCTCGATGATGTTCTGATCGACGTCGAGGTGATCGGCGGCCTGCCGGAGCTGGCGGCGCGCCGTCTGCAACGCGGACTCCGGTTCGCTCGGCTCCTCGTCCCGTGTCGCTGATGTCGAGGCCATCGTCATTCGACCGGCATGCGGCGGTTTCGCATCTCGCCGCCGCAGTCGGGACACGTGCCGGGACTCGTTTCCGAGAGCACGACGTTTCCGCACTCGAAACACTCGTAGGGCGATTCCGCGGCCGAATTTTGGGTGGCGTCTCTCATGGTAACCGAGAACGCCGGCGGTCTCTCGCCGGGCACTCTACTCACACAGAGTGGCCGTACGGGGGAATACTCGGTAGTTGAGCATGAAGCAAAGCGATTCGATGAGGAGTTTATAATTCAACCCATAGGTACCGAGGAGGCAATCATCCACCCGCCGGCCGGCAGTGTTTCGTCTCCGTCAGGTGCCGTCGGCGGACTGCGTAACGACGGGCGAGTGGTCGTCGATCAGCGACGTGAACAGCTTCCGCTGTGCGGTTCGGATATGTTGATAGAAGGCCTGGGGAGAGATGTCCAGCGAGTCCGACACGGCCTCCCCGGTCGCCTCCCGCGGGGACTCGAAGAACCCGCTGTAGTACGCCGTCTCCAGCACCTCTAGTTGTCTGTCGGTCAGTTGGTCGAGCACCGACGCGTAGAGCCCGTGTTCGGACGCCTGTTCCCGCGTCTGCTTCGACGTGAGCGCGACGTCGCGAAACCGCTCGCTGACGAACCGAGTGACGTGCCTGACCTCGACGCCCTGGGAGATGTCAATAACCAGCTCCGTGTCCGTCTGCGTAGCGGTCGCACCCCGAAGGACGGCGCCGTGATCGGCGAGCTCCGTCGCGAGGAACGGCTCGGACAACCGGAGTCGCACCACGCCGCCGGAGTCACCGCCGCGAATGCGCTGTACGCCCTCAACGACCCGGAAGCCGTTCGCCGCGTCGACGACGGCGTCGAGCGGCGCGTCGTCGACGGTGACGAAGACGTAGTTGCCGCTGGCGGTCTGTTGGACGCCGCCTTCGTAGGTGAGCGTGCAGTCGGCGGCCGCCGCCAACTGCGTCAGCACGAACGACGGATCGGTGACCGCGTACTCGACCCGGGTCATCGACGTGGTGAGCAGCGCCCGCTTGCGCTCGCTCGCGCTGATGGCGGCGGCGATCGTCTCTCCCAGCTCCGCGAACACGGACCGGATGGTCTCACCGAAGGCGTCCGGCGTGGTCGCGTACACCGTCAGGACGCCGTACGAGAGGTCGTTGTACACCAGCGGGACGCTCAGCGCGGAGAGCAGGTCGCGCGAGATCGCGTCCTTGCGCCACGAGGCCGCGCGGAGGTCGGCCGCGACGTTCGAGACGAGCGTCATCGCTCCGGTCGCCGCGGTCCGGCCCGCGGGCTCGACGTTCTCAGCGGCCACGGGGAACGATTGCGTGTCGAGATACCCCTGATCGGTTCCGGCCCACGCCTGCGGCGTCACCGTCTCGCTCGGCCCGTCGAGCGTGCCGATCCAGGCGAACTGGAAGCGGCCGTCGGCGGTGAGGCGGTCGCAGACGGTGTGGTCGATCTCCTCTCGGGTCTCGGACTGCACGAGCGCCTGATCGATCTCGCGGATAGTCTCGTTGATCTGGTTGAGCGCGGTGAGCTGGTCGTTCTGTCGCTGGAGCTCGCGGTCCTGTTCGCGGAGCTGCGACTCGCGGTCGACGCGGTCGAGCGCCGCCTCCGCGGTCGCGGCGAGGAGGTCGGTGAGCTCTCGCGTGACCTCGTCGAACGCGCCGACCTCCGTCGAGCCGACCACGAACACGCCGTGGTTGCCGAGCGGGACGTACGCCGCGCTCCGGAGGTCGGTCGCGACGTTCGCGAGGCGGTCCGCGTCGTGGACGTCCGCGAAGAAGGCGGCGTCGTTCTCGACGAAGCTGTGGCTCACGAGGTCGTTCCCGTCGGCGTGAACGGCTGGCAGCGGACCGTGGGCGTTCCGCATCGCCTGCGAGTGGACGACGGGCTGGAGATGGTTGTCGTCGGCGTCGAAGAGGTAGACGGCGCTCGCGTCGAGGCCAAGGACGTCCGCGGTGTCGTCGACGACGTGCTGGGCGATCTCCTGGTGCGTCTCGGCGTAGAGGAAGTCCCGTGCGGTCTCTTGGAGAGCGGCCAGGGACCGTTCGCGCTGCTTCCGTTTCGTGATGTCCCGACAGCTGTACAGCAGCGTCCCGTCCTGAATAGCGACCTCGCGGACGTTCACCAACAGCGTGTGTTCGCGGCCGGCCTTGTCCGTCGCCGTCGTCTCGATGTTCTTCAAGACTCCCTCATCAGCGAGCCGCTCGCGGTCGAAGAGGTCCTCGCCGAGCAGGTCCTCGATCGTTCCGAGCTCCCGGATCTCGTCGGCGGTGTACCCGAAGATGAAGTGCGCGTTCGGGCAGACGTACGTGTACTCACCGCCCTCGTCGGTCATGAGGACGGTATCGGTCATGTTGTTGAGCGTGACGCGGTGGAGCTCCTCGGAGCGTCGGAGCTCCCGTTCGAGGTCGACGCGGTCGGTGATTTCGACGCTGTCGACGATGATCGAGACGAGCTCGCCGCGCCCGTCGGTGACCGGCTGGACGGAGAGCTCCAGAACGCTGGAGCCCGTCGCGGCGTCCTGGATGACGACGGCGTGCCCGAACTCGCCGTCTCCGGCCGCGTCCACGAGCCGGCGGACGTCGTCCCTCGTCTGGCCGTCGTCGGGCCACCAGGGAAGCGTCCAGAACGGGTCGCCGACGACGGCGTCGGCGTCCGTGTCCACCATGTCGCGGGCGGCCTGGTTGACGCGTGTCAGCGTCCCGTCGGGGTCGAGCACCCACGTCGCGGACCTGGTATCGTGGAAGATGGCGTCGAACTGTCGCGCACGCTCTCGCTGCGTGGCCGAGCGCTGGGCCCGCCGGAGCGCCCGCTCGGTTCGCCGCAGCGCGTCGGTGACGGTGTCGTCCGACGGATCCGTGACGGCGATGTAATCGGTGACGCCGGCCTCGATCGCCTCGCTGGCGAGGCGTTCGCTGCCGTCGGCCGTCCCCAGAATCACCGGGAGCGACGCGGACGTATCGCGGATGCGGCGCACGAGGTCGACCCCCGTCGTTCCGGCGAGGCCGTCGTCCGTGACCACGCAGTCGACGGTCGTCTCGCGGAGCTTCTCTTGTGCCGCCGACCCCGTCGACACCTCGTGGACCGTCGCGTCGAACTCCTCTCGGAGCGCGGCGGCGTACGACGTTATCCACGGCGTGTCGCCGACGACGACGACGGCGGACGTGTCGAGGACGCTACGTGTCTCGGCGTTCATGTGGTGAGTCGAAGGCGCCAATCACGGAGTTCGGTACCACGCGCGATGGGCTGTCGATGCCATCAGGTACTCGATAGACAACTAAAACCCCTGTTATTTAGTATTCAACCCCACTCGCTCGAACTTCGGAGACGGCGTGGACACCCGGGCGCAGCAGACGTTCACCCGAGCGCAGCGGACGTTCACCCGAGCGCAGCGGACGTTCACCCGAGCGCAGCGGACGTTCACCCGAGCGCAGCGGACGTTCACCCGAGCTCAGCGGACGTTCACCCGCTCTCGTCGGTCGTGGTTCGGCGGTGGTGGCGTCGCAGCACGCCGACTTTGTTCGCGACCGTCGCCGACAGGTCTCGGAACGCTTCCGCGGTCTCACCGGCGTCCCGGCCGACGATCGGCTCGCCGGCGTCGGCGCCCGCGCGGATCGCCGGGTCCAGCGGAAGCGACCCGAGGTACGGGACGTCGACCGCGTCGGCCAGCGCACGGCCGCCGTCCTCGCCGAATATCTCGTGCGCGTCTCCGCAGTTCGGACAGACGAAGCCGCTCATGTTCTCGACGACGCCCAACACGTTGGTCTGGTACTCACCGAACATCTCGATACCCCTGCGGGTGTCGCCCACCGCGACGGACTGCGGCGTCGTGACGACGACGGTCCCCGTGACGGGTAAGTGCTGAAGCACCGTCAGCTGGACGTCGCCGGTTCCCGGCGGGAGGTCGACGACGAGGTAGTCTAACGACCCCCACGACACGTCGGCGAACAGGTCGGTGAGGGTGTTCTGGGCGACCGGGCCGCGCCAGACCACCGGATCGTCGTCTTCGATCATCAGCCCGACGCTCATCAGTTTCAACCCGTGGGCGGTCGGCGGCTCGATCCGCTCCTCGCCGTCGACGGTCGTCACGTCGGGGTCGGTGTCGGCGCCGAGCATCTGCGGGACGTTCGGGCCGTAGACGTCGGCGTCGAACAGCCCGACGTTCGCCCCGCGGTCGGCGAGGCCGGCGGCGAGGTTGACGGCGACGGTGCTTTTCCCGACGCCTCCTTTTCCGGAGGCGACGGCGATCACGTTTTTAACCCCCGGCAGAACCGACGACTCGGCGGAATCGAACAGCGGCACGTTCGCCGACAGCTCGACGTCGATCCCCGCCTCGTCGGCGACCTCGCGGACGCGCTCCGCGATGGCGGCCTCGTCCGGGGCGTGCGGCGCGCCGAGCGCGAGCTCGACGGCGGCGGTCCCGTCGTCGACGGAGATGTCCGTGACGAGTCCGGCGCTAACGATGTCGGTATCGAGCGCCGGGTCGTCGACGGCGCGGAGGCGATCACGGAGGTCGTCGTCTGCGATGTCTGTCGTTGTTGGTGGCATCTGTTGAGTGGTTACGAGGGTGTGGTTTCGGACGGCTGCGGCTCGGTCTGTACGACTTCTCGCGCGTCCCACGCGGTGAACGTCCGGGCGAGCCGAGCGATCGCGGCGAAGACGCCTTCGACCGTGTCGCTGCTCGCGACGGCGGCTTCGAACCGGTCGATCCAGCCCAGACGGGAGAGCGTCCGGGACTGCAGCTCGCGGACCGCACGGAGGTCCGCTTCGGTTCCCTCGCCTTCGAGGAGAGCCGCCTCTCGCTCGCAGAGCGCGCGCATGAACTCGAAGCAGGCGGCGACGT
This sequence comes from Halorubrum sp. B53, assembly GCF_059752395.1. NCBI lineage: Archaea > Methanobacteriati > Methanobacteriota > Halobacteria > Halobacteriales > Haloferacaceae > Halorubrum > Halorubrum sp. B53. The sequence continues at coordinate 621,762 of NZ_MWTH01000015.1, read as the reverse complement.
GGTCGGGGATCTCGTCCCCGCGCTCGGGCGAGAACCCGGCGGCTGCGTACAGCTTCGCCATGTCGGCCGCCGGATCGCCGAGGAGTTCGCCGGCCTCGCCGGCGGTGTGGTACCGCGAGTCCGACTCGAACGCCTCGCTCGGGTCGGTCGCGTGAGCGGACGCGAACGGCGGAACGTAGTGGGTCCCGGGAACGACGAACAGGTTGTCGTACCCGACGCCCAACGCGTCGGCGTCGTAGCCGTCGCCGCGCAGGTCCGCCGTCTCGATGTCGATCGGGAACACGTCGGCGACGGCCGCGAACGCCCCCCGGTCGAGCGCGGCGGCGGTCGTCTCCGTCTCGCCGTCGAAGGTCGCGGCCAACAGCCCGTACAGCCGAGCGCGGGCCGTGGCCATCGCGGCCTCCTCGCGGCCGTCGTCCGTGTCCGTGTGTTCGGACACGCGAATCACCGCCGCTCCACGTCGACGAAGGCGTCGTACTGCGCGTTGCTCCCGCCGACCAGGTCCGAGAGCCCGGTGTCGCCGAGCACCTCGTCTAACGGCTGGACGTGGTTGATCGCGAAGCCGGCGTCCCGGCCCTTCGCGTACCCGGCCTCCTCGGTCATCGGCTCGTCGAACTGGTAGTCGCTGTGGCCGTCGGCCTCGACCGCCGGGCGCGTTTCGCCGTCGACCGTCTCGGCCGTCGCGCCGCCGCCGGTCCGGCCCCACCCCCACATCGCGCCGACGACGCCGGGGCGGATCCCGCTCGTGACCATGGCGACGGCGTCGACGGTCTCGCGTCCCGCGTCGAGGACGATGTCGTCGCCGTTCTCGATGCCGCGCTCGTCGGCGTCCCGCGGGTTGATCCACACGGGGTTCTCCGGGCGCGTCTCGCGGAGCCACGGGCTGTTCTGGGTGCGGTGCATCCCCTGCGTCCGGGGTTTCCAGTTGATCAGCCGGAGGGGGCGCTCCCGGTCGTCGTCGCCGCTCACCGCGGCCTGAACGGTTCCGTCGTAGTGCTCGACGTCGTCGACCCGCGGAAGCGGGTCGAACCGCTCGCCGGTGAAGGAGTGTTTCCCCTTCGGGACGACCTCGCTGTAGAAGTCGACGCGCGATTCGAGCTTGTACCGCATGTGCTCGCCGTCGTAGGCGTTCGAGTCGTCCTCGCGCTCGGCGTAGTCGTACCCGTGACCGTGCTCGGCGAACGCCTCCTCGTAGCCCTCGGTCGGCTCCTCGAAGCGGCCGCCCCGGTTCAACACCGTGACGACCTTCGGCCACTCCTCGTCGGTGACCGCCGCCTTCCAGCGGTCGAGGTCGAACTGATCGCCGAGCCCGTTCTCGTGGCTCTCGCGGAACACCCGGAGCTCGTCCTCGCTCGCGTCCGCGACCGGATCGCGACCGTGCGCGATGTTGGCCGCGAGCTTCAGGTAGAAGTCCTCGGCCTGCTCGAGCGGCCACAGGTCGCCGTCCGCGTCCGGGATGGCCTCCTCGCCGACGCCCGGCAGGTCCATCTCCGACCACAGCTCGATGAGCACGTCCTCGAACGGGCGCGCGTCGGGGACGACGGAGACGGCCGGCTGGCTGATCTTCTCGTCGGCCAGCCGCTTGTTCGGGTACGTCCCGAAGTTCTCCCACCGTTCGAGGTACGTCGGCTCGGGCAGGATGTAGTCCGCGTACTGGCTCGTGTCGCCGATGACCGTGTCCGAGGCGACGATCAGCGGAATCGTCTCCGTGTCCTTGAGGATCGCCGGGATCTCGTCGCCGCCGGCGACCGCCATGACGTGGTTGTTCGAGTACGGGCGGATGAACAGCGCCTCGACGCCGTACGGGTACTCGTCCGCGGCGCTCCCGTAGAGCTCCTGGGTCGCCTGCGGCGGTGCGACGGGGAACCACGGCCGCTTTGCCGGGTAGCCGTCGTCGCGGTCGAACAGCGAGGTGTCCTCGTAGTTGACGCCGCCGCGGAGCAGGGGGATCCCCCACGGCGAGTGGCCGTCGGGTACCGAACCGAGTTCGTACCGGCCGGACATCGTGTCGTAACCGGCGTACGGCGTGATCTGGCCGCCCTTCCAGTCGTAGTTCCCGATGAGGTGCTGGAGGGTGGCGATCGCCCGCGTGTTGTAGAAGCCGTTCGTGTGCTTCGCCGGACCGCGGTAGGCCATGATCGCCGCGCGCTTGCCGTGGCTGGTGAACTCGTCGGCGATCTCCGCGATCTGCTCGGCCGGCACGCCGGCCATCTCGGCGTACTCCTCGACGGTGTGCTCGAAGACACGCTCGCGGTACTGGTTCCAGACGCTCCGGACCGCCGTCCCGTCGATTGTCACGTCGACGTCGAGAACGGCCGTGTCGACCTCGCTCGCGGGGCGCGGCTCGCCAGTGGCGGCGTCGACGGCGACGAAGTCGCCGGCGGTCTCGGCGCCCTCCGGAACGAGCCCGAGGTCGGCGGCGCGCGCCTTCGGCCCCGCCGACTCGTCGACGAGGACGAGGTGCGTCGCGTCGCTCCACGTCGGCTCGTCGTCGTCGCTCGCGGCCGACCGCGAGGGATTCTGGAGGTACGTCAGGTCGTGGCGGTCGTTCTCGATGATCCACCGCGCCATCCCGAGCGCGAGCGCCCCGTCCGCGCCGGGTTCGACGGGGACCCACGTGTCGGCCTTTTCGGCCGTCTTCGAGAGCCGCGGGTCGACCACGTCCATCCGCATCCCGTCCTCGATGGCGTTCGTCAGCTTCGGCGCGAGCCACGTCGGGCCCTTGTTGGCGACCATGGGGTTGGTCCCCCACGCGATGAGGTACTCGCAGTTCTCGATGTCGGGGTACTGCCGCTTCTTCTTGGCGGCGTGCGAGCGGACGTTGCCCATCACGCTCGAGACGCCGCAGGTCCCGGCGTGGTGGACGCTGTTTATCGACCCCAACCCCTGATGCCAGAGCCGGTTGCGGATGAAGTTTCGCCGGAATCCGCCGACGTCGACGATCTGGTTGGACTTCGGTCCCAGGTCGGGGTGGTCGGTGTCGATGAGGTCGTCCGCGTACTTCTCGTCGAACGCCGACTTGGACAGCTCGCCGTTCTGGACGGCCTCCCAGTCGCTCATCACCGTCTCCTGCGGGGCGTACCCCCAGATGTCTTCGAGTCCGGGGTGGCCGAGGTCGTCGTCGCCCTCGACGATGTCACGAATGGCCCGGTCCCACGAGACGGTCTTCCACTCGCCCGACCCGCGCGGGCCGACCCGTTTCATCGGCTGGCGGACGCGGTAGCTGTCGAACGCCGTCTGAATGCCCGCCTGCCCTTTTAAACAGATCCGGCCGCCCGAGAGCGACCAGCGGTCGGTGTCGACGTCGCCGCTCCCCTCGACGTCGCCCATCGCCACGTCCTCCGGGTCGCTCTCGTAGGGCACCTGCGAGAACGGCTGCGTGTTGAGGAACGAGTACGGGTTCCCGGCGAGCTTCCGGACGAGCGAGCTGTACTCGCCGGTCCCGCTCCCGTCCGCGAGCTGGACCTTGATCGGACAGAACGTGTTACACTGCCCGCAGGTGGTGTGTATCACGTCGCTCGCGCCGTACTCGCCGTACTCGTCTCCGACGTAGTGGTGTTCGTCGTCCGTCCACAGGTCGTCGACGTCCACGTCGACCGCGGCGTTGCTCGCCGCCGCGATGACTCCGATACTCCCGGCCGCCTTGACGAAGTCGCGGCGCGAGACCCTCGCGCCGTCATCGCCCGAATCGTCGGTACTCATTCGTGGTCACCTCCGGTAAGCGGCGTCAACGGCAGCGTCTCCGCGCCGACCGTGTACAGCAGCAGTCCGACGCCTATCATGCCGACGCTCGTCCCCCACTCGACTACTGTCGGGAAGTACGACCCGTGGGGAAGCCCCTCCATCACCGGCATGACCTGCGCCGGGACGACGATGTTGAACCGCACCGCGACGATCCCGACGACGACGCTCAATCCGGCGAGCACCATCACCGCCGGCGTGCGCCGCCACGACCGATTGCTCAGCAGGACCATCGGGAACACCCAGCTGAAGCCGATCATGAACCACCAGAACGACCACGACATCGGACCGTACATGATGACGTTCCAGGTCTCGATCTCGTGGGGGTGGACGCTGGCGATCGCGATGAACGTCTCGATGGCGGTCAGAGCGGCGTCGATGATAATGAAGCCGATCAGCAGCTGTGCGAGCCGGTCGAGCAGGTCCGGGTCGACCGAGTCGCCGTCGAACAGCCGGGTCCGGAGCACGTAGATCACCATCACGAGTGCAGTCCCGCTGAGCAGCGCCGAGATGACGAAGATCACCGGGAACAGCCCGCTGTTCCAGTACGGACGGGCCTTCGAGACGGCGAACAGCACGCCGGTCCCGCCGTGGACCATGAAGATCGCCAGCGGGATCCCGACGATGCCGGCCCGCTTGAGCCAGCGCTGGTCGAACGCCTCGGACCCCTCGCTCGTGTCCAGCCGGCCGAGCGCGAGCGCCGCGTAGAACCGCTTTTTGAGCCCCGACGTGCGCTCGGCGACCCGCGCGAGGTCGATCCGCATCGAGAAGTACAGCTCCGTGACCAGAATCCCGATGTAGGCCACGTAGGCGTGCACTTCCCACGAGAGCGCGGAGGTCAGCTGGCGCCAGATGAACGGGAAGTACATCCGGTCCATCCGTCCGAGGTCGATCCAGACGAACAGCAGCGCCACCGCCATGCTGATGACGGCCGCGAACAGCGCGTCGCGGTCGATCCGGTGCATCCCCTCGACCTCGAAGACGTTGGCCATCGTGCTCACGAGGAACGCGCCGGCGGAGAGGCCGACGAAGTAGATGTAGAAGGCGACCCACGCGCCCCACGGGACGACGCTCGTGAGGTTGGTGGTCGCCATCCCCCCCGTGATCCGGAGGTACGTCGCGTACGCGCCGACGGCGACGAGGACGCCGACGACCGCGTACCAGGCGACGCGCAGCCGGTCGTCTTCGAAGCCCGGGTCGAACTCGAAGCGTGAACTCTGTGTCGCCATTGGCTTATTTGAGGTAGTAGACGTTGGGGTCGGTCCCCTCGTCCTCTTTTAGTTGGAACGCGCGCGACGAGTCGGCCATCTTCGCGACGTCGCTGTCGGGGTTCTCGAGGTCGCCCATGTTCCGGGCGTCGCCGACGCAGGTCTCGACGCACGCGGGCTCTTCGCCCCGCTCCAGCCGGTGCGTACAGAAGCTGCACTTGCGGATGTTGCCGATCGGCGACTTCCCCTCCTCGCGCGACCCCCGATCGACGCCGTACTCGGGGCTGGTCAGTTCGCCGGCCCCGTCGACCTCGTCGTCGTAGTTCTCGCCGAAGTCGAAGTACCGCGCGCCGTACGGACAGGCGATGTTGCAGTACCGGCAGCCGATACAGCGGTCGTAGTCGATGTTGACCACGCCGTCGTCCATCTTGTACGTCGCCGAGACCGGACACACCTGCACGCAGGGCGGGTTGTCGCACTGCATGCACGGCCGGGGCACGTTCGTCCGCGTGACGTTCGGGAACTCGCCGTGTTCCTCCTCCATCACGACGTTGTACGAGACGCCCGGCGGCGTCCGGTTCTCGGACTTGCAGGCGACCGTACACGAGTCGCAGCCGACGCACTTCTGGAGGTCGATCACCATCCCCCACTTCTGGTCGCCCGCGCCGATCCCGCCCTCCGGCTCGTCGCCCTCGACCTGCGCCGACTCCGTCGAGACCGTGTCCATCGAGCCGACGGCGCAGCTCAGCGACTCGGCCGTCTCGGTCGAGACGGTCTGGTCGCCGGCGTCGACCGCCGGGTTCGGCGTCTCCCGATACGCCTCGCCGAACTCGGCGGCCGCGGCCTCGTCGTACTTCTCCCAGTACTCGTCGCCGGAGAGTTCACCGCGTGCGACGCGCTGTGCGTCGTCGGCCATCGCGACGCCGAGGTCCGTGTCCGCCTCGACGTCCGCGAGCTCCTCCCGCGGATCGGGTCGCTCGTTCTCCACCATCGCGTCGAGGTCGGCCTTCCCGACGTTCGGGATCCCCGGGAGCGCGTCGTCGTCCGCGGCGCTCATCGCGACCACCCGCCACCGTTCGTCCCGTCGACGAGGGGTTTCCCCCGCGTCGGCCGGTTAGTCCTGGAGGTCATACACGTATTCGTACGCGGTCCCCCGTGGAGAGGGTGATACCAATATACTCTGAGTCGCCCCGAAACCGGAGAGACACCCCATATCGCGGGTACCAATACTGTTTGGATCGGGGTCGATCGGGGCCACGTCGGCCCGCGTCCCGGGCGACGACCCGACCACAGGGATTATTCGAAGAGACCGGTTACACCCGCGTATGAGTTGGTCGAGTCGAAGTGGACGAACGCTCCCCGGCCGAGGGTCTTTCCGCTGTCGGAAGACCCCGCGAACCGCATGAACTGGATTATCGCCCTCTCGATCGGACTGCGGCTGCTGGGCGTCGGGTACTCCGTCCTGCTGCTCGCTCGCACCCGCGACCGCCGGTTCGGCTTCCTGACGCTGCTGTTCTCCTTTATGACGCTCCGGCAACTGCTCACCGCACAGACGGCGAGCACCGGGCTCGAAGAGCTTCCCGGCCTCGTCGTGAGCGCGCTCACCCTGCTGACGGTGTACTACCTCTCGGAGTACGTCACCGAGGAAGACGCCCTCAAGACGGAACTTCGGACGGCAAACGAGCGCCTCAGGAGCTTTCGGAAGGCGATCGAACACGCCGGACACGCGATCTTTCTCACCGACTCCGACGGGACTATCGAGTACGCGAACCGGGCCGTCGAGTCGGTCACCGGGTACGAGCGGGACGAGGTGATCGGGGAGAACCCCCGGCTCTGGCAGTCCGGGAAACACGGCGACGACTTCTACGCGGATCTCTGGGGGCAGATCACGTCTGGGTCGGTCTGGGAAGGCGAACTCACGAACCGTCGGAAGTCGGGGGAGCTGCTGTGGATAGACGCGACGATCGCCCCGATCACCGAGGACGAAGACGTGGACCGCTTCGTCGCGATCGAGCGCGACGTCACCGAACGAAAGGAGCGCGAACTCCGCATCGAGGACCAGAACGAGCGCCTGACGGTCCTGAACAACACGAACGAAGTGCTCCGCGATATCAACCGCGAACTCGTCGCCGCGTCGACGCGCGACGAGATCGAGGCCGCCGTCTGCGAGCAGTTCGCCTCGTCGGACCTCTTCGATGCGGCTTGGATCGGGAGTCGCGGACTCGTCGACGGCACGGTGAGCCCGCAGTCGTGGGCCGGCAGCGACCGCGGACCGCTCGAGAGCCACATCGAAGCCATGTGTAGCGCCGATCCGACTCCGGTCGAACGGGCACTGGAGGGCGGGGATCCCGTGTTTACCGACGTCGAGGACGACGGGTCGGAGTCAGGGGACAACAAGCGATGCGTCGTCGTTCCGCTCGCCTACCGCGACGCGGAGTACGGCGTCCTCGGCGTCGTCACCCGCAACCCGGAGGCGTTCGACCTGATCGACCGGGACGTGTTCCTCGAACTCGGTCGAACGATCGCGGACGCCATCAGCGCCGTCGAGAGCAAGCAGACGCTCATCTCCGACAGCGTCACCGAGCTGGAGTTCCGGCTGACGGGAGTCGACGAGCCGCTGGCAACGATGGCGGCGCGGCTCGACTGTACCGTCACGGTCGAGCACGTCGTCGACGACGGCGACGAGAATCAGATCCAGTACGTTACCGTCGACGAGCCCGATCCGGACGTCGTCGCCGAGTACGGGGCCGACGCCGAGTGCATCGAGACCGTCCAGCACGTCTACACGTACGACGACCGCGCGCTGTACCGGCTCTCGGTCGGCGGACCGTCGGTCGTCACGACGTTAGCGCGGTACGGGGCCAGCATCGAGTCGTTCTCGCTCACCGGAACCACCGGACGGCTGGTCGCGCGGGTCGCCAGCTCGAACGACATCCGAAGCGTCGTCAACGCGCTTCGGACGACCTACGACGGATTGACGCTGGTCGCGCAGCGGGAGCGCGAGCGGGACGTCCAGACCGAAGCCGCCTTCCGGAAACAGCTGACGGCCGTGTTGACGGAGCGCCAACGAGAGGCGGCGCGTACCGCGTACTTCTCGGGGTTCTTCGATTGGCCCCGCGAACACAGCGGCGAGGAGGTCGCGTCGATGATGGACATCTCACAGACGACGTTCACCCAGCACCTCCGGGCAGCGGAGAAGAAACTCTTCGAGGCGCTGTTCGACGGGACGGGGACGTCCGCCTCGCCGTGAGCGTCGGGAGTGCCTCGCGCCGAGCATACCGCCCGCCGACCCCCTGAGGCGACTCGCGGGTCCGCCTCGGCGATCGCTGATCGGACAGCGACCGCCGGGGTCACCCGTGAAACCGGTACAGCGACGTGACGTACGGCAGCCGGTTGAGCATCCAGATCGCGACCGGGAGCCCGACGACCGTGATCGCGAGGAACGACGCCGCGTTCGCCCACAGCAGGCTCAGCCACCAGCCGACGAGGACGAAGTAGATCGCTCGGACGGCGAGCGATCGTTGCCCGCGCGCCGACTCGGGCTCCGAGAGCGACCGCGGCTCCGCGAGCGTGAGGGCCGTCGGCACGAGGTTGATCAGCTTGATACCGAGCGGGAGCAGGACGACCGTGACGTTGAGCAGCCACGCGGTGTTGACGACGATCGGTGTCACCCACCAGCCGACGAACACGAACCACAGCGCCCGAACGAGGAGAGATCGTTGTGCCATCGCTCGGCGTAGACGCCCGGACGGTAAATCCGTATCGTCGATCTCGGCGGTCCCCGACGCGCTCGGACAGGCGGATCACCCGACACACGATCGTTATTACGATTGACACGCGATCGCTACGAAGGAAACATGGCCGCCGAAATCTCACGCTGGTCTCGCCGATACGTCCTCACCGGAGCCATCGCGCTCTGTTGTTGGCAGGTGGCCACCGTCGCCGGTCTCCCGCGACGCACGACGGTCGCGCTGGCCGTGTACGGGTTCGTGTTCCACGTCGTGTTCGGCAAAGCCTACGCCCTCGTCCCGGCGTACTTCGACGCCGATCTCGTCTCCGAGCGCGCGCCGGCGGTCCAGTTCCCCTTCGTCGCTGCGGGAGCGGCGTGTCTCGCGATCGACCCGCTTCTCGCTCGCGGTTTCCGCGTCGATCTCGGTGCTCTCGGCGGTGGACTCTGGGCGATCGGCGTCGCCGTGTTCGTCGGATCGATCGCGGTGACGATCGGCGGCCCGCTCCGCCGCGGGACGACCGGAACCGGGGACCACAACGCCGATCGCCGGTCGCTCGACCGGTTCGCGAACCGCTTCGTGCCGGTCGTGCTCCTGTATCTCCTCGCCGGCACCTACGAGACCGCCGCCCTGCGGATCGGCGCGTTCCCGCCGCTGATAGGCGTACAGGCCGCCGCGACGCACCTCTTGGCCGCCGGCTCCGCGGCGCTGCTCGTGGTCACGCTCGGATTCCGACTGCTGCCGCGGTTCCTCGGCGCCCACCCGACGCGACTGTCGGCCGCGCTCGTTCTGCCCGCGGCCGCGACCGCCCCCGCGTTCATCGCCGGGGGATTCGCCGACCGGCGACTGCTCCCGGTCGGAGCCGCCCTGATGGTGTTCGGAGTCGGCGGCTTCGCGCTCGTCGTCTTCCGAATGTGGCTCCAGTCGGATACGCGGCGGATCGGGCTGTACGCCCTCGTCCCGAGCGCGACGTTCGGCGTCGTCGGCGTCCTGTTCGGCGGGCTCTTCGCGGTCGGCGGCGCCGCTCCGGCGTTGATCGAGACGCACCTCAGGGTCAACCTGCTCGGCTTTCTCGGCCTGATGATCGTCGGCACCTCGTTCCAGTTCTATCCCCCCCGACTGGGCGCGTTTCCCGGGTCGTCGAACCGGTCGGCGAGCGTCGCGATCGCCGCGCTCGCCTGCGGACTCGCGATCGAGGTCCTCGGCGTCGCTGCGGCCACCGCGTTCGGCCCCGTGGCGACGTCGCTTTCGGCCGGAGCGACCGCTCTCGGGCGGTGGCTCACCCTCCTCGGGGCGGTCGGCTACGCGTCCCTCGTCGCGAGCGTGTTCGCGGCGCGGTCGAACTGACCGCACCCTCGATGGAATAGACTTTCCGTGTGGCACTCGTTATATACGTATGACGATAGATACCGGCGATTCTGTGACGCTCGAGTACACGGGACGACTGGACGACGACACGGTGTTCGACACTTCTCGGCAATCCGTCGCCGAGGAGGCGGGCCTCGCCGAGGCCCAACCGGACCGAGAGTACGCGCCGCTGACGGTCGAAATCGGCGACGAACAGGTCATCGAGGGGATGGAGGAGGGGCTCATCGGCCTCGAGGCCGGGGAGACGGACACGCTGACGATCCCGCCGGAGAAGGCCTACGGCGAGCCCAGCGACGACCAGGTCCAAGAGTTCGCAACCGAGGAGCTCCGCGAGATGCTCGGCGGCCAGACGCCCGAAGAGGGCGCCTATCTCGAGGCCCAGAACGGCAGACAAGGCGAGGTCGTCCACGTCGACGAGGAGGTCGTCCGGGTGGATTTCAACCCCGCACTCGCCGGCGAGACGCTGACGTTCGACGTCGAGATCGTCGACGTCAACTGAACCCCTACGTTTAGACCTCCCTGTCTGATCGAGACGCCGTACCGGAACGAAACGATTCGGACGACAACTGATACGCTGGGTCTTCGGGAGCGACCGCGCGGTCGGTGGGTATACGTCGCCGCGCGCCACAGCACGCGTTATGTCTCCCGCGTTGCGGTGTTACCGGTGTGGGGAACGGTACGAGGGCGCGACCCGCGTCCGCTGTGAGTGCGGGGAGCCGCTCTGGTTCGAGACCGACGCGACGGAATTCGCCTGGGCGGACCGTCGGGAGCGCGACGGCGTATGGCGCTACGATCCGCTCCTGCCGATCGACCGCCCCGCCGGGCTCGCTCGCGCCGCGGGCGGTACCCCGCTGGTCAGGAGCGAGGGGCTCGACGCCGCCGCGGGCTGTCGCGTGTACGTCAAAGACGAGGGCGAACACCCGACCGGAGCCTACAAGGACCGGGGCAGCGCCGTCGCCGTCCCGCGCGCGACCGCGGCGGGCGACGGCGCCGTCGGCACCGTCTCGTACGGGAACATGGCGATGAGCACCGCCGCGCACGCCGCGAGCCTCGGTCGGGAGTGCGCCGTGCTCGTTCCCGACGACATCTCGTCGGTCCGACTGGAGCTCATCGGTCAGTACGAGCCGACGATCGTGCGGGTCGACGGCGACTACGGGGCGCTGTACGGCGACGCGCTCGAGCTGTCCGCGACGCTCCCGGTCCGGTTCCTCGTCAGCGACGACCCGGCCCGGATCAGCGGCTACAAGACCGCCCTCTTCGAGATCTGCGAGGCGTTCGCGCTCGACGCGCCCGACGTGCCCGACGCCCCCGACGCGATCGTGCTGCCGACGAGCTCCGGCGGGTTCGCCTCGGGGATCTGGCGCGGGATCCGCGACCTCGAGGCCGCCGGCCTGCTCGACGACCCGCCGCGGCTGCACCTCGTCCAGACCGCCGCGTCGGACCCGATCACGCGGGCGTTCGACGCCGGCGAGACCGATCCGACGCCACTCGGGCCCGACGAGACCGGCGAGACGATCGCCCACTCGATCGGGAACCCGGACCCGCCGAGCGGCGGGCGCGCGCTCGCGGCGGTCCGCGACACCGGCGGCGCCGTCGTCTCGGTCACCGACGACGAGCTCCGGGCGGCGAAGCGGCGGTTCGCCGTCGACGGCGGCTTCTGCGTCGAGCCGGCGTCGGCGGCGTCGCTCGCCGGCGCGACCCGACTGTCGGAGCGCGGCGAGATCGCCGTCGACGACGCCGTCGTCCTCGTCCCGACCGGGACGGGATTCAAGGAGCTCGGTGCCGGCGACGCGTCGGTGTCGACCGAGCGGGCGAGCAGGGCGGCGCTCCCGGAGCGGCTCGCCTCGCTGCTCGGCGCCCGCTGACGGCGCTCGCGACGGCCGTCGCGTCGATCGGCCGCCGTCGCGGAGCGACTCGGGGGCAACCGCGGATGGCGGAGGAGGGCGAGCGGCGTCACTCGGTGCGGAGCCACCCGAGCGTGTCGCCGATCTCGAACGCGTCGTCCTCGCCGACGACGATCTCGTCGAGCGTCCCCGCCACGGACGCTCGCACGTCGACGCTCACCTTCTCGACTTGAATCTCGCAGAGCGTGTCGCCCGCCTCGACCGACCGGCCTTCGCGGGCGAACCAGTCGACGAGGATCCCCTCGGTCTCGTCGACGTCGTCCTCCCAGTCGCCGGTCGCGCGGATCGCGACCCGCATCCCCGAGCCGCCGTCGGTCGCGCCCCGTCGGCCGCTCATTGTTCGGACGCGACCGCCCGGACGCGCGCTTCGATGTCGTCGGCGTCCGGGATCACCTCGTTCTCCATCGGCCGGGCGTACGGGATCGGCACGTCGGGGACGGCGACCCGCTCGACGGCCTCGAGCGCGCCGAGGTCGCGGTCGGCGACGCTCGCGACGATCTCTCCGGTGACGCCGAAGGACCGGTAGTCCTCGTCGACGACGACGAGCCGCCCGGTCTTCCGGACCGATTCGAGGACCGTGTCGGTGTCGAGCGGGACCAGCGTGCGGAGGTCGATTACCTCGACGTCGATCCCCTCCGCCGCGAGCGACTTCGCCGCGTCGAGGGCGCGGTGGACGTGGAGCCCGAGCGTGACCACCGTGACGTCGGCGCCCTCGCGCTTGACGTCTGCCGACCCGAACGGAATCGTGTAGTCGGTCTCCGGGACCGGGGTCTTCGGGCCGTCGGGCGCCGGCATCCAGCCGATCCCCATCAGCCGCTTGTGGAACAGGTACATCACCGGGTCGTCGTCGCGGATCGCGTTGTGCATCAGCCCCTTCGCGTCGTAGGCGGTCGACGGCACGACGAGCTTCAGCCCGGGAATGTGCGCGAACGTCCCGTAGAGCGTCTGTGAGTGCTGGGCGGCGTCGTTGTACGTCCCGCCCACCGCGGCCGTGAGCACGAGCGGCACGTTCACGTTGCCGCCGCTCATGTAGGTGTTCTTCGCGAGCTGATTGTAGATCTGGTCCATCGCGACGCCGAAGAAGTCCGCGAACATCAGCTCCGCGATGGGGCGCATTCCCTCCTGCGCGGCGCCGACCGCCGCTCCGAGGTACGCGGTCTCGCTGATCGGCACGTCCATGATCCGGTCGCGACCGAACTCGTCGAGCAACCCCTGGGTGCTGTCGAAGATGCCGCCGTAGTCGGCGACGTCCTCGCCCATGTAGAAGACCTCCTCGTTCTCGCGCATCTCGTGGGCGATCGACTCGACCATCGCCCGGCTCATCGTCAGCTCGCGGTCGACGACGCCCTCCGTCTCACTCATCGCCGCTCACCTCCGCGAGGTCGAACTCCGGCTCCTCCGTCGTCACGCCCGAGGGCGGGTTCACGAAGACGTCGTCGTAGGCGTCCTCGGGGTCGGGCTGCGGCTGTTCTTTCGCCCACGCGATCGCCTCCTCGACCCGCGACTCCGCGTCGTCGCGGATCGCCCCGAGTTCGGCGTCGTCGACGCCGTGGTCGCGGAGCTCGGACTCGAGCCTGTCGATCGAGTCGCGGGCGAGCGCCGCGTTCTCGTCCTCGTCGGAGCGGTACGTCTGCGGGTCGCCCATGAAGTGACCCATCCGGCGGTGGACCTGCACCTCCAGGAGCGTGGGCCCGTTCCGGTCTCGCGCCCGCCCGATCGCCTCGCCGGCCGCCTCGTAGACGGCGAGGGCGTCGTCCCGATCGACGCGGACGCCGGGCATGTCGAACCCGGCGGCCCTGTCCGACCCGTCCTCCACGTCGGTGACGCGCTCCTTGGGCATGCTGATCGCCCAGTCGTTGTCCTCGACGACGAACACGACCGGCAGGTCGTGGACGCTCGCGAAGTTCAGCGACTCGAGGAACGCCCCCTGGTCGATCGCCCCCTCGCCGAGGAACGCGACCGCGACGGCGTCCTCGTTCCGCTTTTTCGCCGCCAACGCCGCCCCGGCCGCCGGCGGACACCCCTCGGCGATGATCCCGCTACACGCGAAGTTCACGTCGGGGTCGAACAGGTGCATGTGGCCGCCCTTCCCCTTTCCGAGACCGGTCTCCCGCCCGAAGATCTCGGCGGTCATCCGCTTCAGGTCGACGCCCTTCGCGATGGCGACGTGGTGGGGCCGATGCGGCGCCGTCACGGTGTCCTCCTGACGGAGGTGATGACAGACGCCCGCGGCGGCCGCCTCCTGGCCCGCCGCCAGGTGGAGCTCACCGGGAATCGGTCCCGCGGAGATGTCGAACGCCGGTTGCTTCCCCTCCAGATACTCCTCTTGGAGGCGTTCCTCGTAGTGCCGGGCCGTTACCATGTCTGCGTACAGCTCGCGCATCCTGTCTGGTGATACCATCCCACGCTAACCTACATGGTTAATGATATTAGTTACTTCTGGCGGCCGCCGTCTCGCCATATTTATTCATAAGAAATATAGGTAATTTAAAAAGGAACAGGCGGCGTCTCGGCGTCTTTCGCGAGGGATGACGTCGCTCTCGGCCGCGGTCTCGGCCACCTATCCGAGATCGGCGACGATCCACGGCTTCTCGTCCGGGTCGTACTCGTCGATCGCCCCGCTGTGGCTCCGCGTCTCCGGCGCGAGCACGCCGACGTGTTTCAGCTGCTGGACGAAGTTGAAGAGGACGTTGTTGCGGACCACGTCCGTCCACACCGCACGGTCCCGATAGAGGCGAGCTGTCCGCCCCCGCTCGATCAGCTTCCGCGCCCGCGTGGCCCCACGCGTCGTGCAGAAGGCGCTCAGGAAGACGTTCGGGTACTCGCGGACCAGCCGCTTGACGAGATCGAGGAAGTGAACGCGCGGCCCCTCCTTGCGGAGCGCGTCGAGCAGCAGGCCGAACTCCGGGTGCCTGGAAAACGAGTTCCGGAGGAGCACCGCGAGCGGCGGGTGGACCGCCGCGACCGTGCGCCGCGAGACGTCCGCTTTCGTCAGGCGGAGGTCGTCGAGGTCCTCGACTCCGTAGCCGCGGAGCACCGTCGCGGCCAACTCCCCCTGCGAGGTCAGCTCGTGGGGCGACCCGAGCGCGAGGAGGCCGAGCGTCCGCGCGCTCGCGACGGCCTCGTCGCCGGCGCCGAACCCGTACTCGTCGGCGATGATGTCGACGAGCCCGTCGCGTGCGAGCGGCCCGTACCGGTCGACCGCGACGACCGGCGCGAGGTAGTTCAGCGGCTGCGCGAGGCTCAGCGTCGTGATATCGCCGCCGAACTCGTTCCTGCGGAGCCGCACCGACAACTGCCCTTCGATGTCCGCGACCTCCTCGGTCGATTCGGCGCTCGGCGGATCGCTCCACGAGGTCGCTCCGTCACCGTCGACGCCGATGACGCCGACGCCCTTCGACCGGAGCAGGGTCTCGTGGGGCGCGACGGCCTCGCCGTCGCCCGCGAGGTACGAGACGTGCGCGCCCTGCTGGTAGGTCATCGCCTGCCCGATACCGCGGAGGAGGTTCCGCGATCCCTTCACTTCGATCGCGAACACGCGGTCCGCGTCGGTGAAGCCGAGCACGTCCGGGTACCGCCCCCGGATCGTTATCTCGTGGCGGCGACACCGGTCGAGCACGTCCGCGTACGTCTCGCTGTGGGCCTCCGGCACGTGCACCAGCGGTTCGTAGTTCCGCTCGTCGAGCGCGGTCACCACCCGGTCGAACACCGCCGCCTCGTCCATACGGGGCCGTGAAGCCGGCGGACAATAAGCGGTTCTCCCGCCGGACCGACGAGCACCTCGGCACGCGGACCCCGCCCTGCTCCGCCCCAGCCCGGAGAATATTCATAAGTATATAAATATATCCAAATGTACTCCTTCTCTGAAATATACTCGCACGTCTACGGCGGGTGCACGCCTGCAGAGATCGCGTCTCTACGGCCTCGATCCGCGGCATCCGTCCGACGCGTTACTGCGACAGATCCGTCTCTGTCGGCCGGAATCACGCTCAGAATTCGCACCGTGGCAATAAAACGAACGTTATATTTATATGAATATTCTATCCCGCGTAATTAGTAGATCGTTACGATTCGTCGACTGCGGCTCCGAGATCGCGCTACGTATAATTTATACAGGTATCACAGTAGAGTTATACATGTTCGAGAAACCGCGTTCTGCCCGCGTCCGGGTCAGTCGTCGCTCGGCGACTCGTCCTCGCTCGTGCAGCCGCAGCCGCCTCGCCGGATCAGGTCGACGACCGACGCGTCCGCCCCGCAGTGCGGACAGACGCCCCGCACGTCGACGAGGACGTCGTAGTCGTCACGGTCGAGCTCGTCGGCGCTCGCGAGTGACGAGATCGCCGACTCGGTGACCGCGGAGAGGCGGCCCTGCAGCTTCTCGATCGTCTCGATCTTGCGCTCGGCGCGGTCCGTCTCGTCGGTCGGGAGGCTCGCCCCGCGGTCCTCGGTGAGGTACGTGTGGACCGCCTGATGCGTGACGAAGTCCGCGGTCAGCTCGTCGACGTCCACCCCCTCGCGTTCGAGGCGTCGTCGCGCCCGGGTCGCCTCCGATCCGGTCCCGTTCCGCAGCGCCTCGTACGTGCTCGACGCCTCGACGTCGAGCGACGAGCCGGCGGTCTCGCGGACCGCCGCCGCCAACACCGCCTCGTTGAACTCGTCGGCGAGGTCCCGCAGGCTCGTGCGTTCGCCCGTTTCCCCCGTCCACGCGGCCTCGAGCCTCGCTCCGAGCTCGTCGAGGTCGTACGTCTCGATCACGCGTCCGACCTTCGTGTTCGGTCCGTCCTCGCCGGTCATACCGATCGATGGAGGGACGAGGTTACAAGCGTATCGGTGGAACGCCGCCCTTTCGAGTCGCGCGGCGCCGGTCGCTCGGTCAGTCGATCTGCTCGACGTACGTGTACTCCTCGGAGAGCGCGGCGGCGTCCTCGGGCAGCAGGGCGGCGACGAGGAAGTCGGCGTGGTCGCGGAAGTAGTCGACCACGCGCGCGATGCGGTCCGAGTCGATCGCCTCCAGCGAGTCGAGGACGATGAACGGCACCGTCTCGTGGACGTCGTGGACCAGGTATCCCGCCAGCGCGAACACCAGTCCGGTCACCTCGCGCTCGCTCTCCGAGAGGTGGTCGACGGTGTCCTCGTACGCCGCCCCGTCGGGCGACGAGCGGACGATGTGCAGATCGAACCGCGTTCGGGTGACGGTCCGGCGCCCCTCGCGCACGTCGGTCTCGCGGCGCTCGATCCAGATCCGGTCGAGGTTCTCGTACCCGAGAATGTCGAGGACCGTCGCCATGTGCTCGTTGAACTCCTCGACGGCCCCCTCCTCCAACCGATCGACTCGGGTGCGCAGCTCCGTCAGCCGCTCCGCGACCGCTTCGCGCTCCGCCTCCAACTCCTCGCGCCGTTCGATCGCGGCCTCCCGCTCGTCGATCTCCGCGTCGAGTTCCTCGATCTCCGATTCGAGCCGCTCGACCCGGAGCTCGATCTCGTTGGCTTCGCGGTGGCGCTCCAGCGTCTCCTCGTGGCCGTCCACGTCGATCGATTCGGCCTCCGCCTCCAGCTCCTCGATCTCCGTCCGCTTCGCCTCGATCGCCGCCTCCAGCTCCTCGATTCGCGACTCGGTCGACGCGATCTCCGTCTCGACCGCGTCGAGCCGCTCTTCGGCGCGCTCGGCCTCGCGCTGCGCCTCGCGGAGCGCGGACTGCCTGTCGGTCAGCTCCTGGATCTCCGCGCGGAGCTCGCTGCGCTCGTCGAGCCGCTCCGACCGGAGGTCCCGGAGGCGGTCGAGCGTCGTCTCGATCTGTCCGGTCTCCACCGCGGAGCCGCAGGTCCAACACGTCGTCCGGTCGTCGCCGGTCAGCGCGTCGGTCGGACTGTCGTCGGGCTGAGACGCGCCGGCGGCGTCGACCGCGTCGCCGCCGCTCCGGTCCACGTCGATGGCGGGCGCCGTGCCCTCGAGCATGTCCTCGTTGAAGCTGATGACGCTGCCGAGCTCGTTGATCGCGTCGTCGAGCGCGCGCTGGCGACGCCGCAGCTCGTCGATGCGCCCCGCGAGCTCGTCGGGGCTCTCGTCGGGCTCCCGCGTCGACTCGACCGTCTCCCGGAGCTCGTCGCGCTCCGACTCCAGCTCCGTCAGCGTCGACCGCTCCGTCTCGAGGTCGAACTGGAGGTCGTCGAGCTCCGAGCGCGCGTCGCGAACCCGCTGGAACGCGTCCTCGAGCTCCTGTTTGCGCGTCCGGCTCTCCTCGACGCCGGCGTCGAGGTCCGCCAACTCCTCCCGGACCGCCTCGAGCTCCGCCTCCGCGTCGTCGAGCTCCGCCCGCTTCTCCCGGCGCTCGGCCTCGAGGTCGGGCAGTTCGCGTTCCAGCCCGTCCAGCCGGTCGATCTCGTCTTCCAGCTCGCTCCGTTCCCGCTTGCATTCTTGGATCTCGGCGTCGATCGACTCCGTATCGATCGGCCGCATGATGATCTCTTGGAGGTCGTCGCCGCGCGCGACGGCCCGACGCGCCTCGTTGTTCTCCAGCAGGAACGCGAACAGGTCCGCGAGCTCCGGGTCGTCGAGGTACGGGTCGCCGCCGAACGCGACGGAATCGCCCCGCCGCGTCAGCGTTCGGGTGTACGTCTCGTCCCCGAGTTCGAGGGTCACCGACCCCTCGTCGGCGTCGCCCTTCAGCGAGCTCCGCCGGCTCCCGAGCCCGGCCATCAGCGCCTGCAGGAAGGAGGTCCGGTTCGTCGCGTTCCGCCCGGCCAACACGGAGACGCCCTCGGGGAGGGTCACGGTCGCCTCGTCGATGCCGCCCACGTTCCGGACGTCAACGCGGACGACCGATTGAGAGGTCTGAGTCATCGATTTATGCTAATGAATTTTCTCACGCTCTTAAGTCTATCTCTCAGACGAGGCGTCGGTCCGCCGCGCCGGTGCGCGTCGGTCCGCCGCGCTGGTGCGCCTCACTGCGCGCCCGCCGTTACGGACTCACCGCGCGCCCGCCGTTACGACTCGCCGCCTCCCGTCTCGTGCGGGGTCGGCGCGGCGAACTGTCCGTCGTCGAACTCGATCGGTGTCGGCTCCGCGACGACTCGCAGGTCGTCGCGCTCGCGGGCCGCTTCGACGAGCGCAGGGGAGGCGTACAGCCGGTCGAGCCGCATCGTGTCCGTCGCTCGGAGCACGCGGGCGTCGTCCGGGCCGACGACGCCGACGGTCGACAGCGACGCGACGAGGCCGGCGCGGTCCGTCTCGACGACCGGTGGCAGCCTGACGCCCCGCGTCGTGCTCGCGGTGATCGCGTTGATGAGCGTGGTCGAGCTGTCGAGCTCGGCGGCCAGGTCCCGGTGGACGAAGTCCGCGGACCCCATCCCCATGGCGTTGCCGTGGGTCGTCTCGGTCAGCCCCCGCACGAAGATCCGCTTGACGTCGGGGAGCTCCGGCTCCGGCTCGTTGATCGCGAACGGGCGGCGACCGATCACGTTCGTGTCCATCCCCTGTCCGCTGACGTCTTTCCCCTGCCGGTCGAGGATCAGCACGTCGACGTCATCGAAGGGGATCGTCGGCAGGCGGTCGTAGGCGAGCTCCAACAGCTCCGCCTCGCGGTCGAGGAACCCGGACGGGGGGACGCCCTCGATCACGGCGGTGTCGTCGAACTGGTCCTCGACGATCGCGACGCCGCCCGCGACCGGGAGCTCGGCCAGCAGCTTCTCCGCGATCTCCGGGATCATGTTCCGGAAGCTCCAGTCGACCGCCCACTCGTGGGCCGTCTTCGCCCCGCGCTGTTTCCCCATGCCGATGACGAGCATCTTCGAGAGCCCGCTCTCGACGGGGCCGTCGTAATCGGTGTGGGGCTTCACCCGGTTGACCGGAACGATCGCGTCGGCGGCGGCGGCGTGGGCGTCCGCGTAGACGGGGACGCCACGGTCCGGGGTCTCGCCGACCTGAACGACCTCCATGCTCGATCGGATCTCGCAGCCGATCGCGTCCGGGGTCACCCCGAGGGATTCGAGCATCTCCCGCTGGCCCGCCGCGGTCGCCCCGCCGTGGCTCCCCATCGCCGGGAACACGAAGGGGTCGTAGCCGGCGTCCCGAACCGCACCGACGACGCCGGCCACGATCGCCGGGAGGTTAGCGATCCCGCGGCTGCCGGCGCCGACGGCGACCTCGCCGCCGTCGGGTACGCCGTCGAAATCGAGCGACGCCACCGCCGCCGCGGCCGCGGCCTCGATGCGCTCGCTCGGGATGGGGTCGGTGTCCCACCTGCGCTCGATGAGCCCCAGGTCCGGGAGCGGTCGGGCGCCGCACGCGTCGAGCACCGTCGCCTCGGGCACGACGAGGTCGTCGAGAGTGTCCATGCGAACCGGTCCCGCTCGACCGGTATAAACGTGGGGGCCGCGACGGGGTCCGTCCCGGGGTCGACGGTCGAGACGAGACTGATGCCCGGAAGCGGTATCGACACTCGGGAACGGTATCGACAGCTGGAAGCGGTACCGAAACCCGAGAGCGGCACTGGCGGAGCGTCGACTGTCTGCGTCCGTCCCGGCGTGACGTTACAGTCGTAGGTCTGTAACGAGAACTGCCGCAGTGGTCGACAAATCCGAAAGAATCGGATCGATGTTTTTCGAAGATACAGCGCGTTTCGTCGCTAATTCGCCGTGTTTAGCCGTCATACTACCGTACAAGCCGTTTCATAAGCGTAGATCGCGGCTCAGGTCAGCGAACCCTCGATCGGTTTCGACGACTGAGAGCGCTCAAATATTCTTTATTATCCGAGTACTCGGGAAGTTAAGTACTCAGGCGTGATCGAGATTGTATGGGAAAGGAGCTCAAATCGGTCGCGAAGACGACTGAAACGTCGTTACGAGTGGTAGACGCGCTGCGGGAGACGGACGGGATGACGATCGACGATCTATCCGAGCATCTCGGATTGGCCCCGAGCACGGTCCACCGCCACCTCGCGACCCTGAAAAAGCACGGGTACGTCGTCAGCGACGGCGACGTGTACGCGCTCGGCCTCCAGTTCCTGACGGTCGGCGGGCAGATCCAGCGCCGGGTGACCGCCTATCCCATGATCAAGGAGAAGGTCGACGCCCTCGCCGACGAGACGGGCGAGCGCGCGCAGTTCATCGTCGAGGAGAACGGGCAGCGGGTGTACCTCTACACCGAGGTCGGCCAGAGCGCCGTCCAGACCGGCGCCCACGTCGGGAAGCGCGGCGCGATCCACACCAGCGCGGCGGGGAAGGCGATCCTCGCGGCGTACGACCGGGACCGGGTCGAGGAGATCGTCGACGCCCGCGGACTCGACGCCGACCAGGACGCGATCGCGACCCGCGAGGAGCTGTTCGAGGAACTCGACCGGATCCGCGACCGCGGTTACGCGTTCAACCGACAGGAGACGACCGCGGGCGTCCACGCGGTCGGCGCGCCCGTGACCGCCGACGGCGAGGTGATCGGGGCGCTGAGCGTCTCCGGACCCGCCAACCGGATCACCGGCGACCGCTTCACCGAATCGCTCCCCGAGCGGATCCTCGGCGCGGTCAACGAGCTGGAGCTCCACATCGAACACTCCGTGTGAGGATCGCCGGCCCCCGAGAGTTTATTAGGCTTCTCGGCGCTCGTCAACCCAATGAATGCGAACGATCGGTCCCTCGTGCGATTTACCTCTCTCGCCCACGGGATGTTTCATACCTACGAACTCTCGATACCGCTCTTCGTCGGGCTCTGGATGGCCGAATTCGACGTCTCCGCGGCCGTCATCGGGACCGTCATCGGCGCCGGCTACGCGTTCATCGGTCTCGGCGCGCCGGTGAGCGGCGTCCTCTCCGACCGGTTCAGCTCTCGGCGACTGATCCTGGCCTCGATCGGGGGGATGGGGATCGGGTTCGGGATCGTGGCGCTCTCGCGCGGTCTGGTCTCGCTCGCCGCCGCCGTGCTGATTTGGGGCTGTTTCGCGAGCGTCTACCACCCCGCGGGGCTCTCGCTCATCAGTCGCACCGCGGACGCCCGCGGCACGGTGTTCGCGTACCACGGGGTGGGCGGCAACGTCGGCACGGCGTTCGGGCCGCTCCTCACGGCGCTGCTGCTCATGTTCGTCGACTGGCGACTCGCGGCCGGCGCGCTGGCGGCCGTCGCTCTGCTCGTCGGGCTGGCCGGCACGCGGATCGAGTTCGAGATCGGCGCGGCCGAGGACGCCGGCGAAACGGGGTCGATCGCCGACGAGCTCCGCAAGACCGCCCGCGACTCCCGCACTCTGTTCGCGACGGCGTTCGCCGTCGCGCTCGTCGGTGTGCTGCTGTACGGGATGTACTACCGCGGGCTGTTGACGTTCCTGCCGGACGTCCTCGCCGAGTCCCCGGCGCTCCGCCCCTTCCAGCTGCTCGATCAGACCGTCCAACCGGCGCAGTACGTGTACACCGCCCTCTTGACCGTCGGCATCGGCGGCCAATACGTCGGCGGCCGGCTGACCGACCGCGTCTCCAGCACCACCGCCTTCTTCGGCTTCTTCGCCGTGCTGGCCGGCCTCGCTGCGGCGTTCCCGTTCGTCCGAGGGCTCGGCACCGTCCCGCTCGTCGGGATCTGCCTCCTGCTCGGATTCTTCGTGTACGGCACGGCGCCGGTGTATCAGGTCGTCGTCGCCGACAACGCCGACGAGGCCGTGCAGGGACTCTCGTACGGATTCACCTACCTCGCGATGTTCGGTGTCGGCGCCCTCGGCGCGTCGCTCGCGGGGTTCGTGCTCACCCACGCGACGAGCGCCGTGCTGTTCTTCCTCCTCGCCGGGATCGCCGGACTCGGCGGCGCCGCGGTGTTGCTGTTGATGCGGCTGTAACGATCCCCGCGCACCCCCGCAATCTCCCAAGTTTTATGCTCTCGTCGTCGGACGTAGAGGTATGAGCGCAGACGAAAAGCGACAGCGACTCTTAGAGGAGATCGTCGTGGTCGACCTGACGACGTTCGTCACCGGCGGGTTCGCCACGTTGATGCTGGCGAACCAGGGCGCGGAAGTGATCAAGGTGGAGCGCCCGGAGGTCGGCGACGACAGCCGGTACTCGGGGCCGCCGTTCGTCGACGTCGAGGGGTACGAGGGCCCCGGCAAGTCGGCGTCCGAGGAGGGCGAGTCGCCGTACTTCTGGACGGTGAACTACGGCAAGCAGAGCATCGAACTGAACCTGAAGACCGAGGAGGGGTTAACGGCGCTGTACGACGTCGTCGCCGAGGCGGACGTCGTCGTCGAGAACTTCCGGCCGGGCACCGCCGAGCGGCTCGGCGTCGACTACGAGACGCTGCAGGAGCACAACGACGACCTGGTCTACTGTTCGATCTCGGCGTTCGGCGAGACGGGCCCGTGGAGCGACAGGCCCGGGTACGACCTGCTTGTGCAGGGGATGAGCGGCATGATGAGCGTCACGGGCTACCCCGACGCGCCGCCGGCGAAGGTCGGGCTCCCGCAGACGGACCTCATCACCGCGATGTGGTCGGCGTTCGGGATCGTCACGTCGCTGTACAACCGCGAGCGGACCGGCGAGGGCGAGCGCGTCGAGCTCGGGATGCTCGACGCCGCGCTCCCGTGGCTCACGAAGCAGGCGGGCAAGAGCTTCGTCGGCGAGGAGACGTCCCGGATGGGGACGAAGGACCCGGTGCTCGCGCCGTACCAGATGTACCCGACCGCCGACGGGCACCTCAACGTCGCCTGCGGGAACCAGAAGCTCTGGGAGGAGTTCTGCGCGGCGATCGGCCGCGAGGACCTCTCGACGGACGAGCGGTTCGCCACGAACTCGGCGCGGGTGAACAACATGGACGCGCTCGAAAAGGAGCTCTCGGAGGTCCTGCGGACCAAGACGACCGACGAGTGGGTCGACCTGCTGGCCGACGAGCGCGGGCTCCCCGTGGGCCCGGTGTTCGACGTCGACGAGGCGCTGGACAACGAGCAGGTGCGCGCCCGCGGCGTCGTCGACTCGATCGACCACCCCGCGGCGGGCGAGATCCCCGTCATCGAACACCCGCTCAACTACGAGCGGGCCGACTCGGGGTTCTCGGAGGCGCCGCCGCTGCTCGGCGAGGACACGGTGCGCGTGCTGAAAGCGGCCGGCTACGACGACGCCCGCATCGACGAGCTGATCGAGGCCGGCGCGATCCCGGAGCCCTGACCGGCGCGCCGGCGATCAGCGAGACGTGTCGAGGACGACCTTCCCGAGCGTCCCGGAGGAGCGCAGTTCGGCCAGCGCTTCCGGCACCGAACCGAGACCGAACACGGAGTCGACCGCCGCGGTGAACGTCCCGTCGTCGAGGCGCTCGCCGACCCGTTCGAGGATCGCCGCCTGATCGCCCGCCGAGGCCACGATCGACATGAACCGGAGGTCGGCGTCCGCCTGCTTCGCCGCCATCGACGTGCCGCCGTCGACGGCGATCGTCTCGTTCTCCCCGATGACGACGATCCGGCCGCCGCGCGTCAGGCAGGCCAGGTCCGCCGCGAGGTGCGCGTCCGCCTGCGGTTCGAACACCACGTCGACCTCGCGGCCGTCGGCCGCCGTCCTGACGGCTTCCGCGAGCTCGTCGCTCCGGTAGTCGACGACGGCGTCGGCGCCGAGCCCCCGCGCGAACGCCGCGGGCTCGCCGTCGCGGGCGGTGCCGACGACGGTCGCCCCCGCCGCCGCGGCGACCTGCACCGCCGCGTGACCCACGCCGCCGGACGCGCCGTGGACCAGCGCGAGGTCGCCCAGTCGGAGGTCGCCGCGGGTCACGAGCGCGCGCCAGGCGGTCGCGAACGCCATCGCGGCCGCCGCCCCCTCTCGAAACGGGACCGACGCCGGGAGCGGCGCGAGCTGTTCGACCGGCGCCGCGGTGTACTCCGCGTACGTCCCGGGCGAGAAGAGGCCGAGCCCGGTCGCGAACACGCGGTCGCCCGGTGCGACCGCGGTCACGCCGTCGCCGACCGCCTCGACGACGCCGGCGAGGTCGGAGCCGCCGACGTGCGGGAGCCCGGACGGGGGGCTCACGCTCCCCTCCCGGACGTACTCGTCTATCGGGTTCACGCTCGCCGCCTCGATCCGCACGAGGGCCTCGCCCGGACCGGGGTCGGGGCGATCGACGGTCTCCAGGGCAAGTACGCTCTCGTCTCCGTGTTCGTGGAAGCGGACGGCGCGCATACGGCCCGTACGACGAACCGACGTATAGTGTTATGCCAGCGATCGGCTCCCGCGGCGGTCGCCTCCGGTGAGCGCTTCGTCCCGGCGATCTCTTCGTCCCGGCGAGCGCTTTTGTACTCGCCGCTCCCACGGAGCGCATGCACGTCACCGGGCTCGATCACGTCGTGTTGACCGTCGCGGACGTCGACCGCGCCGTCGATTTTTACGCGACGACCCTCGGCGGCACGGCCGAGACGTTCGACGGCGGTCGGCGAGCCGTCTCGTTCGGCGACCAGAAGATCAACTTCCACCCGGCGGAGGCCGTCTACTCGCCCCACGCCGACCGGCCGACGCCCGGCAGCGGGGACCTCTGTCTCGTCGTCGACGACTCCCTCGACGCGCTCCGCCGGGACCTCCGCGACCGCGGCGTCGAGGTCGTCCACGGCCCCGTCGAGAAGGTCGGTGCGCGCGGCCCGATGGAGTCGGTGTACGTCCGCGACCCCGACGGCAATCTGGTCGAGCTGGCCCGGTACGACGCGTAGCCGACCGTTCGGATCGGCCGGGTCCCGCGGCGACTCACTCGGCGGCGACGATGCGGACCCCCCACAGCGGCCCGTCCTCTGTGACCCGGAGCGCTCTCTCCCCGACTAGCCGCACGTCGTCCCCGATCGAGAGCTCCCCGTCGAGCTGAGCGATGACGTTCGCGCCGCCGGGGAACGAGGCGAGCCCGAGCGCGTTCGGCTCCCGGACCCCGTCCGGCGTGACGTGGACGGTCGTCACCGACAGCAGCTCGCCGGTCCCGGCCGGAACGGCGTCGAACGCCGCCCCGCCGCACTCCGGGCAGCGGCGCTTCTCGTAGTAGGTCCGGCGCCCGCAGTCGCGACACTCGAGCAGTTCGGTCACGCGTCGCCCTCCAGCAGCGTGCAGACGGCGTTGTTCCCGAACCCGGCGACGTTGACGGCGAGGCCGCGGGACGCGCCCTCGACCGCCCGTTCGTCGGGCAGGTCGCCGCGGAGCTGCCACACGAGCTCGATCACCTGCGAGATCCCCGTCGCGCCGAGCGGGTGCCCGCGGGCCTTCAGCCCGCCGCCGGGATTGACGGGGAGCTCCCCGTCGAGGTCCGTCTTCCCGTCGCGGGTGCGCTCCCACGCGCGCCCCGCCGGCGCGAGCCCCAGCTCCTCCATCTCCAGCCACTCGAGGATCGTGAACGCGTCGTGGATGCACGCGAGGTCGACCGCGTCCGCCCCGAAGCCGGCCGCGTCGTACGCGCGCTCGCCGGCCGTCCGCACGCTCGCGATCTCCAGCGGGTCAGCCCGATCCGCGACCGCGTGCGTCCCGGTGGCGCTCTCGCAGGCGGCGATCGTCACCGCGTCGTCGGTCGCCCCCGACCCGGATTCGACCACGACCGCGGCCGCCCCGTCGCTGGTCGGACAGCAGTCGTAGAGGCGCAGCGGCTCGGCGACCGCCGGCGACGCGAGCACGTCATCGCCGTCGATCCGCTTGTTGAACTGAGCGTATTCGTTCGCGTACGCGTTGGCGTGGTTCTTCACGGCGACCCGCGACAGGTCGCGCCGGTCCGCGTCGGTCTCGCGGAGGTAGGCGGCCGCCGCCAGCCCGCCGAACGACGGCAGGGTGACCCCCTGTTCGTACTCCCGGTCGTGCGTGATCCGACTGATGATCTCCGTGGCCGTCGCCGTGTCCGCGGCGGACATCTTCTCGCCGCCGACGGCCAGCGCCCGCTCGCTTCGGCCGCTCGCGACCGCCGCGACCGCACTCTGAAACGCGCTGGCGCCGCTCGCACTGGTGTTCTCGACCCGGCGGGCCGTGACGCCGGTCATGCCGAGGCCGCCGACGAGCGCGTTCGCCAACCCGGACCGGGCGTTGAACGCCTCGGCGGCCATGTTCCCGACGTGGACCGAGTCCACGCCGGCGGAGTCGCGGTCGGCGTCGCCGAGCGCGCGTTCCGCCGCGACGAGGAGCAGGTCGAGGAGCGATCGGTCGTCGGCGCTCGCGAACGCCGTCATGCCGACGCCCGTTATCGCCGGGGGGTCCCCGCGAACCGGTGATGCGTCTACTGCCCGCGCTTCTCGCTTCTGGGCGGTCATCGTACGACCGAACCCAGACGCTA
>NZ_MWTH01000015.1:504909-594557 GCF_059752395.1 Halorubrum sp. B53 | reverse complement strand
AGAGCCTATAAAAAAAAAAAACGGGCCGCGAGCAGTACGTCGGTCGTCGGGCGTTCAACGACGCCCCGCCGAGTGTCGAAGCGATCCGCCGTGCCGGAGTGTCGGGCGACGCGCTATCTGAGGTTATTCACCGCCCTTTTCATATACGGTCCGAGGAACGGCCCGAACAGCGCCAGGAGGATCAGGATGGAGATCCCGAGCGAGAGCGGCCGGCTCGGCGACACGAAGATGCCGTACCCGCCGCCCGAAAGCTGAAGCGCGCGGAAGAAGTTCTCCTCGGCTATCGGCCCCAGAACGATCCCGAGGACGAACGCTATCACCGAGTACTTGTACTTCACCATGTAGTAGCCGAGGATGCCGAGCGCCAGCACGCCGAAGGCGTCGAACCAGCTCCGCCGGAGGCTGAACGCGCCGATGAACGAGAGGACGATGACCATCGGGATGATGACGTCCGTGTCGAGCTTCGTGATCGCGCTCGCGTACGGGATGACCGTGTACCCGACGGCGAGGATGATGAAGTTGCCGAGGAACACCGAGACGAACAGCGCGTACGTGATGTGAAGCTGCGCGCCGAACAGCCCCGGGCCGGGCTGGAGCCCGTGCATCAGGATGCCGCCGAGGAACACCGCCGTCGAGCCGCTCCCCGGAATCCCGAACGAGAGCGTCGGGACCAGCGACCCGCTGACGGTCGGGTTGTTCGCTCCCTCGGGGGCGATGATCCCCCGCGGGTCGCCCTCGCCGAATATCCCGTCGGCGGCCGAGGAGCGCGCCTCCTCGGCGTACGCGACGAACGTCGACGTCGTCGCGCCGGATCCGGGAACGGCGCCGATCAGCATGCCGATCACGCCCGCTTTGAACAGCGACTTCGGGTACCTGAAAACCGTCTTGATCCCGTCGGTGATGCTGCCCGTGATGCCGACCGCGTCCTCCGCGATCTGGTCTTGGACCGCGAGCTTCATCATCTCCGCGAAGGCGAACATCCCGATCAGGGCGGCCACGAAGTTGAGCCCGTCGTACAGCGCGAGCTGGCCGAACGCGTAGCGCGGCGTCGGCGCCATGATCGCGATGCCCATCGTCGAAATCATGAAGCCGAACGCGCCCGCAACGATCCCCTTCACGATCGACCCGTCCGCGACGATCGTGATGAGCGAGATCCCGAGGATCGCGAGGAGGAAGTACTCCACCGATCCGAACAGGAGAACGACCTCGATGAGGACTGGGGAGATGAGGACTAACAGGATCGCGGCGACAAACCCGTTAAACGCGGAGGCCGTCGTCGTGATCGCGAGCGCGTTCTTCGCGAGCCCCTTCTTCGCCATGGGATAGCCGTCGAGCGTCGTCGCGGCCGCCGACTCGGTCCCGGGAGCGTTCAACAGGACCGCGGAGATGCTCCCGCCGAACATCGCGCCGCTGTAAATCGAGATCAGGAGGATGAGCGCGGGCGTCGGGTCGAGCGGGACGGTGAGCGGGAGGACGATCGCCATGCCGACCGGCGAGCCGATCCCCGGCAGCGCCCCGAGGACGATCCCCGCGAGCAGCCCGGCGGCCATCCAGCCGATGACCGGCCAGCTGACCGCGATCTGTATCCCCTCGACGAGGCTTGCGACCGCCATTCAGAGCCCCTCCGTGAACACGATCGCTCCCTGATCGAACGGCATGAGCAGGAAGACGATGAACCCGTACACGATGACCGTCGCGACCGCGGCGAGGAACGCCGCCTTGAGTAGGTTCACTCTGAACCACGCGGTGTACGCGAAGACGAACAGCGGCGTCACGTAGAGGAAGCCGACCGCCCACCCGAGCGCGAAGTAGACGGTCGAGAAGACGATCATGATCACCGTGTTGTTGATGTCGATGCCCCACTTCTGATGGAGCGGTAGGTCTTTCGCCCGGACGTCGTCGGTATCGTCGTCGTCGGTATCGAGGTACTTCTCGTCGACGGCGGTGTCCTCGACGTCCGTGGAGTCCTCGTCCTCCTCGGCGTCCTCGATGGCGCCGACACCTTCAGTTTGGCCCTCCTCGAAGCTCTCCGTCATACTCACTTCTTGGGCGACGAACTTCTGGATCGGTCCCGGGAGGTAGTTCTGTATGAGGAGGAGGAACGATCCGATCCCGACGACTTGTGCCATCAACTGCGGAAAGATCGTCGCGTTCTCCGGGTAATCCTTGAGTATCGGGTCGACGTAGAACACTACGGACAGCCCGAGCAGCGTTACGAGTAGGACGTGTTCCGCCGTGATTCCTTCAAGTCGTTTTGAGTAATTGACCATGACAGTATTATCTGATCCGCCGGACTCCAACTATAAATAAATTGAGTTCGACGCGCCGGTCGCGCCGCGATCGATTCAGGGCTGGTTCTCGTTGACGAGTTCGAGAATTTCGAGCTCCTGGTACTGCTCGAAGGCGTCCGCGAAGTTCTGCTCGGCGACTTCCGGCCCCTCGTACACGACCGGGTTCCCCGTCTCGTCGCTCCACTCCTGCACGGGATCGCTGTTGACGGTCTCTTCCAGCGCTTCGGCGTAGAAGTCGACGATCTCCTGGGGCGTCTCCGGCGGGGCGTACATGCCGCGCCAGACCCCGCCGACGAAGTCGATCTGCGGGTAGCCGAGGTCGGTGACCGAATCGATGTCCGGGTAGACCTGCGTGCCGGGCCCGTAGAACGTCACGACGGGGTAGACGCGGCCGGTGTCGACGACCGACTGGGTCCCGGCGTCGGTCCCGATACCGCACGGGACCTCGCCGCTCGCGACCGCCTGCGTCACGGGGCCCGTCCCGGTGTACTGCACGCGGTTCTGCCAGTTCCAGCCGACCTCGTCCGGGTACGCGTACTTGTACAGCAGAACGATGATGTCCTGCGAGCTCCCGGACGACTGGACGCCGATGTTCTCCCACTCGCCGCTCTCGTACTTCGCGAGGACGTCGTCGAACGTCTCGACCTCGTCTTGGTACTCCTCGTTGACGACGAGACACCACGTCGACTGGCCGACCACGCCGAGCCCGGTGAGGTCTCGGATGTCGAAGTCCGGCTCGTTGAGCAGCTGCGGCGCGACTTCGAGCGGCCCGGCGTTGCCCGCGATGGTCTGCCCGTCGGGCTCCGAGCGGTACAGCTCTCCGAGCCCGTTCAGACCGCCGGCGCCCGGAATGTTGTCGATCTGCAGCGACTCGCCGACAGCCTCTCGGAGTCCCGGCTGAATCCCGCGTGCGTACGTGTCGGTTCCGCCGCCCTCGTCGTACGGGACGATGTAGCGGACCGTCCCCTCGGGAGACCATCCGTCGCCGCCGTCACTGCCGTCGCTGCCATCACTGCCGTCGCTACCGTCGCTGCCGTCGCTGCCGTCGCTGCCGTCGCTGCCGTCGCCGCCGTTACCGGAACAGCCGGCGAGTCCGACGGCGCCGGTCGCGCCGATCGCCTGCAGGAAGCGTCGCCGCTTCGTGTTCGATGTCGATTCGGTCGAATCGGTTGGTGTTTCTTCAGTCATCTTGTCACGTTGGTCGGCTCAGCTTGTTTTCTCTCGCCCGGATCCGCATCTGGGACGGGCCTTCGCCGTGTCCGTGTATGGCATTTGGTGGCAATATCATAAATGTTTCTATCAGAAGGACAGTTGTCTGCCGGATGATTCGGTCCCTACCGTCGGCGTTCATCCCGTCGCTCTGCCGATGTCCGCTCGGCCGCTCTGCAAATGTCCGCCCGGCCGCTCTGCAAATGTCCGCCCGGCCGCTCTGCAAATGTCCGCCCGGCCGCTTGGAGGAACCTTTTATATTCCATGCCTGAATAGGTCGACCATGGTGATCATCGCAGCCGTAGACCGGTCGGAGAGAGCGCCGAGCATCGTCGACGAAGCGAACGAGCTCGGTCAGGCCTTCGACGAGCCCGTCCACGTCGTCCACGTCTTGTCCCGCTCGGAGTTCGTCGGGCTCGAACGGACCAGCGTGACCGACACCGGGAAGTCGATCCCGACCGACGACGTGCTGGACATCGCCGAGGAGTTCGCGCGGGAGGCGATCGACGAGGCGGGGGTCGACGACGCGACCCCTGTCGGCCTCCTCGGCGACCCGGCCGACGAGATCAGCAACTACGCCGACTCCAACGACGCTCGGTACCTCGTCATCGCCGGCCGGAAGCGGTCGCCGGTCGGGAAGGCGCTGTTCGGCAGCACCGTTCAGTCCCTGATGCTCAACTCCGAGACCCCGGTCGTCTCGATCCGGACCGACTGATTAGAGCCGCTCTTCTATCGCCGCCACGACCTCGCCCGTCGACGCCGACCCGCCGAGGTCCGGCGTCGCCGGCGCGTCGTCGTCGGCGAGCACCGCTCGGACCGCGCTCCAGAGGGCGTCGGAAACGGGCTCCTCGCCGAGGTCCTCGAACAGCATCGCGGCCGAGAGCACGGTGGCCATCGGGTTCGCGACCCCCTGCCCGACGATGTCGGGCGCGCTCCCGTGGACGGGCTCGAACATCGAGGGATACTCGCCGTCGACGTTGATGTTTCCGGACGGCGCGAGCCCCATGCTGCCGCTGACGATGGCGCCGATGTCGGTGAGGATGTCGCCGAAGAGGTTCGACGCGACCAACACGTCGAACTCCTCTGGCCGGCGCACGAGGTCCATGCTCCCGGCGTCGATGAGCAACGACTCGACCTCGACGTCGGGGTAGTCGGTCGCGACGTCCTCGACGACGTCGTCCCAGAACGTCATGCTGAACGCCTGCGCGTTGGACTTCGTGATGCTCGTCAGCTGTCCCTCGCGCTCCGTCGCCGCCTCGAACGCCGCCCGCACGATGGTCTCCGTCCCCTCGCGCGTGTGGACCGCGCTCTGGATCGCCACCTCGTGGTCGAACCCCTCGTGGACGCGACCGCCGGCGTCCGAGTACTCGCCCTCCGTGTTCTCCCGGTAGACGACGAAGTCGATGTCGCCGCTCTCGTACCCGCGGAGCGGGCTCTCGACGCCCTCGAAGAGGATCGACGGGCGCTTGCACACCTGCTGGTTGAACCCCTTCCGGATCGGCAACAGGAGCCCGTGGAGCGTGATGTGGTCCGGGACCTCCGGGTGGCCGACCGCGCCGAGGAGGATCGAGTCCGCGTCGACGATCCGGTCGAGCGCGTCGTCCGGCATCATCTCGCCCGTTTCCATGTACCGCTCCGTCCCCCAGTCGTACTCCGTGAACTCCACCTCGACGTCGTGGCGAGACGCCGCCTCGTGCAGCAGCGGGAGCGTTTCGTCGACGACCTCCGGTCCGATACCGTCACCTGGTATCGTCGCTATCTCGTATGACATGGTTCCGGAATTCGCTCACACAAGGTAAACTCTTTGGGCCGTGACACCCCTTGCCCGCCCGATTCGAGGCTGGAGCGCTCCCCGCGGCCGACGGAGCTCGTCGCCCCCGATCATCCCGCTCACAGTCCCCAGCCCACTCCACTCACAGTTCTCGCGATTACCCCACTCACAACGCTTTTCACTCCCCGATGGGAGAGTGAGCCATGGTAAGCGAGACAGCGTACGAGAGTATCTCGCTCGACGTCACCGACGGTGTGGCGACGATCGAGTTCCACCGGCCCGAGGTGTACAACGCGCTCAACGACACGGTCATGCTCGACATCCTCCGGGCGTTTGACGAGATCCAGCTCGACCGCTCCGTCGACGTCGTCGTGATCACGGGGGAGGGCGACGACGCCTTCTCGGCGGGCGCCGACATCTCGCAGTACGCCGGCCCCGCCGAGGAGCACGACCCGCGACAGAAGGACCGCCAGGAGCTGTTCTACGAGATGTACCGCAAACCGTTCGAGTGCCACGCGCCCGTCATCGCGAAGGTCAACGGCTACTGCGTCGGCGGCGGCCTCATCTTCGCGATGTTCTGCGACATGCGGATCGCGGTCGACGACGCGAAGTTCGGCGTCCCGGTGACCGACATCGGCCAGATCCCGACCGGGAACTCCACGTGGCGCGCGATCGAACTCGTCGGCGAGGCGAAGGCGAAGGAGCTCGTCTACACCGCCGGGATGATCGAGGCCGACGAGGCGGAGCGGATCGGCCTCGTCAACCACGCCGTCCCGCGCGAGGAGCTCGACGAGACGGTCGACGAGATCGTCGAGGCGATCCAGTCCACCGGCCGGTCCGCGGTGAAGAACTCCAAGCGCGCGTTCAACCACGCGGTCGACGCGCAGAGCGCCGAGGAGAACCGCGCGTTCGAGGCCGAGGTCTGGTGGGAACAGTTCGCGACCGACGAGCGGGAACGGCTCGTCGACGAGTTCAACGACAAATGACCGGGGGACCGCTCGCCGGCCTCACCGTCGTGGAGATGACCGGCCACCGCGCGGGCCCGTTCTGCGGCGCGCTCCTCGCCGACATGGGCGCCGACGTCGTGAAGATCGAGCGGCCCGGCGTCGGCGACCCCGCCCGCAGTCAGGGCGTCGGTCCCGACGGCAAGTCCGGCTACTTCATGGCGAACAACCGGAACAAGCGCTCCGTCACGCTCGATCTCAAGTCCGACGCCGGCACCGAGGCGGCGCTGTCGCTGCTGGAGAAGGCCGACGTGTTCATCGAGAACTTCGGCTACGGCGTCACGGACAAGCTCGGCGTCGGCCACGACGCCGTCAAAGACCGGAACCCGGAGATCGTCTACGCCAGCATCAAGGGGTACGGCGAGACCGGCCCGCGGAAGGAGCAGGCCGGCCTCGACCTCATCCTGCAGGCGGAGGGCGGCATCATGAGCGTCACCGGGCCGGAGGGCGGCGAGCCGGTCAAGGTCGGGCAGGCCATCGGCGACCTCACGACCGGCATGTTCACCGCGATCGGGATCCTCGCCCGGCTCTACGAGCGGGGGGCCGCGGGCGGCGGTGATACAGAGAACTCCTTCAACGGCAAGTTCGACGTCGGGCTCTTCGACTCCATCGTGACGCTGATGAACGAGTACCTCACGTCGTACTCGATGGACGGGTCGGTGCCGGGACCGCAGGGCACTTCCCATCAGACGCTCGTCCCGTACCAGCGGTTCGAGACCGCTGACGGCGCCCTCGTCACCGGCGTCCCGAGCGACGACCGGTGGGACGACTTCGTCGAGCTGGTCGGCCGCGAGGAGCTGGCCGAGTACCCGACGAACGACGACCGGTTCGAGCACGCCGACACGGTCGTCGGGATCATCGAAGAGGAGTTCGCGGAGGAGTCGACGGAGTACTGGCTCGACCGCCTCATCGACTACGGCTTCCCCTGCGGGCCGATCAACGACGTCGAGGACGTCGTCAACTACGACCAGACGCGGGCGCGCAACCTCGTCGTCGAGCACGACGACCCCGACTGGGGCGAGTGCCTCCTCCCGGGCCACCCGATCAACTTCCCCGAGCACGACGACGTCATCCGATCGCCCGCGCCCCGGCTGGGCGAGCACACCGAGTCCGTGTTCGCCGACGTCGCCGGCGATCAGACGACGCTCGACGAGTGGCGAGAGGGCGGCGCGTTCGGCGACTGATAGGGAAATTCGGTTTTTAGTCGTTTTTGTTTATAAATGGCTAACTGCGGATCGGCGACGAACGCCTGCGCAGCCCCGACTGATCGCTTATAAATCGCTGCCAGCAGATCAGCGGTGATTTCCTCCGAAGCCCCGGCCGCTGGTTTATACGTAGTTGCTGACGGAGCAACGGTGAACACCTCCAAAGCCCCAGCCGTGAGGGGCGCGCACGCTCGCTGCGCTCCTCGGTCGCTCGCGTTGCTCGCTCCCTGCGGTGCTTGCGTCGCCTCCGCGCCCCTCACGGCTGCCCCTTTGAGCCCCGCCCCGCACGGCACCGCAGCCTCACGCCTCCCCAACCTCGCGGCTCCCTCCGGTCGCCGCGTCCCTCGCGCGTGCTGCTCGGCCGCGAGGCGGCCTCGCAGGCACGCGCCACCGCACCGCCGCGTTCACTTATAAACACCGTCGCCGTCGCTCGTCGTTATTTAAATAGTGACCGACGCCCGCGAGCCGCCGCGCTCTACGCCAGCGCGTCGGCGATCTTCTCGATCGGGTGCGGCGGCTTCTCCT
Organism: Halorubrum sp. B53; assembly: GCF_059752395.1. Lineage (NCBI taxonomy): Archaea > Methanobacteriati > Methanobacteriota > Halobacteria > Halobacteriales > Haloferacaceae > Halorubrum > Halorubrum sp. B53. Next base: position 586,552 of record NZ_MWTH01000015.1, on the reverse strand, counting down.
CGTACTCGTCGCCGATCTGGGTCCGGCAGGACGCGCCCGGCGCGACGACCGCGTCGCCGTCGCTGTCGTCGATCCGGTCGAACAGCATGGAGCCGATCGCTTGGCTCATCGAGTAGTGCTCCGCCTCGTAGCCGAACGTGCCGGCCATCCCGCAACAGGAGGTGTCGAGCGGGTCGACCCGGAACCCCGTCCGCCGGAGGACGCCGACCGCGTGGTGGTCCTTCTTCACCGACTTCTGGTGGCAGTGGCCGTGGTACGTGAGCCGCTCCGCGCCGCCGTCGACGTCGAGCGCCTCGTCGAGCCGGTGGGTGTCGAGGTACTCCAGCACGCCGTAGGCGTTCCCGGCCACGCGGGCCGCGTCGTCGGAGGAGAGCAGGTCGAGGTAGTCGGACTGAAGCATCACGGCGTCGGAGGGCTCGACCACGACGACGTCGCGCCCGTCGTCGACGTGCGACGCCAGCGTCGCGACGTTGGCTTCGGCCGTCTCGCGGGCCTTCCCGAGGAGCCCCTTCGAGTGCGCGGGGCGCCCGCTGTCGGTGATCTCGTCGGCGACCGTCACGTGGACGCCCGCCGCTTCGAGCACCCTGACCGCCGCCTTGCCGGCCTTCGGGTTGTTGTAGTTCGTGACCGTGTCCGGCACCAGCACGACGCGCCGGTCGGCGGCCGCCTCGCTCACGACCGACCCGCCGCGGTCCGCCCACCAGTCCACGAACGTCTCGCGGTGGAACGTCGGGAGCGAGCGCTCGCGGGCGATGCCGAGCGTCTTCTCCATGACGAGCCGCGCGCCGGGGACCTTGGTCCCGAGGTTCGACAGCGGCGCCGTCGCGCTCCCGAGCTTCGAGAGCGCGTCGACGTTCGCGAACAGCTTCGACCGGAGGTCGGCGCCGTGCTCCTCGTGGTGGGCGTGCTCGACCTCCACTTTCATCTTCGCCATGTCGACCTCGCTGGGGCAGTCGATCGAACACCCCTTACAGCCGACACAGAGGTCGAGCACCTCGCGCATGAACTCCGTGTCGAACTGCTCGCCCTCGGGGAGGTCCCCGCTCATCGCCTGCCTGAGCATGTTCGCGCGGCCGCGCGTGCTGGTTATCTCCTCCTGTGACGCGCGGTAGGTCGGGCACATCACGCCGCCCGCCCCGTCCTGACTGGTGCGACACCCGCCGCAGCCGTGACAGAGCTCGGCCATCCCCTGGAAGCCGTTCTCGTTGTCCCACTCCAGGGCCGGCTCGAAGCCGGCGTCGAACTCGTACTCCTCCCCGAACCGGAGGTGCTCGCTCATGTCGTGGTCGCCGCAGACGCTCCCCGGGTTGAGCAGCCAGTCGGGGTCGAAGGCGGTCTTCAGGTCCTGAAACACGTGCCAGAGCCGGTCGCCGTACAGCTTCCGGTTCCACTGGGTCCGGGCGCGCCCGTCGCCGTGCTCGCCGGAGACCGACCCGCCGTACTTCACCGCCAGATCCGTGGCGGCGTCGGAGATGGACACCATCGTCTCGGTCCCCTCGGCGGTCTTCGTGTTGATGAGCGGCCGGACGTGCATACAGCCCGGGCCGGCGTGCGCGTAGAAGCTCCCGAAGGTGTCGTGGTCCTCGAAGATCTGCTTGAACTCCCTCGTGTACTCCGGCAGGTGCTCCGGCGGGATCGCGAGGTCCTCGATGAACGCGATGTGCTTCTCGTCGCCGGTCCGCGACAGCAGGATCGGCGTCGACGCCTTCCGCATCTTCCAGAACTTCTTCTGGGTCTCCTCGTCGTACGCCGCCATCCCGTCGAACGCCAGGTCGCCGACCCGGTCCTCGAGGAGGTCGTCGACCTGCCGCTTGGCCGACTCCTCGTCGTCGGCGTAGAACTCGATCAGCAGGAACGAGTCGGTCTCGTCGGGTAACAGGCCGATGACGTCCTTGAACTCCTCGAGGTCGCGCGCCAGGTCGACGAGGACGCCGTCGAGCACCTCGACCGCCGCCGCGTCGTGTTCGAGGATCGGGCCGACGTCCTCCATCGCGTCGAGCAGGTCGTGGTACGTGAGCAGCGCGACCCCCTTCGTCGCCGGGATCGGTTCGAGGCTCACCTCGGCCTCGGTGACGATGGCGAGGGTCCCCTCGCTCCCGACGAGCAGGCGCGCGAGGTTGACGGTCCCCGACTCCGCCTCCTCGATCAGCACGTCGAGGTTGTACCCCGACACGTTCCGCTTGAGGTCGGGGTACCGCTCCTCGACCTCGTCGGCCTCCTCGTCGATGATCCGGACGACCGCCGCGTAGATGCGTTCCAGGAGCGTCCCGTCGGGGTCGGCCGCCCCGCGCAGCTCCGCGACCGAGACCTCGCCGAACGTCTCGACGCTCCCGTCGGCCAGCACCGCCTCGACCTCCTCCACGTAGGCGTCCGTCTTCCCGTACTTCAGGGAGTGCGCCCCGGTCGTGTTGTTCCCGATGGCGCCGCCGAGCGCGCTCCGGTCCGCGGTCGACGGGTCGGGCGCGAACTTCAGGCCGTGTGGTTCGAGCGTCCTGTTCAGTTCGCCGAGCGTGATCCCCGTCCGGGCCCGGGCCCGCCCGTTCTCGGGGTCGACGTTGACCACGTCGGTCATGTACCGCGTGAAGTCCAAGACGATCGCCTCGTTCACCGACTGGCCGGCGAGGCTCGTCCCGCCGCCGCGGGGCAGCGCCGGGATCTCCTCCGCGGCGCAGTACTCCATCACGGCGGCGACGTCGTCGGTCGACGTCGGGTAGACGACCCCGATCGGCGTCACCTCGTACGCGCTGGCGTCGGTCGCGTACATCTGCTTGGAGTACTCGTCGAAGCGCACGTCGCCGTCGACGAGCGGGTCGAGGTCGGCGACGAGCGCCGAGTCGTGTTCTGTCTCGCTCTGGTAGTCGTAGTTCGCCCGCGGGTCCGCGGACGGATCGGGTGCTGTGTTTTTAGATCCCATCTGTAATCGGCTAGTTGGACGCTTTCAGCGTGGCGTGGGCATGAATGTTACGCGTCAACACGGTACGACAGGGCGGGAGGAACTCGCCGACGGGTACGACGGAGCGGGGTGACCTCGCCGACGGCCCGGGCCGCGCGAGCCCGTCCCGGTCGGCGGACTACTCGCGCTGCTGGGCGTCGACGACGGCGACGCTCGCGAGGTTGACGATGTCCTTCACTTCGTCGCCCCGCTGGAGCACGTGGACCGGCTCGTCCATGCCGACGAGCATCGGGCCGATGGCGTCGGCGTCGCCCAGCCGCTGGAGCAGCTTGTACCCGATGTTCCCCGACTCCAGGTTCGGGAACACGAGGACGTTGGCGGCCTCGTCGAGGTCGGAGAACTCGTAGGTGTCGGTGAGCATCTCCTCGACGAGCGCCGTGTCGGCCTGCATCTCCCCGTCCACCGGGAAGTCGACCTCGGGGTCGTCGCGGAGCGTGGCGGCCGCCTCCCGCGGCGCCTGCGTCGTCTCGTCGTCGACGCTCCCGAAGTTGGAGTACGACAGCAGCGCCGCCCGCGGGTCGACGTTGAACTGCCGCGCCAGGTCGGCGGTGTGCCGCGTCGTCTCCGCGAGGACGTCGGCGTCGGTCTCCCGGTTGACCGTGACGTCGGCGAAGAACACGACTCGGTTCCCGATCGTGAGCATGTAGACGCCGGAGACGTACTCGGCGTCGTCCGCGGTCCCGATGACCTGCAGCGGCGGTCGGAGCGCCGAGGGGTAGTGGTGCGTCAGCCCCGTCAGCAGCGCGTCGGCGTCGCCTTGGTCCACCATCACGCTGCCGAGGTAGTTGGTGTTGTTGCGGATCAGGTCGCTCGCCTCGTTGCGGGTGATCCCGTTCCGCTTACGGAGCTCGTGCAAGCGGTCCGCGTACTCCTCGTACTCCCCCGTCGTCGGGTCGACGACGGTCGCCTCGAAGTCGAGGCCGAGGTCGGCGACGGTCCCCGCGATCGCGTCGGCGTCGCCGAGCAGCACGGGGTCGGCGATCCCCTGCTCGGAGAGCTGGTACGCCGCGCGGATCATCTTCTCGTCTTCCCCCTCGGCGAGCGCGATGCGCTTGGGGTCCTGTTTCGCCTTGTTGACGACGATCCGCATCATCTCGCGGGACTTCCCGACGCGCGCCTCCAGCTCGTTCCGGTACTCCTCGAGGTCGACCTCGTCGCGCGCCGCGCCGGACTCCATGGCCGCCTTCGCGACCGCCGGAGCGACCTCGAACAGCACGCGCGGGTCGACCGGCTTCGGGAGGATGTACTCCGGCCCGAACTGGAGCGGCTCGTCGCCGTACGCCTTCAGCACCGCGTCGGGGACGTCCTGCCGCGCCAGGTCCGCGAGCGCCTCGGCGCAGGCGACTTTCATCTCCTCGTTGATCTCCGAGGCTCGGACGTCGAGCGCGCCGCGGAAGATGAACGGGAAGCCGAGCACGTTGTTCACCTGGTTCGGGTAGTCGGACCGCCCCGTCGCCATGATCACCGTGTCGTCGCGGGCGTTCTTCCCCTCCTCATAGCCGATCTCCGGGGTCGGGTTCGCCATCGCGAAGATGATCGGGTTATCGGCCATCGACCGCACCATCTCCGGCGAGACGATCCCGCCGGCCGAGAGGCCGACGAGCACGTCAGCGCCCTCCATCGCGTCGGCGAGGTCGCCGTCCGCGACATCCCGGGCGAACTCCCGCTTGTACTCGTTGATATCGCCCGCCTCGGCTCGCTCCTCGGTGATGATCCCCGTCGAGTCACAGAGCGTGATGTTCTCCCGCTCGACGCCCAGCGAGACGTAGAAGTGCGCGGTCGCGAGCGCCGACGCGCCGGCCCCGGAGAACACGACCGTCATGTCGCCCAGGTCCTTGTCGACGATGTCGGCGGCGTTGATCAGCCCGGAGCCGTTGATGATGGCGGTGCCGTGTTGGTCGTCGTGGAACACGGGGATGTCCATCTCGTCTTGGAGGCGGTTCTCGATCTCGAAGCACTCCGGGGCTTTGATGTCTTCGAGGTTGATCCCGCCGAACGTCGGCTCCATCGCGGCGACAGCCTCGCAGAAGGGGTCGACGTCATCGATGTCGAGTTCGACGTCGAACACGTCGACGTCCGCGAACCGCTTGAACAGCACGCCCTTCCCCTCCATGACCGGTTTCGACGCCGTGGCGCCGATGTTGCCGAGACCGAGTACCGCGGACCCGTTCGAGACGACGCCGACGAGGTTCCCCTTCGCCGTGTAATCGTACGCCTTCCCGGGGTCCTCGGCGATCTCGCGGCACGGTCCGGCCACGCCGGGCGAGTACGCCAGCGAGAGGTCCCGCTGCGTGTTCGTCGGTTTCGTCGTCGCGATCTCGATCTTCCCGGGCGGGTCTGCCCGGTGATACTCCAGGGAATCGTCTTCTAGCGTCATACCGATTGATTACGCGAATCGCATAAATACTTATGGGCACCGCCGCCGCGTCCTCCGGTCGTCACCGCGTCGGTCGGACCGTCCGGCCGCCGCCGCGAGTCGAGATACGAGTATGCGGGATCGGCCGGAGAGTCGGCATCACGGTGGACCCGTCTCGCTCCCCTCGACGCCGCCCGGAGTCGCTCAATCGGTCGAAGCGGGGTCGGGCCCGTTCGATTCGCGTCGCGCCGCGCACCGGCCGCGCCTCTCGTCTCCGCGGGCACGGCGGCCGACCCATCCGAGCATCTCGAACGGGCTCTACGGACGCGTCCGCCGGTCCGAGCGGGGTTACTCGAGGTCGGGCCGGGAGAGCTCGGTCTCCTTGGCGGTGATGAACTCCAGGAGGGCCGGCGTCCCCTCCTCGGTCTTCTCGATGGCGCGTTCGAGCGCGGGCGCGACCTCCTCGGGGTCCTCGACGCGCTCGCCGTAGCCGCCGAGCGCCTCGCCGACGTCGGCGAAGTCGCCGCCGAACGGCGTGTCGTACGACGCCATCTCGTAGTTGTTCAGGTGGATGGTGAGGATCGGGGCGTCCTCGCGGACCGCCGTCTCGAAGTCGAGCCCGGTCATCCCGATGGCGCCGTCGCCCATGATGTTGATACAGAGCTTCTCGGGGAAGCGGACCTTCGCGCCGAGCGCGAGCCCGAGCCCGTAGCCGAGCTGGGTCGTCTTCCCCCAGCCGATGTACGAGAGGGGTTCGTCCGTCTCGTAGAACGGCGCGAGGAAGTCCCGCGGGTTCCCGGCGTCGGCCGTGATGATCGTCTCGTCGGGGTCGACGACGTTCGTGATCTCGTGGATCACCCGGTAGGGGTTGATCGGCGTCTCGTCGGACGTGAGCTTCGGCTCCCACTCGTCGAGCCAGTCGGACTTGACCGCCGCGATCTCATCGGCGACGTCGTCGAAGCGGCCGCGGTCGTCGTCGACGCGCTCCGCCACGGCGTCGGTCACCGCGTCGAGGACGAGCTGCGCGTCGCCGACGAGCGCGAGCTCCGAGTCGACGTCCTTGTCGATGTCGGTGGGGTCGAGCGTCGAGTGGATGACGGTCTTGCCATCCGGGACCGTGATCCCGTAGGCGGTCTCGGTGAAGCTGCAGCCGACGCCGAAGAGGACGTCGCACTCGTCGAGGAAGTGCGCGAGCTGGCCGGGCTCGCTCTTGCTGCCGGCGCCGAGCGAGAGCGGGTGGCTCTCGGGGAAGGCGCTCTTGGCGTTCAGGCTCGTGGCGACGGGCGCTTCGAGCGTTTCGGCGAGCTCCTTCAGCTCGTCCCACCCCTTGGCGTAGTGCACGCCCTGCCCGGCGAAGATGACCGGGTTCTCCGCGTCGGCGAGGGCGTCAGCGACCGCCGGGACCGCGTCGGGGTCCACGCCGGCGCGGTTGGCGCTCGACGGGGTGTACTCGAAGTCCTCGGGCGCGTCCTCCCAGAAGACGTCCTTCGGCACCTCGACCACGGCCGGACGGGGGCGGCCGTTGCGCGCCGCGGTGAACGCCCGGCGGAACGTCTCCCCGACCGCGTCCGGGTCCGTGAGCTGCTCGCAGGTCTTGCTCACGCTCTGGTAGGTGACCAGCGAGTTGAACTTCGGATCGACGTCCGTCTTGGAGCGGTCGTAGCCCGCCGGGATCGCCACCAGCGGCGCCGACTCGCCGTACGCCTGGGCGACGGCGCCGATGGAGTTCTCCGTCCCCGGGCCGTGCTGACAGGCGAACGCGACGACCTCGTCGCCCGACGTGAGCCGGCCGATGGCGTCGGCCATGTGGACCGCGGTCCGTTCCTGACGGGTAATGATCGTTCGGAGGCCGGCCTCCTCCGCCGCGTTCGTGTCGAACAGCGGATTGCTGGGGAACCCGAACACGTACTCTACACCCTCCGCTTTCAGCGCTTGCGCAATAGCTTCTGTAACGTTCATCTTATTGATCGGTTACGTCACGCTCCGGTCCGGGGTTAAATAAAGGTACCTGTAGGGGCCGCTTTCGTCGCCGCCAGCGTCGTCGGCGTTCGCGTCGTCCCCGACGAACCCTATCTTGCCGGCTCCCGAAGGACTGATACTTCGGTGCGACGAGGGTCAGCGTATGTCCGAGCGAGCCCAACTCCAGACGCTGTCCGTCCACGAGTCCGTCGAGAACGTGATCCCGCCCGAGGCCTTCGTCGCGGCGTTCGACGACCTCGACCTCGACGTCGAACTGGTCGGCGACGGCGAGAGCTACGACGAGACCGACGCCGTCGCCACGTACGTGCCGCGACCGGAGTTCCTCGACGCCGGCTGGGTCCACTGCATCCGCGCCGGCTACGACGAGTTCGACACGGCGGCCTACGAGGCGGCGGACGTGCCGCTCACGAACAGCACCGGCATCCACGACACCACCGTCAGCGAGGTCGCGATCGGGTTCATGCTGTCGCTCGCCCGGCTCCACCACGTGTACCGCGACCACCAGAACGAGCGGGAGTGGTACACCCCGGAGTACGAGCGCCCGTTCACCGTGGAGAACGAGCGGCTCTGCGTCGTCGGTCTCGGGACGATCGGGCGCGGGATCGCCGAGCGCGCCGACGCGCTCGGGATGGACGTGGTGGGGATCCGGCGGTCCGACGAGCCGGTCCCGGGCGTGTCGGAGATTTTCGACCCGTCGGACCTCCACGACGCCGTGGACGACGCGCGCTTCGTCGCGCTCGCGCTCCCGCATACCCCCGAGACCGAGGGACTCATCGGGGCGGCGGAGTTCGAAGTGATGCGCGACGACGCGTACCTGATCAACGTCGCTCGGGGGCCCTTGGTCGACGAGGACGCGCTCGTCGACGCGCTCGAGACCGACGCGATCGCCGGCGCGGGCCTCGACGTGTTCGAGACGGAGCCCCTCCCCGAGAGCTCTCCGCTCTGGGACTTCGAGGACGTCATTATTTCGCCGCATAAGGGGTCCGCGACCAACCGATATCACCTCGACATCGCCGATCTCGTGACGGAGAACGTCGAGCGGTACCTGGCCGACGACTCGCTGCGGAACCGCGTCGCCTAACCGCCCGAGCCGGGACGGTCCGTCTCGAATCCGGCGCATCGTCGAATCGTTTCCTTATTCCGAACGGAAGATCACCGACCTTTCGGAATCTCGTACACTATTTATTTTGTGATTAAAGTCTCAAATTATAGAATACTATATTTATAACGGCGTTCGAGCGGGTGAATGATAACTATACCGCAGATCGCGGCCGCTCTACGCATCGGATCCAAACCCGATGACGGGTCGAACGGCACCCGATTCGCCGACCGATCGGTTTCGTATATTCGAACATCTAGTCGTTTCGTTCGGCTGGCAAACAGTCGGTGCGACGGAACCTCGATCGGTTCTCACGTAGACATTACACAACTAGTACTGTAATGGAACTGTAAACGGAGTAGTAATTCGCGCCCGCTTCACGGTCGCCCGTGGGTGAGGTTGACCTCGATGACGTTCGCCGTCTGGTTGAGGCTCTCGGTGTACTCGCGGCGTCGATCCTCGGGTTTCAGGCGGCTGATCGGCGTCATGATACTGATCGCGGCGTTCCGACGGTCTCCGGTTTCGAGCGGCGTTCCGACGCAGCCGAGTCCGCCCAGTCGCTCCTCCTCGTTGTACGCGAACCCCTCCTCGCGGATCCGATCGAGCTCCTCGAACAGCGCGTCTCGGGTCGTGATCGTCTCTTCGGTCCGAGCCGGCAGCCCGTGCCGGTCGACGATTTCGTCGACCCGCTCGTCGGAGAGACTCGCGAGCAGGGCCTTGCCCAGCGCCGTTGTGTGGAGGTAGACGCGCCGCCCGAGGTGGACGTCGAAGTCGACCGCCTGCTCCCCGCGGGCCGTGTGCACGTAGATTCCGAGCCCCCGCTCCTCGAACAGCAGGTTCGCCAGCTCGCCCGTCTCCTCGGCCAGCTTGCGCACCTCCGGTTTCGCGACGTCGTAGACGCCGTCGTACTGCCGGGCGATCCCGCCGAACTCCAGACACCGGAGGCCGAGCCGGTAGCCGCCGTCGCGCTTGACGACGAGGCCGTGCTCCTCGAGCGTGATGAGGTGTTTGTACACTGTGCTCTTGGCCAGATCCAGGCTCTCGACCAGCTCCGCGATCGAAACGCCCTCGCCGCGGTCGGCGACCTCCGTCAGGATCCGCATCGAGGTCCCCGTCGCCCGCACCGACGCCGTTTTTGGCCTCTCCATGGACGTACCTCGCCGAAGACGGGTAATAAGGATTGTGGGCGCTGACACGACGGAACGAGCGGGGGCCGTCCGGGCCGCCCGGAGCGGCCGGCGAGCTACCGGTCTCTGGCCGCCGCCACCGCGTCGACCGTCCGCCGCGCGTTCTCGGCGACGGTCGCGTACTCCCCGCTCGCGACGGCGTCGTCGTCGACGATCGCGCTGCCGACGCCGACGGCGACGGCGCCGGCGTCGACGTACTCACCGGCGTTCGCGGGGCCGACCCCGCCGGTCGGCACCAGCGGGATCTGCGGGAGCGGGCCGCCGAGCGCCGCGACGTGCTCCGGCCCGCCCGTCTTCGCCGGGAACACCTTCACGAAGTCGGCGCCGGCCTCGTGCGCTTCGACGGCCTCCGTCGGCGTGAACGCGCCGGCCGCGACCGGCGTCCCGTAGCGGTTCGCGGTCTCGATGACGCCGGCGTCGACCGTCGGCGTGACGAGGAACTCGGCGCCCGCGAGCTGGACGGCCCGGGCGGTCTCGGCGTCGAGCACCGTCCCGGCGCCGACGAGGACGTCGTCGAACCGGTCGGCGAGCGCGCCGATCGTCTCCGCGACGTCCGGCGTGTCCGCGGTCACTTCGAGCGCCGTGACGCCGCCGTCGACGACCGCGTCCGCCACGTCGACGGCGTCGTCGGGAGCCACCCCGCGGAGGATCGCGATCACGCCGCCCTCGCGGATCCGTTCGGTTCGTCGTGCGTGCATACCCGAACCCGGCACGGCGGCCCTAATAAATGGGACGGCTCGCGGCGGCGGACGCCGTCCCGGCGACCCCGCCCGCGGCGCACCCGAAACGACTAACAGCGCCGCCGAGGTACGCTCACGGGATCGAATGACCACAATCGTCGACTACGAGCTGTTCGAGGTGCCCCCGCGGTGGCTGTTCCTCCGCGTGGAGACGGACGACGGCACGGTCGGGTGGGGAGAGCCGGTCGTCGAGGGGCGGTCGAAGACGGTCCGGACCGCCGTCGAGGAGCTGTTCGAGAGCTACCTGCTCGGGGAGGACGCCGGCCGGATCGAGGACCACTGGCAGGCGATGTACCGCGGCGGCTTCTACCGCGGCGGCCCGGTGTTGATGAGCGCCATCGCCGGCGTCGACCAGGCGCTGTGGGACATCAAGGGGAAGGAGCTCGGCGTCCCCGTCCACGACCTGCTCGGCGGCGCGGCGCGCGACCGAATCCGGGTGTACCAGTGGATCGGCGGCGACCGCCCCTCCGACGTGGCCGAACAGGCGCGCGAACAGGTCGAGGCGGGGTTCACGGCGCTGAAGATGAACGCGACCGAGGAGCTCGAGCGGGTCGACGACCCCGCCGCGATCGACGCCGCCGCCACGCGGCTGCGGGAGGTCCGGGAGGCCGTCGGCGACGAGGTCGGCATCGGCGTCGACTTCCACGGCCGGGTCTCGAAGCCGATGGCGAAGCGCCTCGTCGAGGCGCTGGAGCCGTACGACCCGATGTTCGTCGAGGAGCCCGTCCTGTCGGGGCACAACGACGCCCTGCCGGGGATAGCCGCGCACACGACGACGCCGATCGCCACCGGCGAGCGCATGTACTCGCGATGGGACTTCAAGGAGGTGTTCGAGAACGGCACCGTCGACGTGATCCAGCCCGACCTCTCGCACGCGGGCGGGATCACCGAGGTGAAGAAGATCGCCGCGATGGCCGAGGCGTACGACGTGGCGATGGCCCCCCACTGCCCGCTCGGCCCGATCGCGCTCGCCTCCTGCCTGCAGGTGGACGCCTGCTCGCCGAACGCCTTCATCCAAGAGCAGAGCCTCGACATCCACTACAACGAGACGAGCGACGTGCTCGACTACCTCGCGGACCCGTCCGTCTTCGACTACGAGGACGGGTACGTGCAGATCCCCGACGGCCCCGGCCTCGGGATCGAGATCGACGAGGACCACGTCCGCGAGCAGGCCGAGACGGACGTGGACTGGCACAACCCCGTCTGGCGCCACGACGACGGGAGCGTCGCCGAGTGGTGAGCCGCCGGTAGCCGCCCTCGCGGGAACGGCCCCCGCGAGCGCGACACCGTAGACGGTGATTATTTGACCCGAGACCGCGCCAGTAGCGGGTATGCCACCGAGCGATCCGACCGAGAACGCAGTCGCGGACAGACACGCGGACGCCGTCGCCGTCGTCACCGGCTCCACCCGAGGGATCGGCGAGGGCGTCGCCCGTCGCTTCGCCGCCGAGGGCGCCTCGGTCGTCGTGACCGGCCGCTCCGCCGACCGCGGCGAGGCCGTCGTCGACGAGATCGAGGCGGCGGGCGGCGACGCGACGTTCGTCCGCGCGGACATGCGCGAGCCCGCGGAGATCGAGGCGCTCGTTGAGCACGCCGTCGCGGAGCACGGGCGGATCGACGTGCTGGTGAACAACGCGGGCGTGCAGACGGAGACGACAGCGAGCGAGGCGACGCTGGACGACTGGGAGTTCGTCGTCGAGACCGACTTCCGGTCGTTCTGGCTCTGCGCGAAACACGCGGCCGAGCACATGCCGGCGGGCGGGACGATCCTCAACACCTCCTCGAACCACGCGTTCCTCACGATGCCGGGGCTGTTCCCCTACAACGCGGTCAAGGCCGGGATCAACGGGATGACCCGCGCGCTCGCGCTGGAACTCGGCCCCGACGGGATCACGGTGAACACGATTAACCCCGGTTGGATCGAGATCGAACGCACCCGGGAGGAGCTGGGCGACGACTACGAGTACACGGAGGCGATCCACCCGGTCGGTCGCCTCGGGACGCCGTCCGACGTGGCCGGGGTCGCCGCGTTCCTCGCGAGCGACGACGCGAGCTTCGTCACCGGCGAGAGCCTCCTCGTCGACGGCGGCCGTTCGCAGGTGATGCAAGATAACGTCTACCGCGACTACCGCCGGAACGCGTCGGCCGCCCGCGACTGAAGGCGCGCGGCTTCCGCCTCGGGTCTGCGCGGCTCGACGGAAGCCCGCCGACCGTGATCCGTGTCCCAATTCAATACATATACGATATCTGTCTATTCGATCTACTTACCCGTATTTAGAAACGACTACTCGGATCGGTTACCGAGTCCCGCCCCGCGATCGCGGTCGAGTCCCTCCCGTGGCGAACGAATCGAGTTATCCGTCGTTTAGTACACCTACGACGCTTTTATCGGGGTTTCGTGGCAGCACCTCCGACGACCGACCTGTCTCGGTCCTCAGATCCGGAAGCCGCGTCTCTGGCGGAGTGTTGGCCCCTTATCCGTGGAAACCGCGGATACGGCGGTTGCGACGAGATACAGCGGTGCGGGGCGCCGCGATTCGTTTCCGGCCCCGGGAGGAGCGAACTTTTCTGCTTGTAATATCGATAGTTCATAATAACGCTTTTTTTATCATATCTGCCGCCGCGCGTCCGATCTCGGTCGCGACCGCGCCGCTACGCGTCCTCCGTAGCCGGCGATCCGGTCGCGTCGCCCACGGTCGCGGTGAAGCCGACGTCGCGGAGCCGCTCGACGAGCGGGTGACCGATCCCCGACGCGGGCGTCAGGACGCCCCCGTCGACCGGGGAGTCGGTCTCGCCGCGGACGAGGCAGACCGCGGCCTCGCCGAGCATGCGCGCGGTGGCGCCGTAGCCGGGGTCGCGGTCGGCGCCGAACGCGGCCTCGACGGTGAACCGCCCCTCAGGCGCGGTGCCGCGTCCGAGGATCCGGACCGTGAAGTGGCCGTTCTCGACCTGCTCGTCGCTCGGGCCCTCCCCCGGATCCGGGAAGACGTACCGACGGAGCCCCTCCCGCACCGGGCCGATCGACATCCCGGCCGCGAACAGCCCGAGCCCGGCGGTGACGAGCGTCGCGCCGGCCGCGCCACGGAGCCCGCGTCCCGTGGGGACGACCTCCGTACACCGGAACTCGCGCCCCCACGGGTACCCGAGGAGCGCGTTGCTCCGCCGGACGATCCGCTCGTTGGCCGCCGCCATCGGCGACGGCGCCGTCCACTCTCCCCGGAGCGCGTCTCGCCGCGGGCGCCGCTGGACGCCCGGGTCGACGCCGCTCCGTTCGCCGGGCGGCGCCAGCGAGTACGGGTTCCGCAGCGCCTCCCGCGCGAGCGGGTCGCTCGCCGCCGCCTCGAACAGCTCGGCGACGCTGGCGAGGGTCCCGCCGCTGACGCCGCCGCTCCCCTCGTCGAGGGAGATCCGGACCGCGTCGCACGGCGCGCCGTGCTCCTCGAGCGCGAACGACTGGACGAGGAGCGTGCCCAGATCGGCGGGCACGGAGTCGAAGCCGCAGCTGTGAACGATCCGCGTGTCGGCGTCGGCCGCGGCGTCGTGGTAGCGGTCGACCGTCTCGCGCACCCAGTTGATCTCCCCGGTCAGGTCGCAGTAGTCGGTCTCGGCGTCGACACAGGCCTCGACCAGCGGGGTGCCGTACGCCGTGTACGGCCCGACGGTGGTGCAGACGACCCGGGCGTCGCGCGCTATCGTCCGGAGGCTCTCCGGGTCCGTCGCGTCACCGACCACGACGGGGAGGGCGTCGTCGCGGCGGCGAGCGAGCTCGCTCGCGAGGGCGTCGAGCTTGGCTTCGTCCCGCCCGCCGAGCGCGATGGAGAGGTCGGCGGGCGCGTACTGTCCGGTGAGGTACTCGGCGACGAAGCGTCCCGCGACGCCCGTGGCCCCCCACACGACGAGGTCGTACGGTCGATCGGTGTCCGGCACGTCCCGGTCTCACCCGCCGAGGCTTATAAACGGACTCCCGCGCTCGGCTCGGGGGCTTCCCTCCCCGACGGGGTATTGATATATTTAAGCGAGCGCGTCCGGTCGCGGCGTCTGTCGGATTCTTCGAGAGAGATTTCGGCGGCCCGCGTGCGGGGACCGGTCGGGCGAGGGAGATCGAGCGAAGAGAACCGGGCGAGGAGGGCCGGACGTCGCCGCTAGCCTTCGACGGCCGGCGACGAGGTCTCGGCCCGCTCGTACTTGTCCTCGAACTCCTGGATGAGCTGACCCATCTTCGCGTACCAGTCGTTGAGCATGCGCTGCATGTCGTCGGCGACCTTCTCCGGGTCGGTCGGCCTGTAGACGTGGTAGTACCCCCCCTGATCGTAGTTCACCTGCTCCTTCTGGAGGAACCCCGCCTGCAGGAGTCGTTGGACGGCGCGGTACGCGGTCGACCGCTCTCGGTCGACCTCGTCGGCGATCTCGTCTATCGTCAGCGGTGCCTCGGCCCGGACGAGCTCCTGAAAGATCTGTTTGTCGAGCTGTTTGAGCCCGTGGAAGCACTCGAGGAGCCCCTCGCACACCATGTCCTGCTGGAGTTGTTCGGACATCGAATCTGGCATCGTATTAGCTGAACAGACGCACTGATCAATTAAAAGACTTGTGTATGTATTGTACAATTTCGCTCCGAGCCGGTCGGGTAGCGACGCGGCGACGGGACCCACCGGCGCGCCGGTCGGCACCGCGGACGTGGCGACTCGACGCCGACGGCGAGGAGTCAGTCCGCCGTCGTCGTCTGCCGACTCTGCGCCGTCCGCAGCGAGACGACGGACGTGTAGAGGATCGCGGCGGCGACGACGACCGCGGCGCCGATCACGAGGAACAGGCCCACCGTCTCCAGGGTCGGGCTCCCGATGTACGAACCCACCTCACCGATGCCGACCGCGATGGCGCCGACGAGCAGCATGCCGCCGAAGTACACCTTGATGCCGTCGGAGTCGACGACGGCGGTCGCGGCGGAGCCGACGCGGGCGCCGAGGGCGCTCCCGAACAGCAGCGGGACGACGATTCCGAGGTCGACGCCGCCGCCCTGTCCGTAGAGGTAGCTCCCGAGGCCGCCCGAGAAGACGATCTCGAAGAGGTCCGTACCGACGGCGACGGGCACCGGGACGCCGATCGCGTAGATCATCGCGGGCATCCGGATGAACCCGCCGCCGACCCCGAGGAAGCCCGAGAGGAGCCCGGTCGCGAAGGCGACCGCGGTGATGACCCACGCGGAGACGCGGACGTCGCCGCGCAGCGTCACCATCGGCGGGATCCGGACCGTCCGCTGGATCTTCTTCGCCGTTTCGGGGATCTCGTACTCGTCGAGGCTCTTGTCGGCGGCCTCGTGGTCGATGCCGCCGTCCTCGCCGTTCAGGGCGTCACGAGTGACCATCGCTCCGACGCCGCCGAGCAGGACGACGTACGCGACGCTGATGATCGCGCCGGCGAGGCCGATCGATTGGAGGTAGTAGACGCTCGCGCGCCCGACCTCGATACCGATCGTCGTCCCGGTGATCATGATCGCGCCGAGCTTGTAGTCGACCTGCCCGAGGTCGTGGTGTTTCAGCGTCGCGATGACGGCCGTCCCGAAGACGAACGCCATCCCGCTCCCGACCGCGACCGACGGCTCGTAGTCGAGCATCAGCAGCGCCGGCGTGACGAGGAACGACCCGCCCATGCCGAAGAACCCGAACAGCACGCCGACGACGAGGCCGAACCCGACGAAAAGCGCCAGCATCTCCGGGGTCGCGTCGAGGATCCCGAACCCGCTGCCGATCAGGTCGAGCGCGCTACTGACCACTCCCATCACCCCCGATCAACAGGCGCATCAGGTGCGGAGCCACGAGCCGTTCGAGCCCGGCGTATCCCACGTACAGGACGATCGCCTCGACCAAGATCGTTCCGATGAGTAGGGCCGTCTCCGGGTCCCACGTCGGAATCTCCAGTCCGGACATCAGTTCTCCCTCCGATATCGCAGCACGGTAATTCGCAGTTGGTACATTTCTGCTCACTCTCCTCTACCGGACACGGTCGTATAACAGTTTTGAATATACCGCACAATACTATATTTCGGTGGCCTCTCCGGAACTATCGATAACTTATGGAGGGGTTACGGCCGCATCCTCCTCCCGATAGACCGTTCGTTCACTCGTCGGGTGACGCCCGACTCTCGCGCGGGTATTGACGGACGGATATCAAAGCGCGGGGGTATCGAAGTGCGAGTGTCAGACGGCCGCGCGCGATCGCGACCCTCAAACGGGATGTTCATCGGACGTGACGGAAAATAGGTCGACGAACCCGACGCGATCGCGAACCCCTCGCGGCGACGCGGTGCGTCAGCGACAGCCGGCAGCGACGCGGTGCGTCAGCGACCGCTCACGGTGACGTGGTGCGTCAGCGACAGCCGGCAGCGACGCGGTGAGTCAGCGACAGCCGGCAGCGACGAGGTCGTTCGGTGGACGGAAAAAGAGTGTTCGGAAGCGGTGCGACCGCGGTTCAGTCGGCGGTCGCCGGCGCGGAGTCGGACGCCGCCGTCCGGCTCCGCCAGTACCCCTGGAGGTACGCGCCGACGAACATGCCGCCGAGCGCCCAGAGGATGGTGACGTTGCCGACGCCGAGGCTGGCGTAGGCCGCGCCGGGGCAGATGCCCGAGAGGCCCCAGCCGACGCCGAAGACGGCGCCGCCGATGACGACGTTGCGGTCGAAGGGTTTCAGCCGCCGTTCGTACCGGTCGCCGGTCAGCGGCGCGGCGTCGCGGACCCGCGGCATCACCGCGAAGGCGACGCCGGAGACGACGGCCGCGCCGAACATCACGAACAGCAGTCCGAAGTCCTCGAACGTGAGGAAGTTCAGCACGACCTCCGGCCGCGCCATCTGGCTGAACCCGAGTCCGAACCCGAAGATCAGACCGCCGACGAGGATCAGCGGCATGAAGAGTGGGTGCCGATCCGCCATCTACGGACTCACCCCCAGCGCCGCGACGAGCTGCGCGGTCCCGATCGCGACCGCCAGGAACGTCGCCACGCCGACGAGCGACGTCTTCGACGCCGACCCGACGCCGCAGACGCCGTGCCCGGACGTGCACCCCTTTCCGATCCGGGTGCCGATCCCGACGAGAATCCCGCCGACGAACAGCCGCCACGGCTGGACGTCGGTCAGCCACAGGGTCACGCCGGCGAGCTCGTAGGTCCGCCCGGTGGTTCCGGGCTGATAGAGCGACGTCGTGACGACGCCGGACTGGACCGTCGCCGCGAAGACCGCGGCACCGAGGATGATGCCGAGCGTGAAGACGACGCGCCAGTCGCGAGAGCTCACGTACCGCTGGAACCGCGACTGGTCCGACACGTACGACAGCGTCGACTCGAGGAACGTGCTCGCGCCGGCCGCGATCCCCGTCCCGACGTATATCACGACCGCGCCGAGGCCGACGAGCAGTCCGCCGACCGCGTAGCGACTGATCCCGTTCGGGAACAGCTCGGCGGCCGTCTGCGCGACGAGTGGGTCAGGCATCGATGGCGGTCTCAGTCACCCGCGAGCGACTCCTGGCTCGCGGCGCAGTTGTTCGGCCCGAGTTCGAGGGTGAACGCCTCGTCGTCGTCGACGGCGTTCTGCCCGAGGTTCGTCGCGATGATGTCCTCGTAGTTGGCCGGCCGCGGCGGCATGTCGGAGAGGATGAGCTCGACGAACGCGTCCTCGTCCATCGTGAGCGCGTCCATCTCCTCGACGAGGTCGCCGACGGGCGCGGTGTAGGTGCCGTCGGCGGCGGGCTCGGCGGCGTCGCTGAAGTGAGCGCCCCCGATCAGCGTGTCGTCGGGGAGCGTCAGGACGCGCTCCTGGAGCGACTCGTAGAGCATCCGGGCCGCGTCCGGCGCGCCGTCGTCGCCCTCCTCGAGGTCGGGGCGCGCGACGCTCTCGATGAACAGCCCGTCGCCGGTCGCGAGCAGGCTCTCGTCGACGAGGTAGGAAGTCATCCCGGTCGTGTGGCCGGGCGTGGCGACGGTCTCGATCGTCGCGTCGCCGACCTCGAAGACGTCGCCGTCCTCGGCCGTGGTCAGCTCGTCGGCGTAGGTGACGCCGCGGTCGACCGCGGCCGCGGGGATGACGCCCTCGACGCCCGCGTCGTCGAGGTTACGCACGCCCGAGATGTGGTCGGCGTGGATGTGCGTGTCCAGCGCGTACCGCAGGTCGACGCCGAGCTCCTCGGCGTCGTCGAGGTAGCGGTCGGTGAACGCGCGCAGCGGGTCGATGATCGCGGCCTCGCCGCCGTCGTAGAGCAGGTACCCGAGACAACCCGACGAGGGACGCTGGTACTGCAGCAGCGTGCCCGCGCCGTCGTACTCGGTCACCTCGACGGCCTCGTAGATGCTGGCCCAGCCGTTCATCCCCTCTTCGAGGTGATTGACGTCGTAGCCGCGCTCCGCGAGCGTCCCCGCGACGTACTCGCTGGCGCCGCCCTTCGCGCACAGGACGGTCACCTCGCGGTCCTCGGGGATCCGTTCGAGGACGTCCTCGTCGATCTCGTCGTCGAGGAACTCGAAGTACGGGACGTTGATCGAGGTGACGTTCTCGCCGTCGATGCGCCACTCCCCGTAGTCCGAGCTCATCCGCGTATCGAGGAGCGTGATGTCCTCGCCCGCGTCGATGCGATCCTTCAGCGTCTCCGGTACGATTGTCTCGACTTCGACATCCGGCGTCGGGAAATCTTCGGCGTCCATGTTGTACACCCCATCGTACCGGTTGGGCATACAAAAGAGTTCGCATAGTAATTCAATAAGTACACAATATAGGTTCGAGCAAGCGGAGCTTATTATACGCTTCATACGAGAAGAATGCCTCTCATGGGCGTATACCGAACGTCCCGGCGAAAGCGGTTATTCACGTCACACCCAAGAAACAACATTCTTTTAACCATGGCCGAGATATTGTGTGATAGCTCCAATACAGACCAACGGAGCAGATAACCAATGAGTGCTGAATACGATATCGCGGAGACGCTCGACGTGAAAGGTGCATCGTGTCCCATGCCGGTCGTGAAGACGAAGGGTGCAATCGACGACCTGGCGGCAGGCGAGATCCTCGAAGTGCTGGCGACCGACCCGGGAAGCATGAGCGACATCGACGGGTGGGCGTCGGGGACCGCCGGGGTCGAGCTCGTCGATCAGGTGGAAGGCGACGACGTGTTCACCCACTACGTCCGCAAAATGGAGTGACGATGAGTACAGACACACCGCCCTCGGACGGGTCCGACGCGTCGTCGGGTGACGCGCCCTCCCGCGCGGAGCTGGCCGCGCGCGTGGACGAGCTGGAGGCGGCGCTCAGCGAGGCCACCGACGAGGACGGCCCGAAGAAGATGAGCATCATCGCGACGAAGGGGTCCCTCGACATGGCGTACCCGCCGCTCATCCTCGCCAGCACCGCCGCCGCCTTCGGCTACGAGGTGACGGTCTTCCACACGTTCTGGGGACTCGACATCCTGCATAAGGAGCGGTCGAAGAATCTCAAGATGAGCTCCGTCGGCAACCCCAACATGCCGGTCCCGAACGTCGTCGGCGCGCTCCCCGGGATGGACCGCGTGACGACGCGGATGATGGAAAAGCGGATCGAGGACAACGACACCGCCTCGGTCCAAGAGCTCTTGGAGACGAGCCTCGACATGGGCGTCGAGTTCCAGGCCTGTCAGATGACCATCGACCTGATGGACTACGACGAGGACGACTTCTACGACGACGTCACCACGGGCGTCGGCGCCGCGACGGCCCTGCAGGACATGGCCGAGGCCGACATCCAGCTTCTGGTCTGATCTGTCCACGAACGCGTGTCCGGGTCGACCGCGAGGTTCGAACGGCTCGGTGGGTTCGTGTTTCGATTCTCGGCGATATTCCGCCGCAGTCGCTGTGACGGAGACCATTTCAAAAATTCCGACCACTCGTTTATAAGTGGTTAGTGGCGGATTGAGGGAAAACACCTCCAAAGCCCCAGCCGCTCGGGCATACGTTGTCGCATTTGCTATGACGGCAAACACCTCCAAAGCCCCAGCCGCGAGGGGCGCGCACGCTCGCTGCGCTCCTCGGTCGCTCGTTTCACTCGCTCTCTGCGGTGCTTGCATCGCCTCCGCGCCCCTCGCGGCTGCCCCTTTGAGTCCCACCCCGCACAGCACCGCCCCGCACCTCACGCCTCCCCAACCTCGTCGCTGGCGGCTATCGCCGCCAGCGACTCCCTCGCGCGGGCTCCTCGCGCCCGGTGGGCGCTCGGAGGCACGCGCCGCCGCCTCTTCATTTATAAGCGATCGTCGCCGTCGCTAAATCCCATTTAAATACCGTACCGCCGGCGATCCTGGCCGTTCCAGATTGTCCGGAACGGTTGTAGAATAGACCACTTGCCGAGGGGTTCAACGAAGCCGAAGTCGTCTCGCTTGCGCGACGGTCGGCGCGAGTCGCGCGCGACGTCAGCGTCCGTCGCCGTCGGCGCGCTCTTGACCGATCGCCTTGGAGATGGCGAGCACGTAGCCCAATCCGTACTGGATATCGGGGTCGCGGATACTCCGTGCCAGCCCGAGCGCGCCGACCGGTTCGGGATCGCTCCGGTGGGCGGCGCCGACTCCTTCGAGCATCGCCTTCACGCCGTCGCGCGTGTCGTCTTTCGCGGCCGTCTGCGCGACCTCCCCGAGCGCGGCGCCGGTGCCGGCCAGGGACGTGACCATCTCGTCGTCGAGCGCGGCGGTCGCCAGCGAGCCGACCTCCGCGATCTCGGCCAGCTCGTCCAGCGTCCCGCTCCGCTGGAGGGTGAGCACGGTGTCGAGCGCCTCCCGCAGCTCATCGCCGTTCTCGCCGACCGTCTCGGCCAGCGCGACCGTCTCGTCGGTCGCGATCCCGTCCGCCGATTCCGCGAGCGTCGACCCCGTGGCCGACAGCTCGCGGACCATCCCGTCGTCGAGCGCGTTCTCGCCCAGCGAGAGAACGTCGAGCAGCTCGTTGACCGCGTCGAGCCGCTCGACGAACTCGGCGACGGCCTCCGGGTTCCGCTCGATCGCCGCCTCGAGGTCGCTCTGCTCGGAGACGCCTTCCCCGGACATGGTCAGAGCAGCCCCCGTGCGGTGAGCCAGTACGACTCGTTGTACGCCAGCTTCGACCAGTGCAGCTTCTGCGACGGCGGCGCGGGCGACGGCGGGTTCTCGTAGTCGAACTCGACGTACGACGCGGCGTCCATCCCCGTCTCGATGAAGCAGAGGGTCTTCCCGTCGTACCTCGCCGTCGCCGGCCGCCCGCGGATCTCGCTGGCGAGCCGCTGCCCGACGACCCCGGCCTGGTAGTGGGCCACGCTGCCCGCGTTGGGGACGCCGGTGGCCGCGGTGTCACCGAGCGCGTAGACGTCGTCCGCGGCCTCGGCCTCGAGGGTGTGCTTGTTCACGTCGACCCAGCCGTTGTCGCCGAGCCCCGCCTCCTCGATCAGGTCGATGCCGCCGTGCGGCGGGATCGTCACGAGGAGGTCGTAGTCGAGCTCCGTCCCCTCCATCGACGTGATCGTCTCCGCGTCGGCGTCGACCGACTCGGCGTTGAAGAACGTCTCGACGTTGATGTCGCGCTCGTCCATGATCGGCTTCGCCCACTCGGCGATGTGGGGGTTGCCGTGGACGCGCTGGATCGGGTAGGTGTACGTGATGTCGACGTCCTCGCGGAGCCCGCGCTGGCGGAACCAGTCGTCGGCCATGAAGACGAACTCGAGGGGCGCGGCGGGACACATATGGGGCGTGCCGATGACGCTCAACACGAGCTCGCCCTCGGTGAACTCCAGCAGCTCCTCCTGAAGGTCGGTCGCGCCCGACTCGCTGTAGTAGTCGTGGCCGCCCTCCGCGAGGCCGGGAATCCGCTCGGGCTCCAGCGTCGACCCCGTCGCCAGCACGAGGCGGTCGTAGTCGACGGCGGGGCCGTCGCTGAACTGAAGCCGCTTGGCCTCGGTGTCGATGTCGGTCACGCGGTCGATCCGGAGGTCGACCGCGTCGTCGACGAGCTCGTCGAGGCGACGTCGACCGTCCGCCGGTTCGCGCTGGCCGAACGGCACGTACAGCCACACCGGCTTATAAACGTGGTCCGGGCCGTCGTTGACGAGGGTGACCTCCACGTCGCCGGCGTCGAGCTCCGGTTCGAGCCGGTCGGCCAGGTCGTTCGCGAGGACCGATCCGCCGGTCCCGCCGCCGACGATGACGACGCGTTCCGTCATGCTTTCTCCACGAAGAACGCGGTGTGGTCGTCGTGCTCTTCGACCTCGAGCAGCTCGTTCCCCGCCTCCTCGGCCCACTCGGGGACGTCGGTGCGCGACTGCTCGTTGTCGCTCAGCAGCCGGATCACCGCGCCGGAGTCGGCGCTCCGGATCGCTCCGATGAGGTCCATCAGCGGACCGGGGCAGGCGGCGCCTCTGGCGTCGACGGTCGTGTCGGGTTCGATGTCTGTCATGGGCGTCTCACAGGTACCGGTTACACCCGCTCGGCTTTAGTATTGTGTATACATTCCAAGAGTGTGAAAATCAACGAAACCGCGCGCGGTCGAGCGGAGGCCACCCGACTACGGTCGCGCCGGGCGGACCGTCACTGCGGGACCGCGGAGGCCCACGCCGACGGGAGCCGCGCGTAGACGAGGGCGTTGCCCGCGAGCGCGTCGATCGGCACGTACTCGTCGGCCGCGTGGACGGTGTCGGTCCCGAGCGCGAACTCGACGGTCGGGATCCCGGCGTTCCGGAGCGTCTTCGCGTCGCCGCCGCCGGTCGCGCTCCGCTTGAAGACGCGGTCGCCCGTGACTTCGGTCGCCGTCGACGCCACGGCCTCGACGAGCGGGCTGTCGGGCGCCTCCGCGGTGCCGACGCTCCACGAGACGTCGGTGAGCGAGATGCCCTCGCAGTCGGCGACGCAGGCCCGGATCCGCGAGAGCACGTCCCGCGTCCGAACCCCGGCGGTCAGCCGGATGTCGACCTCGGCGCGGGCCGACACCGGGACGCTGTTCACCGCGTCGCCGCCCTCGAGGACGCCGAGGTTGATCGACGGATATCGGAACAGCTCTCGGGCGGTCTCCTCGCCCATCGCCGGGGCGTAGTACTCGACCGACTCCTCGACGATCGGCTCCACGTCGGCGCCGATGTCGAGCCGCTCGGACCCGAAGCGGTCGCGCAGCGTCTCGACGGCGTCGTAGAGGCGGTCGATCGCGTTGACGCCGAGCGCCGGCCGCGAGCCGTGGGCCCCCTCGCCGGTCGCCTCGAGCGTCAGCCAGATGCTGCCGCGGTCGGCGATCGTGACGGAGTGGCGGCCCGCCTCGCAGGTGGGCTCGCCGATCACGCAGGCGTCCGCGTCGAGCCGACCCGCCTCCAGGAGCGCGGGCAGCCCCGCGTCGCCGCCGACCTCCTCGTCGCTCACGAACGCGAACAGCAGGTCGACCGGCGGCTCGGTGTCGGTCGCCGCGAACGCCCGGATCGCGAACAGCAACGAGGCCACGGCGCCCTTCATGTCGGTCGCGCCGCGCCCGTAGACGCGGTCGCCGACGCGCTCGCCGAGCGGATCGTGCGTCCACGCCTCGGCGTCGAACGGCACGGTGTCGAGGTGCCCGTTGTACAGCAGGGTCCGGTCCGATTCCCCGGGAATCCGAACCAGGAGGTTCGGCTTCGCCGGATCGACCGCGACGCGCTCGACCGCGACCGGGAGCGGGTCGAGGAACCGCTCGACCGCGTCGACGATCTCGCGCGTGTCGCCCGGCGGGTTCGACGTGTCGATCGCGAGGAGGTCGAGGGCGAGGTCGGTCAGCTCCTCGCGGTGGTCCCGGACGTACTCGGCGGGGACCGCGTCGCTCATCTGCCACCGCGCCCGCGAGTTGGTTCGGATCCGTTCATGGGGCGGTGCGGGTCAGGCGTATTCCTCGATCGCGGAGCGGAGCCGCGCTTCGTCCTGCATTCCGACGAGGCGCTCGGCCGGCTCCCCGTCGGCGAACAGGACTAGCGTCGGGACGCCCCGGACGCCGTACTCGGCGGCGAGCCCCTGGTTCGCGTCGACGTCGACCTTCGCCACGGTCGCGTCGGTGTCGGCGGCGATCGACTCGACGACCGGTTCGAGCATCTGACACGGGCCGCACCAGTCGGCGTAGAAGTCGACCAACACGACGTCGTGCTCGGAGACGGTCTCGCTCAGTTCCGCCGTTCCGTCGACCGGAACGGGTTCGGACGGGCTCCGCGGCTCCGCCCCGTCGGCCGGTCCCGCCTCGTCGGACGCTTCCGCCTCGTCTCGGTTCCGCAGCTCCTCCATCTTCTGTCGTCGGATCTCCTCGATATCCTCGGCCATCGGCGCGACGTACGGTCCGCGTCGACTTATGTGTTTGTGTGTTCTCTACAATACTGACTCCGCCGGCCGCGCGTCACTTCCCCCGCGACGTCGACGTGCCCGGCTACCGGGCCCGGCTACCGGACCCGGTCGCGGGACGGGTCGGTCAGGACCCCTCCGCGGTCGGCAGCGTCATCCGAATGACCGTCCCGCTCGGCTCGTTCTCCAGCACCTCGAACGTCCCGCCGGACGTCTCGACGGTCCAGTAGATGATCCAGAGCCCGAGCCCCTGCGTGTGGACGAGCGGCGTCTCCTCCGGGCTCTCGATAGCGTCGACGTTGAACTTCGGGATTCCCGAGCCGGTGTCGGTGACCTCGACGACCGCCGTTCCCGCTCGGTCCGCGCGGAGCGTGACGGTCACCGCGGCGTCGGTCGGCGTGTGCTTGGCCGCGTTGCGGAGCGCCTCCTCGACCGCCGCCGGGAGCGCCGGGTGCGACTCCACCCATGGGTCGGCATCGAACTCCGCCGCGATCGACACGCCCGGATACGCCGCCTCGACGGCCTCGATCCGCTCCGCTAACAGCGACCGGAGGCGGAACGTCTCCCGATGCTCGGTGTCCCAGATCGAGACGATCTCCCGCGTGCGGTCGGTCGTCTCGAGGAGGCTCTCCAAGTGCGTCCGCGCGGTCCGCACGTCCGCGGCCGTCTCCGGGCCGTGATCGCGCCGGTCGATGTTGTCCAGGGTGCCCAGCGCGACGGTGAGCTCGTTGCGGAGGTTGTGCCGCAGCACCCGCTGATTGATCGTCAACAGCTTGGTCAGGTCCCGGGCCTCCCGGAGCCGCTCGTCGGCCTCGACCGCGTACAGCCCCCCGCGGATGCCGACCGCCGAGCCGAGGGTCGTCGCGAACGCGAGGAGGAAGCCGAACTCCGTCGGGTCGCCCTCCAGCACCCATATCAGCCAGACGGCCAGCGCGAGGAGCGCGAACGACCCGGCGACGGTGACCGCCGTCCGCACCGCCCGCCACTGTCCGGCCCGGGAGATCGGTCGCTCCGGGAGCCGGTATCCGGTCGCGAGGACGGAGAGGGCGATGCTGCAGATAACGAACGTCTCCAGCCACGTCCCCAGGCCCTCCGCTTCGGTCGCGAGGTGGGCGAGGCCGAGTCCGAAACAGAGGGCCCCCAGCGCGTACACCCCGTGTTGCGGACGGATCCGGCGACGAGAGTACGACACGAGTTGTCCTACGGACACGAATATAAAATATTTCGCCCCTCGGACCGCTGCCAGCGGTCAACGGCGGAACACGAGAGTTCAAACCACAGACACTTATCGCCGAGACCCGTCCGGCGCCTCGGCGAGCGCGGAGCGAGTCCCCGAACCGGCCCGCGTCCCGCGGGTCCGGCCCGCCGTGTTCGAGGGCCGACCCGACCGGGCCTCTGCCTCGGGCACCGCCGACTCCGCCGCGCCGGATCCGCGCCAGCGACCCCGCCGCGGCCGCGCCGTCCGATTCATTCTGTCGCTCCGGTGAATAATTTTATAAAGACTCCGGGCCTGTGACGATATATCGTGTGTCGGGAGATGAAACGGGAGCCCGCGTGGGTGTCGGCGATCAGGTTGGCGATGCTGGAGGGGCGCGTCACCGTCGAGGCCGTGATCAGGGAGGCGAACCTGATCGAGGGCCGCGAGCGCACCGTCGCCGACGTGTTGGAGACGATGCGCGAGCGCGACCTGCTCGCCGCCGTCGACGGCGGCGGAGATGGCGCCGCCGACGCGTACGTCCCGGGACCGGTGCTGATCGAATCGGACCGGTTCGACCTGGATTTCGACCGGGCCTCCGAGGGGGGCGCCCACCGCTGGAACTCCGCGGTCTGACGCCCGAGTAGGCCACGAAATCAACCGGTCGATTTCCGCCGCCACTACGCGAGACCGTAGCGTAAACTATGTCCCCGCTACGTTCCAACGATGGGATCGATGGGTAACCTCACGGACACCAAGGTGTCGGAAAAGAATCTGACGACGGTCCCCAAGCCCGTGCGCAACTTCCTCGACGTCGGCGCCGGCGACCGCGTGGAGTGGCACGTCGAGGACGGGAACATCGTCGTCAAGAAGTCGACGCCCGGGAAGTGAGCGGCCGGCCGGGCGCCCCGGCGGTCGCGCGAGTCGCCGCCCGCCGCCCGCGGCTCAGCCGTCGTCGCTCGACGCAGGCGGCTCAGCCGTCGTCGCTGTCGCCGCGCTCGGGGAGGTCGGTCGGCCGGTCGACGTCGCGACGGACGCCCGGGTCGTCGACGGCGACGAGCGCGCTCGCGTCGTCCGTCAGCAGGATCTCGCGTCCGCCGACGTCGCCGTCGACGGCGGCGAGGCGGTCGAAGAAGCGCGCGTCGAACAGGACGGGGTTCCCGCGCGCTCCCTCATAGGCGGCCGCGAGGGCGGCGCCGGCCTCCGCGGCGTACGCCGCCACGAGCGTCTCGACGGTCTCCGGATCGACGAACGGCATGTCGCCCAGCGCGACGACCGCGGCGTCGACTTTCGCTTCGGCCTCGTCGCGGCCCGCTCCGGTCTTCTCGTACCCCTCACCCGCCTCCTCGCCGCCCTTCACCTCCCGAATCGCGTCGATACCAGTCCGAACCGACGTCGACTGTCCCGCCTCGTACGCGTCGTTGGTGACGGTTTTTACCGGGAGGTCGGCGACGGCGGCCCGGACCCGGTCGGCCTCGTGACCGACGACGACGACCACCGGGTCCGCTCCGGCGTCGACCAGCGTCCGGGCGGCGCGGCGCACGACCGGCTCTCCCTCCACGGTCGCGAGGAGCTTGTTGGCGTCCCCGAAGCGGCTGCTGGTCCCCGCCGCGAGCAGCACGCCGGCGACTCGGGGCGGGGCGGCGTCGCCCGCCTCGTCGCCGACGTCGTTGCCCGCGTCGAACGGGGGCCTCACGACCGGGAGCCCCTCGCCCGTCATCGCTCGACGACGGGGTAGGGGACGACGGCGACCGTCTCGCCGGCCGACAGCCCGGACTCGGTGAGCACGAAGCCGTCGGCGCGGGTCGCCCGGGTGCTCGACGAGAGCACGCTCGGGTCGAACGTCTCCTCGTACACCGCGAGCGGCGAGTCCGCGTGTCCCAGCGGCGTCGCCTCGTCGCCGTCGAGCGTCACCGGAATCGCGTAGGTGAATCCCGGGACGGAGATACCGACGTCGCTCGTCACCGCGGCGTCGACGGTCGGGAGCGCGGTGCTCCCGGTGAAGAAGGGGCGCGCGACCAGCGAGGTCACGGTGTGCGCGCCGACCGGCTTACCGGGGATCGCGAAGACGACGGCGTCGCGGGCGTCGAGGGTCGCGACCGCGATCGGCTTGCCCGGCCGCAGCGCGACCCGGTGGAAGTGCACGGTCCCGAGCTCGCGGAGCGCGCGGACCACGTAGTCCTTGTCGCCGACGCTCGTACCCCCGGTCGTCATCACCACGTCGTGGTCGGCGGCGAGCCCGGCGATCCGGTCTCTGACCCGGTCGTACTCGTCCGGAACCGTGCCCTCGTACGTCGCCTCGCCGCCCCACCCGCGGACGAGCCCCGCGAGCATCGGCGAGTCGAGGTCGTCGCGGCGCCCCTCGTGGATCTCCGTCCCGGTCGCCAGCAGCCCGACCGAGAGCCGCTCGATCACGGGCACCTCCTCGATCCCGAGGTCGCCGAGCAGGACCGCGTCCTTCGCGCCGAGCCGCTCGCCCGCCGCGAACAGCCGCTCGCCCGCCGCGACGTTGCTGCCGCGCTCGTAGACGTACGTGCCCGGATCGGTCGGCGACCCGCTCAGCCGGCCGTCCTCGACGGTCGCCTCCTCCTGCTTGAGGACGGCGTTCGCCCCGGCCGGGAGCGGCGCGCCCGTGAAGATCCGGACGGCCTCGCCGTCGCCGATCTCCCCCGGGTCGCTCTCCGGGAAGACCTCCCGGTCGGCCAGCTCGTACGGGTACCCCGCGGTCGCGTCGAACGCGTAACCGTCCATCGTCGCGTGGCTCCGCGCGGGCACGTCGGTCGGCGCGTCGATCGGCTCGGCGAGGGTTCGCCCGGCGATCCGGTCGAGCGACACCGGCTCGGCCTCCCACCGGTCCAGCCACTCGCCGCGGAGGCCGCGGACGCGCTCCGCGGCCGCCTTCAGGGGCGTGATCTCGCCGTGGCCGTGGTCGTCGCTCTCGCCATCTCCGTTCATCCGTTTCCTCCGCGTCTCCCGCGGCCGATCCGTCCGTTCCCGGGGTAATTGTCATGGTCAATAACGTTTATTATGATGCTACAACATGGCATGGTCGTGGTAATAGTATGCTCATAGTAGGGGGGTATAAAAGATGACGGTGGCGCACGGCCGAACGACGACGGAACGGACGACGGTCGGGGGGTGTCGCTGATGGAGTTCGACGGGGAGTTCGAGCTCGACGGCGTCCCGCCGGAGAAGGCGTGGGTCGTCCTCTCGGACCCGATCGCGGTGCGGGACTCGCTGAAGGGGTGTCAGTACATCACCCCGATGGACGACTCCTTCGAGTGGGACTCCTACGAGCCGGAGGAGGACGTCCCGACGCTGCCGGAGGCGGAGGCCGACGACGTCGCCGCCCGGGCGTTCCGGGCCGGACAGGACTACGCGGCGCTGATGCAGGTCGGCGTCGGCAGCGTGAAACCGAAGTTCGAGACGACGGTGACCATCGAGGACCGCGACGAGGAGGAGTTCGAGATGACGGCCACCGGCTCCGGCTCCGCGAGCGGGAGCAGCTTCAGCATGGAGTCGGGGATGCGGATCCACGAGCAGGAGGACGGCGACGGCTCCCGCATCGAGTGGTGGACCGAGGCCGACATCTCCGGTCGGATCGCCCAGCTCGGCGGCCGCGTCATCAACCCGGTCGCCAACAAGATCGTGAACAACTTCTTCACCTCGATCGAGTCGCAGATGACCGACGTCGAGGAGACCGACTCGGGGGTCACGGACAAGATCCGAGGGATGTTCTGATGAAGTCCGCACCGTTCGAGCACCACGAACCCGACACGGTCGACGAGGCCGTCAGCCTGCTGGAGAGCCTCGACGACCCGACGATCCTCGCCGGGGGCCAGAGCCTCGTGCCGATGCTCCGGTTCCGGCTCGCGAACCCCGACGTGGTCGTCGACATCAACGGCATCGACTCGCTTGACTACCTCCGCGAGGAGGACGGCTCCCTCCGGCTCGGTGCGCTCGCGCGCCACGCCGACGTGGAGGACTCGGACCTGATTGACGAGGAGTACGGCAGCTTCGCCGACGCCGCACCGCTCGTCGCCGACCCGCAGATCCGGAACCGCGGCACGGTCGTCGGCTCCGTCGCGCAGGCCGACCCGAAGGGCGACTGGGGGAGCATCCTCCTCGCCCACGAGGGCGAGGTGATCGCCACCGGTCCGGACGGCGACCGGGCGATCCCGGCGGACGAGTTCTTCCTGCTGCCGTACGACACGACGCTCGGCGAGCAGGAGCTGATCACGGAGATCCGCGTCCCTGCGCCGGGACCGAACGAGGGGAGCGCGTACCACAAGCTGAAGCGCAAGACCGGCGACTACGCGATGGCGGGCGTCGGCGCCCGGCTCGTGTTCGACGACGACGGCGTCATCGAGTCGGCGGGGATCGGGATGACCGCCGTCGACATCACCAACGCCCGCGCGACGGACGCCGAGGAGCACTTAGAGGGCGAGCGGCCGAGCCCGGACCTGTTCGCGACGGCGGGCGAGCTGGCCGCTGAGCAGTCGAATCCGGAGTCCGACGAGCACGGCGGCGCCGACTACAAGGAACGGATGGTCGACGTTCTCGCCCAGCGCGCGCTGGGCGACGCCGCCGAGCGCGCTGGCACGGTGACGGTCGAACGGAGGGTCACACAGTGACTGACGAACGCGAGATCACGCTGACGGTCAACGGCACCGAGCACACGATCGAGGTCGAGCCGCGGCGCCTGCTCGTCCACGCGATCCGGGAGGACCTGGACATGACGGGCACGCACATCGGCTGCGACACGGGTAACTGCGGCGCCTGCACCGTCCTGAAGGACGGCGAGCCGATCAAGTCCTGCCTGATGTTCGCCGCGCAGGCCGACGGGGCGGAGATCCTCACCGTCGAGGGGATGGAGGACCTCCCCGAGGCCGACGACATCCACCCGCTCCAGGAGGGGTTCCGGGAGGAGCACGGCCTGCAGTGCGGCTACTGCACGCCGGGGATGCTGATGGCGGGCAAGGCGCTGCTGGACGAGCACCCCGACCCGGACGAGGAGACGATCCGCGACGCGATCAGCGGCAACCTCTGTCGGTGTACCGGCTACCAGAATATCGTCCGCTCGATCGAGTACGCGGCCGACGAACTGGAGAACCGGGCCGCCGCCGACGGCGGCGCGGTCGCGGCCGACGGCGCGGCGGAGGGCGAGGGCCCGGCGTCGCCCGAGGGCGGCCACGCAGCCCCCGAGTTCGGCGGCGACGCCGACACGTTCTGCGGCCGCGAGGACTGCTGTGGCGGCCCCGACGGGGCGGACCCGTTCGACCGCGACGCGCTCCTCGACGACGCGGAGGACGACCGAGGTGACTCCAAATGAGTAGCGAACCAGACACGCCCGAGGCGGAAACGGAGTATCAGCACGACGAGGACGGCGGCCCCGACCCGGAGAAGCACTGCGGCCACGGACGCGGCGGCATGGGCGAGGAGGTGACGCGCAAGGAGGACAAGCGCTTCATCACCGGCCGCGGCAACTACGTCGACGACATCAAGAAGCCGGGCATGCTCCACTGCGAGATCGTCCGGAGCCCGCACGCCCACGCCCGGATCGAGGAGATCGACGGCTCCCGCGCCGAGGCGATGGACGACGTCGTCGCGGTGCTGACGGCCGAGGACTTACTGGAGCACGACCTCGCGACGATGCCGACGCTGATGGACGACACGCAGGACGTGCTCGTCAACGACAAGGTGAAGTTCCAGTCGCAGGAGGTCGCGGCCGTCATCGCGAAGGACCGCTACGCGGCGAAGGACGGCGCCGAGAAGGTCGAGGTCGATTACGAGGTGCTCGACCCCGTCGTCGACGCCGAGGAGGCGCTCGAAGCGGACGCGCCGCTGGTCCGCGACGAGCTCGAGGACCAGGAGGACAACCACATCTTCGACTGGGACACCGGTGACAAGGAGGCCACCGACGAAGTGTTCGACCAGGCCGACGTCACCGTCGAGGAGGACATGCTGTACCAGCGGCTCCATCCCGCCCCGATCGAGACGTGCGGCGCGGTCGCCGACTGGGACCCGGGGATGGACAAGATGACGGTCCACATGACGTCGCAGGCGCCCCACGCCCACCGGACCCTGTTCTCGCAGGTATCGGGGATCCCGGAGCATAAGGTCCGGATCGTGAGCCCCGACGTCGGCGGCGGGTTCGGCAACAAGGTGCCGATCTACCCGGGGTACGTCGTCGCCGCGGCGGCGTCGTACGTCCTCGAACAGCCGGTGAAGTGGATCGAAGAGCGCTCCGAGAACATCCAGACGACCGGGTTCGCCCGCGACTACGACATGACCGGCGAGCTCGCCGCCACCGAGGACGGCGTGATCGAGGGCGTCAAGGTCGACGTGCTCGCCAACCACGGCGCGTACAACGCGGCGGCCCAGCCGTCGAAGTTCCCGGCCGGCTTCTTCAACATCTTCACGGGCTCGTACGACATCGAGGCCGCGTACGGCTCGCTGACGGCCGCGTTCACCAACACCGCGCCCGGCGGCGTCGCCTACCGGTGCTCGTTCCGCGTCACGGAGGCGGTGTACCTCATCGAGCGCATGGTGAAGGTGCTCGCCGACGAGCTAGAGATGGACCCGGCGGAGATCCGCCGGCGGAACTTCATCCCCTCGGACGCGTTCCCGTACGAGTCCGCGACGGGCTGGAACTACGACTCCGGGAACTACGAGAAGGCGCTCGACAAGGCCCTAGAGATGGCCGACTACGAGCACTACCGCGAGGAGCAGCAGCGGCGGATCGAGGAGGACGCGGACAAGCTCATCGGCATCGGCATCTCCTCGTTCACGGAGGTGGTCGGCGCCGGCCCCGGCAAGCAGTGCGACATCGCGGGCATCGAGATGTTCGACTCCGCGGACCTGCGCGTGAACCCGACCGGCAACGCCGTGTTGCGGGTCGGCGTCCAGACGCAGGGCCAGGGCCACGAGACCACCTTCGCGCAGATCGTCGCCGAGGAGCTCGGGATGGACGTGGACTCGATTACGGTCGAGCACGGCGACACCGACACCGAGCCGTACGGGCTCGGGACGTACGGCTCGCGGTCGACGCCCGTCGCGGGCGCGGCCGCCGCCGTCGCCGCGCGCAAGGTGCGCGACAAGGCGAAGTCGATCGCCGCCAACGAGCTGGAGGCCGCCGAGGAGGACATCGAGTGGGACCGCGAGTCCGGCGAGTTCCACGTCGCCGGCGCCCCCGACCGCTCGATCACCATCACGGAGATCGCGGCGGGCGCCTACATGAACCACCCCGGCGACGAGGAGCCCGGGCTGGAGGCCGTGAACTACTACGACCCGCCGGAGATGACGTACCCGTTCGGCTCGTACATCGTCGTCGTCGAGGTCGACCGCGAGACCGGCGAGGTCGACTTCGAGAAGTTCGTCGCGGTCGACGACTGCGGGAACCGCATCAACCCGATGATCATCGAGGGGCAGATCCACGGCGGGCTCGCGCAGGGGATCGGCACCGCGATGCTGGAGAAGGTCACCTACGACGACAACGGCAACGTCACCGGCGGCGACTTCATGAACTACCTGCTGCCGACGGCCAACGAGATCCCGAACTTCGAGACGGGCCACACCGTCACGCCGTCGCCGCACCACCCGATCGGCGCGAAGGGCGTCGGCGAGTCGCCCACCGTCGGGTCGCCGCCGGCGATCGTCAACGCCGTCGTCGACGCGATGAGCCACGCCGGCGTCTCCCACGTCGAGATGCCGATGACGCCGGACGTCGTCTGGGAGACGCTCGACGAGGCCGGGCTGGCCCACCAGCCCGCCCACAACGTCGAGTTCGACCTCGGCGACGACGCCGAACCGGCCGACGACTGAGCCGCACGCAGCCGCCCCCGTTCCGACTCCCCGACCGGGCGCTTCCGACTCCCCGACTGGGCGCACCGTCCGAGTCGGCGGGGCCGTTCCCACGCAACCGATGACACACGACGAGACCGAACACGACGGGACCGACGAGCCCGCACACGACGGAGCCGGCAGCCGCGAGACCGACGAACCGAGCGGGACCGCGACGAAGATCGACGACGGCGACGTCTCCGCGTTGGAGGCGGAGCTGACCCAGCGCCGGGAGCCGTACGCGCGGGCGACGATCGTCCGGCGCGAGCCCCCGGTGTCGGCGAACGTCGGCGACCGCGCGGTCGTGACCGCCGACGGCGAGATCCACGGCTGGGTCGGCGGCGCGGCCTGCGCGCAGTCGATCGTGGCGACGCAGGGCGTCGCGGCGATCGAGGAGGGGACCCCCCGACTGGTCGGGATCGCCCCCGACCCGGACGACATCGACCGCCCGGGGCTCGACGCCTTCCCGATGACGTGTCACAGCGAGGGCGTGCTGGAGCTGTTCATCGAGCCGGTGACGCCGACGACCGAGCTCGTCGTCGTCGGCGACTCGCCGGTGACCCGGTCGCTCGCGCGGCTGGCCGACGAGCTCGCGGTCGACGTGACGCTCGTCGTCGCCGACGGCGACGCGGACCGCGACGTGCCCGCGTCGACGCGGGTGCTCGACACGGTCGACCACGAGGCGATCGCCGACGCCGTCGGCCCCGCGCCGCTCGTCCTCGTCGCCTCGATGGGCGAGTACGACGCGCGCGGCGTCGCCGCCGGCGTCCTCGCGGACGCGCCCTACGTCGGCCTCGTCGCCAGCGACGAGCGGGCGGCCGAGGTGACCGAGCGCACCGCGGGGCTGCTCGACCGCGACGTGGGGGAGGTCGTCGCGGCGGTGACGAACCCCGCGGGCGTCGACGTGGCCGCCTACACCCCGGCGGCGATCGCGGCGAGCCTGCTCGCCGAGGTCGTCGACGAGCGGTCGAAGGCGAGTCCGGCGACCGGTGGCGGCGCGGCCGCCGCGGGCGCCGTCGCCGAGAGGGACGAGAGCGACGCTGGTGACGGGGATGACGAGGGCCGCGAGGCGGCCGCGGGCCACGAGGCAGCCGCGGGCGACACCGCCGGAACCGACGACGGCGGAGACGAAGCCGACACCGAGAGCGGCGGCGACGCCGACGAAGCCGACGAGTCAGCGATCGACCCGGTCTGCGGTATGACCGTCGACCCGGCGACCGCGGACGCCTCGGTCGAGCACGACGGCGAGACGTACCACTTCTGCTGTCACGGCTGCGCCGACTCGTTCGCGAACGACCCGGCGTCGTACCTCGAGGAGGGGGCCGAGGCGTGAGCGGGGAGCTCGACGGGGGCCCCTTCGACTCGCTCACCGAGGCGGAGCTCCGCGAGCGGTTCGAGGAGACCGACTACGTCGCCGACGACCGCACGGTGACGACCGTCGACCTCGCCCTCCGGCTGGGGCGCCCGCTGCTCGTCGAGGGGCCGCCGGGCAGCGGGAAGACGGAGCTCGGCAAGACGCTCGCCGAGGGGTTCGACACGGAGCTGATCCGGCTCCAGTGCTACGAGGGGCTCACCGCGGAGAACGCCCTCTACGAGTGGAACTACACGAAGCAGCTGCTCGCCGTGCAGGCCGACGAGGGGACGGTCGCCGGCGGCGCCGCGACGAACGGCGACGCCGGGGCGGCGGGCGGGCGCGACCGAGAGGCCGGCGCCGCGGGCGCCGGCTCGGTGTTCGGCGACGAGTACCTCCTCGAACGCCCCCTGCTGCGCGCGCTCCGCAACTCGGAGGGGCGGCCGCCGGTGCTGCTGATCGACGAGATCGACCGCGCCGACGAGGAGTTCGAGGCGTTCCTCTTAGAGCTGCTCTCGGACTTTCAGGTGTCGATCCCGGAGTACGGCACCGTGAGCGCGTCGACGCCCCCGATCGTGATCCTCACGTCGAACCGGACGCGGGGGCTGAGCGACGCGCTGAAGCGCCGGTGCCTCTACCTCCACGTCGAGCCGCCGTCGTTCGAGACGGAGTACGAGATCGTCCGCCGGAAGGTCCCCGAGCTCGACGCCGCGGTCGCCGCGGAGGTGTGCTCGGTGGTCGAGCGGCTGCGCGAGGAGTCGTTCCTCAAGCGCCCGGGCGTCGCCGAGACGCTCGACTGGGCTCGCGCGGTCGCGGCGCTCCGCCACGACGACGCGGACGAGCCGCTCGCGCCCGACGTGATCGAGCGGACGATCGGCTGCCTGCTGAAGGAGGCCGAGGACGTGAGCCGCGTCGACGCGGAACTGCTCGAGCGGCTCCACGACGCCGCGAGCGCGGCGGCGGAACGGGTCGAGTGACCATGGCGAGCTCCGACGGCACCGAGACGGAAACGCCCGACTTCCCGGCGGCGAGGCGGCACCTCCTGACGGAGCTGGTCCGGTTCGTCGCGGTGCTCCGGCGCGACGGCGTCGCCGTGCCGGCCTCCGGCACCCTCGACGCCGCCCGCGCGCTCGCGGCGGTCGGGATCGCCGACGAGCGGCGGGTCGAGGCGGCGCTCCGCGCGAGCCTGCTCGCCGAGACCGCCGACGGCGACGCCTTCGACGAGGCGTTCCCGACGTTCTGGCACCGGATCCGCAGCGGGCTCGATCGGATCGCCACCGCCCACGACGGGCCGTCGCCGGCGGGCGACGAGGGCGCCGACGGCGACGACCGCGAGGCGGACGACGCGGCGCCGGCCGACGACTCGGAGCGCGACGACGCGGCGGAACCGGGGCTGCTCGACGACGCCGAGCCGCCGGAGATGGACGCCGACGGCGACGGCGATCCGACGGTGAAGATCCCGACCGACCGGCGCCACGTCGCCGGCGATCGGCCGACCGACGAGTCGCGCGAGGAGTCGGACGGCCGGCGGTACAGCGCGGTGGGCGAGAGCGCGCTCGTCGAGGCCGACGTCCCGGCCCCGTCGAGCGAGGAGCGCGCGGCCGCCGGGCGGTTCGTCGACGCGCTCTCGTCGCTGCCCGGCCGGCGCCGCCGGCGGTCACCGACCGGCCCGGCCGTCGACGCGCGGGGCGCGCTGCGGGCGAGCCTCCAGACCGGGGGCGCGCCGATCGACCTCCCGCGGGACGCCCCGACGCCGAGCGAGCTGCGGTGCTGTCTGCTCGTCGACGTCAGCGGGTCGGTGCTCGACACCGTCGACCGGGGTGCGCTGCTCGCGCTCGGGGAGCGGGTCGCGACGAGCGCCCGGGACGCCCGCGTCTTCCTCTTCGACACTGACTTCGCCGAGGCGACGGCGGCGTTCGCGGACCCGGCCCGCTCGCCGGCCGACGCGCTCCGCGCCGCGGAGATCGAGTGGGGCGGAGGGACGAAGATCGGTCACGCGCTCGGCGAGCTGCGCCGGACAGCCCCGCACGCCGTCGACCGCCGGACGGTCGTCGTCGTCGTGAGCGACGGGCTCGACGTCGGCGATCCGGCCCTGTTCACCGACGGGATCACGTGGCTCTCCGACCGGGCCGACGGCGTCGTCTGGCTCAACCCGCTCGCCGTCTCACCGTCGTTCGAGCCGGCCTCGCGCGGGATGAGCGACGCGGCCCCGTACGTCGACGGGCTGTTCGGGTTCGCCGCGGCGAGCGACCTCGCGGAGGCCGCCCGTCAGATCGAACGCCGGGGGCTCGGGGGGCCCATCGGTTACGAGCACGACCCGCGCCGGACCGGCGGCGCGCCCGGGGGCGGACGCGGTCGCACCGACGACGAGACGGGGACCGGCGACGCCGGCGAGGGGGGTGTCGTATGAGCCGCGAGCGCGATCGCACCGACACCGACGCGGAGTGGCCCGGTCCAGTCCTGCGGGCGACGCTCGACGCGCTCCGCGACCGCGGCGCGCTCTCGGAGGTTTCCCTCGGCCGAGTCACGGTCGGCGACGCCGTCGCGCTCGTGGAGCTCGCGGCCGGAGGCGAACGGGAGAGCCGGGACGGAGGACGACCCGCGGCCGGGCTCGCGCACCTGCCCGAGGACGCGTCGCCGACCCCCCCGGCCGACGTGGAGGGGCTGCTGGCGCCGCTGCGACCGGGTGAGGGGAGTTCCGCGTCAGCGGCCAGGGCCCTCGGCGCACGCTCGCTGGCGGTGGCGACGCTGAACGCGTGCGCGGCGCCGCTACTCGGCTGGCGGGACGGAGACCCGATGGCGCTGCTCGACCCGTCGGTCGAGACGGTCGCGACGGTCGGGCTGTTCCGCCCGGCGTTCCGGAAGTTCGACGGCGTCGAGGTCCGCGTCGTCGAGCGCGACCCCGTCGACCCGGCGACGGTGTCGACGCCCGCCGGCGTCTCGCTGCGGTCGTTCATCCCCGCGGAGGCCGCGGCCGCGATGGAGGGGGCGGACGTGGTCTTCGTCACCGGCTCGACGCTCGTCTACGGCGGGATCGAGCGATACCTCGACGCCGCGCCCGCGTCGGCGACGGTTGTCGTGGTCGGCGCGACCGCCTCGTCGCTCCCGGACCCGCTGTTCGACCGCGGCGTCGACGTCGTCGCCGGCGCGGCGGTTGACGACCCCGTTCGGACGCGGCACGCGGTGGCGGGCGGCGCCTGCGGGACGGACCTGCACGACCGCGGCGTTCGAAAGGTGTACGCGGCGCGCGACGCGCCGGCGACCATCGACCTGCAACACTGACATGACAGCAAGCAACTGGAGCGTACCGGAGACCGAGGTGGTACAGCGCGTTCGCGACCGACTCGACGCCGACGGCACCGACGTCCTCGCGACGATCGTCGACGTCGAGGGGAACGCCTACCGTCGCCCGGGAGCGAAGATGCTCCTCGACGACGACGGGGCGGGCGTCGGCTCGATCACGGCGGGCTGTATCGAGGACGACCTGCTCGCCGCCGCGGAGACGGTCCGCGAGACGGGGCGCCCCGACCGGGTCACCTACGACCTGATGGAGGACGAGGACGACGTCTGGGGGCTCGGCGTGGGCTGTAACGGCGTAATCGACGTCCTCCTGGAACCGTTAGACGAGACGTACCGCCCGGCGGTCGAGTCGTTCGACGCCGGCCGCGACGTCGCCGTGCTCACGGTACTCTCCGCGGGCGACGACGGCGGCAACCACGACGCGGGCGACGGCGCGAGCGGTGACGGCGGGGACACGGACCGCGGTCGCCTCGGCGAGCGCGCCTACTACCATCCCGACGAGGACCGGTTCACGCTCCCCGACGGGTCGCCCGCCGACGGGTGGCCGACCGAGGCGCTCGCGGGGCCGGCGTCGGACCTCGCCGCGCGCGGCGCCGCGGACGTCGTCACGGTCGAGGACGGGGCGGGGGCAACGCTGGAGGCCTTCGTCGACGGGCTCGCCGCCCCGGACGACCTCGTCGTCTTCGGGACGGGCCACGACGTCGGTCCGGTCGTCGAACTGGGCGAGCGGAACGACTTCCGGGTCACCGTCGTCGGCTTCCGCGGCGGGGTCGACCTCGACGCGCGGTTCCCCGACGCCCACCGGACCGTGACGACGTCGCCGGCGGGGGTCGACGACGCGCTCGATATCGACGACCGGACGCACGCGGTCGTGATGACGCACAACTTCGTCGACGACCGCATCGCCGTCGAGGCGCTGCTGCGCTCGCCGGCGCCGTACGTCGGCCTGATGGGGCCGCGGGAGCGGTTCGAGGAGATGCTGGAGGCGTACGACGACGAGGGGACGACGTTCGACGAGTCGGAGCTCGCGTCGCTGTACACGCCCGTCGGACTGGACCTCGGCGGCGGCTCGCCGTACCAGATCGCCCACAGCATCGTGGGCGAAGCGCTCGCCGTCAGCAACGGCCGAACGCCGCGGCACTTACGAGAGCGCGAGGGGCACATCCACGACCGCGTCGACGTCGAGTCGCGCGAGCCCGAGGCGCCGAGTCGGTGAGGGCGTCCGTATCGACCGAGAGCGAGCCGGGGCGCGGCGACGCGCGTCGGTCAGAGCGACAGGTGCGAGGTCGATCCCGGGTCGTCGTCGGTTCCCCCCTCGTGCCGGAACGAGTAGCCGTCGTCGGTCAGGAAGACGGCGCCGTCGTCGACGGCGACCTCGACGTCGCGGAGCGTCGTTCCGGCCGCCGGGCCGTTGTCGCACTCGCCGGAGCAGGCGTCGAACAGCGACCCGTGGCGCGGGCAGATCACCTCGCCGTCCCGCATCGGCACGCCGTCGCCCGTGTCGAACCGCTGGCTCTCGTGCGGGCAGGTGTTGACCCACGCCCGGACTCCGGGCGCCTCGTCGCACGGGACGAGCACGATCTCTCGGTCGTTCGTGAACGGGTCCGCGGCCGTGAAGCGGTACGACCCCCGCTCGGTGACGGTCTCGACATCGGCGAGCTTCGTCCCGTCTGGCATCGACCGGGTTCACGATTTCCCGGTTGAAAAGCGTCGCGGCGGAAACCGCGGCCGCGCTCCCCCAAGACTTAGCCTCCGGTCGTCACACGTTCGGCCATGCGCGCCGACGAGATCGACCCGCAGGCGAAGGCGGCCGTCGAGCGGCAGGAGCGGCTCCCGCTGCCGCACAGCAGGTGGGGGCTGAAACTCGCCCGGCTCCTCACCGAGCCGGTGATGCGGGTCCGGAACCGGAACCCCCCGCCGGTCGGACGGACCGTGGACGGGACGATACCGGGCCCCGAGGGCGACCTCGACGCGCGGCTCTACCTCCCGGACGCCGAGGGCCCGTTCCCGACGGTCGTCTTCTTCCACGGCGGCGGATTCGTGCTCGGCAGCGTCGCCACCCACGACTGGCTCTGTCGGGGGCTCACCCGGGAGAGCGGCTGCGCCGTCCTCTCGGTCGGCTACCGGCTCGCCCCCGAGCACCCGTTCCCCGCGGCGGTCGCGGACGCGTACGCCGCCGTCGAGTGGGCCGCCGACAACCCGGACGCGCTCGCCGGCACGGGCGAGGTCGCGGTCGCGGGCGACTCGGCCGGCGGGGCGCTCGCCGCGGTCGCAGCGCTCATGGCCGCCGAGCGCGACGGCCCGGCGATCGCGCACCAGGCCCTGTTGTATCCGGGCGTCGGCGTCCGCCCCGGCCAGCCGTCGGTCCGGGAGCACGCCGGGATCGTCCTCGACGAGGCCGACATCGAGTGGTTCTCCGACTGTTACTACGGCGACGAGATCCACCGGCGGAACCCGTACGCCGACCCGACGAACGCGGGCGACCTCTCGGGCGTCGCGCCCGCGACGGTGGTGACCGCCGGGTTCGACCCGCTCCGCGACGGCGGGCGGGCGTACGCCGAGCAGCTGGTCCGGGACGGCGTCCCGACGCGGTACGAGAACTACGAGGCCATGGTCCACGGCTTCATGACGCTCCGCGACGTCGACCGCGCCGCGGAGGCGATCGCGGCCGTCGGCGACGACCTCGCGGACGCGTTCGAGGGCTGACTCCCCGGGCGCACTCGACCGCACGGGTCCCTGGCGGTCTCCGCGCGTCCGGCGGGCCGAGAGTGTCCGGACCGCTCAGGACCGGTCGCGCTCCGCCGGCGAGCGGTCGGCGGACGCGTCGAAGCGCACGACGAGCCGCTCGGTCGTCGCGGCGTACACGGTCATCTCCTTCCCCTTCTCCGAGTACCACGTCTTGACCGGGGCGATAAGCTCCGCGTCGCAGAGCCGGTCGAGGTGGTACGTGACGTTCTGGAGCGAGGCGTCGACGTCGGCGGCGACGTCCGAGGCCGTGCCGGGCTCCTCCGTGAGCGCGGCGAGGATCTGTTGAGCGGTGTCACACGAGAGGACCCGAAGGACGTCGATCGGCTCGTCGCGGCCGATCACGACGTCCGTCTGCTCTCGGGGGGCGTGGTCGACTGTCGGCTGGTGTGGAAACGCGCTTGCCATGGAGTGTGGAGGGTGGACGAACAGTTTCGTCTGTTCGGTTTGAGTCGAACAAACGAATCAAACAATTTAATGCTTACGAAAACGCTACCCCTCGTATGGCCGTTCGACACGTTCATCGGTCGGAGCGACGAGGGCACTCGTATGAGTGAGGACGTCGAGATCGCCCGCGAGCGCGTCATCGAATCGCTCGAGCAGTCGGCCGAGGTGTACGGGCTGAGCCGCAGTTCCGGCCGGATCTACGGCGTCCTCTACTTCTCGGACGGCCCCCTGTCGATCCCCGAGCTCGTCGAGCGGACCGGCTACGCGAAGTCGACCGTCAGCAACGTCACCCGCACGCTCACGCGGGTCGGCCTGATCCGCCGTCGGTCGTCCGACGGCGGCGGGCGGCGGGTCCGGTTCGCCGCCGAGCGGGAGGTCTGGTTCATTCTGCAGGACGTGTTCCAGCAGTACGTGCAACGCGAGCTCCAGGCCACCCATCGGGAGATCCAACGCGCGGAACGCGGCCTCGACGACGCGGACGGCGTCGAGGTCGAACGGATCCGCGAGCTCCGGGAGACGTACGAGGAGCTACAGGAGATCGTCGACCTCGCGTCCGAGCTCTCCGCCGCGGAGCTGCGCGACGCGCTGGAATCCTACGAGCGGTAGCACTCGCCTGTTCCGGCGAGGACGCGGCCGAGGTGACTCACGGCCTGAACTGTTCTACCCAACCGACCGACCCGACCTCCCCCGCCGACCGACCCGACCTCCCCCGCCGACCGAACTTCCTACCAGTACACCTCGTACGTGCACTCGTCGCCGCCCTCTCGCCGGCAGCTCGAGCCGGTCTCCTCGATGAACACGAACGAGTCGACGGGTGCGTGTTCCTTCGCTACGCCGCGGATCAGCCCGCGGTCGAACGGGCACGGGTACGGGGTGTGACACGTCACCTCACCGATCCGGTCGTCGACTCGATCGAACCGGTACTTGCCGATCTCTCCGCCGCGGTGGTTCCGGCGGTAGGCGTCGTCGATCGCTCGGAGCC
This sequence comes from Halorubrum sp. B53, assembly GCF_059752395.1. Lineage (NCBI taxonomy): Archaea > Methanobacteriati > Methanobacteriota > Halobacteria > Halobacteriales > Haloferacaceae > Halorubrum > Halorubrum sp. B53. The sequence continues at coordinate 544,073 of NZ_MWTH01000015.1, read as the reverse complement.
CGTCCGGGACGGTCGCCGACTCGTCCGGCCAGTCGGCGACGTCGGGGAGCTGCTCGCCGAGGCGGTCGAGGACGTGCGGCTGGAGGTCAGCCGCGATGGTCTCGAAGGCGTCCAGCCACGCCTGCTGCGGGTACCACTCGTCGGGTTCCGGGTCGCGGATCCCCTCCTCCGCGAGCGCTGCGATCGCCCGTTCGCGGTACGCGTCGGAGAACCGTCCCATCCCCTCCTCGACGACCGACAGGACCGTTCGACCGTTGACCTCCGCGTCCCGGTCGAACGCCTCGTACGGAGTCATTACACCGGTCTTACAGGTTCGGGGACATAAATCCGCCACATCGGGTGACCGGAGGGCGGACACCGGACCCGCGAGAGAGCGCTCGGGCCGGCCGCCGCCGTCACACATGTTTCAGCATTTCTGACAAAAGCATAATACGTGTGGGCCCGTCTCGTGAACCCATGGTGAAGAGCACGGTTCGGTTTCCCGAGTCGGTGGTCGGCGAGATCGAGTCACTGGTCGAGAGCGGCCAGTTCGAGAGCAAGTCCGAGTTCTACCGGTTCTCGACGGACTACGCGTTGAACCAGGTGCTCGACGACTACGAGCCGGAGACGATCGACTACGAGGAGATCAAGGCGGAGGTGATGCCGCAGGCGGAGCGCGAGCTCGGCGGCGACGCCGACGCGGACCACCCGCCGTTCTTCGAGTCGGTCTCGTTCGTCAGGAAGCTCGCCCTCCGCGGGAACTTCAGCGACGCCGAGGACTTCATCGACCACCAGTACGTCCCGAGCGACCGGCACGCGGTCGTCCTCGAGGAGCTTCTCCGACTGTACCGCGAGGAGGCGACCCCCGCCCCGCGACGGGCTCCGCCGGACCGCGAGCCGCGGGCCGCGCCGGACGAACCGCAGCGCTGACCGGCCCTCGATTACTCCTGGTTGTCTCCCCGATTCAGTCGTCCGACGTGCCCCGATTCAGCCGCCACCGGATCACCGCGGCGACGACGAAGACCGTCGCGAACGTGACGGCCCCGGTTATCAGGGCCCCGCGGGCGCCGGTCACCCCCGTCGTGAACGCGCTCGCCGACGCCCCGCCGCCGGCGACGGCCGCGCCGCCGGCCAGCCCGCCGAACCCGATACAACAGAGGCTCAACAGGCTCACGAGCGACAGCGACCCCAGTACGCCGTCGTCGCTCACGCCCCGGCCCTCCGGTCTCGAACCGCCTCAGACGCCGACCGGGGCGGCGCTCCGGGCGTCGTCGACGTGACCGCGGTCATACCCGGTCTCGTCGATCCGGCTGTGAATAAGTGGCGCGGTCTGGCGCGGGTCGCGTCGGACCGTCACGCCGACGCGGGGACGGAGACGACCGTCGTCGACGCGTCGCGGAGGACGCGCTCCGTGGTGCTCCCGAGCAGATCGCCGGCGGTGTCGCGTGCGCCCCGGCTTCCCATGACGATCGCGTCGGCGTCGATCTCGTCCGCGTACGCGACGATCTCGCGGGACGGGACGCCCTCCTCGACCGCGGTCTCGCAGTCGATCCCCGCCGCGGTCACCTCCGTCTCGATCCGCTCGACGGCCGCCTCGAGGCGGAGCCGCCGCTCCTCGTCGCCGTCGTCGAACTTCTCAGGCTTTCCCGATCGCTCGTAGGTCGGGATATCCTCCAGCACGCCGAGGACGTGGACCGTCCCGTCGGGCGCCGTGACTTCGACGGCGTCGTTCACGGCCGCGAACGCGGCGTCGCTGCCGCCGGTCGGGATCAGGGTCGTGCCGTACATACGCGCGGAACTACGTTCCCCTATTTAAAGAAAATTATCGTTAGCGCCGGGATCGGCGGCCGTGTCCGAGGAGAGCGACGCGGCCGTCCGGTCGCGCCGTTCGTGTCGACCCCGTGACCGCGCCGTTCGTGTCGACCCAGATCCGGGGTATCCGACGGGAAGCGGGCCTCAGATGGGAAGTAAGATTCTTTACTATCTAGCCGTTGATCGTTACCAAGTGTCATGGGCGTCGTGGACGACGTGTCGGATCGGCTCAGATCCGACGACGACTCCGACGGGTGTCACGTCTACCGGACGGACCGGGTCGACCGGGAGAACGGTCGGCTGCTCGGCGAGGTCGACGGCGAGCGCTTCTGCGAGGTACTGCTGCGCCACTCGGACGCCTGCGAGGCGTTCAGAATGATCTCCGGGGCCGGATACCGCGACCCCACGGAGGCGACGGGCAGCTACTCCGCGGCGGAGCACGCCGGACGGGTCGAGACCGACGTCGAGTCGGTCGCGACGAGACTGTCCGGCGGCGGTCACACCTGCGCGGTCAGGCTCGACACCGCCGGCCCGCAGCTCGCGACGATCCGGAACGACGCGGAGCGGACGCAGATCGACGGCGCCGAGCGGGCGCAGGTCGAGTTCGACACCGCGCGGATCCGGTGGGTCGCGCCCGAAGCGGCCGATGCGTCCGGCGGCTGATCTGCCCGGCTCCGCGACACCGCGACGCGTTCGTGTCGTTTCGGAGTTACTTTCATATCGGTCTCCGAAGTATGCGTGTGTATGACTGGCACGGACGGCGATCCGGTCGAACGGCTCAAACGCGTCGCCGACATCGATGTCGAGGCGTTCAACGCGCGAGTCCGCGACGAGGCGGACGCGGTCCTCGACCACGTGGAGGCCGGGACGTTCGACAACGAGCAGACGACGACCGGGCTGGAGTACGAGTTCTACGCGGTCGACCGTGAGACTGGACACCTCCGCCGAATCCCGCGGGCGCTGCTGGGTTGCGTGGGGTTCGATCGGGAGCTCGGGCTCCACAACGCGGAGCTGAACTCGGCGGTCCACCCGTTCACCGGCCGCGGCATCGACGCGGTCCGCGCGGAGGTGACCGGGAAGGTGGAGGCCCTCCAGCGGCGCGCGGCCGAGGACGGGATCCGCGTCGTGAGCGACGGCATGTGGACGATCGGTCCGGCGGAGAGCGAGACCGACGACTACCTGACCGAGGCCACCCACGAGGAGGGGCTGACGCTCGGCATCAACGTCAGCAACGGGGTGCGGTACCACGGGTTCGCCAGCGTCGGCGACGACCGGATGATCGGCAGCGAGATCGACGTCCCCGGCGCGCGGATCGACGCCGACAGCGCCGGTCCGGTCAGCCTCACCACGTCGATCCAGCCCCACTACCAGCCGCGCCGCGCCGCGGACCTCCCGCGGTACCACCGGATCGCGACGCGGCTCGCCGGGCCGCTGCTCGTGCTCGCCGTCAACTCGCCGTTCCTCCCGCCCGAACTCTACGACGCCCCCGGACCGGACCGCGACCTGCTCGTTGCGGACGGGTACGCCGAACACCGGGTCCCGGTGTACGAACAGATGATGAACCCGTCCGGACGGGACCGGAAGGTGAAGTTCCCGCGCGACTTCGACAGCCTGGAGGCGGCCGTCGACCGGATCGCGTCCGACCCGACGCTCGTCCCGGCGGAGATCGAGTCCGAGGGGCGGTTCGACGGCGAGTTCGTCCACTTCCGGCACAAACACGGGAGCTACTGGCGCTGGGTCCGGCCGGTCTTCGACGGCGCGACAGAGGCGAGCGCCAGCGCCCGGATCGAGTTCCGCCCGATCCCCGGTCAGCCGACGATCCCCGACGCGGTGGCGATCCTCGCCGCCTTCGGCGGGGCGATGCGCGGGGTCGCGGAGCGCGACCACCCGGTCCTCGATCTCCCCTGGGAACGGGCCGAGGAGAACTTCTACGCGGCCGCCCGCGACGGGCTCGACGCCGATATGACGTGGATCACCGCCGACGGGACGGAGACCACGCGGACGGCGGACCTGTACGGCGACCTGTTCGCGGCCGCGACGGACGGGCTGGAGTCGCACGGCTGCACGAGGGACCGGATCGCCGCGGCGCTCTACCCGCTCCGGAGCCGAGTCGAGACCGGGCGGACGCCGGCGAGCTGGAAGCGGTCGGCCGTCGACGTCGCCCTCGACGGCGGGGCGACGCCGGCCGAGGCGATCCGGACGGCGCAGCGCACCTACATCGACCTTCAGCGGCAGACGCTCTACGACGAGTCGCTCGCTGACTGGCCGGCCCCGGAGACCGTCGCCCCGAACTGATCCCGCCCGCGGGGCGGCTCACCCGCGTCGCATCGCGATATCGGAGTAGCCGCAGGCGTCACAGGAGAGCGTCTCTCGGGCGCCGAATCGGTAGCTCGCCAGCGGCTCGCCGCAGCGCGGACAGGGGTCGCCGGCGGAGAGCGGCGGGGCGTGGCGAACGCCGGCGACGACGAGCCGGACGGCGAGTTCGTCCGCGGCCGCCTCGTCGACCGCGCCGCCCCAGATCACGTTGGCGTCGGCGCCGATCCGCTCGCGGACCGCCGCGATCACGTCGGTCGCGGCGGCGATGCTCGTGGCCGGGTCGACGACGACGTCGACGAGCACCGCGCTCGCCTCGGCCGCGTCGACCCCCTCGGGGAGCCGGTCGAAGGCCGACGCGACCGCGACCGACGGGTCGTCGCGGTCGGCCGCCCCCGTTCCCAGCGCGGCGACGCCGGCCGAGAGCACCGTCTCGGCGTCGGTGAGGTCGAGGTTGACGAACCCCGGCTCTTGGACCGTCGCGAGGAACGCGCGGATCGCCGCCTCGACGGCGTCGCCCTCGGCGAGCAACACGGCGTCGACCGACTCCCGGACCGCCGCGAGCGCGTCGCCCTCGGCCGCCGCCGCGGGGACGACCGCGACCGCGAAGGCGTCGAGGGCGTCGATCGCGCGGAGGGCGTCCGTCGCCTCGGCGCCCTCGCCGACGGTCTCGGGGTCGAGCGCGACGACGACCGCCGCGGGCGCGGGGCCGGTCGACGACGCGCTGGACGCCTCCGCGAGGAGCTCCGCCCCCGACGCGTATCGGGCGTCGCGGAACTCGGCGCCGGCGAGCCGGTCGGCGTGGGCGCCGAGGCCGCAGACGACGACGGAGCCGCCGAGGGCGTCCGCCGCCTCGCGCAGGTCGTCCCGGTGAGACATCTGAGAGGGTCGTTTCGCCTCCGGCGACAAACCCTTTCGCACTCGCGTGGCGCCCGGCGCGCGGACCCCAACCGCTAAATCCGGTCGATCGCTACGGCCCGCATGGAGCGCTTCCGGAACACGGGCCAGCCGGACTGGGACTGGTGGGGGCGGATATGGCCGACGCCGGAGGACACCCTTCGGCGACTCGGCGTCTCCCCGGGCGACCGCGTCGCCGAGATCGGCTGCGGCAACGGCTACTTCGCCCTGCCGGCCGGGCGGATCGCCGCCCCGGCGTCGGTGTACGCCGTCGACCTCGACGAGTCGCTGCTCGCGGAGCTGGAGGAGCTCGTCGCGGAGCAGGGGATCGACAACGTCGTTCCCGTCCGCGGGGACGCCCGGGAGCTCGCCGGGCTCCTCCCCGAGCCGGTCGACGTCGCCCTGCTCGCGAACGCCTTCCACGGGATCGACGACCGGGCGGCGTTCGTCTCGGGCGTCGCCGGCGCGCTCGCCGCCGACGGCCGGTTCGTCGTCGTCAACTGGCGCGACCGGCCGCGCGAGGAGACGGCGATCGCCGGCGAGCCCCGCGGCCCGCCGACGGAACTGCGGGTGGGCCCCGAGGAGACGCGGCGCGCGGTCGAGGACGCGAGCGACCTGCGGCTCGCCCGCGAGGTCGACCTCCCGCCGTTCCACTACGGGCTCGTCTTCGAGCGCTGAGCGGGCGACGCCGTCGCGACATGCGGTCGCTTTTTGCCCGGGCGGCCCCGAGTCGGGGTATGACGATCGAACCGCCCGAGATCGAGGACCTCATCGAAGCGGGGATCCCCGACGCCGTCGCGCGCGTGACGAACCCGCGGATCCACGACGACGAGGACGAGGACGCCCACTTTGCGGCGTGGGTCGTCTCACCCGCCTTCGAGGGGGAGTCGCTGGTCGACCAGCACCAGCGCGTGTACGACGCCGTCGGCGACCACATGACCCGGTCCGTCCACGCCCTGGAGATCAAGACGTACACGCCCGCCGACTACGCCGAACACGGCGACGGGAGCCTCGCGCCCGCCCTCAGAGACGCGGGGCTGTTCCCTGTCGACGAGGCCTGAGACGCCCCTCGCGCCGCGTCCCGCGACTCCGCTAGCGGGGAGCCCGGTTCCCGCGAGGCGGGAACCGCGACCGCTTCCAGTAGCTTTTACCCGGTCTCGCGGGAAGCGTCGCGTATGAGCGAGGAACACCGCACGGAGGAGGACAGCCTCGGCGAGATGCAGGTGCCGGCGGACGCCTACTGGGGCGCGCAGACCCAGCGCGCGGTCGAGAACTTCCCGATCTCTGGCATTCCGATGAGCCGGCGGTTCATCCGCGCGCTCGGCGTCGTGAAGAAGGCGGCCGCGCAGGCGAACCGCGACCTGGGGCTCGTCGACGACGACACCGCGGAGGCGATCGTCGCCGCCGCCGACGAGGTGATCGCCGGCGAGCACGACGACCAGTTCCCCGTCGACGTGTTCCAGACCGGCTCGGGCACCTCCTCGAACATGAACGCAAACGAGGTCATCGCCAACCGCGCCGCCGAGATCGCGGGCGCGGAGATCGGCGACCGCGTCGTCCACCCGAACGACCACGTCAACTACGGCCAGTCGAGCAACGACGTGATCCCGACGGCGATGCACGTCGCCGCGCTGGAGGCGGTCGAGAAGGACCTCGTGCCCGCCCTCGAGACGCTCCACGCCGAGCTGGAGGCGAAGGAGACCGAGTTCGACGGCGTCGTCAAGACCGGCCGGACGCACCTGCAGGACGCGACGCCGATCCGGCTCGGCCAGGAGTTCGGCGGCTACCGGACGCAGGTCGCGAAGGGGATCGAACGCGCCGAGGACGTCCAGTCGAACCTCCGCGAGCTCGCCCTCGGCGGCACGGCGGTCGGCACCGGGCTCAACACCCACCCCGACTTCCCGGAGCTCGCCGCGGAGTACATCTCCGACGAGACGAACACGACGTTCCGCGAGGCCGACAACCACTTCGAGGCGCAGGCGGCCCACGACGCGATGGCCGAGGCGCACGGCGCGCTCCGAACGATCGCCGGCAGCATGAACAAGATGGCCAACGACCTGCGGCTGCTCGCCTCCGGCCCCCGCAACGGGCTCGGCGAGGTCGAGCAGCCCGAGAACCAGCCCGGCTCCTCGATCATGCCCGGGAAGATCAACCCGGTCGTCGCCGAGTCCGTCAACCAGGTCCACAAGCAGGTCGTCGGCAACGACGCCGCGATCTCGGCCGGGGCCGCCCGCGGCGAGATCGACCTGAACCTTTATAAGCCAGTCATCGCGCACAACTTCCTCGAGTCCGCCGAGCTGCTCTCGAACGCCGCGGCGACGTTCGGCGAGCGCTTCGTCGCGAAGCTGGAGGCCAACGAGGAGCACTGCGAGACCCGCGTCGAGCAGTCGATGGCGCTCGCGACCGCGCTGAACCCCGCGATCGGCTACGACAAGGCGAGCAAGGTCGCGAAGACGGCGTTAAAAGAGGGGAAGAGCGTCCGCGAGGCCGCCGTCGAGGCCGGCTACCTCACCGAAGAGGAGGCCGACGAGGTGCTCGACCCCGAGGCGATGACGCACCGCGTCATCCTCGGCGACGAGGACTGAGCGACGGCGGATCCGGGGAGCCGCTGTCGGCCACTCGGCGTCGAACGGGTGCCGCCGGCGGCGATTCGGCGCCTGCACCCGCGGTCTCGCCGGCTATTTATAAGTAACCGGGGCGGTGGCGCGCTCCGGTGAGCGTCGCATCGCGGCGCGGACAGGGCGGTCCCGAAGTTCCCGCTACCGGCCGGGCGTCGCGCCGGCGACCGGGACGGTAAGGCGTTCGCCCCGCCTCGTCAGTTCGGGTCGCGTATGTCCGGTTCCGACGAGCGGACGGCCGCAACGAGCTTCGTCACGGTCCTGAGCGCGAACAGGCACGCTGCGGCGAGGAAGAACGCGGGGACGGCGACCCTGACGAGGGGCCGCACTCCCAGCAGGTCACCCGCGAGCGCGGCGAGAAGCGCGACTAGTACGAGCCCGAGCAGCCAGTTCTGTGATCTTGTGGTCATACAATAGGGTGATAGTAGAGACGCTCAACGAACGTCCGGCGCTCGACGCCATCCCTCATACGCTCATCCACGGTTACGGGTTCGACCAGTAACTCATCAGATAATAATCCTGTGGTGACTGATCTGACCGATTACGGAGTGACCGACCCGATCGCCGGACCCGCCACCGGTCGCCGCGACCGTCGCCTTCGCCCCGGGCACCGTCCCCGTCGCTCGCTCGGAATCGGCACCATTTAAGCCGCTCTCGGTCCCCCTTCGAGACGGATGAAACTACACGAACATCAGGCGAAGACCATCTTCGCGGACGCCGGGATCCCGGTCCCGGACTCCCGGCTCGCGACGACCGTCGAGGAGGCGCTCGACGCGGTCGACGAGATCGGCTACCCGGCTGCGATCAAGGCGCAGGTCCACGTGGGCGGCCGCGGCAAGGCCGGCGGCATCAAGATCGCGACCGACCGCGACGAGGCCGAGCGGTACGCCGAGGAGATCCTGGGGATGGATCTGAAGGGGTACACCGTCGACTCGGTCCTCGTCGAGGCCGGCGTCGACTTCGTGGACGAGCTGTACGTCGGCGTCACGATGGACCGCGGCGAGGGACAGCCGGTCCTGATGGTGTCGACGGAGGGCGGCGTAAACATCGAGGAGGTCGCCGAGGAGAACCCCGACGCCATCGCGCGCGAGCACGTCGACCCCGCGTTCGGGCTCCACCCGTACCAGGCACGCAAGGTCGTCTACGAGGCCGGCGTCGACGCCGACGTCGCGCTCGACGTCGCCTCGATCCTCTCGACGCTGTACGACCTCTACGAGGAGAACGACGCCTCCGAGATCGAGGTCAACCCGGTCATGATCACGGGCGACCGCGACGTGGTCGCCGCCGACGCCGTGATGAACATCGACGAGGACGCGCTGTTCCGTCAGCCCGAGCTCGCCGAGCTCGCCGAGGAGTCCTACGAGGACGACCTCGAACGGAAGGCCGGCGAGTACGGCTTCGACTACGTCCGCCTCTCGGGTAACGTCGGCATCATCGGCAACGGCGCCGGGCTCGTGATGACGACGCTCGACTTGGTCGACCACTACGGCGGGACGCCCGCCAACTTCCTCGACATCGGTGGCGGCGCGAAGGCCGAGCGCGTCACCAAGGCGCTCGACATGGTCTTCTCCGACCCCAACGTCGACAGCGTCGTCTTCAACATCTTCGGCGGGATCACTCGGGGCGACGAGGTCGCCAAGGGGATCAACGAGGCGCTCGCGGAGTTCGACGAGATCCCGAAGCCGGTCGTCGTCCGGCTCGCCGGGACCAACGCCGAGGAGGGGATGGAGATCTTAAACACCGACCTGATCGAGGTCGAGGAGACGCTGGAGGACGCGGTCCAGCGCGCGGTGAAGAACGCGGAGGAGGTGACCCAATGAGCATTTTCGTCGACGACGACACCAGAGTGGTTGTGCAGGGGATCACCGGCGGGGAGGGGAAGTTCCACGCCGGCCAGATGATCGAGTACGGCACGAACGTCGTCGCCGGCGCGGTCCCCGGCAAGGGCGGCCAGGAGGTCGCCGGCGTTCCCGTCTACGACACCGTGGACGAGGCCGTCGAGGCCGAGAACGCCGACGCCTCCGTCGTCTTCGTCCCGCCGGCGTTCGCGGGCGACGCGATCTTCGAGGCGCTCGACACCGACCTCGACCTGGCGGTCGCGATCACCGAGGGGATCCCGACCCAGGACATGGCGAAGGTGAACAAGCGGCTGAGCGAGACCGACACGCGGCTGCTCGGCCCGAACTGCCCCGGGATCATCACGCCCGGCGAGGCGAAGCTCGGCATCCTGCCCGGCAACATCTTCTCCGACGGCAACGTCGGGCTCGTCTCCCGCTCCGGCACCCTGACGTACCAGGTCGTCGATAACCTCACCGAGCGCGGGCTCGGCCAGTCGACCGCCATCGGGATCGGCGGCGACCCGATCATCGGCACCTCCTTCATCGACGCCCTCGAGGCGTTCGAGGCCGACGGCGACACGGACGCCGTCGTGATGTGCGGCGAGATCGGCGGCGAGGACGAGGAGCAGGCCGCGCGGTTCATCGGCGAGCACATGGACACGCCGGTCGCCGGCTTCATCGCCGGACGGACGGCCCCGCCGGGCAAGCGGATGGGCCACGCGGGCGCCATCGTCTCCGGCTCCGGCACGGGCACCGCCCAGTCGAAGATCGACGCGCTCAACGACGCGGGCGTCCCCGTCGGCGACACCCCCGAGGAGGTCGCCGACCACGTCGAAGACTTCCTCTAAGCGACGACGGGTCGAGCCGACGCCGCTCGCCGCTCGACCCCCGTTTTCCGACGCCCGGTTCTCAGCGTTGACTATCGGAGCGCAAGATAAAATTACCGGCGGCGTGAGAGCCACCCATGGACACCGCTCCCGGGGAGGCCGGTGACGGCGCCGTCGCCGCCGCGTTCAGCGGGTCGGACCCCGCCGGCGGCGGCCCGCGGCGGGTGCTCTTCGTCGACGACGAGCCCGGGGCGGCCGACCTCGCGGCGACGCACGTCGAGCGGCTGGTCGACGGGATCGAGACGGTCACGTTCACCGCCCCCGACGACGCGCTCGCGGCGGTCGAGACGGAGCGCGTCGACTGCGTCGTCAGCGATTTCGACATGCCGGGCAGCGACGGGCTCGAACTGCTTACGGCGGTCCGCGAGGTCGACCCCGGCATGCCCTTCGTGCTGTTCACGGGGAAGGGGTCCGAGGAGATCGCCAGCGAGGCGATCTCCGCCGGCGTGACGGACTACCTCCAGAAAGGCGCCGGTCGAGACCGGTACGAGATGCTCGCGAACAGCGTCGAGAACGCGTTGGACCGCCGACGGGCGGAACGGGACCTCCGGGAGGTGAACGCGAAGGTGACCGCGCTCCACGAGTTCGCGACGGACGTCGCCGCCTGCGACCGCGTCGACGACGTGTTCGAGCGGACCGTCGACGCCGCGGAGGGGATCCTGGAGTTCGACCGGTGCGTCACGGCTCACCGCCGGGGCGATCGGCTCGTCCCCGCGGCGCTCTCGGAGAGCGTCACGGACGACGAGGTCCGGGCGTTCGAGGTCGGCGAGGGGATCGCCGGCACCACGGCCGCCGAGGAGCGGACGATGGTCGTCGACAACGTCACCGTCGACCCGGCCGACCCGGACCAGCTGGAGGACCCGGCGAACTGCGACGCCCCGGGCGCCGGCCGCCGCGACGACGCCGGGCGGGTCAGTGCCGAGGGACGACCGGACGACGGCGGCCGAGCCGACGGCACCGCGGTCGCCGACCCGGTCGCCGACGACATCCGGTCGGCGATCAGCGTTCCGATCGGGTCGTACGGCGTGCTACAGGTCGTCTCGGACGGCTACGCCGCGTTCGACGACGGAGACGTGGAGTTCGCGGAGCTGCTGGCCGCCCACGCCGCCGACGCGATCGAACACATCGAGGCGGAGAACGCGCTCCGGGCCGAGCGCGACCGGCTGACGGCGCTGTTCGACGACCTCCCGCTCCCGGCCGCCAGGACGGTCGCGCTCGGGGGCGGCGAGCGCCGCCTCGACGCCACGAACGAGGCGTTCGAGCGGACGTTCGGCCACTCGGCGGCCGACCACGGCTACTGCGAGATCCGCGACGCGATCATCCCGGAGGGCGCGGACCGACACGACCCCGAGACGGTCCTCGATGGGGACGAGATCCCCCGCCTCGAGGTGCGTCGCCGGACGACCGACGGGCTCCGGGACTTCATTCTGCACGTGATCCCCGTCCGTCGCGGCGACGAGACGGTCGTCTACAGCGTCTACGCCGACATCGGCGAGCAGAAGCGGGTGGAGCGCACCCTGCGGAACCTCCACGAGACGACCCGCGAGATGTTCCGCGGGGAGGACCGCGAGGAGATCGCGGCGCTCGCCGCGCGCGCGGCCATCGACATCCTGGAGTTCCCGAGCAGCGGGGTCCGTCTGTACGACCCCGAGAGCGGGACGCTGCTCCCCACGGCGATCAGCGAGGAGGCGACGGAGGCGCTCGGGGACCGCCCGGCCTTCGGTCCCGACGACGGCCGGATCTGGGAGGCGTTCGAGACCGGAGAGCCGATCGTCGTCGGCGATCTCGACGCCGTCGACACCGCCGTCGGCTACGGCGAACACCGGAGCCTGCTCGTCGTCCCCCTCGGTGACCACGGCGTGATGCCGCTCGGCTCCCGCGAGCCGGACTTCTTCGACGACACGGCGATCCAGCTGGCGCGGGTGCTGGCGGCGAACGTCACCGTCGCGCTCGACGGCGCCGAGCGCACGGCGCAGCTGCGGAGCCGCGACGCCGCGCTCCAGCGCGAGATCGACCGGCTGGAGAAGTTCGCCGGGCTCGTCTCGCACGACCTCCGGAACCCGCTCAACGTCGCGACCGGCCGGCTCGAACTCGCGCGGGAGCTCGTCGACGACCCGGACGCGCTCGCCGAGCTCGACCGGATCGACGACGCTCACGAGCGGATGGAGGAGCTCATCGACGACCTCCTCACGCTGGCGCGACAGGGCCGGACGGTCGACGAGTCGGAGCCGGTCTCGCTCGCTGAGGCGGCGGCGGCGGCGTGGCGCACCGTCGACACCGCCGGTGCGACGCTGGACGCACCCGACGAGGGGGTCGCGGTGGAGGCCGACCCGGAGCGGCTCCGCACGCTGTTGGAGAACCTGTTTATAAACAGCGTGGAACACGGTTCCACTGGCAGCCGGACGAAGTCCGGCGACAGCGAGGGACACAGTCCCTCGGGCAACCGGGCTTCGCCCGGTGACAGCGAGGCGCTACGCGCCTCAGGCAGTCAGGCTTCGCCCGACGATAGCGTCGAGCGCGGCTCGCCCGACACCGACTCTCGTGTCACCGTCACGGTCGGCGCGCTCCCCGACGGGTTCTACGTCGCCGACGACGGCGCGGGGTTCGACGTCGATCCCGAGGAGGCGATCGAGTACGGAACCTCCAGCGATCCGGACGGGACCGGGTTCGGCCTCGCGATCGTCCGCGAGATCGCGACCGCGCACGGCTGGTCGCTCTCAGTCGACGACGACGGCGGGGCACGGTTCGAATTCCGAGCGAGCGAGTAGCGGAGCGCAGCGGCGTCGCTGGTACTGCTTATAAATCACAGGGGAGCTGTGCGGTCTGTGCGCACACCCGGGCCACGGTTATTGACGACTCGCCCGTGTACGTAGTGTATGGACGACAGTGCCCGCGAGCTGCTTTCGCCGCTTCCCCCGAGCGCCAAACTGGTCTACTACGTCCTCGACGAGGAGGGCCGGTTCGACCAGACCGGGCTCGCCGAGGAGACCCGCCTTTCGACCCGAACCGTCCGGTTCGCGATCGAGAAGCTGACCGAGGTCGGGCTCGTCGAGGAGGGGCTCTGTCCCCGCGACGCCCGTCGGTCGGTGTACGCGCCGGTCCCCGAGTCGGAACGCCCGACCGAGGCCGAGCCGGACGCCGCCTCGGAGGCCGACACCGAGGCGCCCACGGCGGCCGCGGTCGCCGAGGACTGAACGCGGGACCGCTCTGTTTCCTTCCGGGGCCGTCGGCGCGTTTCGACGGCAGACGTATTTACCGCTCCGGGTTGTAGAACAAGACATGTCATTAGAGAGTACTATCCGAGACGATCCGGAGCGGATCGCGTCGGTCATCGATCACACCAACGTCGACCCGACCGCGAGCGAAGAAGCGATACGGTCCCTCTGTACCGAGGTCCTCGAATACGGGTTCCGGTCGGCCGTCGTCGTTCCGTACCACGCCGAGCTCGCGAGCGAACTGCTCGCCGGCGAGGCGAACGTCGTCGCGGTGATCGGGTTCCCGTACGGGATACAGAACTCGGCGGCCAAGCGGAGCGAGGTCGAAGCGCTCCACGAGCACGTCGACGAGTTCGACATGGTCATGAACAGGACCGCGTTCGCGAACGGCGACCACGACGCCGTCGTCGACGACGTCGAAGCGGTGAAAGACGCGGTCGGCGAGAAGACGCTGAAGTGTATCATCGAATCGCCCGCCCTGACGCCGTCGGAGATACGGCGGGCCGCCGGACTCGTCGAGGAGGGCGGCGCCGACTTCGTCAAGACGGCCGTCGGGTACGACGGGCCGACGGCCACCGAGGAGATAACGGCGATCCGCGAGGCGGTCGGTTCGGACACCGAAATCAAGGCGTCGGGTGGGATCGCCTCCTTCGAGGAGGCGCTCGAGATGGTGGCCGCGGGGGCGACCCGGATCGGCGCCTCCTCGGGGGTCGAGATATACGAGAGCGCGCGGTAGCGCCGCGGCCGCCGGTCCGACGACCCACCGGTCCCTGCCGCGGTCGAACGGCGACGGCGGGCCGGTGGGTCGTTTCCATGCGATGAGAACGTTACGCACTATTGACATCCTCTCGGTGAGAACCCTCACGCATGAACTTCGACGAATTCACCGGCGACGTACAGCACCGGCTCGAGCTTTCCGGGACGGGAGAGACGGTGCGGGCGATCCGGGCGACGCTCATGACGCTCGGGCAGCGGATCCCCGAGGGCAACGCCGAGGACCTCGCCGCCTCGCTGCCCATCGAGATCAAGTGGTACCTGACCGGCGCGGTCCACGAACACGGTCAGCGCTTCGACTGGCAGGAGTTCGTCGAGCGGGTGAGCGAGATCGAGGGAACGGACCCGGCCGACGCGGCCTATCACGCCCGGGTGATCGTGGACGTCGTCCGGTCGCAGGTCCCGGAATCGGACTTCCACCAGCTCAGGGACATGCTCCCCGAAAGCGGAGACGCCGAGAACTGGGGGAGCCTCTTCGAGGTCGTCGACGAGGGGAACTGAAGCGAGCCGGCGCTCGTTTCGTCGCCTCGCGGTTCGCCGGCACCCGTTCGCGGTTCGCCGTCGCTGACCTGACGTGGTCGCTCGGTGGGATGACGGAGTGGACGAACGTGCCTGCTTGGAAAGCAGGTGGCCGGAAGGCCTCGTGGGTTCGAATCCCACTCCCACCGTACGCACGCGGCGCACTCCGCGCCGCGGGCGTCTCGTGCGGGGATTCGAATCAGAGAGCGACCGACAGGGAGCGACCGTGGTTCGAATCCCACTCCCACCGTACGCACGCGGCGCAGTCGACGCCGATCCGTCGTCCTTTTGACCGCGCGTCGGTTACTACGCACACTCGATGGCGACGTACCACATCGAAACCTACGGCTGTAGTTCGAACCGGGGTGAGAGCCGGGAGATAGAGCGCGCGCTTCGCGACGGCGGCCACCGCCCGGCCGACGGACCCGAGGACGCCGACGTCGCCATCCTCAACACCTGCACGGTCGTCGAGAAGACGGAGCGGAACATGCTCCGCCGCGCCGAGGAGCTCCAGGAGACGACCGCCGACCTCGTCGTCACGGGCTGCATGGCGCTCGCGCAGGGCGAGCTGTTCGAGGAGGCCGGTGTCGACGCCGAGATTCTCCACTGGGACGAGGTTCCCACGTACGCGCTCAACGGGGAGTGCCCGACGACCACGCCCGACGCCGAGCCGGTCCTCGACGGCGTCGTGGGCCTCCTCCCCATCGCCCGCGGCTGCATGAGCAACTGCTCGTACTGCATCACGAAGTTCGCGACCGGCCGGGTCGACTCCCCGCCGGTCGAGGAGAACGTCGAGAAGGCCCGTGCGCTGGTCCACGCCGGCGCCAAGGAGATCCGGGTGACCGGGCAGGACACCGGCGTCTACGGCTGGGATACCGGCGACCGGAAGCTCCCGGAGCTGCTCGACCGCATCTGCGACATCGACGGCGAGTTCCGGGTCCGGCTCGGGATGGCGAACCCCGGCGGCATCCACGGGATCCACGAGGAGCTCGCCGACGTGTTCGCGGAGAACGAGGAGCTGTACGACTTCATCCACGCGCCGGTCCAGTCGGGCTCCGACGACGTGCTGGAGGAGATGCGGCGGCAGCACCGCGTCGACAAGTTCCGCGAGGTGGTCGAGACGTTCGACGACCGGCTCGACCACTGGACGCTCTCGACCGACTTCATCGTCGGCTTCCCGACCGAGAGCGACGCCGACCACGAGCTGTCGATGGACCTCCTCGCCGAGGTCCGCCCGGAGAAGATCAACGTCACCCGCTTCTCGAAGCGCCCCGGCACGGACGCCGCCGACATGAAGGGGCTCGGCGGGACGGTCAAGAAGGAGCGCTCGAAGGCGATGTCGGAGCTGAAGATGGAGGTCGTCGGCGAGGCGTACGAGTCGATGGTCGGCGAGCGCTACGAGGTGCTCGTCGTCGAGGAGGGCACCGGCGACTCCGTGAAGTGCCGGGACTCCGCCTACCGCCAGATCATCGTCCAGAACGCGAGCGATCGCGGCGTCGAGGTGGGCGACTTCCTGGAGGTCGAGGTGACCGGTCACAACACGGTGTACGCGTTCGGCGAACCCGTCGACGACGCGCGTTCCGACGCCGCCGGCGTCGACGACGCCGGTCCCGTGCCGGGCGACGACTGACTGGACGCGCCGCCTACTCCTCGTCGTAGATCAGCTCGACCTCGTCGGCGAAGCGGTCGAGGATGTTGCGCCGCTTCTTCTTCATCGTCGGCGTGAGCAGGTCGTTCTCCTCGGTGAACTCCTCCGCTACCAGCCTGAACCGCTTGATCCGCTCGTACGGTTCGAACTCCTCGTTCACGCGGTCGACCTCCGTCTGGATCCGCTCGCGGACCCGCTCGTCCCGGCAGATCCCCTCCCGGTCGCCGGGGAGGTCGATCCCCCGCGTCTCCGCCCACGCCGCGAGCCGCTCGAAGTTCGGGACGATGAGCGCGGAGACGAACTTCTGGGAGTCGCCGAGCACGACGCACTGCTCGACGAACTCGTTGGCGGCGAACCGGTCTTCGATCGGTCCCGGCGCGACGTTCTTGCCGGTCGAGAGCACGAGCAGCTGCTTGGCGCGCTCGCGGAAGGCGATGTACCCGTCCGGCCGGAGCTGCACGATGTCGCCGGTGTGGAACCAGGGCTCGTCGGGGTCGCCGTCGCGGTCCTCGGGTGGCGTGCCCGCCGTGACGGCGTCCGACGGGAGTCTGCCGGCCTCGGTGAACGCGTCGGCGGTCGCGTCCGGCCGGTTCCAGTAGCCGTCGGTCACCTGCGGGCCGCGGACGAGCAGCTCGCCCACGTCGCCGGCGAGGTCTGCGACCTCTTCGCCGACGACCGTGTCGTCGATCGCAATCTCGGTGTCGACGACCGGCGGGCCGATGGTGCCGACCTTCGGCGCCTCCGGGGGGTTGACGCTGATGACGGGCGAGGTCTCCGTGAGCCCGTACCCCTCCAAGATCGGGAGGTCCATCCCGTGGTATAACGCGCACAGCTCGGCCGACAGCGACCCGCCGCCCGAGATGAAGAAGTCGACGTTGCCGCCGATCGCGTCCCGGACCGACGAGAACACCAGTCGGTCGGCGACCGCGCGCTTCGCGTCGAGCAGGGGGCCCGGGCTGTCGGCCTCGTGGTGGGCGCGCCCGACGTCGACCGCCCACTCGAATATCCGCTCTTTCACCGGCGACTCGCTCGCCTGCTCGCGGATCGCGTCGTACAGCTTCTCGTAGACGCGCGGGACGCTGGTGGTCGTCGTCGGCCGCACGAGCCCGAAGTCCTCGCGGAGGGTGTCGGGGCTCTCGGCGTACCCGACCGTCGCGCCCGCCGCGAACATCATGTAGTGGCCGGCCATGCGCTCGAAGACGTGCGCGAGGGGGAGGAACGAGAGCGTCGTCGACTCGGCCGCGATCCCCGGCACGTCCGGGTCGCGGTCCGGTCGGTCGGCGAAGCGGCGGTAACACTGCGAGACGTTGTCCCGGAAGTTCGCGTGGGTGAGCCGGACGCCCTTCGGCTTCCCCGTCGTCCCGGAGGTGTAGATGAGGCTGGCGAGGTCGTCGACGTCGACCGCGTCGATCCACCCCTCGTAGGCCTCCGCGTCGAAGGCCTCGGCGCCCAGCTCGTGGACGGCGCCGAGGGTGTACACGTCGTCGGCCCCGAGGGCGGTGTCGTCGCCGTCGCCGCCCGACGCGTCCCCGTCGCCGCCCGACGCGTCGCCGCTGCCGTCGCTACCGTCGCCGAAGTCGAGCTCGTCCGCGTCCACGTCGTCGAACGAGACGACCGCGTCGAGGTCGTGCGAGAGGTCGCCGGCGACGGCGAGCACCTCGTCGAGGAGGTCGCGGTTCTCGACGACGACGACGGTCGCGCCGGGGTCCTCCAGCAGGTACCGGACTTGGCTCGGCGACGAGGAGGCGTAGACGGTCGTCACCACCGCGCCCGCGGCCAACACCGCGAAGTCGGTTTGGGCCCACTCCATCCGGGTCTGCGCGTACAGCGCCACGCGGGTGTCGCCGTCGACGCCGAGCTCGCGGAACCCCGCCGCGAGCCGGCGGACGATACCGCGCATCTCGTCGTAGGTGACGTCGGCGTACTCGCCGTCGGCCGCGGGCGGGACGACGCCTTCGGAGACCAGCGAGCGGTCGTAGACCCCGCCCTTGTACCGCTGAGCGGTCCGGTCGGCGTTGCGCTCGGCCGACCGCTCGAAGGTGCGCGGGAGCGTCTCCCGGGCGACGACGTCGTCCGCGAACTCCCGTTCCGCCTCCTGCCAGTGCATACCCTCCCCCACCCGTCCGAACAGTATAAACGATCGGGTAGTTTCGAGTTCATTCGGTCGCGGGGCGAATTCTTGGCAATAATTTATTATATATTGACACGTACGGAGTCGCATGGCGACCGAGAGGCAGCGGGTGTCCTGGTACGATTCGCGCGTCGGCCGGATCTTTTACTGGGGACTGATCCTCGCGACGTTGACTGCGGTCGTCCTCTCGTCGACGGGAGCCCTCGGTACCGAACTGCGGATCCCGCCGGGGGTGTACCTGTTCGGGTTCCTCGGGGCGACCGTGTACGCGTTCACCACCTTCGCCCGCCGGTTCGACCGGAAGGGGCGGTACCGGCTCAAGGTCCTCAGTCGGACGCTCGCCGCGCTTCCGCTCGTCGCGGGCGTGTACCTGTTGGGGTTCGCGTTCACCGGAACCGACGGGGGGGCCGGAGAGTTCACCGGCCCCCGATACGTGGCGGGGCTCGCGTTCCTGGCCGGCCTCTACGTGAGCACGACGCTGCAGTCCCTCGAAGTGCTCGCGAACCGGTTCCTCGGGTTCGACCAGCCGCAGACGGGAGGGCCGGCCGAGAGCGACGAGGAACCGGGCGAGGCCGCCGACCTGGGCGAGGAGATCGCTGGAGAACGCCCGGGCGACGAGGAAACGGGGAGTAGCGGGAGTGCGGACGACGAAGGGGAGACCGCTGACGCCGGTGACGGAGGAGACGAGGACGAGACCGCCGACGATGGGGCCGACGATGACGAGACCGCCGACGACGGTGGAGACGAGGAGGAGACGACCGACGAGGAGACAGCGGGAGACGAAGACGAGTCGGCCGGTTGATCGAGGCCGACGGATCGACCGCGAGGCGAGGGTTTAATCCCGGGAGGGGGCGAGGGACCCCTGTGGACCCCGACCGGATCCCTGCCGAGTTTCCCGCCCCGAGCTTCCGCGGCGCGCAGGAGCGAGCGCTCGCGGATATCCGCGACGCGTTCGCCGCCGGCAACGAGGTCGTCCTCGTGCGCGCGCCGACCGGCAGCGGGAAGTCGCTGCTCGCGCGGGCCGTGATGGGCGCGGCCGCGACGGTCGACGAGACGGCGCCGAGCGAGGCGACGGGCGCCTACTACACGACGCCGCAGGTGTCGCAGATCGACGACGTCGAGGCCGACGACCTGCTCGACGACCTGGCGGTCATTCGGGGAAAATCGAACTACGACTGCATCCTCCCCGGCGAGCACGACACGCCGGTCAACCGCGCGCCCTGCGTCCGCCAGCAGGGGTTCGACTGCTCCGTGAAACACCGCTGTCCGTACTTCTCCGACCGCGCGATCGCCTCCGGGAACCGCCACGCCGCATTGACGTTAGCGTACTTCATGCGCACCGCGGGCTCCGAGGTGTTCCGCAAGCGCGACGTGGTCGTGATCGACGAGGCGCACGGGCTCGCCGAGTGGGCGGAGATGTACGCGACGATCGAGCTCTCGCCCGACCGCGTCCCCGTCTGGGACGAGGTGAGCGTCCCCGACGTCGAGGCCGACGCCGGCCCGGAGGAGGACGCGCTCGACCGCACCGCCCGGTTCGTCGGCTCGCTCCGCGACGTCGCGAAGCGGGCGAAAGACGAGCTGACGGGGCGGCCCGAGCTCGACCGCGAGGAGGTCGCGCGCCGCGACCGCCTCCAGGAGCTGATAAGCGAGCTCGGCTGGTTCTTAGAGGACTACCGCGACCTCGACTCGCCCACGACGTGGGTCGTCGACCAGTCCGGCGGTGAGGGGTCGCCGCTCGCGATCAAGCCGCTGGACCCGGCCCGCTACCTCCGGCACACGGTGTGGGACCGCGGGAACCGGTTCGCGCTGCTGTCCGCCACCATCCTCTCGAAGGAGGCGTTCTGCCGCGGGATCGGGCTCGACCCCGCCGACGTCGCCCTCGTCGACGTCCCCCACACGTTCCCGCTGGAGCACCGCCCGCTGTTCGACGTGACGCGGGGGTCGATGACCTACGAGCACCGCGACGAGACGATACCGGAGATCGCCCGCCTGATCGTGCGGCTCATGGCCCGCCATCCGAACGAGAAGGGGCTGATCCACGCGCACTCGTACGACATCGCCGGGCGGATCACCGAGCTGCTGGGCGAGTTCGGCGTCGCCGCACGGGTCCGGCGTCACGGGCGCGAGGACCGCGACGCGGAGCTGTCGGCGTGGAAGGCGAGCGATGACCCGGAGGTGTTCGTCTCCGTGAAGATGGAGGAGGCGCTGGACCTGAAAGGCGACCGCTGCCGCTGGCAGGTGGTGTGTAAGGCGCCGTACCGCAACACGAACGACTCCCGCGTCGCCCGCCGGCTCGCGGACGACCAGTGGGCGTGGTACCACCGGACGGCGCTCCGGACCGTCATCCAGGCGTGCGGTCGCGTCGTCCGCGCCCCGGACGATCACGGCGCGACGTACCTCGCGGACGACTCCCTGCTGGACCTCTTCGACCGCGCGCGCGCCGACATACCGCCGTGGTTTCGGGACCAGATCGACGCGATGACGACGCCCGATCTGCCCGACTTCGACCCCGCCGCCGCGCTCGCCGGGATCGACGCCGACCCCTCCGGTCCCGCCCGAGCCGGACGGAAGCGGACGGGCGGTGGCGGCGCGTCCGCTCGCGGCGGCTCCGACGCGGAAGGGTCCGGGGGCGCCGCGACCGGCGGAATCGACGCGGTCGACGCCGACGAATCGGCGGACGGAACCGGACGCGGCGGCGACGCCGGAGGGACCCGGACCCGGTCGGAGGCCGACGCCGATCGGCGCGAGAACCACCCGCTCTCCGACGTCTGGGGCGACGGCTGAACCGACGCGCTACGCCGTGCGGCGTGCGATACGCCCTACAGCAGCGAAATGCCCCAGGCGGCCATGGAGCTCACCATGAGGAACGCGAAAAACAGCGCGAAGATCTGTTGTCTGTTCATACCTCCTCTGCGCCGTAGAGCGGCATAATTCCTGCGGGCCGTCCTCGGTAGTGGTTATACGCCGCCGAGCTGATCGTCCGTCAATATATATCGTATAAGGTGTATCATGGACCTCAATCAATTAGTAACCTTCATAAACCTTCACGGGCCTACTGTGAGTATGGCAACGAAGGGCCTCACGAGTGCGCTGACGCTGTACGGAGCGCGAACGCTGACACTCTCTCAGGCGGCCGCACAGGCGGGCCTCAGCGAGGCCGAGTTCGTCGAGCAGTTGGAGCGCCGCGGCATCGACGTGACTGACTCCGAGCGCGCCGCCGCGCTCGGAAACGAGTCGACCGCCCGAGCCGACTGATCTCGACGCGCAGGTCTGCAGGTCTTGATCGGTCGTCGTACGCGTCCGGTTCTCTAGGGATATTCTCGCTCGACACGCCCGGTCGCTAACCGGTGCTGTCCGATCGATAGTGGAAGTGAGTGTCGTAGATCGGTTTGCGCGTTGTTTATAAGTAAACGAGAGGTGTTGCAATCGGCTGTTTATAAATAACGACGACGCTGCGGTGAACACCGCCAAAGCTCCAGCCGCTCGTTGATACGTCGTTGCTGACGAGACGACGGTGAAGCCCTCCAAAGCCCCAGCCGCGAGGACGGCGCACGCTCGCTGCGCTCCTCAGTCGCTCGTTTCACTCGCTCCCTGCGGTGCTTACCTCGCCTGCGCCGTCCTCGCGGCTGCCCCTTTGAGTCCCACCCGACCATCGGAAGACGGTCCTGCTCGCTGACTGCGTTCGCTGCGCGAGCTGCGACTTCCGTGCTCCCGCTCGTTCCACTCGCGGGACCGCAACCGCACCGCACCTCACGCCTCCCCAGCCTCGTCAGTCGTCCTCCGCTTCGCTCCGGACGACTGACTCCCTCGCACGTGCTCCTCGCGGTCGCCGAGGGCGACCGCTCGGAGGCACGCGCCACCGCAGAGCCGTTTATAAGCAATTAGCGCCGTTACTCGTCACTATTTAACTATCTCATCGTTGCCATCGATCTGCAACACCTACTCCCGCTATCGAACGCTGCTGTTCCCGTCATCTCTCCTCGGGGCTAGGCGTCTCACATCCTGCGGATTCTACCGGCGCCGATTTTTAGATAGGTGCGTGACGCCCGCGACCTACTCCTCGGGGACGAGGTGGACGTCGCCCCCGTGCTCGAACGCCAGCACGCTGTCGGCGTCGCCGTCGACGAAGTCGGGGTTCGGGACCGTCTTCGCCTCGTAGGTGACGGGGTCGAGCACCTGGATCGCGTTCTCGTCTTCCACCGTCACCACCGTCGTCTCCGTCGCGTCGTCCCGGGTGCCGAGGCGGGTCGCGTCCGGCGCCTCCGCGTCCTCGAAGTCGGAGGTGTACGCCTCGCCCGTCGCGAGCCGCACGCCCTGCAGGCGCCCGGAGACGCCCGTGACGAGCACGGGGCCGTCGCCGTCCTCGGGGTCGATGATCTCGCCCTCGGCGTACCGAGGGAGCCGGACCGCGAACGTCACGCGGTACACCTCGTTGCCGTCGCCGTCCTCGGTGACGAGCGTCGGGTACGACTCGAAGCTCCCGCCGAGCGCGTCGGTGATCCGGGTCGCGACGTTCTGCGCGAGCCGGTTCGAGGAGAGCTTGACATTCGGCCCGTCGTCGGTCTCCTTCACCTCCGTGATGAACGCCTCGCGGTCGCCGTCCGCCTCCTGCTCGGCGACGTACGACTCGGCGATCTCGAGCGCCTCGGCGCGCTCCGCGGGCGTCAGGTCGCGCTCGTCCGCGCGCACCTGCACCGTGCCGGCGTAGTAGCCGCCGGCGAGCCGCCCGCAGCGGTCGCAGGTCCCCCGCGATATCTTCACCGGGACCGTGACCTCCGCGGAGCGGAGCGTCCCCCGGACGACGCCCGAGAAGCGGCAGTGCATCCGGACGTTGTTCTCGTCGACCTGCTCCGGCTCGACGCCCCACTCGACGTCGGTGGCGTCGACGTGGACCCCGAGCGCCTCCGCGACCTCGTCGACGGCGACGTCGGTGTAATCGCGCGCGCCGACGTCGCGCCACGACTCGCCGCGTCGGACCGCGCCGCAACCCGAACAGACCAGCACCTCGATCCGGTCGGGCGCGTCGACGAGATCGAAGTCCTCGAAGTAGCAGTCGTCACACAACAGCGCGTCCCGTCCGCGCGGCTCGCCGGGGAGCGGCTCGCGCCGCTCCGGGACCGGATCGCCGCACCGCGGACAGAACTCCCGCGACTCGCTCATTACCGGCGGCTACGCCGAGGAGGCGTTTAAGCGACGCGGACCGTCGGTATCGCCGCGGCGATCGCGGTCGGCCGACCCTGAGGCCGGTTCGGCGATCTCGACCCGACCGTCGGTCGCGCCGCGATCGCCCCCGCTCCCTCCGAAATCGTTTTTCGCGCGGACCGTGAAGGCCCTCGTATGAGCGAGAACCCCGACGACGAACGGCTGGAGGAACTGCGAGAGAAGAAGATGGAGGAGCTCCGCGAGCGCCAGCAGGGCGGCGGCGGCGACGCCGAGGCCCAGCGGGAGGCCCAGGAGCGCGCCGACGCCCAGCAGGAGGCCGTGCTCAAGCAGTACCTCACGGACGGCGCGCGCCAGCGGCTCAACGCGGTCGAGATGTCGAAGCCGGAGTTCGGCGAGAAGGTGAAACAGCAGGTCGCGGCGCTCGCGCAGAGCGGCCGGATCCAGGGACAGATCGACGAGGACCAGATGCGCGACCTCCTGAAAGAGCTCCAGCCCGACCAGCAGAGCTTCGACATTCGGCGGCGATAGATGGAGCTCGCGCTCCTGTACAGCGGGGGGAAGGACTCCTCGCTCGCCGCCCACCTGCTCGACCGCTTCTACGACGTCCGCTGCGTCACCGGGAGCTTCGGACTCACCGACGACTGGGAGCACGCCGAGCGGGCGGCCGCGGAGCTGGGGTTCCCGTTCGAGCGCGTCGAGCTGGACCGCGAGGTGGCCGAGGAGGCCGCCGCGACCATGCTCGAGGACGGCTACCCTCGCAACGGGATCCAGCGCGTCCACGAGCACGCGCTGGAGGCGATCGCGAGCCGCGACGTCGACGCGGTCGCGGACGGCACCCGCCGCGACGACCGGGTGCCGACGGTCTCGCGAGCGCAGGCGCAGAGCTTAGAGGACCGCCACGGCGTCGACTACATCTCCCCGCTGTCGGGGTTCGGCCGCCACGCCGTCGACCGCCTCGTCGAGGAGACGTTCGACGTCCAGCAGGGGCCGAGCGAGGAGGTGCCGAAGGCCGACTACGAGGACGAACTCCGGACCCTCATCGCGGAGGAGCACGGCGAGGCGACCGTCGACGAGGTGTTCCCGGACCACGACCAGACGTACGTTCACGGCCGGAACGACTAGGGCGGCGTCCCGGACGCGTTACTTTTTGAACGGGTGACCGCCCGAGCGCCGCCTCAGCGACGGTCGGCGAGGAACGATTCCACGTCCGCCTTCGCGGGGAGCGCCGTCATCCCGCCCTCCTCTCGAACCGACATCGAAGCCGTCGCGTTGGCGAACGCGACCGCCTCGTCGAGGTCGGTGTCGGCCTCACCCTCGGCCAACCGAGCGATCAGCCCCGCGGTGAACGCGTCGCCGGCGCCGGTCGCGTCCACGGCCTCGACCGCGAAGCCGGCGTGGCGGGCGGTCCGTTCGCCCCACGGCGCCGCCGCCGCGCTCGTGACGACCGCGCCCGCCTCTCCGAGCGTGACGACGGCGGTGTGCGGGCCGAGCGCCAGCAGGTCGCGGCCGAGCGCTTCGCCCTCCTTCGAGGAGAGCCCCGTCGCCGCCACGTCCTCGTCGCTGGCGAAGACCACGTCGCTGTCGGCGACGATCTCTCGGACCGCGTCGACGACGGCCTCGCGCTCGCCGTCCGGCACGAGGTCCTCGCGGTAGTTGACGTCGAACGACACCGTACAGCCGTGCGCGGCGGCGGTCGCGGCCAGTTCGCGCATCGCCGCCCGCCCGTCCGGGTGCGTCAGGGCGACACCGCCGAGGTGAACCCACGAGGCCGACGCCAGCGCGTCCTCCGGGACCGACTCGGGCTCGAAGCCGAACGCGACGTCCCGGGAGCCGTAGAACCGGAACCGCCTCCCGTCGACGCCGGGCGGCGAGACGACCGCGAGGGTGGTGTTGCCGTCGACCCGTTCGACGGCCACCGTCGGCACGCCCTCCTCGACGAGCGTCTCGCGCAGGAAGTCGCCGAAGGGGTCGCCGCCGAGCCGGGTCCAGAACGCCGGCGTCGCGCCGAGCCGGGAGAGCCCGACCGCGACGTTGGCCGGTGCGCCGCCCGGCCGGTGTGAGAAGCCGTCGACGTCGCGGAGCGTCTCCCCAGGCCCGGGGAGCAGGTCGATCAGCGTTTCGCCGGCCACGAGGATCTCCGCCATGCGAGAGAGGGGGCCGCCGGGCGACATGAAAGTGTGCGATTCGCCCGCGCTTCTCCCGTGCTCGTCCCTCGATCGTCCCTCGATCGCCCTCGTTCACCCCTCGCCCGCGGACGACCGCTTACTCCTCGTCGTCGGCCTCGGACTCGGCCGACTCCCCGTCGGCCGCGACCTCCTCGGCGACAGCTTCGAACGCGGCGAGGATGACCCGCTTGCAGGCCTGCCCCTCGGTCGTCCAGTGCTGGGCGTAATCGAGCATGTCGTCGTAGATGTCCGGCTTGCAGCCGGCGGCCTGCGGGTGGCCGCCGCCGTTGACCTTCCCGGCGACCTCGTGGGCGTGCTGGAATCCCTCGGAGCCGCGGATCGACGCGGAGCCGGCGGGTTTGACGATCACCGCGGCGTCGGCGCCCGCCTCGCGGAGCGTCTCCGCGACCTCGTTCTGCGAGCACCGACCGTACGTCACCGCGACGCTCCACTCGCCGACCTCGTGGGTGACCGCGCGGTCGACGGCCGCGTCGATCCGGGCCTCCTTCTCGACGCGCCGGTCGGCGACGAACGCCTCGACGGTCTCGGGGAGGTCGGCGCCGTACGCGCCGACGACCGTCGCGTACTCCTCGCCGCCGGCCCAGTAGGAGTAGTCGGCGAGGTCGTCCGAGCGCGGGTCCTCCTTGATCCAGAGGTCGTGGTCGCGGGTCACCGCCGCCAGCTCGGCCCATCGGTCGTCGAACGCGTACTCCAGCGAGCGGAGCGTCACGTCGGCCGTGCACTCCTCGTCGGACTCGCCGACCACGAGATCGACGCCGAGCTCGCGGACCGCCGCGGCCGTCTCGTCGTCCCACTGGTGGTGGTCGAACCACCGGATCGAGTCGGTCGCCTCCGCGAGCGCCTCCAGCGGCTCCGCGATCCACTCGTAGTCGTCCGGGCAGAGGTCGCAGACGAACAGGTCGATATCGTCGTCGGCGTACGCGAGCACGCGTTCGAGCGACGCGTCGAGCGAGTACGGCCCCGCTGAGACCAGCCCGACCGGCGAGCGCGTGTGGGCGTCGGCGGTGGGACCGTCCTCGTCGCCGTCCGCCTCGCCCGTCAGCGCGTCGTCATCGTCGGTCTCCGCCTCGTCCTCCTCCCCGTCGCCCGCCGCGAGCCGAGCCGCGATGGCCGCCTCGAAGTCGGCGGCGTCGAGCGCGGCGTCGTACGCCTCGCGGATCATCGCCGCGCAGGCGAGCCCGTCGGCGTCGCCGTCGGCGATCACGACCGCCTCGCTCCCCTCGATCGCCTCCTTCGCTCGCCGCTCGGCGCGCTCCTCGTCCAGCGAGTCCGGGTAGAAGAAGCCCTTGCCGGGCAGCCGCGTGTACCGCGAGCGAGGGATCCCCGCCTCGTCGATGAGATCGTCGTCCATACCGTCGACCCGAGCGGAAGCGGGAAAACTCCGCCGTTCTCGGAGCGCGTCGCCCCGTCCCCTCGGTGCGTCCGCTCCTTAGATCGTCGTTCGGCGCTGGTCCTCGTCGGTGAGCTGGCGGACGGTGAGCACGGGGATCGGACAGGTGCGCACGACGCGCTCCGCGACGGAGCCGATGAGGAACCGGTTCTCGCCGTGGCGACCGCGGGTTCCCATCGCGACGACGTCAGCGTCGATATCCCGGGCGTACCCCGAGATCTCGGCGGCCGGCCGCCCCTCGCGCACCTCGGCCGTCACGTTCAGTCCGGGGTCGCGCTCCGCCGCGGCGTCGGCGACCTGTTCGAGCGCCGCCTCGCCGTGGTCGTCGAGCGCGTCGCGGAGGTCCTCTCGGACCTCGTCGGGGGTGGACTCGACCTCGCCGCTGTCGACGATGTAGACGGCGTGGACCTCGGCGTCGAAGCGGGCGGCGATGTCGACCGCGACGTCGACGGCCCGGCGCACGCTGTCGGAGCCGTCGGTCGCGACCACGATCGTGTCGAACATACGCCTCCGTTCGCCGAGCCGATAGTTAAAAACAGGCGGTCGACGCCGGCACCGCACCGATCGACACCGCGAGCGCAGCGACGGAATATTTTATAAACGATTGAGCCGGTGCGGCGGCGCGCGCCTCCGAGCGGTCGCCCTCGGCGATCGCGAGGAGCACGTGCGAGGGAGTCAGTCGTCCGGAGCGAAGCGGAGGACGACTGACGAGGCTGGGGAGGTGTGAGGTGCGGTTGCGGTCCCGCGAGTGGAACGAGCGGGAGCACGGAAGTCGCAGCCCGCGCAGCGAACGCAGTGAGCGAGCAGGACCGTCTTCCAGCGGTGCTGCGCGGGGCGGGGCTCAAAGGGGCAGCCGGGAGGCGGGCGCAGGCGATGTAAGCACCGCAACGAGGGAGCGAACGTAGTGAGCGACCGAGTGAGGAGCGCAGCGAGCGTGCGCCCGCCTCCCGGCTGGGGCTTTGGAGGTGTTCACCGTCGATCCGTCAGCAACGATTTATAATCGAGCGACCGGAGCTTTGGGGGTGTCCACCGTCGCTCCGCTGGCAACGATTTATAAATAAACGACGGGGACGTCGGAGACATTCGTTCCGTCTTCAGGAGTCATTTATAAGTAATCAAACGGCGATCGGCCGATCGACAGCAACGAATAATAACCGATCTCCACTTGAGCGATCACTTATAAATCGCGATCCGCGCACCGCCTCGCCTACGCCAGGAAGACGTGGCGCGGCCGGTCGGCCAGCACCTCGCGGCCCCACTCCACCGTCTCCCGGAACTCGTCGGAGCCGAAGAAGGTCATCGCGTCCTCCTTCGCCTCCCACTGGCTGGCGATGAACATGTCGTTCTCGTCTTCCACGTTGCTCATTAGGTCGGTCTCGACGTGGCCGTTCATCTCCGCGAGAATGTCGCCGACCTCGTCGAACGTGTCGCCGAACTCCTCGCGGTAGTCGGGCTTGACGGTGTAGAACATCCCCATCGTGCCGAAGCCGGACTCCTCGCCGGCCCGCGCGACGACCTCCGGGAGCTCCGAGAGGAAGCCGGCCGCGGTCTCGGCGGCGGAGGCCGTGTCCCAGATGGAGACGACCGCGGCCCGGTCGGTGTGTCGGCCCTCGTACACCGCCGTCTTCACGTGGGTGCCGTAGTGGTCGAAGTTGCCGCGGAGCCCCTCGACCTCGTCGAACAGCTCGTCGACGTCGGCCTCGCTGTACAGCACGGTCGCGTACACGTCCTCGCCGTGCGGCTTCCCGGCGTAGATGTCCAGGTCTGCGAGCTCGCCGCGGATCTCCTCGTCGGAGACGCCCCCGCCGTCCCCCTCGTCGCCCGCGTGCGGGTGGTCGCCCTCGCCGCCCGCGTCCTCCTCGCCGTGCGGGTGGTCGCCGCTGGCGGAGCCGCCGCCGGCGCCGGCGTGGTCGTGGCCCTCGCCGTAGCTCCCGTGACCGTCGTCGCCGTGGTGGCCGCTCTCGCCGTGGTGACCCCCTTCGCCGTGGTGGCCCCCCTCACCGTGACCGCCCTCGTCGCCCGTGGGCACCGTCTCGCCCGCGAGGTACGCGCCCAGGTCCGCGGGCGGGAACCGCCGGCCGATGTAGAAGTCGCCGAACTCGCCGTAGCGCGAGGAGGCGGGGTCGAACCGCATCTCGTAGACGATGTCCTTGATGTCCGTCGGATCCGATCCGAACAGCGTGACGCCCCACTCGTGGCTGTCGAAGCCGACCGAGGAGGCGATCACCTGCTTGATCTTGCCGGCGTACTCCTTGCCGACCTCGCCGTGACCGGCCATGAGGTCGGCGCGGTCCTCGAAGTCGAGGTCGTACCAGTTGTACTCCTCGCCGCGGCGCTTGCTCATCGGGTAGAAGCAGACGTACTCGTCGTCCGGGATCTCCGGCGTCAGCTTCCCCTCGATGTACCGCCGGAGGCCGGCGTCGACCTCCTCCGGCCCCTCCTCGAAGTACGCGTCCGAGACGTAGCCGGAGACCTCGGTGACGGAGACGTACGAGGTCGTCCGCTCGGTGAACGCCGCCAGGGCGGTGTCCTCGAAGCGGCGCTCGATCGACGAGAGATCGTCGAGCGACGGCCGGAAGTGGACGAACAGCAGGTCGGCCTTGTGCCCGAGCACGGAGAACAGCCCGGAGTCGCCCTCCTCGGCGTCGGCGACCAGCTCGCGGTGTTTCAGGAAGGCCTCGCCCTCCTCGATCGCTCGGCGTCGCTCCCGCTCGGGGGCGTCGCGCCACGCGTCCCAGTCGATCGACCGGAAGTCGTGCAGCGCGAACCACCCCTCCTCGGTCTGTGGTGCCTCGACCATACCTCGGCTTGGGGCCCCGGACCTTAGGGGTTTGCGAGTCGTCGCCCCGTCTCCGGGACAGAACTCGTCTCGGCGAGTCGGGCGGGCGTACCTGTGAAACCCCCAACAGGATTAATCGTTATTAGTGCGTTGGTAACACATGGCAATCGCTCGGCACGAACGGGGACTGCGGGCGGACCTGCGGGCGTTGCTCTCGCAGGTCCATCCGGTGTTCATGTTGCCGCCGCTCGCGGCCTCGTGGTTCGGCGCGGCCGTCGCCGGCGAGTTCGGCCTCACGGCTGGCGCGATCCACATGAGCGCGATCTTCCTCGCGGTGTACACGGCGCACGTGAAGGACGGCTACGTCGACTTCCATCGCCGCGGCGAGGACGACGACCACCCCATGACGGTCCGCGGCTGTCGGCTCTCCCTCCTCGCCGCCGGCGTCGGCTTCGCCGCCTGTACGCTCGCGCTCGGCGCGCTCGTCGGCCCGGGCGCCGCGCTCGTCACCCTCCCGACCTGGTTCATCGGGTACCTCCACGCGCCGCAGCTCGACACGAACCCGCTCACCACGACGCTAGGGTACCCGACCGGCATCGCGCTCGCGCTGCTCGGCGGGTTCTACGTCCAGACGACCGAGGTGACCGCGACGATACTCGGCTTCGCGCTCGTCTTCCTCGTCACGCTCGCCGGGGTGAAGATCATCGACGACGAGCAGGACTACGCGTACGACCGGTCGATCGACAAGCGGACCGTTTCGGTGGTGCTCGGCCGACCGCGGGCCCGGACGCTGGCGTTCGCCCTGCTAATGACCGGGCTCGTCGGCGTCCTCTGGGGGACGGTCGGCGGACTGTTCCCCCCGTCGGCGCCGGCCGCGGCGCTGGCGTTCGGCTCGGTAGCGGTGGTGGCCAGACCGGCCCGCCCGACGATCGCGACGATGCTACTCATCCGCGGCGCCTACGTCTTCTTGGCCCTCCTGATCGTGGCCGTCTGGTTCCGGCCGCTGTCCGGCGCTCCGCTCCCCGACATCACCGTGTTCGGTCCGTACACGTACCTCGCCACCGAGGTCGCCTTCGGGGCGGTCGCGCTCGCCCTGCTCCGCTACGCCGGCGCGCTCCGTCGGTCTGCCCGGACGATCGCCGCCCTGTACCCGATCGCGTACCTCTGGGACTGGTACACGCTGGAGGTCGGCGTCTTCGAGATCACGATGCGCACCGGGTACGACCTGTTCGGGATCCCGATCGAGGAACACCTCTTCATGATCGTCGTGCCGGCGCTCGTCCTCGGGGTTCACGAAACGATCCGGACGCTCTCGTCCGAGTCGGACGAGTCGTCTCGAAGCGACTCGCAGGCGTGAGCGCGCTCGTCGACGACGCCCGCGTGAATCCGTTCGCGGTGCGACCGCCGGTCCGCGTCCGACCGAAACGCTTTCCGAGTCTCCCGTAAAGGAGGTGACGATGCGGAAGAGCGGACCGCCGAAGGGACTGATCTCGTATCTCGTCTTGGAGCTACTCGACGAGCGACCCCGGTACGGCTACGAGCTGCTGGGCGAGATCACCGCGATCAGCGGCGGCCACTGGGAGCCCTCGTACGGCTCGCTCTACCCGATCCTCTACAAGTTCGAGGACGAAGGCGTCGCCGAGCGCGTCGAGCGCGCCGACGAGCCCGACCGGAAGTACTTCGCACTCACCGACGCGGGCCGCGAGGAACTGGTCGAGAAGCGCCGGGAGATCGGCGCGGAGGCGAAGGAGTTCGGCGACGTCGTCCTCGGCTTCTACCACCTGTACGCCGCGCTCGCCACCGACGACCGGTTCGACGTCGACGACGCGGACGGCGACTGGGAGTACTCCGAGCGCTACAGCGCGTGGATCGTCGAGCAGACGATCCGCCACCACGAGCGCGACTTCGGCGAATTCGAGCGGATCGACGCCACGCCGGAGGAGTTCTACGCGGGGACGGACGCCGCGGGCGACGCGGACGACGCCGAAGGGGCGGACGCCGAAGCCGCGGGCGACGGCGAAGGGGTGGACGCGGGCGACGCGGACGCCGCCGGCGACGGCCCAACCGAGGGGGACGCGGCCCCCGACGGCGGCGACGCTACCGATCGATGAGCCGCCCGAGCACCCCGCCCGGGAGCCCGGCGCGGACCAGGCGGTCGTACAGCCGATCTGGGAGCACCGCGGCCAGCCGCGGGAGCCAGCGCGCGCGGCGGCTCACTCGGTAGACCGCGCGCGGCCGCTCGGTCGTTGCCGCGACGACGATCCGCTCGACCACGGTCTCGAGGTCGGTCGCGGCGGGCGCGTACCCCTCGAACGCCCGGTAGGCGTCGGCGTACGGGCCGTCGGGGTCCTTCGCGTTCCGGTCCGAAATCCCCGCGGCCGCGCGCTCGTTGAACCCGGTCGGGACCGGCCCGGGCTCGACGAACGCGACCGTCGCGCCGTGGGGCTCGACTTCGCGGCGGAGGGCGTCGGCGTACCCCCGCAGTCCGGCCTTCGCGGCGCTGTAGGCGCCGTGATAGGGGAGCGCGGTCGACCCGATCATCGAGCCGACCACGACGATCCGGCCGCCGCGCTCGCGGATCGACGGGAGCGCGGCCCGGACGACCGTGTGGACCGCGGTCAGGTTCGTGTCGAGCTGGCGGCGGAACGAGTCCACGGCGGTGTCCTCGACCGCCGCGATCTCGTACCCGCCGACGCAGGAGACGACGCGGTCGAACTCGCGCCCGGCGAGCAGCGCCTCGACCGCGTCGCCGTCGCGTAGATCGAGGGCGTGCGTCTCCGCGGCGTCGGGGAGGGCGGCCAGCCCGTCGGCGTCGCGGTCGATTCCGGTCACGTCGTGGTCTGCGGCCGCGAGCGTTCTGACGACGCCGCCGCCGATCCCGCCGGCCGCCCCGGTCACGAGGACGCGCATGGGAGCCGATAGCGCCCGGGGCGTGGTGACGCTGGCGGTTCGGGGCGGACGCGCGGTTCGCGAGGGGGGCTCCGGGTCGCCCTCCCGAAGGCATATATCGCCGACCCGCGATTACCCGACGTATGTCCACCGACGAACCGTCCGTCCCGATCGTCTGTACCGAGTGCGAGACGGAGACCAGCGTCCCCCTCTCCGACGTGGCGGACGCGCTCGCGAAACACAACGACGGGAAACACGACGGCGAGGAGGTGGCGGAGGTCGACCCGGCGTTAAAAGATCAGCTCGCCGACCTCGTCGCCGAGGACCTCGGGCTCTTCGAGGAGGCGTAGGCGAGAGAACGCGGCCGGGGATGACGTAGGCGAGAGAACGCTACCGGAGGTGGCGCAGTGGAGAGAACGCGGCCGCAGGAGGCAACGGGCTGCGGACGCCGGCGTCGGTCGCGGACCGTTCTCGCGGGCGGTCAGTCGTTCTGCGCGAGGGCGCCTTTCGGGTGGCCCTTGTGCTGGAGGTTCCGGTTGTCCCGCTTCCGAGTCGCCGTCGCCGGGATGACCGTCTCCGCGTCGACCTCGTCTCGCGGTCGCCCGGTGTAGCCGTGGTCGGGGTGCTCGGCGCAGTGGGCCATCGCGTCGTGCGACCCCTCCCACGGCCCCTCGTCGCAGTCGTCCGCCGTGCAGACGAACACTATCTCATCGGACATGTTGACGGAGGATTCCCGACCGGTCTATATAAACGTGGAGCCGTAGTTATCAAAACAGATAACGGAGGCCCTGGCGGGGCGGTCCGGCCGCCGGGCCCGAGTCTCGGCTCAGTCGCCGGCGGCGGGGACGCCGAACAGCTCGACGCTCGTGCCGTCGTGGCGGCAGTCCTCCAGCGCGTGCTTGGCGGCGAACCCCGCCTCGTGAGCGGAGGCGCCGCGGCCGACGCCGACTTGGAGTTCCACGCCCACATCGTCTTCGACGTGCGCGACCGCATCGGCGAACGCGCGCTCGGGGAGGTCGGGGCAGACCGAGATGATGTTGTCGCCGCCGACGAAGAAGGAGAGCGCGCCGTGCTGCTCCCGGAGGTACCGCATGACGGAGGCGTACGCCTGTTCGATGTTGATGAACGTGTCGAACTCGTTGAGCTGGTCGGTGTACTTGCCGGTCGCGTTGACGACGTCGAAGTGCGCGACCTGGAGGTCCGAGCCCGTCGCCTCCGTGAGGTACTCGCCGGCGAGCACCTCGGTCCGGGCCTCGTCCTGCGCGCTTCCCTCCACCTGGAGCCGGCGGTTCGCGTCCTCCAGCGCGTCGACCGGTCGCTCGGCGACCGCGGTGCCGAGGCTGACGCTCACCGGGTAGCGGTTACCGATCGATTCTTGGAGGGCCGCGTGGGCCGCGCCGTCCATGCCGTTCGTCACCGCGACCATGTTGTCGAAGCGCGTGAAGAAGACGTACGCGTCGCGGTGGCCGACGAACTGAGCGATGTCGGC
The DNA here is from genome assembly GCF_059752395.1 of Halorubrum sp. B53. Taxonomy (NCBI): domain Archaea; kingdom Methanobacteriati; phylum Methanobacteriota; class Halobacteria; order Halobacteriales; family Haloferacaceae; genus Halorubrum; species Halorubrum sp. B53. Next base: position 509,546 of record NZ_MWTH01000015.1, on the reverse strand, counting down.
GAAGAGCCGCGACTGGAGCGTCTGGAGGTCCATCTCCCGGCGCGGCTCCGGCGTCGTCGTCCACGGCCCGTAGTTGTCGATCTGGACGAGGGTCACCTGGGTCGTCGTCACAGTACCGTTGGTTGGGAGTCGGGCCGCTTTACCTTTCCGTTATCCCGAAGGTGAAACCCGTACCGAATTTGGAACCCGCGTGCGGCGGGACGGGCGCGACGGCCCCGCAACCACTCGACCGTGGCGCACTCCACAACCACTCGACCGTGGCGCACTCCACAACCACTACGGCCGTGGCGCCCCGACGACGGACATGGCATTCAGCGGCGCCGTCATCGACGTGGACGGCACGGTCGTGCGAGGCAACGATCCGATCCCGGGCGCTCCGGCGGGCTACCGTCGGCTCCGCGAGGCCGGGATCGAGACGCTGTTCGTCTCGAACAACCCGACCAAGGCGCCGCCCGCGTACGTCGACCGGCTCGGCGCCGCGGGGTACGACGTCGACGCCGACCGGGTGTTCACGGCCGGGACGGTGACGACGCGCTACCTCCGCGAGCACCACGCCGACGACGACCTGCTGTGTATCGGCGATCCCGGGCTGCTCGACCAGTTCGCGGAGGCGGGGCTCTCGACCACCGACGACGTCGACGCCGCCGATGCCCTCGTCGCCTCGATCTCCCGAAATTTCGACTACGACGACCTCTGTACCGCCATGTGGACGCTCGAGCGCGACGTGCCGTTCATCGGCACCGACCCCGACGTTGTCATCCCGGCCCCCGAGCGCGACGCGCCCGGCTCCGGGGCGGTGATCAACGCGATCGCCGGCGTCGCGGAGCGCGAGCCCGACGTCGTCTTGGGCAAGCCGTCGGACCCCGCGATCGAGATGGTGAGCGAGCGGCTTCCCTACCCGCCCGAGGAGTGCCTCGTCGTCGGCGACCGCCTGAACACGGACATCGCGCTCGGCGAGCGCGCGGGGATGACGACGGTCCTCGTCCGGTCCGGTGTGACCGACGAGGAGCGGCTCGCCGCCGCCGACGTCACGCCGGATTACGTGCTCGACGACCTCGGTGACATCGACCGGGTCATCGGCTGAGCGGGGCGCTGGCGTCGCACCCGACATCCGCCACCACGCTTCTCCCGACATCCGCCAGCTCGCCCCGCTCACGCCGCCCCTATCAGTTCCGCTCCGTGGCTAACGTTTATAAGAGCCAGACGCCTCCCGTCGCGTATGAGTGACGTTGACACGCGCGAGGAGGCGACCGGGGACGACGACGAGGACCCGGAAAGCAGGGTCCGCGTGATCGAGGGGCACGCGGTCCGGTTCAACGAGTATCGATACTGACCGACGCCGCGGTCGCCGGCCGGTGTCGGGACCGTTAAGTGCTCGTCCCGGGTAGCCGACTGTGTGATACGGAGGCTCCGACGCGCGAGTACCTTCGCCGCCGTGGCCGCGCTCGCGGCCCTCGCGCCGACGCTCGGCGACGCCGCCGTCGTGCCCTTCCTCGCCGTCGCCGGCCTCGCCTTCTTCGGGATCCGCGACGGCGAGTGGTTCGAGACGCTCGCGCTCCCGGGCGACCGGGAGGAGGAGCGGCTGTACGGACTGGTCGCCTTCTCGGTCGCCGCCGCGGGCCTCGCGCTGTTCGCCTCGCTCCCCCGCGCGCCGCTCCCGTACGAGGCGTTCGCCGCGGCGGCGCTCGCCGTCGGCGGCGGGCGACTGGGCCGGGAGCTCGTCGGCCGGTCGACGAGCGACGAGTTCCCGCTCGTCGCCGGCTACGTCGGCGTCGGCGCGCTCGCGGCCCTCGCCGGACAGGTCGCGGTGCGCCTCCAGACGGAGCTCCTCGGCGTCGCCGGCGGCCTCTCCCTCGGCGGGCCCGCCCCGGCCCCGAGCCTCGACCCCGCGGGGGCGACGTCGGCGCTGGCGACCGCCCTCCCCGACCTCGTCTTCCTGGCGTCCGTGGCCGCGCTGACCGCCGCGCTCGTGCGGTCGCTGGTGTTCGCCCGCGACGCGCACATCACGGTCATCCTCGTCGCGTTCGCGGTCTGGGGGTTCGTCGCGCTCGACCCGGCGGTCACGGTCCCCCTCGTCGCGTTCGGGCTCGGCGTGACCGCCGCGCTCGGCTACGTCTCCTTCGCGCTCGGCACCGCCTCGGTCCCGGGCATGCTGACCGGGGTGCTCTCCGCCCTGCTCGCCGTCGTGCTCGGCGGCGTCGGCTGGTTCCTCACGCTGATGGCCTTCTACGCCGTCGGCGGCCTCGCCTCCAAGTACCGGTTCGACGAGAAGGCCGCGCGCGGCGTCGCCCAGGAGAACGAGGGGGCCCGCGGCACCGGCAACGTGCTGGCGAACTCCGCGGTCGCCTTGGCCGCGCTCCTCGGCTACGCGGCGACCCCCCACCTCGGCGTGCCGGCCGCCCCCTTCGCGTTCGCCTTCGCCGGGGCGACCGCCACCGCGATGGCCGACACGCTCTCCTCGGAGATCGGCGGGCTGTTCGACGGGCCCCGGCTCGTCACGACCCTCCGGCGGGTCGAGCCCGGCACCGACGGCGCGATCACGTGGCAGGGCGAGCTCGCCGGGCTCGCGGGCGCGCTCCTCGTCGGCGGCCTCGCCGCGGTCGGGATGCCGGTCGGCGACCCGGTCGTCGGCGGCGGGCTCGTCGTCCTCGCGGGCGTCGCCGGCATGACCGTCGACAGCGTCCTCGGCGCGGTGGTCGAGGGCGAGCGCGTCGGCAACCAGGCCGTGAACTTCCTCGCGACGCTGTCCGGGGCGGCGGTCGCGGTCGCGGCCGCGCTGGGGGTGGCGGGGTTTTGACCCGCTCTGCCGACGACGAGGAGTCCGCCGCCGCCTCCGACCCGCGCGTTCGGGCCGCCCGCCCGACCGACGCCGACCGGATCCGCGAGCTGCAGGGGTTCCTCCGGCGGCCGAACCCGGACCTCCTGGAGTACGGGCTCGCGGTCGGGTCGGCGCTCGTGAGCGTCGCGGACGGCCGGACCGTCGGCTACCTGCTCCCGGTCGACGCCCCGAACCGGCCCGGCGTCCACGTCGCCGAGCTCGTCGTCGACCCGGACCACCGGCGCGAGGGGCGCGCCAGCGGCCTCCTCTCGGCCGCGATCGCGGACGCGGACGGACCCGTGACGCTGCAGGCGCACCCCGACAACGAGGGGGCGCTCGCGCTGTACGACGGGCTCGGCTTCGAGGTCGTCGACCGGCGCGCCGACGCGTACGCCGACGGCGACGCGCTCGTGTTGCGGCGGGAGTAACGCCGGCACCGTCTCGGGTGGGAGTAGCGCCGCCACCGTCTCGGGCGGGAACAGACAAAAGGACTATTCGAGCCCCGCGCCTCCGCCGAGACATGAGTGACGCCGACGCGGACGCGGGAGCGAGCGGGGCCGGCGAGGACGGGGGCGACGGCATCGACGTCGACTTCGGCGAGGACGGGCTCGTCCCCGCGATCGCCCAGGACGCCGACTCGGGCGAGGTGCTGATGCTCGCGTACGTCTCGCCGGAGGCGCTCGACCGCACCCGCGAGACGGGCGAGGCCCACTACTACTCCCGGTCGCGCGACGAGCTGTGGCACAAGGGCGGCTCCTCCGGCCACACGCAGGCGGTCCGCGAGGTGCGCGTCGACTGCGACGCCGACACCCTGCTGTACCTCGTCGACCAGAATGTGGGAGCGTGTCACACGGGCCACCGCTCCTGCTTCCACCGGACGATCGACGGCGAGCACGTCGGGGAGCGCGTCTTCGACCCCAACGAGGTGTACTGAATGAGCGGCGCCGCGGAGGAGAGTAAGACGGGCGAGACCGACCCGGTCGCCGAGGCGGGCGAGGCGGCCGCGACGCTGCGCGAGCGCTACGACGAGCTCCGGCGGCTCGAGGAACGGATCGCCGACCTCGGCCGGGAGCGCGTCGAGGCCGCGGCGGACACGTATCGGCGGGCCCACCGCGTGCTCGACCAGTACGAGGAGGACGCGGTCGGCAGCGGCGACTTCGCGGCCTACGTCCAGTTCGAGGGCGAGTTCGCGAACGCGGTCGACGTCGACGACGACGCGCTCGCGGCCGACGCGTTCGCGGCCGCCGACGAGGCGGTCGACAAGAAGCGGCTCTCCGAGTCGGACTTCGCGGCGGCCCGCGAGGCGCTCGACCCCGCCGGCGAGTACGTCGACCTGCTCGCCGACCGCGACGAGGCGGTCGACGACTACCGCGCCGCGCGCAAGGACGCGCGAGCGGCGCGGAAGGCCCTCGCCGCGCGGCTCGACGAGCTGCGCGAGGTCGCGGAGATGGCCGACGCCGACCTCGACGCCGACGTCGACCGCCTCCGCGAGCCGGTCGCGACGTACAACGAGGCGGTCCGCGAGTCGTTCGCCGACTTTTATAAGTCGGCGTCGGCCCGCGACGTCTTCGCCTTCCTCGACCGCGCGGACGCGACGCCGTTCGTCGACGTCAGAGTCCCGCCGACGGACCTCGCCGAGTACGTCGCGGAGTACGAGGCGGGCGAGGAGCCGCTGCCGACCCTGCTGGAGTACGCGGACTACTCGAACTCCAAGCTGGAGCACTACGTCGAGGACCCCGGCGCGCTCCGGACGGCGGTCGCGGTCCACCGCACCTACATCGAGCGGCTCGACGGCGAGCCGCTGACGCTGGACTGGCCG
>NZ_MWTH01000015.1:470666-504887 GCF_059752395.1 Halorubrum sp. B53 | reverse complement strand
GCTCGCCTACGAGATCGACGAGCTGATCCCGCTGGTCTCGCGGGTCGCCGACGACGAGACGGTCGCGACGCTGCGGGCCGTGCGCGACCTCGCGCGCGACGACGCGTACGAGCGGCTCCGCCGCGCCGCCGAGGTGCGCGACGCGCTCGACGAGCCGGAGCTGGAGCTCGTGCGGACCGGCGCGATCCACGACCGGGTGCACGAGGCCGAGCGAACGCTCGATATCGCCGAGGACGTGCTGGCGGAGACGGAGCGGTAGCGGGCTTTTAAATCGGAGCGGGGGGAGTCGGGGCCTTTCAAGAGCCGCCGGCGCCGACGTGGTGGCATGACCCGATTCGACGCCGCGACAGGGGACGAGCGGCTGAAGCTGTTCGCGGACGCGGCGACCGCCCACCGGACCCGATCGAGCGACGTGATGACCGTCGACGTCGACCCCGACAGCGACGTCACCGAGGGCGGCGAGGTGCCGCCGTGGATCCAGCTCGCCGGCACGGAGGTGGTCTTGGACTGCACGGACGACGAGTTAGAGCGGCTGAAGGAGTTGTTGGGGGAGTTCCCGGAGTTCCGGATCGACGAGCTCGTCAGCCCGGAGGAGGCCGAGGGGACGAACGCGGTCGTCACGGCGCGCTCTGACGCCAACCGCGTGGCGGGATTCATCGAGCGCGCGTTCCGCGAGGTGTACGGGCTCGACGAGGAGTACCGGGCCTGGGTGACGGCTATATAACTCGGAGTGGAGTGTTGCTGTCGGCCGTTTATACACTGTCGGCGGCGCGGGGAACGTCAGTGGAGTTCCAGCCGCTCGCTTATAAACGGTTGATTCGAGATCGGCGATGAACACCTCCAAAGCCCCAGCCGCGAGGACTCGCGCGACTCGCTGCGCTCCTCGCTCAGTCGCTACCGCTCCTTCGCTGTGGTGCTTGCGTCGTCGTGCTTCGTCCTCGCGGCTGTCCCTTTGAGTCCCGCCCCGCACAGAAACCGCACCTCACGCCTCCCCAGCCTCGTCGGCCGGCCTCCGCTTCGCTCCGACCGTCCGACTCCCTCGCGGGCTCCTCGCGGCCGCCGGCGGCGACCGCTCGGAGGCGCGCCACCGCTTCGGCCATTTATAAATCGCCTACCGACACCGACGTGCGCGTAGACGCCGCATCTCGCTTCCGCTCACGACACACTTACTTTCCGCCGCGCGTTTGACCCGATAGACAGTCGCCTCGCGTGCCCGTGGGACGGAGGCGACGCCGACCACCATGCAACAGTACCTCGATCTCGTCGACGACACCCTGTCGACGGGCACGTACAAGCCGAACCGGACCGGCGTCGACACGATCGCGTCGTTCAGCGGGCAGTACACCGTCGACCTCGCGGAGGGGTTCCCCCTCCTCACCACCAAACAGATGGACGGCTACCGCTGGAACTCGCTCATCCACGAGGTGCTGTGGTACCTCTCCGGCGAGGAGCACGTCAGGAACCTCCGCGAGGAGACGAAGATCTGGGACGCGTGGGCCGACGACGAGGGCCGGCTCGACACCGCCTACGGCCGGTTCTGGCGGCGCTATCCGGTGCCCAACGAGGACGCCGCGCTCCCCGGCGAGACGTGGCCCGAGGACGCCCACCGCTGGGTGACCGTCGAGGAGGGCCCCGACGGGGGCGAGCGCCGGACGTTCGACCAGATTCGGTACGTGCTCGACACGCTCGAGGAGAACCCGCGCTCGCGCCGGATGGTCGTCAACGCGTGGCACCCCGCCAACGCCGCGACCTCCACGCTCCCGCCGTGTCACTACTCGTTCGTGGTGAACGTGCAGGACGGCCGTTTAAATCTCCACCTCACGCAGCGCTCGGGCGACATCGCGCTCGGCGTGCCGTTCAACATCGCCGCCTACGCGATCCTCGCGAACGCGCTCGCGCAGCGGACGGGGTTCGAGGTCGGCGAGTTCGGCCACACCGTCGTCGACGCGCACGTCTACTGCGGCCGCGGCGAGCGCGGCAAGTGGTACGCGAACAACCTTCCGTACGTCCAAGAGCGGCTCGCGAACGTCGGGAGCAAGGCCGACTACCTCGACGTGAAGGACTGGGTCGAGCGCACCGCCCCGGACGAGGCCGACGGCGAAGTGGGGTACGATCACGTCCCCGGCCTGCTCGAACAGCTCTCGCGGGAGCCGCGCGAGCGCCCCCGGATCGAGATCGCCGACGTCCCCCTCGACGAGCTGACCTACGAGGACGTCGAGCTCGTCGACTACGACTCCGCGGACGGCCTCTCGTTCGCGGTCGCGGAGTGATGGGCGGCGACGCGCCCGCCGGCGACGGCGCGGGCAGCGCCGAGATCGCCGACGTCGACCTCGTCATCGTCGCCGCCGTCGCCGAGAACGGCGTCATCGGCGACGAGGGCGGGATGCCGTGGCACTACCCGGCCGACCTGGCGCACTTCAAGCGTCTCACGACCGGCCACCCCGTGATCGTCGGGCGGAAGACGTACGAGAGCATCGCCGCCCGGATCGGCGGCCCGCTCCCCGACCGCACCAGCGTCGTGCTGACGACGCGCGACCTCGACCTCCCCGAGGGGGCCGTCGCCGCGAACGACGTCAGCGGGGCGGTCGTGCTCGCCGCCGCCGACGCCGCCGACCGCGGCGTCGACGAGGCGTACGTGATCGGCGGCGCCGCCGTCTACGAGCAGTTCCTCGACCTCGCCGACCGGATGGTGTTGACGGAGGTCCCCGGGCGTCCCGACGGCGACACGCGGTTCCCGGACTGGGACGCCGACGCGTGGCGGGAAGTCGACCGCGAGGTCGTTCCGGACGCCGAGACCGACGGCGACGGCGACCTCGCGTTCGTCACCTACGAGCGAAAAACCGACTGACGGTCGGGGCGTTCCTCTTGTACTGAGTGGACGTTCGGGCTGGATACTTCGCGAGAAGCACGCGGAACAGATATCTATGGCAAAAATACCACACGTAACAAAACTTTTGAGCTTCTAGATTGGTATGTGATGTCATGGCATTAGCGGAGTCGACGATCGAGCCGAGGCGGTGCCCGTTCTGCGAGGCGGAGTTGGCGTCCCCCGGAGCGGGGTTCGTCCGGCACATCGAGGAGAGCCCGGAGTGTCGAGACGCCTTCGAGACGTGGCGCGACCGCGTGACCGACGACATGCGCGGCGGCTGGGCGGGGTGACGGTCCCGCTCGCGGAGAGACGCCGCCGGGCTCGCCGTCGGGTCGCGGCTGCTCAGCTCCGGAGCGCCTCGACCGGTCGCTCGTTCGCGGCCTTCCAGGCCGGGTAGGCGCCGCTGACGAGCCCCACGCCGACGCCGAAGCCGAGCGCGAGGAGGAGGTAGTAGCCGTTCGTCGGGTCGAGCGCGAGGGCGGCGTCGACCTCCGGGGTCGCGGCGACGAGCCCGGCGACGAGCAGGACGGTGAGGAGGGTCCCCGCGGCGGCGCCGATCGCGCCGATGAGGCCGGCCTCCGCGAGCAGCACGCGCAACACGTCGCGGCGGGTCACGCCGACCGCGCGCATCACGCCGATCTCCTCCCTGCGCTCGACCGTGCTCATTAACATTACGTTGAGGATCGAGACGCCGGCGACGACGAGCGAGATGGCGCCGAGCCCGAGGAGGAACGTGCTGAGCAGCCCGAAGAACTCGTTGACCTCGTCGACGATCGCGGCGAGCTCGAACAGCTCGACGCGCTCCTCGCGGGCGTTCACCTCCGCGCGGATGTCGTCGGCCGCGACCCGCGCCGCCTCGCCCGATTCGGCGACGACGAGGGCCTGCGCGTACCCGTCCGCCGAGAAGGCGGACTCGGGGAGGAAGACGGCGTCGTCGGGCGCGACCGGGCTGAACGTCTGGCTCTCGACGAGCACCGCGACCACCCGGACCTGGGTCCCCGCGATCCCGACGGTGTCGCCCGCGCCGACGCCGAGCTCCTCGGCGACGTCGGCGCCGACGATCGCGCCCTGCCGGTGGCGCTCGGGGAGCCGGCCCTCCGCGGCCTCGAACGCGAGCGCCGGCTCCTCGACGCCGTAGACGGTCGCGAACTCTTGGTCGCTCTGACTGGCGACGACCGCGTTGTCCGAGTACAGCGGGACGACCGCCGGCTCGCCCACGGCGCGCCGAATGTCGGCCACGTCGGCGTCGGAGAGCGACTCGATCCCGGCGTCGGCGTTCGGCGAGACCACGACCTGCGTGCCGATGTCGCCGATGGCGTCCTGGGCGCCGAGCGCCAGCACGTTGCCGAAGATCCCGAGCGCCGCGACCGCGAGCACGCCGATGCAGACGCCGAGCACCGCGAGCGCGGTCCGCACCCGGTTCCGGCGCAGGTTCCGCGCGGCCATCCCTACCGCGGGGCGCCAGCCGCGGAGCCAGCCGCTCGCTCCGGACTTCGGCCGCGAGCCCGGCCCCGAACCCGAACCTGACTGCGCCGCCGGTTCGCCCCGGCTCATTGATCCTCCGCGGTCGCCGTCTCGGGGTCGGGGCGCGGCTCCGCTTCCCTCGTCTCATCGCCGTCCGGAATCCCGCCGACCAGCACGCCGTCGGTGAGCTCGACGACCCGGTCGGCGTACCCCTCGACGAGCGGGTCGTGCGTCACCGCGACGACCGCGACCCCCTCCCGCTTCACGCGCTCGAACTCCGCGAGGATCGACTCGCCGGTCTCCGTGTCGAGGTTGCCCGTCGGCTCGTCGGCGAGCAGGACCGCGGGATCGTTGATGAGCGACCGGGCGATGGCGACCCGCTGTTTCTGCCCGCCGGACAGTTCCGACGGCTCGTGGTCGAGCCGGTCGCCGAGCCCGAACCGCGAGAGCAGGTCGGCGGCGCGGTCGCTCGCGTCGCCGGGGTCGAACGCGGTCGGCAGCGCGACGTTCTCGACCGCCGTCAGCGTCGGCAGCAGGTGGAAGTCCTGGAAGACGAAGCCGATCGACTCCTTGCGCGCCGCCGTGCGCTCGGCGACCGAGAGGCTCGTCACGTCGGTCCCGTCGAGGACCCGCTTCCCCTCCGTCGGGTCGTCGAGCAGCCCGAGGACGTTCAGCAGGGTCGACTTGCCGGAGCCGCTCGGCCCGACGACCGCGACGAACTCGCCCGGCTCGACCGCGAAGTCGACGTCGTCGAGCGCGACCACCGGCTCGGCGCCGCCGCCGGGGTAGCGCTTGGTCGCGCCCCGCAGTTCGACGCTATACATCGCGCCGACGCACGACGCCTCCCACGACCGCGAGCCCGGCGGCACCGACGAGGCCGACCGCCCCGAGCGCGCCGACCGAGCCGAGCCCGCCGGCGGAGCCGAGGGTGCCGGCGGCGTCCGAGCTCCCGTCTCCGGTTCCCGCGCCGTCCGGGAGCGCCACCGCCTCCGTCTCCACGTACCGCACGCCGCGCTCGGTGTACGCGATCCGGACCGGGACCTCGTCGGCGACAGACGCGTTCGCGGTCGTCCGCAGGTCGAAGGCGACGAAGTCGCCGGCACCGACCGCGCCGACGAAGTACTCGCCGCCGGCCGGCGTCGGTTCGACGCCCGGCGCCTCCCCCACGGAGACGACGACGCCCTCCAGATCGCCGCCGCCCGCGTTGCCGAGGTTGGCGTCGACAAGGACCTCGCCGTCGTCGGTCGCTTCGACCGTCGCGTCGGTGACAATCGGCTCCCCGTCGTGCGCGGGGTACCGGAGCGTCGACGTCGCGGTGCGCTCCGCGCCGGCGCCGTCCTGCGCGTCGATGCCCGCCCGGAACGCCGCCGTGAACGTCACCGCCGAGCGCCGGTCGAGGGGGCCGAGGTCGACGACGACGCGCCGCTCCTCGCCGGGCGCGACCTCCTCGACGACGTACGGGCCGGCCTCGAACGCCCCGTTTTCACTGCCGTTTCCGCTTCCATCACCGCCCGCGATCGGCTCGCCGGCCGCGGTCAGGCTCACGCGGTCGGCGGTCGTGGTCCCCGTGTTGACCACGGTTACCGCCACCGGGGAGTCGGCCGACCGCACGGCCTCCGCGGCGTCCTCGCCCGTGTCGAGCCCGCCGCCACCGCCGCCGAAGATCCCCTCGATGCCGTCGACGCCGATGCCGCCGGCGTCCTCGCTCTCGTCGTCGCTCCGGAGGTCCTCCGGGGCGAGCCCGCGCGTCCGGAGGTCGAGCGTCACCACGGCCGGCTGGACGTCGACGACGACGTCGCGCGTCACGGTGACGGTCGCCGGGTCCTCGCCGTCTTCGGCCTCCGCCTCGGCGACGACCTCGACGGTGACCCGGCGCTCGCCGGGGTCGTCGAACCGGGTCCAGAGGGTCACGTCGGTGGCGTCGCCGGGCGAGAGCGCGCCGACCGCGGTCGCCTCATCGAGCGGGTTCGCGTCGTCGTCCGCGCCCGCGTCGACGACCCTGACGCTCGTCACGTCGGCGGCCGAGGGGCTGCCGCCGGAGTTGGAGAGCGAGACGTTCAGGCTCGTCCGCTCGCCGACGACCGGATCGGTCGTACTCGCGTCGATCCCGTCGATCGCGATCCGGGCGTCCGGCACCGCCGCGACCCCGCCGACGGCCGCGAGGAGCACGAGGAGGGCCGTCAGCGCGGCTGTCGTTCGTGTGGGAGTCAAATTCGACCGCGCTAGGGGACCGATCGGCATATATCCGTCGTAGGCGGGGATCGCGGATTCCGCGCGTTGCGGTCGAGCGACGCCCGTCTCGGCGAGCTCCGACCCGCCGACGCCGCGGGCAACTAAAGGGTCCGGGGTCGCTCCCGGCACGTACCGGTTACGGACCCTTTTTCAACCGTCCGGCGTAATGACGGGTAATGAGCCAAGGCGACACCGCGAGAGCGGGTGATCGACGATGATGGGCAACAACGACCAGCAGGCGTACGACCGCGGCACGTCGCTGTTCTCGCCCGACGGGCGCATCTACCAGGTCGAGTACGCCCGCGAGGCGGTCTCGCGCGGCGCGCCCAGCGTCGGGATCCGCACCGCCGAGGGCGTCGTGTTCGTCGCGATGTCCCGCGCCTCCTCGACGCTGATGGAGGCCGAGAGCATCGAGAAGCTCCACAAGCTCGACGACCACCTCGGCACCGCGAGCGCGGGCCACGTCGCCGACGCGCGACAGCTGATCGACCTCGCTCGCCGGCAGTCGCAGGGGAACCGCCTGCGCTACGGCGAGGCGGTCGGCGTCGAGACGCTGACGAAGTTCGTCACCGACCACATCCAGGAGAACACCCAGCGCGGCGGCACCCGCCCGTACGGCGCCGCGCTCCTCATCGGCGGCATCGAGAACGGCGAGCCGCGCCTGTTCGCCGCCGACCCCTCCGGCACCCCGAACGAGTGGAAGGCGACCGTCATCGGCGGCGGCCGGAAAGAGATCCAGGGCCACCTCGAAGAGGAGTGGAACGACGACCTCTCGCTTCCCGCCGGTATCGAGCTCGGCCTCGCCGCGCTCGCGGCCCACGAGGACGAGTTCGAACCCGACGACGTCGCGGTCGCGACGATCACCGAGGCCGACGGCTACCGGACCGTCCCCGGCGACGAGGTCGCCGAGGCGTTCGCGGCGGCCGGGCTGGCGACCGAGGACGACGAAGAGCCGGACGCCGACGGAGACGAGGAGACCGACGCTGCCGACGAAGACGACGAGGAGTAACGCCGCCGCCGCGCCGTCGACCGATCGCTTTTCTCACGCGCCGTCGAACGCGGGACATGGCACGCATCGCGGACCTCGTCGCCTATCCGCTGAAATCGAACGACGGCGTCGCCCTCGACCGCGCCGAGCTGGGGGCGGCCGGCGCGCTCCGCGGGGACCGCACGTACGCGCTCGTCGAGGCCGGCGTCGACCCCCACGAGGCGTCCGTCGGCGGGAACGGCGGCTACGTCAACGGGAAGCGCGAGCCCGCGGTCCACGGGATCCGCGCGAGCTACGAACTGACCGACTCGGTCGACCCGACGCCGACCGCGGTGACCCTCTCGCGGCCGGCGCGCACCGAGACGAGGACCGATGCGGACGAGCGGCGGTTCGCGCTCCCCGACGAGGCCGACGCGGTGGAAGCGTGGGTCGGCGACTACCTCGGCTACGACGTCGACCTGGTGCGCGAGCCCGACGGCGGGCTCCCGGACGACCGGGTCGCACACGGGCCGACGGCCGTCTCGCGCGCGACGCTGGAGACGGTCGCGGGCTGGTTCAACGCGGTCGCGGACGCGACGGAGATGCGCCGGCGGCTCCGCCCGAACGTGGTCCTCGACGACTGCCCCGCCTTCTGGGAGGACCGGCTGTTCGCCGACCGCGGTGAGGCCGTCCGGGTCGCCGCGGGCGACGCCGAGCTGCTCGGCGTCAACCCCTGTCAGCGCTGCGTCGTCCCGTCCCGGAACCCGGACACGGGCGCCGAGATCGACGGCTTCCGCGAGACCTTTATAAAGAATCGCCGGGCGACGCTCCCGGACTGGACCGAGAGCGACCGCTTCGACCACGACTTCCGGCTGATGGTGAACACCGTCGTTCCGGAGACGCAGCGGGGGGCGACCCTCGCCGTCGGCGACGAGGTGCGGATCGAGGGGATCGAGCCGCTCGACGGAGAGCTGTACTGAGCGCTCGGCGCGTCCGGACCGGCGAAGTATTTAAAAGGAAACGCGCGGCGAGACCGTCGGCGACTACCGGCCGCCGTCGGTCATCGCGATCGGCTCCTCCTCGGCGGCGTCGGCGGGAGCGTCGCTCCCGTCGGCGGTCGGTCCCTCGACGCCCGCGGTGTCGGGCGTCGTCTCGCCGACGCCGAAGTGGTTCCAGAGGGTGACGCCGACGACCGCGTACGCGACGAGGTCGTAGTGGACGGCCCCCTCGAACGCGGTGAACGCGGCGAGGGTGCTGTAGCCGAACAGCGCGACGACGCCCGCCACGAAGACGCTCTCGTTCGTCGCTCGCCCCGCGGCCGCCGCGGCGAGTGACCGCTTGATCATCGGACCGCAGGCGACGAGGAACGCGATCCCCGACAGCGAGCCGAGGTTGACGAAGAAGTGCGTCGCCATCTGCGAGTCGAGGATCGACTGGAGGTACTGGACCGTCACCGGGTCGTAGAACAGCCACTCGACCCGGGTGGGGTAGAGGACGGCGATGTACGGGGTCGCGACCATCAGCCCGAAGAGGACGGCGACGGCGACGCGGGCGGAGTCGAACTGCGCGGCGCGCCGCACCTCGAACGCCGCGTCGCCGGGCGCGACCACGAGCCCGCAGGCCTCCAGCGCGTCCCGGAGCTCCCCGCGGGAGACGTCCGGGTCGTGGTGGATCCCGACCGTCCCGTTCCGCCTCGTCGCCGAGGCGGCGCTGACGCCGTCGCGGTCGAGCAGGACGGCCTCTAACAGCCCCTCGCGTCGCTTCGTGTCGATCCCGTCGACGGAGAAGGTGTCGTGGACGTGCGGCTCGGGCACCCGCGCGGTCCGCGGCCCCGCGTCGTCGGGCGGCGCCGCGTCGCGTCGGTCGCCCGCCGGCGCGTCCAGCCCCCGTTCGCGGGCCGCGGCGTCGAGCCGCGTCGAACGCCCGTGGCGGTCGTCTGGCATGTGAACTACCTACGTCCGCATCAGCATGAAACTTCCCCCGGATCCCGCCGAACGGGCCTCGGTCGGCCTCCCACCGGCCGGCGTCCGGCCGCCTCACTTGGCGAAGTAGCTCGTCAGGTATCCCGAGAGGAACGAGGCGATCCCGACCGCGGCCAACAGCTCCCCCGTCGACCACTCGTCGCTCTCCTCGGATCGCGCGGCCGCGGCGGTCACGGCGAGGCTGACGAGAAGCGAGATGACACCGTTGCTGAAGTCGGTCTTGAATCCCATACCGGTCGGAGGTGACGGCGAGGCATAGTCGTTCGGCCGGGCGGCGTCGGCAGTCAGGCGTTGACCGACTCCAGGTACGTGGTGACGATCATCTGCCCCTTCCGCGTGAGCGCCGCGCCCGACTCGCCGTCGACGACGAGCTCCTCCTCGCGGAGCTGATCGAGGACCATCGACGTCTGCGCGACGTCGCCCGTGACCACGTCGGCGATGTTCGCCTCCCCGCCGGCGGAGTAGATCGACACGAGGATCTCCAGCTGCTCTTCGGTCGGGTCGAACGACTCCAGCTCCTCCATGACCTCCTCGTACTCCAGCTTGATGTACCGGCCGAGCACGTTCAGCGTGCGCTCGTTCGGGACGGTCGCGATCGACGTGACGGTCCGTGAGTCGACGACGTGGCGGAACACGAGCGCGGGCCGCTGGGTGCCGGCGAGCGTCCGGTCGGTCCGCTCGTAGTCGATCACGGCGGAGAGGTCGACCTCGAACGGGTCGGGACAGTCGACGAAACCGATCGCGCCGGGCGACAGCGTCACCGACGCCGTGTGGTCCGACGCGTCCGTGACGCGACCGCCCACCTTCGCGGGGTGCCGGACGGTGACCGTCACGCCGCGCAGCAGCGCCTTGAACAGCAGGCGGATGAACCGCTCCATGTCCTCCGACTCGCCCTCGACGAGGGCCGTGCGTCGGTCGCCCCGCCGCTCGTACGCCAGGGTGACGCTGTCGCTGAAAAACGAGCGCAGGTCGCCGGGGACGGTGCCGACGGAGACGTCGAACACGGCGGACAGGGGGACGGTCGTCTTGTCGTCGTCCGTCGCGAGCACCAGTCGGCGCTGGCTCAGGAGCACCCGCCCCGTCACCGGCTTGTCGCTCCCGATGTCCGCGGTGTGAACGCGGCCGACGAAGTCGGCGACGACGGACTCTTCCATCGGACCACGCTACGCGCCGTTCGCTATTTACTGTTACCCACGGCGTATCAGTCATGATAACGAGCTGTCAGGCCGACCGCGCGGCGAGAGCGAACGTGTTCGGCGGCTCGCTCGGTTCTGATCGTCCGACGGGTCTTCCGATCGATCACCCGTGAGGCGAGGAACAGCAAAGCCTAATGAGGAGGGCATCAAACCGACAGGTGATGCCCACAGTAGAATACCTCAACTACGAAGTGCTCGACGACCACGGCTGGTCGATGGACGACGACAACCTCTTCGAGGAGGCCGCCGAGGCCGACCTCGACGCCGAGGACTACGGCACCCTCGAAGTGAATCAGGGCGAATACATCCTCGAATCCGCCGAGGCACAGGGCTACGACTGGCCCTTCTCGTGCCGCGCCGGCGCCTGCGCGAACTGCGCCTCCATCGTGAAGGAGGGCGACATCGAGATGGACATGCAGCAGATCCTCTCCGACGAGGAGGTCGAAGAGAAGAACGTCCGTCTCACCTGCATCGGCAGCCCGGCGACCGACGAGGTCAAGATCGTCTACAACGCGAAACACCTCGACTACCTGCAGAACCGCGTCATCTAACGCCGTCCCGACCACGTCGCGGTCGTACTCACAGACGGTGTTCGATGTGGGTCGCCCCCATCGGTGCCACCGTTTTTTCGGAAGGCTCGTTCCCCGGAGCGACCGCTGACTCCCGACGCCGCGACGCCTACCAGGCGGACCAGGCCGTCAGGCTCTCGTCGCGGCCGTACACCCGCTTACAGTCCTTCGCGTAGGCGAAATCGCCGTCGTGGTCGAGCTTCTCGTGGCGGTACTCCGGGGCGTCCTCGCGGATCTGGACGCCCTCGACGACGAACTCCTCGTCGCCGAACTCCTCGGTCTCGGCGACGGTGAACTCGTAGTCGCCGGGGACGTTCACCCGGATCGAGCGCGTCTCGTCGGCGTTCCCGTCCTTCGGGTGCAGCGTCACCGGAACGGTGACGTTGTCGACCGCGCGGGTCCACAGCGTCTCGACGGTCTCGATGTCGGCATCTTCGACGCGCTGCTCCGGCCCCACCTCGATCCCGGTGACGCGGACCTGCATCAGCGCGTCGGGGGTGTCGACGACGAACTCCTCGCCGGTCCCGACGTAGGTGTCCGCGGGGACGTCCATTCGGGTGGTGAACGACTCGCCGTCCTGCGAGACGACGATGTCCAACTCGACCGTGTCCTCCTCCGGGATCTCGGTCTTGTGCGTGTGGTCGCAGTCGGTACAGCGGACGGTCGCCTGCCCGCCGGGGCGCAACACTTCGTGGACGGTCTCCTCGCCCGGCGAACACGACGGGCAGGCGAGACCGACTCGGTCGCCTGTTTCGGTCATTACGGCGTCGTATCCGCCGCTCGCGTAAATATCCGCCCCTGTGGTCGCCGTGCGTCACACGCTCGCGTGGGGCTCGGGGCGCCGGTCCGGTGACCGCGTCCCTCGGCGCCCCGCGGACGACGCCGACCCGCGCCGGAGTAAGGAAACTGGTTTACCGGTGTCAGGGGAACGGACGCCCATGATCGTTCCCGGATCCAGCTCACAGCTGCTCGCGGCCGCGCTCGCCGAGGAGACGGGCCGACCGCTGGCGACGCCGACGTACGACCGGTTCCCGGACGGCGAGACGCTCGCGGCGGTCCCCGACTTCGCCGGGGACGAGGCGACGGTCGTCGCGACGACCGACTCCGACGCGGCGTGGGTCGAACTGCTCCAACTCCAGGACGCCGTCCGCGAGGCCGGCGCCGAGCGCGTGACGACCGTGATCCCCTACATGGGGTACGCCCGGCAGGACGAGTCGTTCGGCGACGGCGAGCCCGTCTCGGCGCGGGCGATGGCGCGGGCGATCTCCACCGGCGCCGACCGCGTCGTCCTCGTCAACCCCCACGAGCCGCGCGTCGCCGACTTCTACGACGTCCCCGTCGAGACGGTGGACGCCGCGGCCGTCCTCGCCGACCCGCTGCCGGCCGGCCTCGCCGACCCGCTGTTCCTCGCGCCGGACGAGGGCGCGGTCGGCATCGCCGAGACGGTCCGGGACGCGTACGGGGCGGGCGAGACGGACTACTTCGAGAAGCACCGCGACCGCGAGACGGGCGCCGTCGCGGTGTCGCCGTCGGACGCCTCCGTCGAGGGGCGGGACGTGGTCGTCGTCGACGACATCATCGCGACCGGGTCGACGATGAGCGAGTCGGTCGCCGTGCTGAACGACCGCGGCGCGGCGCGGGTGATCGCGGCCTGCGTCCATCCCATGCTCGCCGCCAACGCCGTGACGAAGCTGCGCGGCGCCGGCGTCGACCGCATCGTCGGCAGCGACACCATCGAGCGCGGCTGCAGCGTCGTCAGCGTCGCCCCCGTCCTCGCCGACGCGCTGGCGTAGCCTTTTTAATCGATCTCTCGGATCACCCGCGCCGGGTTCCCGCCGCCGACGGTGCGGGTCGGCACGTCGTCGGTGACCACCGCGCCGGAGGCGATCACCGCGCCGTCGCCCACGGTCACGCCGGGGTTGAGCACCGCACGCCCGCCGATCCAGGCGTCGTCGCCGACGGTCACGGGCCGTCCGCGCTCGCGGCCGGTCGCGCGCTCGTCGGGGTCGATCGGGTGGGTCACCGCGTAGACGTGCACGCCCGGGCCGAGCATACAGCGGTCGCCGAAGGTGATCGGGCACGCGTCGAGGAGGACGCAGCCGTAGTTCGCGAAGAAGTCGTCGCCGACGGCGACGTTGTAGCCGTAGTCGCAGCGGAGGGACGGCTGGACGACCGGGTCCTCGCCGACCGCGTCGAACAGCTCGCGGAGGAGGTCGGTCCGGCGCTCCCGCTCGGCCCCGCTCGTCCCGTTGTATCGGCGCGTCAGGTCGCGGGCGCGCTCGCGGTCGGCGACGAGAGCCGGGTCGGTGGGGTCGTACGGCTCTCCCGCCACCATCCGCTCGGTCTCGGTCGGCATGGTCGGGGTAACGGGCGCCGATTTATAAGTCGTCGGTGGTTCGGCCGCCCGACCGGCCCTCACCCGTGCGTGTAGCCGCGGTCGGGGAGCGGGTCGCCGTCGGCGGTCACCCCGTCTGCGGCGTCGACGACGGTTCCCACGCGCGCGAGCCCGCCCGAGCAGGCCTCGCGGGCGCCGTCGAGGTCGCCTTCGGGAACGGTACAGACGAGCTCGAAGTCCTCGCCGAAGTGCGCGGCGAGCTCGAAGCGGTCGGCGGCCCCCTCGGCGACGTCGTCGACCGCGGGGTGGACGGGGAGCCGGTCGCTATCGAGCGCGAAGCCGACCTCGCTCGCCTCCGCGAGCTGGTGGAGCGACCGCGCGAGCCCGTCCGAGGAGTCCATCATCGCGGTCGCGCGGCCGGCGAGCGCGACCCCGTCGGCGACGCGGGGCGCGAACCGGAACAGGTCGTTGGCGCGCTCGACCGACGCCTCGTCGCCGCGCTCGAACAGCCGGAGGGCGGCCGCGGACCGCCCCCACTCCCCGGTGACGCAGAGCGCGTCGCCGGGGGCCGCGCCCGACCGCGTCACCGGGCCGGCGTCGGCGACCTCGCCGATCGCGGTCGAGGCGGTCGTGAACTCGTCGTGGCTGTCGAGGTCGCCGCCGACGTAGTCGGCGTCGACCGACTCGCAGACGTCGACCGCGCCGGCGACGAACCGGTCGAGTCGGTCGGGGTCGAATTCGGCGTCGGCGTAGACGGCGACCGCGGCGGTCGCGGTCGCGCCCATCGCCGCCACGTCCGAGAGCGACGCGCCGACCGCTCGCCACCCCGCGGTGTACCGGGTCGTCCCCGGCGGGAAGTCGGTGCGCTCGTGGAGCATGTCGGTCGTGATGACGGTGTCGCCGACGACGGCGGCGTCGTCGCCCGCGTGCGGCAGGTCGGCGGAGAGCCGGCGAAGCGCATCGCGCTCGTTCACGGGCGGGCAAACGCACCGGAGCCGGTTAGAAGGGATCGGTCCGACGCCCGACGATTGCCGCCCCAAGCGCGTCGCCCGCCCGATCGTGCCCCGTGATACCACGCATCATTTAAACAGGTAAAACACACTAACGAATATTATCATTATCGATCATTATGTTTATTACCATCCCTCCGAACCCACCGAGTGCAATGTCAGTATCAGTACGCGGACACGGGGCAGCACGACGCGCCGACCGACCGATCACCAGACGACCACCGCAACCACCCACACGACCCGATGACGACACCTGACAAGACCACGACGCCCGAGACGACCCGACAGACGACTGAGACGACCCGACCGACAGACCGGCAGACGACCGCTGACGCTTCTCCCCGCTCGATCCCCGGCCGCACGCCGATCACCGAGGAAGCGGGCGCGCCGATCGTTCCCGCGACCCGGACGTCGACGACGGGGGCGACCGCGACCGACGCCCCGCGTCGCCCGAGCCCGCCGCCGACCGACGCGGAGCGAGACGCGCCGCTGGTCCCCGACCTGCGTCCGACCCGGACCTCGCGGACCGACGGGGGGTCGCCGTGAGCCCCGTTCCCCTGTCCGGGACCGGCGCCGGTCCCCGACCCGACCCGACGACGTTCACGCGGAGCGCGACCGACCGGTACGCGACGGGCCGATCGACGGCCGACCGGCGCGCGACGGATCGAACCACGACCGACAGCGCCGCGACGGCGCGGTCCACCGACGACGACACCGCAGAGTGACATCCATGCATCCCAACGAGCTCGACGACGACGTCTTCGAGAGAGATATCGACAACCCGGCCGGCCGGAAGCTCCGCGAGCTGTTCGCGGAGCAGGAGTACACGTTCGCGCCCGGGATCTACCACGCGCTCGACGCCCGCCTCGCGGAGATGGCGGGCGTCGACGCCGCCTACATGAGCGGCTACTCGACCGTGCTCGGTCAGTTCGGCTTCCCCGATCTGGAGATGGTCACGATGACCGAGATGGTCGAGAACGCCAAGCGCATGGTCGAGGCGACGAACCTCCCGGTTGTCGCCGACTGCGACACCGGTTACGGCGGCGTCCACAACGTCCGGCGCGCGGTCCGCGAGTACGAGAAGGCCGGCGTCGCCGCCGTCCACATCGAGGACCAGACCTCGCCGAAGCGGTGCGGCCACATCGCGGGCAAGCAGATCGCCTCCCGCGAGCAGGCGCGGTCGCGCTTCGAGGCGGCCGTCGACGCCAAGCAGAGCGAGGACACGGTCATCATCGCGCGGACCGACGCGTACGGCTCCGCCAACGGCGACTGGGAGGAGCACCTCGAACGCGGCCGGATCTACGCCGACGCCGGCGTCGACCTCGTCTGGCCGGAGATGCCCGACCCGTCCCGCGAGGACGCGGTCGAGTACGCGGAGACCATCCACGAGACTCATCCCGACCTCGACCTGGCGTTCAACTACTCCTCGTCGTTCGCGTGGAGCGAGCAGGAGGACCCGCTCACCTTCGCAGAGCTCGGCGACCTGGGCTACCAGTACATCTTCATCACCCTGTACGGGCTCCACTCGGGCGCCCACGCGGTGTACGAGGATATGCAGAACATCGCCGAGAACGGCGAACAGGCGCAGTTCGACCTGGAGGACCGCTACCTCGGTCACGAGACGGAGAGCCACCACGAGCTCTCCTTCGTCCCGCGGTATCAGGACATCGAGGCGCGGTTCGACCCCGAGGCGTCGGCCCGCCAGGAGGCGTCGGCCGGCTTCACCGAGGAGGAGAACGACCCGATCACCGCCGAAGACGGTGACACCGAGGGAGAAACGGAGGAGCCGCCGGCCGCCGAGAGCGACGACTGATCGGTAGCGGATCGCGGAACGAGACCGGAACCGTCCGGTCGTCTCGTTTTTCTTTATCTCCGGCGGTCGGTCGCGTTTCGGGGACCGGTGGTCGGACGCCGCGCTCGCGGATCAGGCCGGAAGCGTGTCGATGCCGTTGATCTCGACGTAGCCGTAGCCGCACTCGGGGCACCGCCACTTCGTCTTCTCGCCGAGGTGAAGGGTCATCGCCGCGGTCCGGTAGAACGACTGGGTCTCTCCGCACGAGGGACAGTCCACGTCCTTTTCGAGCGCCATGTGCGCGGATCGATCCGGCGCGGTGTTGAAGCTACTGATCCGGCGGCCGTCGTCTTCGCGCGCGACTCCGTCCCTCAGGCCCGTCTGAGGGACAGGGCGACGAGCTTCTGTTCGGCGGCCCGGAGGTGCTGATGGAACGTCGCCGGACAGATTCCGAACCGGTCGGCGAGCTCCTCGGCGGTGACCTCCCGCGGCCAGTCGTAGTACCCGGCATCGTGGGCCGCTCCGAGGATCTCCCGCTGGCGATCGGTCATATCCGTCTCGAGAGCCGCCCGGAGACACCTCTGCCCGAATATCGGGGTCCCGTAGGACTGCTCTCGCTTGACCGTCAGCTCGGCGTCCGGATAGGCGTCGGTGAAGTCGTCGATGACCGTCGAGACGTCCTCGGACGGCGGGACTTCCACCCCGACGGTCCCGCTCCCGCCTCGGCTCTCGACGGTGCAGGGGAGCGCGCCGGACTCACCGAGAAAGACCGCCGGACAGCCGTCGTCCACGACGAACTCGAATAACGCCTCGTCCTCGAACCGCTCGACGAGACGCGCCTCCACCGACGGGTGGTCGAGGGCCTGCGCGAGGACGGACTCGGGGTCGACGCCGCTGACCGAGAAGAACTCGGCGTAGCTCCCCGCTCCCCGCGGGATGAACTCCCTCAGCAGCGCCGCTGCGCCGTCCGCCTCGGACACCGCGACGAACGGGTACTCGGAGCTCGAAAGGGCGAATTCGACGTAGGTCACCCGTTCGTCCGCCCGGGGGGAATCCTGGGAGGCCATGAGGGACCGTTCACTATTGACCCGTTTCACTCTTGTCCCGCGCCGACCGCGACGGCGCGGCTGCGGGTTCGAGCGCAGAGGAGCGGGACGAAATACGGTAAAGCTAGGCGCGTGCCTCTGACGATAATACGTTACGGCCGCATCCGCTTAGTCGCACACCCCAACTGCTTCGGTGTGGGTCCCGCGACCCGCGGGGTCACTTCTCGTCCACGTGCCGGACCTCGCTGGCGACGCCGCGCGTCGAGTCGACCATCTCCGGCCCGGACATCTCGGCGCGGCCGACCGCGAACGCCTTCGGCCCCTCGATGACGACCTCGTCGCCGACGCGGATGTCGTCGTCCGCGTCGACGACGCCGGGCGCCAAGACGGAGCCGTGCGGGACGAACGGGTCGATCCGGACCCGTTTCGTGGGGGCGTCGCTCTCGACCCAGCGGCGCGCGCCGGCGAGGGTGAACGAGAGGGTGCCGTACTGGGGGACCATCGTCGCGAGCTGCTCGCCCGGCTCGCCCTCGCGGCCGGCGTCGGGGTCGTCGCCCCACACCTGCAGCTTGGGGTACCGTCCGGTGGTTCGGATGTCCGCCTCGCCCGGCCCGCCGAACAGGTCGTCGCCCGCGCCGTCGCCGAGGAGGTAGTCGGCGATCGCCCGGACCGTGTTGTGCTCGCGCTCGCGCTTGCTGTAGGCGGGCTCGCCCTGCAGGGTCGCGTTCAGCTCCCCGAGCGACTCGTCGCTCGTCGGGTGGCCGACGCACGTGTACTCGAACGGGACGTCGACCGCGGGGTCGCTCGCGACGCGCTCGCAGATCTCGCGGTAGCCGTGGTCGGGGACGTGCGCGATCACCCGCGAGTAGTCGTTCCGCGTCAGATACCGCCGGAGCACCTCGGCGACGAAGCCGATCTCGTCTTCGCTCCAGTCGCCAGTGACGACCGCGTCGTAGTGCTGGGCGGGGTACGTCGTCTCCAGTTCCTGAGGCACCACGCCGATCGGCGAGGTCATCGAGACGGTGTGGCCGCGCCACTGGATCGCGTCGTGGAACTGCCCGTGGCTCTGGGAGTCGCTGTACGGCTTCGTCGCCGAGCAGGGGACCAACACGAGCGGCTGATCCGTGAACCGGTTCCGGTACCGGCTCGTCACCCGGTCGGCGAACCGCCGGATCTCGACGCGGTCCAGCGTCTCCGCGGTCGCCGCGGTCACCTCGGCGTCGCGCATCAGCGGCGTGCGCTCCTCGACGTACCCCCACTGGTCGTCGAACTCGCGGAACGCGGCCGTGAGCCACTGCTCGTGGCGGGTCTGCCCTTCGATGTAGTCGCGCAGGCGACCCGCGCGGATCCGCTCGCGCACGCGGCGGAGCTCCGCGCGGAGCGCGTTCACGTTGTGCTCGGCGCAGTCGGCGCGGGTGAACTCCTCGCGGGGTCCCGCGCAGGCGGGACAGGCGCACGGCAGCTCGTCGAGGTCCTCGAGGAAGTGCTCGGCGTCGGCCGTGAGGTATCGCCCCTGCGTCCCCTTCGCCCGGGCGAGCGTCGCGTCCACGAGGTCGACGCCGGCGTACGCGAGGACGGCGACGTTCAGCGGCGTGGCGACGCCCGAAAGCATAAGGGCGGTGTCGGCCGGCAGCGCCGCCTTCGCGGCGACGATCGCGTCGCGGAACGCCTCGCCGTGGCCGACGAACCCGGACGCGTCCGAGAGCAGGTACGCGTCGGCGCCGACGTCGCGGGCGCTCTCGCTGTCGACGACGGCGGCAGAGGGGTAGTCGACATCCGGGTGGTCGACCGCGAACGACTCGCGGACCTCCTCGCGGGTCCCCGCGGGGAACGAGCGGTGCGGCAGGACCGTGAGCGCGTCGTCGCCGCCGTCCGGGACCTCGCGCTCGCCGGCCCAGAGGCTGCCGGCGTCCGCTAAGAAGGGGTCCGCGAGCGCCGGCGTCGTCACCGGCTCGGCGAGCCGTAGCTCCCCGAGTCGGGCGGCGCCGTCGCGCTCGTGGACCTCGAAGTGGTCGGTCATACTCCCCCTCGCGCGGGGACGGTCAATTCTCTTGTGTTCCGCGCCGCAACCGTTAGGCACGACCCGTCCGAAGGGATCGCATGGAGCCCTCCGGCCCGTGGGACCGCGACCGCGTCGACGAGTTCCTGACCGACGCCCGCGTCCCGGTGCGCCTCGGCTGTCGCACGCCCGCGGACGACCCGTGGATCGTCTCGCTGTGGTTCTCGTGGGACGGCGCCGTCCACTGCGCGACGAGCGCCGACGCAGACGTCGTCTCGTTTCTCACGCACGACGACCACGTCTCCTTCGAGGTGTCGACGAACGATCCCCCGTATAAAGGCGTCAGGGGCCGCGGCCGCGCGACGGTGTCGCCGGACGCGGAGAAGGAGCTGCTGCGCGCCCTGCTGGAGCGGTATCTGGATGGCGTCGACAACCCGACCGGGGACCGGCTCCTCCGGCCGGAGCGCGAGGAGGTGCGGATCCGGATCGAGCCGGAGCGACTCCACACGTGGGACTACTCGAAGCGGATGGGGTCGGGAGAGGAGTAGCGTCGCGCGGCTGTTTCAGCTCCGGTCGCTGTTGAACTTCTCAGAACGCGACGGGAAGTGGCACTGAATACAGAGGATGTAGTTAGGTACGGCGACTGCGTTATGTTCTCTCTGAATCCAGAATCAACCGAGAGGTCGTGCTGCAAATGGAAGACGGCTCTTCTACCGTGGGCGAAGAATACCTTCAGGAGCGAAGATAGTGAGACCGAGTAGACCACCCAACAAGAGAATCGCGGTGACACGCGCTCCGTCTGTACCTGTTGATACTCCGTCTGAGGTGACTCAGCGAGTTCAGACAGACCAGTTCTAAGTAACTGGGAACTGGCATTAATACTGTATATATTCACAGGCCAACGACCACGCGCAGATGCCCTCCAATAATCGCCGTACGTTCATAGGCGCAAGTGTAGCTGCTGGATTCGGGTCGCTGGCCGGGTTCAATCGACTCCAAGCACACGACAGTTCGACTCCTGCAGCGGACGAAAGCGACGGTGAATCCTCTCTGGACACATGGCTCGCAGCCGCGAATGATCCACAGACGAAACAGGTCCTCGACCTCCGGTATGATGATCCACCGACGGTGTATCTCGGTGTGTCGAATACGAAATCGTTCTCTCCGCCCGCGATCAAGGTTGCCCCGGACACAACTGTCACCTGGGAGTGGGTCGGAGAGAGTGCGGAGTACAACGTAGTCGCTACCGACGGGACGTTCGACAGCGGTCAGGCGGTTGCGAGGATCGGAGAGACATTCGAGTACACGTTCGACGCAGAAGGGACGCACAGATACGTCAGCGAGCCGCATGCCGACGCGGGCATGAAGGGTGTCGTCGTGGTCGATACGGCCCCGTCGAGCGGGTACCCAACTGTAGATAAGTGGCTCGCCGGAACGAACGAGTACGACGGAACTATCACAGACCAAACGTCCACCAGTCTCGTTGAAATTACCACCGGGGCGAACGGCAACGGTGGCCCATTCGCGTTCGATCCACACGCAGTGAAGGTATCACCCGGAACGACGGTCCGATGGTCGTGGACCGGGACGGGCGGCGCACACAACATCGTCTTCGAGGACACCGATCTCGGTGGTGAAACTCTCCACACCGAGTCCGGCGTCCACTTCGAAGAAACGTTCTCCGAGACGGGCGTCTTCAGGTACTCTTGTCGACCCCACCGCGATATTGGACACCGCGGTGCCATCGTTGTTGAGTGATTTCAGGCTCATTTGTTCTTGATTTTGCGTTGAAACCCTGTTCTTTAGACGCAAGACTGGTTAAAACGGCGGAAAGCCTGAGACCACGTATTGATCATCGAGGGTCAGATGTCGGTGGGGGGTTCCGGCACCGCTGGAATGGTAGTTCATCTGCCCCAACATCGTCGCTCCCTCCATCACCGAACTACTATCGGTTCTCGTATTTTGGTTTGGTCTCTGTGTCCTCTTTCTCGCAGCGATTACCAACGCAAAAGTGGGTACAATACAACGATGGGCATAGTCGGACGACTGATTGGTACTCTGATCGCGGCCGGAGCACTGCTAATCGCATTTGTGAGGGTAGCCTTGGAGCCGGGACGTAGCAGTTACGTGTGGTCCCTGTACTGAGAGATCACTCCCTTCCGCAGATCGGCCCGGTTCGTCCCACATTCGCGCTCTGTAATCAGCACGACCGCTGAAAGCTGGCTCTGCTTGAGGGATTCAACGACCCCCGTTACCCGGATCGCCCGAGCGTCCGCAGGTCCTCCGTCTCGACGCGGTCGGGAACGGCGTCGAGCGCCGCCTCGGGCCAGCCGTCGTGGCCGAGCGTGATCTCGGTCTCGGGGTTCGCCGACGCGAGCGCGGCGACGCCCTCGGCCGCGGTGACCCGCGCCGCGTCGTCGAGCCGCTCCGGGACCTCCGCGGTGAGCGGGTACGTCTCCGAGAGCGCCCGCGGGAAGGGGCCGAACGGCGGTTTCACGCGCCACACCGCGTCGTAGTCGTGCGTCGACGGCGCGTTCGACTCCGTGAGCAGCAAGCGGCCCGGCGCCTCCAACCGGGCGAGCCGATCGCGGTGCCGGCGGACCTCCGGGCGCCGGGCCGACTCGTGGGAGGTGTAGAAGAAGGCGTCCTTCGAGACGGGATCGGTGCGCTCCAGCTCGTCGGCGTGGTCGAGCAGCGCCCGGTAGCCGTCGAGCATCGCGGGGTGACCGCGGGCGCGCCGGTCGACCAGTTCGAGGAGGTTCCCCGACCGGATCGCGGCCTTCACGCGCCGGAGCTCCTCGAAGGTGACGTGGAGGTTGTGTTCGGCCAGCAGCCGCTCAGGGGACGCGTCGGCGTCGGGGTCCTCCTCGAGCCCGCGGAGCTCCGCCGGCGTGTGCTCGGCGCAGACCGGACACGAGCAGGGGAAGTACTCCATCTCCTCGAGGTGTTCGGTGCCCGAGACGGTCAGGTAGCGCCCATCGCGCGCCATCAGCGCGTAGGCGGCCGAGTCGAACAGGTCGCAGCCCGCGGCGACCGCCAGCGCGAGCATCATCGGGTGGCCCGCGCCGAACAAGTGGACGGGCGCGTCCGGGTCGAGCCCGCGCTTCGCGGCCCGCACCGCCTCGACGACCTCGGCGTAGCGGTAGGAGTTGAGCAGCGGCACCATCGCGCCGACCGGGAACACGTCGAGGTCCGTGGCCGTCGCGTGTCGCCCGGCTTCCTCGCGGAGGTCCGGGAACGTCGATCCCTGTACGGGGGCGTTGACGAGCATTTCGCCGGTCTCCGCGGCCGCCGCGTCGGCGAGGGCGCGCTCCGTGGTTTCCAACTCCCGCTCGGCGCGCTCGCGGTCGACGTCCGGCGGCGTCGGGACGTCGACCGGGGTCGCCACGTCGCTCCCGATACGCCGCTGGAACTCGATGATCTCCTCGGTGGTCACGTCGATGTCGCCGTACTCGGCGAGCTGGAAGGAGCCGGAGTCGGTCATGATCGCGCCGTCGAACCCGAGGAAGTCGTGGAGCCCCTCCTCAAGCACCCGATCCCGGATCCGGTCCGTGCTCCGGATGATGTAGGAGTTGGTGATCAGCATCTCCGCGCCGAACTCCTCGCGGAGCCGCGACGGCTCGACCGTGAGCACGTTGGGGTTGACGACCGGCAGCAGCGCCGGCGTCTCGACCGTGACGCCGGCGCGGGGGACCTCCAGCCGGCCGATCCGCCCGGCCGCGTCGTGGTCCCGGATCTCGAAGTGATCGCGCATACCCGGAGTGGACGGACGCGGGCGGTAAGGGTTGCGTTCGGGGGCGACGGGCCGGGGACCCTCGCGGAGTCCGATCGATCCCCTCAGAGCCCAGTCGGGTGGCTCACGTACTCCGTCTCCAGTCCCCACTCCGCCGACAGCGACTCGAGTGACCGCACCCCGAACGTCTCGGTCGCGTAGTGCCCCCCGAGGAACACCGTGATCCCGGCCTCCCGCGCGTCGTGGTAGACCTGCTGCTTCCCCTCGCCCGTGATCAGCGCGTCGGCGCCGGTCGCCGCGGCCTCGTCGAGCCAGTCGACGCCGGAGCCCGTGACGACCGCGACGCGCTCGATCTCGTCGGGCCCGAAGTCGATCACGCGCGTCGGCGACTCCTCGCCGTCGGGCTGCCCCTCGAACCCGTCGAGCGTCTCCCGGAGCGACGCGGCCGGGAGCGGCTCCGGCAGCTCCCCCGCCGTCCCGATCGTGACCGGGCCGATCTCGCCGAACGGCTCGCGGTCTTCGAGGCCGATCGCCTCCGCGACGCCGGCCGCGTTGCCGAGGTCGGCGTTGCCGTCCAGCGGGAGGTGCGAGACGTACAGCGCGATGTCGCGCTCGATCAGCGCCTCGACCCGGTCGTACGTCCGCCCGGTGACGCGGTCGAAGCCCCCCCACGAGATCCCGTGGTGGACGACGAGGACGTCGGCGTCCGCGTCGGCCGCGGCCTCGATCGTCGCCTCGGCGGCGTCGACCGCGACGGCGACGCGCTCGACTTCGGCGTCCTCCGGTCCGACCTGTAGCCCGTTCGCGCTGGCGTCGACGTCGGCGTACGCCGCCGTGTCGAGTTCGTCGTCGAGCCGTTCCGCGTACTCGGAGAGTCGCATGCTCACCGGTACGCCCGGGGGAAAATAAAGGACGGCGACCGCGGTCAGTCGTCCAGCTCCTCGGCGACCGACTCCGGCGGGCCGTCGATCTCGGGGCCGCTCCCCTCGCTCGCCGACTCTCCGCCCGGGACCTCCGGCGGCGCGTCGAACTCGGGGTCGAACAGCTGGAGCGCGGTCCGGATCGTCTCCCAGTCGTCCTCGCCGGCGGCGTCGCGCAGCGAGCTGGTGGGGGCCGCGAGCAGCTGTCCGACCAAGGCGTCGGCCATATCCTCGACGGTCTCGCGCTGCTCCTCGGTCAGCCCGCCCTGCGCCTCCAGCTTCGAGAGCGCGCGGTCGACCTCGCGGGCCTTCACGCGGTCGGCGCCCGCGTACATCGCGGAGATGGCGTCGTCCGCGCGCTTGCGCTTGTACGCCTGCAGGATGCGGTCGAGCTCCTCGTCGATGATCGCCTCGACGTCGCGCGCCTCCGCCTCGCGGCTCTCGCGGGTCCGCCGCGTCACGTCTTCCAGCGCGTCGATGTCGTACAGCGTCAACCCGTCGCGGTCGGCAACCGTCGGGTCGACGTCCCGCGGCTGCGCGATGTCGATGCAGACGAGCCGTCCCGCGTCCGCGACGTGTCCCGGCTCGATCACCGGCTCCGGGCTTCCGGTCGCCGAGATAACGAGGTCGGCGTCGGGGACGACCGCCGGCAGGTCGGCGAGCGAGACGGCCTCCGCGGGCGTGTCAACCTCGCCGGCGACGAACTCCGCGTTCGGCACCGTCCGGTTGGCGACGACGATATCGGAGACGGCGGTGTCGTCGAGCGTCCGCGCCGCGAGCGTTCCCATCTCGCCGGCGCCGACCACGACCGCCGACCCGTCGGTGAGGTCGATCTCGGTCGCGGCCAGCCGGACCGCGGCCGAGCCGAGGGAGACGACCCCCTCGTTGATCGAGGTCTCGTTGCGTGCGCGCTCGCCGACGTGCAGCGCCTTCGTCACCGCGTCCTTCAGGACGGGGCCGATGCCGCCCGCGGACTTCGACTCCTCGTACGCCTCCCGCAGCTGGCCGCTGATCTGGTCCTCGCCGAGCACGAGCGACTCCAGCCCGGCGGCGACGCGCATCAGGTGTTCCAAGCTCTCCTCGTGGTCGAGTCGGCGGACCGCGCCGCCGCGGATGTCGGGGGCGAACGACGCCAGCGCGTCGGCCCCGTCGACGGTCCGGTCGGTGACGACGAACGCCTCCGAGCGGTTGCACGTCTGGAGGGCGAACGCCTCCTCGACGCCGTCGCGCGCGAGCAGGTCCGAGACGGTCGCGCGGACGCCGTCGCCGCCGGCCGACTCGATCTCGTCGACCGTCGCGCGGGCGTGAGCGACGCTCACACCGGCGATGGCTCCCGTCTCCTTCATCTGTTGAGTTCCTCCTCGATCACGGAATACGCCTCTTTCCGACCGTTGGATCTCCCCTTTTGTAAACCCTTCCAAACCCCCTCGGATCGCACGACACGACGGATTGCCTCCCGACGCGCCTCGGGGTCGACCCCCCGATCTCTGAGCTCCGCGCGGAGCTCGCCGGAGAGCTCCGCCATCGCCCCCGCACCGTCGATCTCGGCCTCGACGCGCTCGCGGAGCGCCTTCGCGAGCGCCGGGCTCGCGCCCCCGGTCGAGAGGGCGACCGTGACCGGCTCGTCCTCGACGGTCGCCGGAACGACCACGCTCCGTACGTCGCGCGACCCCGACCGGTCCGCGGTCGACACGTCCGTCCGATTGACGAGCGGGTCGGCCTCAAGCGCGGCGGCTTCGGCCGCGGCGTTGACGGCGGCGTCGTCGGTGGCGGCGACCACGAGGGCCGGTCCGAGGCGATCGATCCAGTCTCCGACCGCGTCGGGGTCCGGGGCGGCGCGGACCAGCTCAACGGTCGGGCCCTCCGCCCCGCTCCGGTCGCCCTCCCCCGCGAGGTCGACGAGCCGGTCGTCGAACGCCGGGCTCACGACGACGACGCGGGCCTCGGCGGCGAACCGCGACGCCTTCCGCGCGCCCACGGCCCCGCCGCCGAACACGAGCACCGTCTCCCCGGCGAAGTCGTGGTAGAGCGGGATCACGTCGGGCACCTCCGGACCGCAGCGAAACGGCTCACGCCGTGTTGCTGTCGGCGCGGTCGGCGATCCGGATCCCCGTCTTCTTCAGGATCCGCGTGGAGAACAGCGTGTCCCAGTCGTCGGCGCCGACGTCCCAGTGCTCGTCCATCAACTCTTTCACCTCCGCGATTCGCCGCTCGCTCTCGGCCTCCGTCCGACCGTGGGTCATCGCGAAGAAGTTGTACTGCCAGACGCCCGCGTGGCGTGGGCGTTCGTAGCAGTGCGTGACGAAATCGAGCGAGGCGACGGCGGGCCCGACCTCGTCGAGGGCGTCCTCGGGCACGTCCCAGACGGTCATCCCGTTCTCCGTGTAGCCGAGCGCGTAGTGGTTCGGGATCACGCCGACGCGGCGCACCTTCCCCTCCGCCTCGAACCGCTTGATCGTCTCGATCACCCACCCGACGTCTGCGTCGAGCGCGGCCGCCACGTCGGCGTACGGCGTCTCCGTGATCGGGAGCCCGCCCTGGATCTCGACGACGAGGTCGCGCTCGGCGGGCGTGAGCGTCCCCCGCTCGCTCGGCGTGACAGCCGGACCGAGATCGGACAGGTCGACGTCGCCGTCGGGAACCGGACCGTCGACGAGGAACTTCGCGCCGACGTGGAACTCCCGGAGCTTCGGCAGGTTGTACGTCTCTTGGCCCGTCGCCGTCTCGATCTCGGCGAGCACCTCCTCGACCCGGTCGCCCCCGTCCTTGTCGGGGTCTGGGTGGTCGGCGACGCTCACCACGAACCACATGTTGAGGTGCGGGTGCTCGCGCTCGTAGTTGTGCGCGACCGCGGTGAACTCGTTGACGGTCTCCGCGATCGCGTCGTAGCGGTCCTCGGGCGCGTGCATCGCGACCAGCGACGCCGCCCCGCCGATCTCCTCGGCGTTGACGAGCGCGCCGAACCGCGAGAGGATTCCCTCCTCGTCGAGCTCGCGGACCCGCTCGCACAGCTCGGCCCCGGTCACGTCGACGCCGTGCTCCCGCAGCGCCGCCGCGGCCGGCTCGAAGGGCCGCTCGGTCACCGGAAACCCGCCCTGGAAGGCGTTGATGATCCCGCGGTCGAGCGCCGTCAGATCCGCGTCGACCTCTCTCATGCCTCCCGATCGGGTCCGAGCGAGAATAAGCGATCCGACACCGACCCGACCGGTTCGGCGTCCGTCTCAGCCGTCGAGGTCGCGAGCGATGTCCGCGAGCGACGACGGCGGCCCGCGCGTCGCCTCGTACACGGTCCGCTCGCCCGGGACCCGGAGCCCGTACAGCTCCCCCGGCACGACGACGTCGAGGACGACGCTGTCGCCCGGCTCGCGGCCGTTCGCGTCGAGCCACGCGACCAAGCGGTTCTCCCCCTCGCCCGCCTCCCGCGCGAGCCGTCGGTTATCGAACGCGCCGCGGATCAGCCGTCCGGAGCTGTCGGCCGTCACCGGCGCGTGGTTCTCCTCCCGGTCGAACGCGACTCGGATCACGTCGCCGGCGCTCATCGACAGCGACTCGCAGGTCCCCGACTCGACGCGGCCGGCGAGCTCGTCGTCTTCGGGGATACGCACGCAGGGGCGGCGAGTGCCGCCGCTCCGGGCGAGCGAGACGCGTATCGAGGCGACGCCCTCGTCGTCGGAGGGAACGCGGGGCATCGAAAAGGGGCGCTTACTCCTCGTCGGCGTCGTCGCCGTCGTCCTCGCCGAGCGCTGCGGCGACGTCGTCGCCCTCGACGACAGAGACGTTGATCTGCGCGACGTCGTCGTCGATCTCGCGGCCGCGGACGGTGATGCGCTTGCGCTCGCCCTCGCGGGACGGCTTGAAGCCCACGCCGCCCTCTAAGAGGAGCTCCTTCAGGCGGGTGCCCGAGACGTCCTCGCGCATCGGTCGACCGGTCTCGTCGGAGCCGCCGGTGATCTCGACCGTGTGCTCGGAGAGGCCGACGGCGTCACCGCCGATCTCGTCGCCGATCTCTCGACCGAGGAACCGGTTGGCGTCCTGTCCGTCGACCTCTCGCTGGAACGTCTCGCCGCTCTCGGGGTCGGCGATGACGACTTTGAATTCGGCCATGGGCGAACCGAGACCCCCGCGAATAAAAAGCACGTCGAAACCGCGATCGGGCCCGATCGGCCCGGGAACCCGATTCGGCGGAGAGATTCCGCGCCGGTCTCGACTCGACGGCCGCGCTCACCGCTCGGCGTCGATCCGCTCGACCCGCCGCGACCCGTCTCCCCACGGGCCGTCGACGAACGCGTCCTCCAGCGCCCGAACGACGCGTTCCGGGTCGTCGGGTCCGCCGGCGCCCGCGACGCTGCCGACCGTCTCCGGGTCGAACGACACGTCGAGCGCGTCGTAGACGGCGTCGCTGACGGCGGCGACCTCCCGCGCATCGCCCGGCGAGACGACGACGCAGCCGGCGACCAGCGCCGCGTCCGCGCGGACGCGCTGGGCGATTCCCGACACCTTCCCGCCGCCGGCGACGCGCACGGAGTGGTCGCCCGGGCAGAACGACGCCGCCGGCTCGCCGGCGACGACGTCGGCGCCGAGCCCCCGGAGCGTCTCGGTGACCGTCTCGACGGCGTGGTCGTACCGCTCCGCGATCGACCCGCGCGAGCCGCTCCCCGCCGCGTCGCCGCCCAGCGGGATCGCGTGCGCAAACGCGATCGTCTCCCCGGCGTACGCGACGGCTCGCCCGCCGACGTCGCGCTCGACCGGGCGGAACCCGCGGTTCGCGGCGACCCGCTCGGCCCGCTCGAAGCCGTCCTCGCGGGCGTCGCGGCGGCCGAACGCGACTTGTCGGGTCGGCGTCCACACGCGGAGTCCGGGGGTTCCGTCGCCCGCGACCGCGAGGAGCGCCGCCGTTCGCTCCCGGTCCGCGTCGGGGTCCGCGATCCCCCCTCTGAGTACGCGCATATCGGTATCACAGGCGGTGGCGGACAAGCCGGTTTCGGCCGCCGCCGGCACTCCGCTCGCGGGAGAACCCGGCGGCCGCGTCGTCGTCCGGTCGCCGACGGTCGCCGTCCCGGAGTATGACACAAACGTTTTGCCGGCCCTCTGATTGGGTCACGTATCGATGAGCGATCTCGGCGCGCTGCCGGTCCGAGCGTACCTCGCAGCTTGCCTGCTCGCCGGGGTCATCGGGCTGTGGCTCGGCGGGATCGCGTGGCGGGAGCGCGACCAGCCGGGCGGCACCGAGGTCGCGCTCTACCTGCTCTGCGGCGGCGGAATCTCGCTTTTGTACGCCGTCAGGGTCGCGAGCGCGAGCGAGCTGACCATGGTCGTCACGCTCAACCTTGCGACGCCGCTCGTCGCGGCAATTCCCGGACTCTGGACGGCGTTCACGCTCGCGTTCGCCGGCCACGATCAGTGGCGGACGGAGCACCGGATCGTCGCGCTAGCGACGCCCCCGTTCGCCTGGGTCCTGCTCGCGTGGTCGAGCGCCACCCACGGGCTCTCTCGGCGCTCGCTCACCCCGGTCGTCGAGGGGCCGTTCACGCTTCTCTCGTTCGATCTGGGCCTCGCTGACGTCGGGTTCGTCCTGTACGCCTACGCGCTCTGCCTCGTCGGCGTCCTCATCGTCGTCGACCTCTACCAACGGACCGGGAACCGGTACCGACTCCAGACGTTCGTGATCCTGCTCGGGACGCTGTTCCCGTTCCTCGGCGGGATCGCGACCGTCGTGGACCTCGGTAGCTACGCGAACCTCGCTTGGTTCCCGTCGGCGCTCGTCGTCCACGGCGTCTTCCTGTACGGGACTGTGTTCTGGCTCGGGACGCTCGACGCCGCGGTCGTCGCCCGCGACACCGCCGTCGAGGTGATGCAGGACCCGGTGATCGTGGCGGGGTCCGACGGCCGGATCCGCGATCTCAACCCCGCCGCCGAGGCGCTGCTCCCGCCGGACGCCGTCGGCTCGTCGCTCTCGGCGGTGTTCCCGCGGCTGGAGACTGGCGTGGAACACCCGATCACCATCGGCGGGCGACAGTTCGACATTCAGGAGGACCCGATAACGGACCCCCGCGGGACGGACCGCGGTCACGTGTTCCTCCTCCGCGACGTGACCGAGCGCGAACGGCGACAGTCGGAGCTAGAGCGCCGCGAGGCCGAACTCGAGCGACAGAACGAGCGCCTGGAGGACTTCGCCGGCGTCGTCTCCCACGACCTCCGGAACCCGCTCGCGGCGGCGACCGCGGCGGTCGAGCTCGCGCGTCACGACGGCGGCGAGAACGACGACGCGCTCGACCGGGCGGCGAACGCCCACGAGCGGATGGACGACCTCATCGAGGGGCTCCTCTCGCTGGCGACCGCGGGCCGCTCCGTCGACTCCGCGGACCGGGTGTCCCTCGAGGCGACGGTCCGGCGGGTCTGGTCGCGGCTCGAGTCGGCGGACGCGACGCTGTCGGTCGAGGGGCCGGACGCGACGGTGCTCGCCGACGGCGACCGGCTCGAACAGCTGCTCTCGAACCTGTTCCGCAACGCCATCGAACACGCGGGTGACGACGTCGCGGTGCGGGTCGAGATCGAACGCCGCCCGGACGGCGTCGCGCTCGCCGTCGCCGACGACGGTCCCGGGATCCCGCCGGACCAGCGATCGCAGGTGACCGAGCGCGGCGTCTCGCTCGGGGGCGGGACGGGGCTCGGGCTCGCGATCGTCGTCGACATCGCCGAGGCGCACGGGTGGGAGCTCTCCGTCGAGGAGTCCGAGTCGGGCGGCGCTCGCTTCGTGATCGGCGGGATCGAGCCTGCGGACGACTGAGGCGATGTCGGGAGGCGGGTGCGACGCCCCGACGCCGTCCCGCGCCGATCGCCTCCGCCGACGGCCACTTGTGGATCGAGCCCCGCCCTGCGAACGACGATGTCCGTCACCCTGCCGCCGGACTCGCTCGACGGCTACCGACGGTTCTCGCGGTTCAACTCGCCGTACCCCGCTCACGACGACGGCCGCGCCGTCGACCTGTACCCCGAGGCCGGGCAGGGGATATCACCCGTCTCGGGAGTCGTCCGCGAGACCCGGACCGTCGGCTGTCCGGACCGGCCGTACGCCGCGAGCGAGGACCACCTGATCGTCGTCGACCTCGACGACGAGTGGTGTCGACGAGCCGGCGCCGAGCCCGGGACGGTCGCCCGGATCCTCCACGTGATCCCCGAAGTGTCGCCCGGCGACCGCGTCGCCGTCGGCGACGACCTCGGACCGACGACGCGCTCCGGGTTCTTCGGGCAGTGGGTCGACGACCACGTCCACCTCGGGTTCCGGGCGCCAGACGCGAGCGCGCTCAGGGCGAGCGGGTCGCTCCCGGTCGCCGTCGACGTCGCCGTCGAGCCGGTCCCGTGGGACGGGTGCGGAACCGTGATCGAACGCGGCCCGACCCACGTGCTCCTCGACGCGCCGACGCACCCCGACCCGGGCGGGACGTTCGCCGCGCTCGCGAGCGACGAGGGGGTCCCGCTCGACGGCGGGCTGGCCCACTACGCCGGTGGGGGCGTCTTCGGCGGCGACTCCGCCGGCCGTCTCGACGAGCGAACGACGGCGACGCTGTTCGGCACTCGCGTCGGCGCCGCGGACGGCCGGGGGCTCGCGTGGGATCCGGTCGACGTGCTCGCGAACGGCGAGCGAGTCGTGGGGCTGTCGCTGTTCGCGGCGCGGGACGCGGGGTACGGCGCGAAGGTCGTCTGCCCGGACCGCGAGTTCGAGATCGGCGAGGCGGTGTCGCTCGGCGTGGTCCCGAGCGACGACCCGATCCGGCTCGGCGCGGGGTGAGGATATTCGCCGCGCTACTGAGAACAGGTGGCGAACAGCCGGCGCGGGCGCTCTCCGCGGCGGTACGCCGGACTCCCGTCTCGGCCGCCGCGGGCGAGGCGTCAGGTCACGGGGCGGCTGGCTCGGTATCGCTGATAAGCGGCCGGACTGGTCGCGGTACAGCCGGACTCCGGCCCGCCGTCGGCGCCGCCAACCTCGCGTCGGTTGTTTCCCGTTTCAGGGGCTACAAGCGGGACCCTCGTGTGGGAGTGGTATGAACCGGACAGACGTCGCGGATTTGGACTCGCTCTCCGCGGAGGCCGTCGCGCTCGTCGAGCGTCGGATCGAGGAGGAGCACGGCTACCTCTCGTGGCTGAACACGTCGGTCGACGTCGTCGAGCGCGGGCGGGTCGTCCTCTCTATCCCCTTCGACGACAAGCTGACGAACAGCGACGGCGGCACTATCCACGGCGGCGTGGCGGCGACCCTGATCGACACCGCCGGCGGGATCGTCCAGCGGACCGCCTTCGAGGACCCGCTTTCCGGGGAGGTCGCGACGGTGAACCTCAACGCGAGCTACCTCCGCCCGGCGACCGGGGACCTCACCGCCGAGGCGACGATCGTCAGGTCCGGCGGCTCGATCGGCGTCAGCGACATGACCGTCACCAGCGCGACCAACGGCGAGGCCGCCGAGGTCGTCGTCGGTCAGGGTTCGTTCCGGCTGTTCCGCGAGTAGCCCGCGAGCCCGTCGAGGAGGTCGGCGGGGTCGTCGAGCGCGCTCGCGAGCGCCGCCACCGCGTCGCGGTCGGCCCGCTCCGGCGCCGCGCGCACGACGACGGACTGCTCGCCCAGCGACACGAACTCGCAGTCGAGCCGCTCCGCCGTCTCGCGGAGGCCGAGCCCGACGTCGGCGTCGCCGGTGATCACCTTCCGCGCCGGGCTCTCGAACGCTCGCACGGTCAGCTCGTAGCCCGCGATCGCCTCCGTCAGCTCGCTCCGCGACGTCGACCGCTCGTCGGCGAGCCGATCGAGCGCGTCGTCGAGGCCCCGTCGGAGCCCGGAGTCGGTCGGACGGTTGACGAACCGCAGGTCGCGGTCCACGACCGCGCCGAGCCCCGTCACGTCGGCCGGGTTGCCGGCGGGAACGACGAGCCCCCACTCGCGGGTCCAGCCGCCCAGATCGACCGTCTCGACCTCTCGATCCGTCGGTCCCGCGACGACCGCCACGTCCGGGACGCCGTCGCGCAGCCGCCGGAGCCCCTCGCGGGACCCGACCGGCAGGTACCGCGGGCGCTCCAACCGGTCGAGCAGGCGGTTGAGCGCCGGGTCGTCCTCGCCGACGCCGAGCAGGGTCGGCGGACGCACGTCCGGCGAGAACAGCTGCACCGTGACGCGCTCGCCTCGATCGAGGTACTCCGTGTCCGGGTCGACGGCGACGACCCCGTCGGCCTCGACGAGGCTCGTCGTCGCCCCGGAGCCCTTGTCGACCGGGTAGACGAGCGGGCGGTCGTCGTCGTCCAGGTCGAGGAGTCCGACCGGCATCAGCCGCATGCGCCCCTCGCCGTAGCGCTCGCCGACGGCCATCCGACCCTCGACGGTCGCCGTCGCGGGCTCCGGTTGACCGGCCGCCTCGCGGATCGCGGGCGCGACGAACGTCCGGAAGATCGTGAGCGCCGACACGGGATAGCCGGGGAGCCCGACGTATGCCGACTCGCCGGTGCGCTCGCTCTCGAGGGCCGCGTCGCTCCCGCCGCGGTCGAGGCGCCCGACGAGCATCGGCTTGCCGGGCTTGACCGCGACGCCGTGGAGCAGCAGCTCGCCGCGCTCCTCGATCACGCGGTAGATGACGTCGACCGCGCTCGCCGAGGTCGACCCCGACGAGAGCACGAGGTCGCACTCGTCGGCCGCGCGCCGGAGCAGCCGCTCCATCTCCTCGTAGTCGTCGCCGGCGTGCGGGTAGAGGACCGGCTCGCCGCCCGCCTCCTCGACGCCGGCGGCGATGGTCGTCGAGTTCACGTCGTATATCTCCCCGCTCGAGGGGTCGAGGGCCTCACCCGGGCGCACCAGCTCGTCGCCGGTCGAGACGATCCCGACCCGCGGCTTCCCCTCGACCGGCACCTCGTCGACGCCGAGCGCGGAGAGCAGCCCGATCTCGCGGGGCGTCAACCGCGTCCCCGGACCGAGCGCGCGGGCGCCGGCCGCGATGTCCGCGCCGGCGCTCATCACGTGGTCGCCCGGCGCGACGGCGGTCCGGATCGCGATCCGGTCGGGCTCGTCTTCGTCTTCCTCCGCGTCGGGGTCGTCCCCCTCCGCGTCCAGCTCGTCCGTGCGCTCGACCA
>NZ_MWTH01000015.1:228456-470642 GCF_059752395.1 Halorubrum sp. B53 | reverse complement strand
CACCACGGCGTCGGCGCCCTCGGGCATCACGGCGCCCGTGGAGATCTCGGCGCAGGTGCCCGGCGCGACGGTCACCGTCGGCGCGGCGCCGGCGTGGACCGCCCCGACGAGATCGAGCTCCGCGGGGTCAGCCTCGTCGGCGCCGAAGGTGTCGCGGGCCCGGACCGCGTACCCGTCCATCGAGGCCCGGTCGAAGCCGGGCACGTCGATAGCGGCGTCGATCCGCTCCGCGAGGACGCGGCCGCGGGCGTCCTCTAACGGGACCGTCTCCGGCTCCGGCGAGAGGTCGAGTGACTCGATCGCCGCGCGCGCGGCCTCGGGCGTCGCCAGGTCGCGGAACTCCTTGCGGTCGCTCACGGCGTCACCTCCCAGAGCTCGACGTCGACGACCTCGCCCGCGTCGAGCCCCTCCCGCGGCTCCGGCACCACGACCCAGCCGTCGGCGAGCGCGACGCTCGAGAGGATGCCGGAGCCGCTCGCGCGGGTCGGCGTCGCGACGGGGAGGTTCGTTTCGCCCCCGCCGCCGTCGGCCGACTCGTCGGCTCTCTCGTCGGCGTCTTCACCCTCGACGCCGCCTCCTCCCTCCGAGAGCGCCACCCGCGCGAACGTCCGCGTCCCGGGCTCGCTCGGCACCTTCCGGTCGAGGACCGCGCGCCGCGTCGGGAACGGGTCCGCGGTCGTCCCGCCCACGCGCTTCTGGACGGGTCGGAGGAACTGCGCGGCGTTGACGATGCAGGCCACCGGGTAGCCGGGCAGCGAGACGACCGGGGTGTCGTCGGCGACGCCGAGACAGACCGGGTGCCCCGGCTTCAGCGCGACGCCGTGGACCAGCACCTCGCCGAGCCCGTCGACGACCTCGGGGATCAGGTCGCGCTCGCCGACCGACGACCCGCCGGTAGTGACGACCACGTCGGCGTCGAGGTCGGCCTCGACCGCGGCCGCGAGCGCGTCCTCGTCGTCGGTGACGACGTCGCGGTAGCGCGCCTCGCCGCCCCAGCGTTCGACCAGCTGCGAGACGGTCAGGCCGTTCGTCTCGATCACCTCGCCGGGGTCCGGGTCGGACTGGACCAGCTCCTCGCCGGTCGGGATCACGGCGACGGTCGGCGGCTCGTACACGGGGACCGCGTCGAGCCCGACCGACTTCAGGAGGCCGAGGTCGGAGGGGCGGAGGACGTGGCCCGCGTCGAAGAGTCGCTGCCCGTCAGCGACGTCCTCGCCGGCCTCGCCGACGTTCTCGCCGGTCGCGACCGCGTCGAACGCCTCCACCTCGTCGCCGATCTCCTCGACCTGCTCGATCATCACGACCGCGTCGGCGCCCTCCGGGACCGCGCTGCCCGTGTGGACCCGCGCGGCCTCGTCCGGCGCGATCGACTCGGCCTCGGTGCCGGCGGCACGGAGCACCGCCGGCGACCGGTCGGACGCGCCGAAGGTGTCCTCGGCGCGGACCGCGTACCCGTCCATCGCCGCTCGGTCGTAGTTCGGGACCGGCGCTGGCGCGTCGATCGCCTCGGCGACCGCTCGGCCGTCGGCGTCGGCGAGCGGCACCGACTCGGTCCGGCCGTGGGGCTCGGCGGCGCCGAGCAGCGTCGCCAGCGCGTCCGCGACGCGGGTCCGCCGCTTGAAGCCGGCCTCGCGTCTGTCGTGGCTCATGGGCGTTCGTTTCGGGCCCGCGGGCAAAAACCCCGCTCTCCGGGCGGTCGGAGCGCTCCCCGTCGCACCGCGAGCGGACCCCCACCGCGCGGGTTCGCGACCGCCTCAGGTGACCCACGAGAGGATCCGCGCCGCGCGGTGCGTCCCCTGGATCGCGGCGACGCGGGCGGCCGAGAGCGTCTCGGCGACCCCGCGCCGCGCCGCGGTCGCGCTCCGGACCGCGCCGGTCCGGGCGTAGTACCCGGACTTGCGCCCCGCGGCGCCGACGTAGTGTTTCGCGGCCATCCGGATCGGCGCGCGGCGACCGTCGACCGTGGTCGTCCCCTTCCGGATCGCGTCGAGGATGTCGTCGCCGGTGACGTCGGCGATCGACTCGCGCCCCTCGACCTCGACCTCGGTGAAGGCTCGCCCCACGTACTCCAGGTGGTGCGCGTCGCTGGCGGCCACGCCTGGGTAGTCGTACTTCGCCGCGAAGCGCCGCGCGCGGCGGTTGCGGTACCCGGTGAACAGCCACGCGTTGAACACCTCGACGGCGTCGACTTCGTGGAGCTCGGTGGGCTCACCTCTCGCCGCTGCCGCGTCCCCGTCGGCGGGCGACGACTCCCGCGACCCGTCACTGACGGGAATCGCGTCCTCGTCCGGCTTCGGAACCGGGATGTTCCGCTGGCGGACGCCGTGGCGCGAGCGCTGGAACGGGTGCGGCACGATCGCGACCCCACCGCGGTCGTGGATCCACTCGATCGTCTCGTCGTACGGCTGCCGGCGCGGCGGCATCCGCTCGACGCCGACCGCGAGCAGGTGGCCGTGCGCGGTCGACACCTCGACGCCGGGGATTCCGATCAGGCCGTACTCCGGGGCCAGTTCGGCCGCCCGCTTCGACTCGCCGATCACGTCGTGGTCGGTGATCACGACCGCGTCGAGACCGATCTCCGCGGCGTGCTCTAAGATGAGCTCCACCGGCTCGTGGCCGTCGTAGCTCTCGTCCGAGTGGACGTGGGTGTCGATGCTGACGGTGACGCTGGACACACCCAGAGTAGACAACGGGAGATACTTAAATGCGCGAGAGGCGTCTGACGATACTTATAAATCGAGTGCGGTGGCGCGCCTCCGAGCGGCCGCCCTCGGCGGCCGCGAGGAGTCCGCGAGGGAGTCAGTCGGCCGGAGCGAAGCGGAGGTCGACTGACGAGGCTGGGGAGGCGTGAGGCGCGGTGCTGTTGGGGCGGGACTCAAAGGGGCAGCCGCGAGGACGAAGACGGGCGATGCAAGGACCGCAGGAGCGAACGGAGTGAGCGACGAGGACCGCAGCGAGCCCCTCGAGTCCTCGCGGCTGGGGCTTTGGCGGTGGTCACCGCATCAGCGACAGCGACGATGTACAGCCGAGCGGCTGGGGCTTTGGAGGCCTTCACAGACCGTCTACTGTCTGCTATTTATAAACCAGGAACCGAGGAGTTAGAGGCAGCCACCGCGACAGCATCGATTTTTGACATCCTCCTCCGCGTGAAGGCGGAGGAATCCCGAGCGGTGGGAGTTTCAGGTTTGCAACCATGGACGCCGCCACTTTACGGGAACTCGTTTAACCCAGTCGTCGTGGCCGGTGGCTGTCTGGCCATGCCAAGTGGCCGTTACTCCTATTCTCGGCACCGTTGGCCCCACCTGTTGTTTTTGCCAGTAAGGGGTCGCTGGTGCGTCAGCGGATTCGGAGTTACCTTTGGGCTTGCTCAGGCCGACAGGCACGGGACGAACCCTTCGAGGATTCGTGTTCACCACGCCGGCGTTTCGGATACTGTCGTCCGAGAGAGCGAAGCTCTCTCGAACGACCTCCGAAGGTCGTTCGGAATCCGCTCCGTTCCGACCTGACCTTCTCATTATATCGCGATTCTTGATATTTGAAAGTGTGTATTGGAAACTCAGGCCGTGTGACTATCGGTGGAAATCCAACAGTATGTCGGTTTCATTACCCGTCTAAAGGCGGGTGTATTCACCTTGCAGTCTGTATAAACAAGAGAGAAGACATTCGGTGGAAGCACCCGGGTCACCATCGACCACGCACGAGCAGCGGAGGTATTGACGGCAGTCGCCCTCCTCTACGTCGGTCGTGAGCCCGAAATCGTATCCCGATCAGCCGAACAGCCCCTTGATCCGATCCACAACCGACCCCTCCTCGTCGTCCGCCTCGGCCTCCTTCCGCTGCTGCTCTCTGAGCTCGCGGAGCTTCGCGGCCTGGTCGTCGGTCCCCGAGCCGCTCGCGGTCTTCGTCTCGCCGCCCTGGAGCCCCTTCAGCTCCGAGACCGCGTCGTTGACCGTCCCGGAGGTCGTCCGGGTCTCGGTGGCGGAGCCGGCGAGCTTCTCGCGGTCGACGTCGACGTCGTCGACTGCGCTCGTGTCGAGCTCCAGCCGGCGCGTCTCGCTCCGCTCGACCCCGCCCCACGTCAGCTCCGCGTCCTCCAGCTCGCGCTCGATGTCCGCCCGGACCTCGGCGTCGGTGACCGACTCGCCGTCGGCGCCCGCGCCATCCGCGCCGCCGGCCGAACCCTCGCCTCCGGCGCCCCCCGCGGCGGATCCGGCTCCGGCCGCGCCGCCCGCGGCGACGCCCGTCGCGCGCTCGACGCGGTGAGCGACCAGCGCGCTGCCGGTCGCGGCGATGACGGCGACGAGCCCGAGGGTGTACACCGCGACCACCTGCGCGCTGTAGTCGGTGTCGGGAACGTTCCAGTAGTACGGGTACGCCCAGGTGAACAGCCCGACGGCGACGAGGGTGATCGTGGTGCCGACGCCGGCGAGGTACACCATCCGTCGGTCGACGGGGAGCAGCACGACGACGCCGAGGAGGAGGGCCGGCAGCCCGACCGCGGCGGCGACGCCGGCGACCTCTCGGACCGCGTACGTCGACAGCGCCTCGGACGGGAGCGTGGCGCTGTAAAAGAAGATTGCGACGCCGACCAGTCCGAGCCCGATCCCCGCGAAGAAGAGCCCGAACCCGGCGTACACGTCGATCGTCCGGTCCGGGTCGCCGACGTAGCGCCGGTAGTACTCCAGCAGGCGGTTCTCCGCGTTCGACTCGCTCATACGGGACGGTATCCGCCGACTCTAATGATTGTTACCCCGCGGGCGTCGCGACGCCGACGGCGGCACCCCCTGCGTTTTTGAGGGTCGGCGTCCACCCTTCAGCCGATAGCCCGTGTCACTCGACTGCCCGCGCTGCGGATCGACCCTGTCCACGTTCGCGCTCGGCGGGGCGACGGCGGTCGCCTGCGACGACTGCGGCTACGCCGGCGTCGAGGCCGACCACTCGGGCGAGCCGCGGCTCGTCGAGAGCTGGGAGGAGGCGTTCGCGCGCTTCCAGGAGCAACACGACTGACCATGCCGACCATCGAGATCACCGACGACGACCGCGACCGGATCGAGGCGCTCCGCGAGGAACTGACCGCGGCCCACGCCGGGCCGTACGCCTCGGTCGACACGGGGGACGCGCTCGCGTACCTCCTCGACCTGGCCGACGCCGTCGACGACCCCGAGCGCACCGCGGACCCGGCCGCGCTCGGCGACGACGAGACCGAGGCGGGGGAGTCGGCGCCCGACGACCCCGACGGCGACGCGGCGTTCGACCGCGACCGCGCCCGCTCCCGCCTCGAATCGCGCCCGCGGCGGCACGGCGACCCGGACGACGCCGACGAGATGGACCTGTACGAGATGGCGGCCGCGTTCGACGTGACCGGCCGCAGCGACATGACGAAGGCGGAGCTGGTCGACGCGGTCCTCGACGCGGCCGAGTCGCTTTCGGCGGACCCGTTCTCGTGGGTCGACGTCGACCTCGGCGGCGCCGATACCGCCACCGGCGCCGCCGATGCTGGGGCCGACGGCGACGATAACGAGGCGGACGCCGACACCGCTGACGAGGCCGACGCTGACGCCGCCGACGCCGGCGCCAGCCGGGTCAACGCGATGATGAGCCTCCTCGACACCCACGACGACAAGTGGCGCGAGGCGGACGGCGACGCGCGGTACGAGGTCGAACTGCCCGACGGCGACGTCGAGACGGCGCGCACCAAAGACGACGTGCGCGCGCTCCTCTTCAAGAACTACTGACGCGAATCCATGGGACTGCTATCGCGACTGCGCGCGTGGATCGGCGGCGAGGGCGACGACCGACCCGCGGACGCCGATCCCGCCGGCGAGGACGCCGCGGAGAGCGCCGCCGATTCCGACGACGACCCGGACGAACCGACCGGACTCGACCCGAGCGCCGCGACCGAGACCCGGAGCGCGGCGACCGACGACGCCGTCGACGCGCTCCGCGACGTGCG
The DNA here is from genome assembly GCF_059752395.1 of Halorubrum sp. B53. NCBI lineage: Archaea > Methanobacteriati > Methanobacteriota > Halobacteria > Halobacteriales > Haloferacaceae > Halorubrum > Halorubrum sp. B53. Next base: position 464,689 of record NZ_MWTH01000015.1, on the reverse strand, counting down.
GCGGTCTCAGGGGGGCTCGCCGGTCGAGAAGGGCGCCGACGAGGCGGCCGGGGACGCCGACGAGACGGCCGGGGACGCCGCCGGCGACGAGCGCGACGCCCCCTGACCGACCCGCCGTCCGCCTCGCGAAACGTTAGGTGCCCCCGGCCGAACACGCCCGTATGACCGAGTCGAACGAGAGCGACGGGGACGCCGAGAGCGACGCCGCAGGCGTGACCGACCGCGACCGCGAGTTCGTCGACCGGACGATCGAGCTCGCGCGCGAGGCGGTGGAGCGGGGGAACACCCCCTTCGGGGCGCTGCTCGTCGTCGACGGGGAGGTCGTCGCCGAGGCGCGCAACGAGACCCGGACCGAGGGCGACATCGCGGCGCATCCGGAGCTGACGCTCGCCCGGCGAGCCGCCCGCGAGCTCGACGCCGACGAGCGCGCGCGCTGCACCATGTACGCCAGCACGGAGCCCTGCCCGATGTGCGCGACGGGGGTCCACTACGCGGGGCTCGACCGGGTCGTCTTCGGCGTCGCGGGCGAGACGCTGGACGAGCTCACCGGCGACGTCGTCACCGTCCCCTGCGAGGAGGTGATCCGCCGCGCCGGCGGCGAGACGACCGTCGAGGGGCCGATCGCGACCGAGGCCGCGATGGCGCTCCACGAGTCGTTCTACGGGGACGGATCGGCAGGGGAGGAGTAGCGTGCGACTCCGTCGAACCCGGCCGGCACCATGAGCGACGCCCCCTCCATCGTCGCGGTCGGCGCCGCGGCGATAGACGAGTGGTACGCCGTCAGCAACCTCCCGGAACCGGACGGCGGCGCGTTCGCGAGCGAGGTGACGTCCGCGTTCGGCGGCGTGGGCGCGAACGTCGCCGTCGCGCTCGACGGACTCGACCGCGACGTTGGCCTCGTCAGCCGCGTCGGCGACGACGAGTACGGCCGCCGCGCCCGCGAGTACCTCGCGGCCACCGGCGTGGACGCCTCGCGCGTGCGGGTCGGCGACGACCCGTCGACCCGCTCTCTCATCCTCAGCGCGCCGGACGGCGAGCGCGCGATCGTCACGACCGGCGACAGCTTCCGCGAGCTCCGGCTCGACCCCGCCGACAGGGAGGCGATCGCGGCGGCCGCCGTCGTCTTCCTCACCGGCTACACTCCCGACGCGGTCTCGCGGGACGTTCTCGACGTCGTCGAGGGGACGCCCGACCCGCCGGCGCTCGTCTTCGACCTCTCCGGGCCGGTCGAGGAGCTCGTCGGCCGCGGTACCGAGCCGGACACGGTCCGCCGGCTCCTCCACCGCGCGGACCTGTTCGTCGCCGGCGACGTCGCCGCGGCGGCCTACTTCGGCGGCGAGGCGGCCGCGGTCGAGCGGATCGCGGCCGCACAGCGGGCACGGGTCGACGCGGCTGACGGGGTCCGAGGTGCCGGCGACCCGGCCGACGACTGGCCCCGCGCCGTCCTCACGCACGGCGCCGACGGGATGACGGTCGTCGCCGACGGCGACGTCCGGCGGTTCGACGCCTTCGACGTCGACGTGGTCGACGCGACGGGCGCGGGCGACGCGTTCGTCGCCGGCCTGATCGACCGGTGGGTCGCGGGGGAGGGCGAGGGCAACGCCGCGACCGCTGGCAACGGGCCCCTCGCCGACGGCGTCCGATTCGCGGCCGCGGTCGCCGCGATCAACTGCACGGAGCGGTTCGCGCAGGGCGGGCTCCCGACCCGCGAGGAGGTCGAGCGGTTCATCGCGGCGCGGGAGTGACCCGAACCGGCGCCTGACTCACCGCGCCTCGTCCGCCCGTTCGACGAGTTCGGCGACCCGGTCGGGGTCGACCGGGGCGGTGGTCTCGCCGCCCTCCTTGAGCGCCGTGCCGACGATGACGCCGTCGGCGACGGCGAGGGTGTCTCCGACCGTCTCGGCGCTGACTCCGCTCCCGACGAGGACCGGCGTGTCGAGCCCGTGCGCGTCGCGCTCGTCGACGACCGCCGCCAGCGCCTCCGGGTCGGTCGCCTCGCCGGTCCCCCGACCTGAGGCGATCACGGCGTCGGCGAGCCCCCGCTCGGCGGTGTCGGCGAACGACTCCGCGGAGTGCCCCGTCGACGAGAGCGGCGCGGAGTGTTTCACGTCGGTGTCGGCGAAGACCCCGACGTCGACCCCGAGCGCCTCCCGGAGCCGGAGCGTCTCGTGGGCCTTCCCCTGGACGACCCCCTGGTCCGTGACGCGGGCGCCGGTGTGGACGTTCACGCGAATGTAGTCGGCGTCGACCGCGGCCGCGACGGAGAGCGCCGCCTCGGCGTCGTTCCGGAGGACGTTGACCCCGATCGGGAGGTCGGTCTCCGCGGCGACCGCGGTCGCGGCGCGCGTGACTGCCGCGACGACGTGTTTCGGCGCGTCGTCGGGGTAGAAGGGGGCGTCGCCGAAGTTCTCGATCATGATCCCGTCGACGCCGCCGCGGTCGAGCGCGCGGGTGTCGGTCGCGGCGCGGTCGAGCGCGTCCCGCATCGCGCGGGCGCCGTCCGCCGGCGCCTTCGGCGCGCCCGGGAGGGGGGGCAGGTGTACCATGCCGATGACCGGCGCGTCCGTGCCGAAGGTGGCCTCGAACTCCATGTCACCGCCCGCGACGCCCGCGGCCCTCATAAGCGTCCCCACACGGTTTTATCGGTCGGGGGCGAACTCCCGGCCGAAGGCCCATGAGCCTCGACGTCGACGACGACCCCGCGACCCGGAGCGGCGAGCTGACGCTCGTCCTCTCGCTCGGCGCCGCGCGGCGGCTCGCCGACCCCGCGGCGGCGTTCGCCGAGGCCCGCCGGTGGAGCCGATACGTGGGGATCGTCGCCAACGACGCCGACGCGGTCGAGCGGTTCGTCCGCGACCGCGGCGTCGAGAACGACTACGCCCTCCGCAACTGGGACAAGTGGGGGACGCTCGGCGACATCCACGACGAGGCCACCACCCCGCGACACGTGTTCGTCGGCACCTCCCCGTCCGACCGCCGCGTCGCGACCCACGTCGGCTTCGAGTACCGGTCGATCCGCGAGGCGGCGGAGCGGGCCGACTGGGAGCTCTCCGAGCCCGGAGCCAGCGAGGAGTCCGGTTTCATCGAGCGCCTCCGACGCACGGTGAGCGACCGACTGGGCTGAGTGGCGGCCAAACTCGGATCGGCGCGTCGACTATTTATAAATGGACCGCGGCGGCGCGCCTCCGAGCGGTCGCCGCGGGCGACCGCGAGGAGGGAGGGACCGAAGGTCCCTCTGACAGCCGGCGGCGGAGCCGCCGGCGAGAGCCCGCGAGGGAGTCGGACCGGCGCGGCCGCGCCGGTCCGACGAGGCTGGGGAGGCGTGAGGTGCGGTGCTGTTGGGGCGGGTGGGACTCAAAGGGGCAGCCGCGAGGCCGCAGTAGGCGACGTAAGCACCGCAGCGAGCAGCGCGAGCGAGGAGCGCAACGAGCGTACTGCGGCCTCGCGGCTGGGGCTTTGGCGGTGTTCACCACGGAGTCATCGATCACGTCCAGCTTCGCGACTGAGCCTTTGGAGGTGTTCACCGGTGATCCGTGGTCGATCATTTATAAATGAACAACTGAACCTTTGGAAGCGGTCACGCGCCCGAAACCCACGCTCTCCTCAGACACTCGATCCGGCACCGAAGGTACAAACCGCTCGTCCCCCAACGGTGCCACATGACACCGTCACTCGCGGATGAGCCGGTCGAACACGCGGAAGAGGGGGCCGAGCCGCTGACCGACGACGAGTACGCCGAGTACCTCGCCGAGCTCGGGGACGCGTGGGAGGTCGTCGACGACCACCACCTGGAGGCGTCCTACGAGTTCGACGACTTCGCGACAGCGCTGGCGTTCACCAACGACGTCGGCGAGCTCGCCGAGGAGGAGTGGCACCACCCGGACCTGCACCTGTCGTGGGGCGAGGTCGGCGTCGAGATGTGGAGCCACGACATCGACGGGCTCCACGAGTCCGACTTCGTGATGGCCGCGCGCATGGACCGGATCTACGACGAGTACGGGGACGACTGACGCGTCCGGCTTCCCGACGCGCTCGCCCGTCCGTCATCCGTCCGCCACGGAGCCGAGGCGGCAACGGAGCCGAGGCGGCAACGGACGGGTTTAAAACCCTCCCAGCGAAAGTCAGGGTAATGAGCGCGAACGTCTTCCTGGTCCCGATCGACCCGGAGAACTTCGATCGAACGGTCCGGTCCGCGGTCGACCTCACCGAGTACGACGACCGGCCGGATCAGCTCGCCGACCTCGACGAGGCCCGCCTGTGGGCCGTCGACGACGAGAGCGGCAACGGCTCCACCTTCGAGCGGATGGAGGAGGGCGACCTCCTGCTGTTCTACCACGACGGGGAGTACGTCGCAACCGGGCGCGTCGGGACGACCTTCGAAGACGAGGACCGCTGGGCCTCCAGCACGTTCTGGACCGCGTTCCCGACGACCCGCGTGTACACGGTCACCGACTTCGCGGCGGTCTCCGCGCCGAAGCGCGCGGTCAACGCCATCTTCGACTACTCCGCCGCCTACACGCCCGGCTTCATGCGCGTCGCCGACTCGCGGGTGAACGCCGACCTCTCCTCCATCGAGTCCGCGATCGACCACTACACGAAGCGCAACGCCTGAGCGCGCCGTCCCTTTTTAAATAACGTCCGGAGCCGGTCAGTACGCCTCCGCGGTCAGACCGCCTCGAACAGCGCCTCGTACGCCGCCCCGTAGCGTTCCGCGACCCGATCCGGGTTCCCCCGTTCCTCGCCGCCGAGCGCGGGGAGTCCGACCGTCGCCACCGGTTCTATCATGTCGGTCACCGTCCCCGTGTGTTCCTCCATCGTCCCCTCGCGGGGACTTCCCGAGGCGACCGCGCGGGCCTTCGCGTACCGGTCGCCCGCGTAGATCCGGGCTCGACCCGGGTCGACGACGGCGACCGCGTCGGGAGCCACCGGCCCGTCGCGCGGGAGCGGGCCGGCGACGTCCGCGTACGACTCGACGACTGTCGGGACCGGCGTCGCGGCGACCCGCTCCGCGAGCCGGTCGAACGCCGGGAGGTAGTCGGCGGCCATCACGTCGTTGAAGGCCGCCACGTCGTCCACGCGGGTCGCGTCCGCGAGCGGGAGCCGGTCGGCGAGGTCGTCGGGCAGGAGCCCCGCCTCCTCGGCCGCGCCGTTGACGACGAACCGGGCGCCGTCCGCGGTCGTGACGCGGTCGCAGAGGAACGTGCGGTCCGCGTCGCCGAGCATCCCGGTCCGACCGGGCGTCGGCCGCCAGAGGCGGTGGACGGGGTTGATCGACTCGGGCGTAACCGCATCGGGCCGCGGCCGGTCCCCGCCGCCGGCCGTCGCGAGCGGCCGCGTGCTCGCGGCCGCGAGCCGTCGCGCGTCCTTCCCGTAGAGGCGACCGCCGTCGGTCGCGATCCGGTAGTCGTCGTGGTCGAACCAGTGGTCGTTGCCGGCGCGGGGCTTGACGCCGACCGCGTCGCCGACCCGGTCGGCGAGGCTCGCCACCAGCCCCGTCGAAAACGTCGTCTTGCCGGCGTCGACGCGGGCGCCGCCCGCGACGAGCAGGACCGGCGCGTCGTCGGTTCGGTCCCCGGTCACGCGTCGGGTTCGTCGGCGGCGGCCGCGTCGCCCTCGGCGCTCTCCTCGGCGTCGTCGTCCGTATCGTCACCGTCGACCGCGTGCTCGGCGACCCCGTAGTAGCCGGGGCCGTCCTCCTCCAGCGGCTCCGCGATGACGATGTCCTCGGCGTGGGTCATCACCCACGGGATCGCCCAGTCGATGAGGACCGCCTCGGTGTCGGCGTCGACCTGCGCGTCCGGCTCTAACCCCTGCAGGAGCCGGGCGATCTCCGGGACGGTGTACATCAGGTCCGGCTCGAACAGCTCGGCGGGCTCGTAGAACTCACACGGGTAGGTCGCGTCGAACGTCGACTTCGGCTCGGGCATGGGCGGCGATACGGCGTCGGCTCCGTAAACGCTGCCGATACGGTAGCCGACCGTCGGCGCTCGCGGATCACGAGAGGCACGGCCTCGCGGCTCTCGGCGCGGAGCGGGTCGAAAAAACGTCGGGATTCGACGCGCGGAGCGCGTCCGGCGTGGAGCGTTACTCGAAGAGCTCGACGGCCTGCTCGTAGCGGGCCGAGGGCTCGTCCCAGTCGACGACCTCGAAGAAGTTGTCGACGAACTCGCCGCGGGCCGGGCCGTAGTCGTGGTAGTAGGAGTGCTCCCAGACGTCCAGCGCGAGGATCGGGTGACCGCCCCAGATCGCTCCCTGGTCGTGCTTGTCGACCACGACGTTGCGGAGCTGGTTCGAGAACGTGTCGTAGACGAGCAGCGCCCAGCCGGACGCGTTGCCGGCGGCCGCCTCGAACTCGCCCTTCCAGGCCTCGTAGGAGCCGAAGTCCTCCTCGATCCGGTCTGCCAGGTCACCGGAGGGCTCGTCGCCGCCCTCGGGGGACATGTTCTGCCAGAACAGGTCGTGGAGGATGTGCCCCGAGGAGTTGTGGGTCACGTTTCGGATCGCACCGGCCGACGAGGAGAAGTCGTGCTCCTCGCGGTTCTCCTCGAGCGTCTCTTCGGCCGAGTTCCAGCCGTTCACGTACCCCTGATGGTGGGTGTCGTGATGCCATTCGAGCACCTGCTCGGAGATGTGCGGTTCCAGCGCGTCGTAATCGTACGGAAGCGGATCGAGTTCGTAGCTCATCGTTGTATCACCTACTCCGAACATGTGCCGGAAACCTGTTAAAGATAATGCGGCACGTGATACCACACGCCACCTGACGCGAGTGTTATCGGGTGATCCGGAACGGGGGCGATGGGCTTGCGGTTCAGCCCGAAAACGACGATCACGGGTGTCACTGAAGGCCGCCGTCGTCCGTCGATCAAACGTAACCGAAAAAAGTTTCTCCGGATATGCGGACACGAATCGGAAGACGGGGCGGGGGATGCGGCGCGAACTGCGCCGCGCGCTCACGGTGGGACTGGGATTCGAACCGACGCGAGACGGTCGCCCTCGCTGCTCGCGGCTTCGCCGCTCGCTTTCGAGGTGCTCGCGGTGCTCACACCTCGCACCGCTCGGGCGCTGCGACTCGCGGGCTCCGAATCCCGCACGAAACGCGTCCGGCGCGAAGGTGCGCCGGACGCTCTACGGTGGGACTGGGATTCGAACCACGGTCGCTCCCTTTCGGTCGCCGCGGGGCGGCTCGCTCACCTCTCGCTCCCTGATTCAAATCCCTGCACGAGACGCGCGCAGCGCGGAGTGCGCTGCGCGCTTACGGTGGGACTGGGATTTGAACCCAGGAAGCCGTGAGGCTACCGGTTTTCAAGACCGGCGCAATAGGCCACTCTGCCATCCCACCACGTCCGGACGGTCGGGGTCGTTCGACTAAGTGGTGTCGGTGTCGGCCGATACGAGTCAGCGGTATTTTAAAAACCCTCGCAGTGGACCACACGATAATGGACCGGGACGAGATCGATGAGTACGTCGACCGGTGTCGGGGGCTCATCGAGGCATCGCCGCAGATGGACGAGGAGAACACGAAGGTGAAATTGATTCAGCCGTTCCTCGAACTCCTCGGATGGGACCTCTACTCGACGGAAGTCGCGCTGGAGTACACTATCCCGATGGCATCGGGGAGCACACACGTCGATTACGCGCTCCTCGTCGGCGATTCTCCGGTCGTTTTCGTTGAGGCGAAGCCGGTTCGATCGACGCTCTCCGGCGACGAGGTCCGTCAACTGCGAAGCTACATGCGACAGGAATTGGACGTCGATTGGGGGATTCTGACCAACGGAAAATCGTTCGAGGTGCTGACGAAGGACCGGCGCCGTAACGGCGGCGAAGAGATGTCGGTCGTGCAGTTCGATCTCGATGATCTCAGCGAGCGCCCCGGCGTTCTCGAACTCCTCACCAAGGAGTCGATCCGCTCAGGCAAATCAGCAGAAATCGCCGAACAGGTTGCGGAGACCAACCGATCGATACGATATTTAAACGAACACGAGTCGTCAGTCACCAATTCTGTCGCGAATGCGGTTCGAGACGAGGCTGGAGATCTTCCGATTGATCTCGAGGCGCAATCTCGGGAGTTCGTACAAGGTCTCGTCTCCGTATTACGTGAACAGCGCCAGTTCGTCGGAGAATCGGGAGGCTCTGAGCTTGATGATAACCCACCACCGAAGGCCGACAATATCGTGGACGATGACGAGACAGGCTCTGCCGACGGCCCCGATAACATCGAACATCTCGAACCGATTGAAAACCACATTTCCGGAACGATCCGCCGACGCGATATCGAGGGTGAGTCGGACGCTACGGTTGCCGTCTTTCCGACTCGGGAGTCCGGACTCCCGTTTTTGAAGGAGAACGAGGCGTGGGGGTTCGTTCGGGTCGGACGCGCGTTCGACCACGTCGCGATGTACGTCACGGGTGATGTTCGGCAGGTGAAGTACATCGCCGAAGTCGAGCGAGTGATCTCTCCCGATCAGGCGGATCTGATGCGTGAGCCACTGGAGTACAAGGATCGAGGCGCAATCGCGGACGATAAGAAGGTCATTATGTTCAAGCCGGGGTCGCTGTACGAACTCGAGGATCCTGTTCCCTACGAGACACGCTATCCGCAGGCGCTCCGGTACACGACGTTAGGAGAACTTCGAACGGCGGAAACGACCGACGATATGTTGTAACCGGTTCCGGTGCAACGGTTCGGTTTAAATTGCGGTGTGGATACTGTTCTACTCTCGCACCACCCGCTCCTCGCCGTCCTCCACGACCACGTCCAGCCCGTGCTCGTGGACGAACGCGGCGGTGTAGTCGGGGACGACGCGCTCGGCGGCGAACCGCGCGCGCAACACGGGGACGGCGTCGAGCAGGTCGTCGCCGTCGACCATCGACGGCGAGGACTCGAGGAACTCCACGTCGAGGTCGGCGTCCCGGCCGCGCGACGCCAGCGTCGGGAGGCTCGGGGCCTCGAACGCGCCGTCGAAGTCGATCGGCGCGGTGAAGCCGGCGTAGTAGGTGCGCCCGCGGGTGGAGGGGCCGAGCACGACCTCGTTCGTCCGGAGCTTCATCGCGGCCGAGTCGATGACGGTGCGCGAGAGCAGCGGCGCCTGCGGCGTGACGACGGCGACGGAGTCGGCGCCCTCCTCGCGGAGCAGGTGCGTGACGGTGTTGCCGACGCGCGCACCGAACGACGACCCGACCTGCCGCTCGAAGCGGGCGTCCTCGGTACCGCCGAGGGTGTCGGCGACGAGCGTGCGCAGTTCGGCCTCGGGGGCCGTCTCGGTGCGGTGTTCGGCGGGGAGGTCGTCGTCGACCGGGTAGTTGACGAGGAGGGAGCCGCCGGAGCGGTCGACCGCGAGGACGACGTCTCGGAACAGCGCCTCGTACAGGTCGGCGGCCTCGGCGGTCGAGAGCGGCGTCGACTCCGCGATCCCGGTCGCGACGAGCCCCTCGCGGGGCGGTTGCGCCATGACGACGACGACGGTCATAGCGGACCGAGTCGCCCGCGCGTCTTCAAGTCGCCGTTTCGGGTCGGCGCCGACGACCCGTTCGTGGCCCGCTTCGAGGTCGCACGGAGCCCGCTCGGGGCCGGCTCAGGAGAAGTCGCGCCGCATCGCGATCTCGAACCACGGGCAGAGCCGGAGCTGACGGTACAGCGCCGGGTTCTCGTGGAGGTGCTCGTAGTCGGCCCACAGCATCCCGCCGATCTCGGCCTCGTCGGGGTCGAGCGAGGTGTCGTCGAGGGTGACCTTCAGCACCGAGCAGACTTCCCACTCGACACCCTCGTTGGGGTAGTAGCGCTTGTACTCGAACTTGTCCGTCACCCGGAGGTCGCCGTACTGGTCCGGCGTGATCCCGAGCTCCTCTTCGAGGCGCTGCGCGGTCGCGTCCTCCTGCGTCTGTCCCTCGACCGGGTGGGAGGCGACGGTGCCGTCCCAGTGGCCGTCCCAGAGCCGCTTCGTCGGCGCGCGCTGGGCCAGCAGGATCCGGCCCTCGGTGTCGTACACGAGGCAGGTGAACGCCCGGTGGCGGATCCCGTCGCCGGTGTGCGCGTCGAGCCGGTTCACCGTGCCCTGCTCCGTGTCGTCGGGGTCGACGGCGATCACGTCCTGAAGCGCGTTCTCGTGGTCCGAGTCGGCGTCGGCCCCTCCGGAGGGGTCGCCGGGAGCGGCCGCGTCCTCTGAGCTCATGAGAACTAGGTCGAACACCAGGGCTAATAAGCGTTCGATACGCCGGCAGGGGGTCGCCGGCGCGCGACCGGTGATCGCCGCACCCGGGCTGGCACCGCCGCACTCGGACTGGCACCCCCCGCACCCGGGCTGGCACCGCCGCACCCGGGCTGGCACCGGTTCGACGCGTGCGAGAGGCGGAACGCCCCCCGACGACGGCCGCGGTTCGACGCGCTTAACCGCGTCCCGCGGCTACGTCGCGCGGATGAGTAACCCGGCGCTCGACGTCGTCGAGTTCGTGCTGACGACGCACCTCTACACCGAGAACCGCGACCTCGACGAGAACGACCTGCCCCCGCGCTTCCGCCAGGTGTTCTGGTCGGACGACGCCGCCGACGACGCACCGGGCGGCGTCGAGCGACCGCTCAAGGCGACAAGCGAGACGACCCGAACCGCCACCGGCGTCGAGCACCCATGGGACGCCGTCTCGGACCTCCTCTTTACCCAACGCACCGAGTTCTCCGGCGAGATCTCGCTGACGCAGCCCGCGATGGCGCTGGAGTGGTACCGCGACCACGCCGACGCCGATCGGATCGCCCAGAACCCGACGGTCGTCGCCGCGCTCGAGCTCGCCGAGGACCTCGACGCGCCCGTGACCCACGAGGAGGCGCGCGACGACGTCCGGCCGATCCAGGCCGACCGCGTCTGGATCGACGCCTTGCTGGAGCAGTACTTCGACGAGGACGAGGACGGCGAGATGCTCGACCTCGTCAACGTGCAGGCCCCCGAGGAGATCGAGACGACGCTCGCCGACCTCGTGCTCACCGGCGACCAAGAGGGAGAGATCCAGAAGATCGTGAAGGCGATCGAGCACCGCGAGTACCTCGCGAGCATCGGCCTCCGCGAGATCGGGAAGCTGCTGTTCGTCGGCCCGCCGGGAACCGGGAAGACGACCGTCTCGCGGGCGCTCGCCCACCAGCTGGGGATTCCGCTCGTCGAGGTGAAGATGTCGATGATCACGAGTCAGTACCTCGGCGAGACGGCGAAGAACGTCGAGAAGACGTTCGAGGTCGCCAAGCGGCTCTCCCCGTGTATCCTCTTCATCGACGAGTTCGACTCGGTCGCGAAGACCCGCCGCTCCGACGAGCACGCCGCCCTGAAGCGCGCGGTCAACACCCTCCTCAAGTCGATCGACGAGGTGTCGCTCGTCCGCGACGAGGTCCTCCTCATCGGCGCGACGAACCACCCCGACCAGCTCGACGCGGCCGCGTGGCGCCGCTTCGACGAGATCGTCAACTTCCCCAAGCCGGACCGGGACATGCGCGCGGACATCCTCCGCGTCGTCACCCGCGAGATGAAGATCGCCGACTTCGACCCCGAGGAGGTCGCGGACCGCACGAGCGGGCTCACGGGGTCTGACCTCCGGATGGTGCTGCGCGAGGCCGTCCTCGGCGCGCTCACGGAGGACCGGATGACGATCACCCAGGAGGACGTGATGGAGGCGGTCGAGGACTTCGAGGAGCGCGACAACCTCAAGAACATGGACATGATCGACGGCGAGGGCGCGGAGGTGCTCGGCGAGACGGACTCGGGCGAGCAGGACCACACCCACGACGGCGACTCGTCCCACGAGGACGCGGCCCACGACCACGGCGCGCACAGCCACTCGCACGACTAGCGCGCCTCCGTCGTCGGGCTGTTCGCCTCCCTCGCGGATCGGTTCGCCTCCGGTTACTCTTCGCGCTTGACGCCCGCCACCGTGTAGCCGAAGCCGCGGTCGACGATCCGCGGATCGAGCCCGGCGTCGTCGAACGCCCGGGCTAGATCCGCCGGCGTCCGGAACCGCGACGCCATCCCGATCGCGTGCTCGGCGGCGACGAGGACGCGCCCCAGCGGGTGCTCGGGGTCGAACTCCCGGAGTACGAGCGCGCCGCCCGCCGCGAGCACCCGCGCGGCCTCCCGGATCGCGGCCTCCTGATCGGGCAGGTGGTGGAACGCGTCGACGATCGTGACCGCGTCGACCGTCCCGTCGCGGAACGGGAGGCGCCCCGCGTCGCCGGCGACGCCCGAGAGCCCCCGATCGTCGCGGGCGCGAGCAAGCATCCCGAGGGAGGCGTCGACGACCGCGATCTCCGGTCCCGCCAGCGCGGCGGCCGCTCGGCCGGAGCCGCCGCCGACATCGAGCAGCCGGTCGATCGGCCGCGTCGCGTGGTCGAGCCCTGCGGCCAGCGCCTCGCCGTTCGCCGGCGGCATGACGCGGTCGTAGAGGGGCGCCGTCAGGTCGAAGAAGCGGACGTCGCCGAGGCCGTGCATGGGCACTTTCGGCGACGAGGATATTTAAATAGTCGCGGCGACGCCGCGCCGCTCCGCATTTGTACTGCGGCGACGTAACGAGGCCATGGAGTACGCCGTCGTCGGCGAGCCGGGAGCGGGGGCGACGCTGCGGCTCGACTACCGGGTGTTCGCCTACGCCGGCAAGTTCGTCGTCGGCGCGCCGGGGAAGGCCGTCCTCCGGACGCCGGACGGCTCGCCGGCGGTCCCGGAGTGGGAGCCGGAGGAGCCGCTTCCGCCGACGGTCGAGGCAAGCGAGTTCGACGACGACGTGGTCGCCGCGATATCCTTCTCGCCCGACCGGACCGACCCCGCTTGCTGCCGCCTCCGGTACGTCACCGTCCACGTCGCGCGCCGGGGCGAGGGGCTCGGCCCGCGACTCGTCGATCGGACCGTTTCCCGGCTCGCGGCCGACGGGTACGACCGGGTCCGGATCGCGGTGAACAACCCGTTCGCCTACGCGGCGCTTTATAAATGCGGCTTCGCGTACACCGGCGAGCAGACCGGGATCGCCGAGCTGGAGCTGGAGCGCCCGGCGAGCGAGCCGGCCGCGGAGGCGGGCCCGAGCGGAGAGCGGTACCGCGCCGGACTCCGCGCCTTCCGCGAGGGCGACCGCGACCTCGACCCGCGCGAGGAGGGGTTCATCGCGGACCGGCTCGGGGAGGGTGGCGAGCCCGGGTAACCGACCGGCTCAGTTCAGCGCCCAGATCTCTCAGTTCAGCGCCCAGATCCCGTAGTTGAGCGCGGTCGCGAAACAGACCCACGCGAGGTAGGGAACCAACAGGAGTGCGGCCCGGCGGTCGACGCGGTCGAAGGCGGCGACCGTCGCGACCACGAGCGGGATCAGCGCGGCGAGCACGGCGAGCCCGAGGTCGGCGCGTTCGAGGCCCCAGAAGACGGGCGACCACGCGACGTTGAGACCGAGTTGGACGGCGAACAGCCCGAGCGCGGTCCGGGCGTCGCGGGCGGTCTCGGGATCGCGCGCGACCTCCGGCGCGTTCGCGACGCCCGCACCGCTGACCGCGTCGCGGCCCCGGAGGTAAACGAGCGCCGCGGCGGCGCCCAGCAGCGCGTACAGGATCGGCCAGACCACGCCGAACGCCCAGCCCGGCGGGTAGTACGCCGGCAGCGCGAGCTCTGCGAACCACGCGCTCTCGGTGGCGGTGAAGGGGACGCCGACCGCCCCGATCAGGTTGACGGCGACCGCGGCGGCGGCGATCAGGAGGGCGTCCCGGCGGTCCGGGAGTCGGGATCGGACGGCGGTTACCATACGCCAACGTACGCGGCTGGACGGCTTAAATCACGTCGCCGTCAACCCGCTGAATCCCGCCGCCTACCCGCCGCCGATCGCGTCGTAGTCCTCGCGGAACGTCTCCAGCGTCGCCGCGAGCACGCCGATGACGATGGGGCCGACGAACAGCCCGGTGAACCCGACCGAGTAGATCCCGCCGAACACGCCGAGGAGGATGACGGCGGGGTTCAGGTGCGCCTGCTGGTCGATGACGATCGGTCGGGCGTAGTTGTCCACCATCGCGATGACGAACACGCCGTACAGCGCGAGCAACACGCCGGCCGTGACCTGATCGACGACGACGAGGTACGCCGCGGCGGGTCCCCAGACGAAGAACGCCCCGATCAGCGGTAACAGCGCCAGCACGGCCATGACGAACGTCCAGAAGACGACGTTCGGGATGCCGGCCGCCCAGAGGCCGATCCCCGCGACCAGCGCCTGCAGCAGCGCCACGACGATGTGACCGATCACCACGCCGCGGGTCATCGCGTCGACGCGGTCGACGAGGTCCGCGGTGACGTCCGAAGGGAGGGGGCTCGTGTCGCGGATCCACCCCACGAACGCCGGCCCGTCGAGCAGCGCGTAGTAGACGAGAAACAGCGCCAGCGAGAGCCCCACCGAGGCGCGGAGCGTCGTGCTGACGACCCCGCTGACGCCGCCGAACAACGTGTTGACGAGGGCCTGACCGATTGTCGCGAGCACCTCGCCGACCTCGACCTCCTGACCGGTGAGCGCCGCGATCTCGGCCTCGATCGCCGCGACCTCGATGTCGGTGTTCCCCCGCGCGATCGCCGTGAGGTCCCGGACGAACACCCACGAGATGTACGCGACCGGGAGGATCACGGCGACGACCGATGCGACGATAAGCGAGATTCCGGAGAGCATCCGTCCGAGCCGACGGGACAGCGACTCCCCGACGCGACGCGCCAGCGTCCGACTGATCCCCCGTGAGAGCCGCACGTGGAACGGGTAGAGCACGTACGCGAGGATCGCCGACGCGATGACGTACTCGGCGAACGGCAGGATGACGAACAGCGTCAACAGCGCGACCGTGCCGATCAAAAGGAGGAGAAACGACTGGCCGCGGTTCATGCAGGGCGCTCTCGCCGCCGAAATATAAACGTGGGCGGCTCCCGAGACGGTGTCCGACTACGCGTCGACCCGACTACGCGTCGACTCCGTTATGCGCCTACCTCGCTACGCGCTCGCCTCGTCCTCGTCGAGCCCGGGCGCCGCGGCCGGGTCGACCTCGTCGGGCTCCTCGGTCTCGCCGCCGACGATCGTCTCGCCGTCGTCGGTCTGGACGTAGACGTCGTCGGCGAAGCCGGCGAGCGCGTTCTCGTACTCGGGGGTCTCCAGCCGCTCCGGCGTCTCGGGGGCGTCGGCGACGCCGTCGACGGGTCGGAACTCGCCGAGCGGGTCGTCGATCGTGATCCCGTGCGTCGTGAAGAACTCCTCGTAGCGCCGGTAATGCTCCTCTAACTCGTCGCCCGGGATCTCCATCATCTCCGTCCAGCCGTGGTTGAAGAAGTCGAAGTTGGCCTGCACGTGGGTGATCTCGCGGGCCTCGGCCTCCGGGAAGCCGGCCTCCAGGGCGGCCACGTACGCGTCCATCGTCCCGTCGAAGAAGTCGTCGAGGTGCTCGCGGCGCTCCTCCCGGCGCTCCTCGTCGGCCTTGTTGAGGAAGATGCTCGTGTGGAGGTCGACGAGCTTGTCGTTCGCGACGTCGCCGACGACCGGCGTCGTCAACGCCTTCTTCGCGGCCCAGTGGCGGATGTTCTGCCGGATCTTCATACGGTTCGTTGGGCCGGCACGACCTTGAATCTGTGGCGTTTCTGTCGCGTCGGACCGTCGACGAGCCGACGCCGGCCGCCCGCGAGAACCGACGCAAGTGTTATTGTACAGTATTCACAATACTAAGGTGAGATGAACGCGACCGAGACCGGCGACTGGGCCGAGCGGATCGAACGGGAGCGTCGCGAGAAGGAAGCGCAGTTCCGCGAGTCGGCGCGGTCGCCGCTGCCGATCGGGATGCGCGGCGACGCGTTCCCCGGGCTCGCGTACTACGATCCGGACCCGGCGTACCGGTTTGACCTCCCGCTCCACGAACACGACGAGAAGGAGACGATACCCGTCGAAACCACCGCGGACGGCGAGCAGACGTACCGCCGGTGGGGGGAGTTCCGATTCGAGATCGACGGCGAGACGCACTCGCTGCAGGCGTATCGCCCGACGGACGGCTCGGACCGGTTCTGGGTACCGTTCCGCGATCAGACCAACGGCGAGGAGACGTACGGCGCGGGGCGGTACCTCGATCTCATGCCCGACCGCGACCGTGCCGACGACGAGTGGACCCTCGATTTCAACGTCGCGTACAATCCCACGTGCGCGTACAACCACGCCTACGAGTGCCCCCTGACGCCCACGGAGAACTGGCTCGACGTCCGGATCGAGGCCGGCGAGCGCGACTTCCCCGCCGAGCCCGCCGGCGCCGGCGACCGCGACTGAGCGTATCGATCACGACGGGGAACGGGCCCGACGCGGGACCCGAGCGTGTGAATATCACGGTTGTCAACGCGGATGACAACCCACATTAACCCCGAATCCGAACGGCCGCACATGAGCGATTCGTACGTGATCGTCGGGGACGGTATCGCGGGCGCGTCCGCGGCCGAGACGCTGCGCGAGCAAGCGCCTGACGCCGAGATCACGGTTCTCACCGACGAGGGGGAGTCCCTCTACAACCGGATCCTGATCAAAGAGTACGCGAAGGGGAAACTCCCCGAGGCCCCCATCTCGATCCACCAGGAGGGGTGGTACGACGACCACGACGTCGACCTCCGACTCAACACGGTCGTCGTCGACATCGACGTCGAGAACGACGCGATCCACACCCACGAGGGCGAGACGTTCGAGTACGACACGCTGCTGCTCGCGATCGGCGGCACGCCCCAGCAGCTCCCGGTCGACAACGCCGACGCCGACGGGATCCACCACTTCTGGACGTTCCAAGACGCCCGCAAAATTAAGGAGAGCGTCGAGGACGCCGAGAAGGCCGTCATCGTCGGCGCCGGCCTCCTCGGTATCGACTTCGCGGCCATCTGCGGCGCGCAGGACGTCGAGGCGAAGTACCTGATGCGCGGCGACAACTGGTGGCGCTACGCGCTCTCCGAGGAGGGCGCGGAGATCATGCACGACGCGATGCGCGAGCGCGGCGTCGAGCCCGTCTTCGGCTCCGGCGTCGACCGCTTCGAGGTCGACGACGAGGGCCACGTCGTGGCCGCGGTCGACCCGAACGGCGAGCGCCACGAGTGCGACTTCGCGGGCGTCGCCATCGGCCTGAACTTCAACACCGAGCTCGTCGAGGACACGCCGCTGGAGCTCGAGGACGGCGTTGTCGTCGACGAGTACATGCGCACCAACGTCGACAACGTGTTCGCCGCGGGCGACATCACCACCTTCAACGACTTGGTCCTCGGCGAGCGGGCGAAGAACGGCTCGTGGGGCTCGGCGAAAGAGCAGGGGACTGTCGCCGCCCGCAACATGCTCGACTACGGCAGCGAGGAGTTCAGGTGGGTCTCCTCGTACTCGATCACGCACTTCGACTTCCCGTTCCTCTCGTTCGGCCACCCGACACTCGGCGACGATTCGGTCGAGGCGACCACCGCCGAGGGCGAGTGGCGCCGCGTGGCGCTCAAGGACGGCAAGGTCGTCGGCGGCGTCCTCATCGGCGACCTCTCGCCGCAGTCCGCGTTCAAACAGCTCATGCGCGAGGGCCGCGACGTGAGCGGCCAGACGGAGCTCCTCATGGAGCCCGGCTTCTCGGTCGACGACCTGGCGGCGACGACAGAGCAGTAACGCCGCCGTCGCTCGGGCCGTTTTCGTTCCGCGGAACCGAGCCAGTAGATTTTCACGTCTGTCGGCCGTATTCTCGTTCCTGATGCCACGCGAACCGTCCGCCGACTCCCCGTCGCCGCCGGGCGGCGGCTTCGCCGCTTCGTTCGTCGAGGGATGTTCTGATCCGGTCATCTCCGTCGACGGCGACGGCGCCGTCGTCTACGCGAACCCGGCGGTCGAGTCGGTCCTCGGCTACGACCCCGCCGAGCTTCGCGGCGGGCGCTTCGCGGAGCTGATCCCCGAGGGGCGCGACGACGAGCGCGTCCGCTCGCTCCGGCGGCGGCTGTCGTCCCCCGCGGAGCTGGCCGAGGCCGGCGGCTTCGCCTGTCCCCTGCGGCACGCCGACGGGCGGACGGTCGCCTTCTCCGTGCGGTTCCACGAGCACCGCCCGTCCGGCGAGCCCGTGTACACCGGGGTGTTTCGGGACGGCGTCGAGGAGGCGGCCGCACGCGACCTGCGGACCTTCCGTAACCTCGTCGAGCACGCCGGTCACGCCGTCTACGTCACCGACACCGACGGGACGATCGAGTACGTCAACCCGGCGTTCACCGAGAACACGGGGTACGATCCCGACGAGGCGGTCGGCGAGACGCCGGCGATACTCAACTCGGGTGAGATGTCCGACGAGTACTTCGGGGCGCTGTGGGAGACGATCGAGGCCGGCGGCGTGTGGGAGGAGGAGATCGTCGATCGCCGGCGCGACGGCGAGACGTACCACGCCCACCAGACGATCGCGCCGGTGTTCGACGAGGACGGCGACGTCTCCCGGTTCGTCGCGATCCAGACCGACGTGACGGAGCAGCGCGAGGCCGTCGGGCGGCTGAAGCAGTACCGCGACGTCGTCGAGGCGCTCGGCGATCCGATCCTTCTCCAGAATCGCGACGGCGAGTTCGAGCTGCTTAACGAGGCGGTGAGCGACTTCGCCGGCGTCCCCCGGGAGGAGCTGTACGGGAGGGACGAGTTCGCATTCATGGACCCCGAGACGGCGGCCGAGATCGCCGAGCGCCGGCGGGAGGTGCTCGACCGGGAGGAGCCGGTCGAGTACGAGGTGTCGCCGACGTTCGAGCGCAGCGACCGCGAGGCGACGTTCAACACGCGGCGGTCGCCCTACTACGACGCCGACGGCGAGTTGGCTGGCACCTTCGCGATCTGCCGGGATATCACCGACATGAAGCGCCGTGAGGCGGAGCTCGAGCGCTACGAACGCGCCGTCAACGGGGCGACCGACCTCATCGCCGCCGTCGACCGCGACGGTCGCTTCCTGTTCGCGAACCCCCAGTACCGGGCGTACCACGAGATCGGAGCCGACGACGTGCGGGACCTCACGCTCGCGGACGTCGTCGACGACGATCGGTTCGACGACGTGGAACGACACGTCGACCGCGCGCTGCGGGGTCAGCCCGTGGAGTACCGGACGAAGCGCACGCACCCCGTCCGCGGAACGCGCACGTTCGACGTCCGGTACTACCCGCTGGAGGACCCCGACGGAGACGGGGTCGCCGGCGTGGTCGGCGTCCTCAGAGACGTGACCGACAGCGAGAACCGGGCGCGCCAGCTCAGCGTCGTGGACCGGGTGCTTCAGCACAACCTCCGGAACGCGCTGACGGTGATCCGGGGACGGGCGACTGAGATCGTCGAAACGGCCCCCGAGGTCGACGGCGACTCCGACGGCGGCGACGGCGACGCCAACGGCCCCGACGGCGGCGGCGATGTCGCTGTCGCCGCCGAGGCGGCCTCGTACATCGTCTCGCGGGCGGACGACCTCCTGACGACGAGCGAGAAGGCCCACCACATCACCGAGATCCTGAGCGACGCGCCCGAGGTGGAGCCGATGGACGTGGGGCGTGCCGTCGACGGGGTGGTCGAGTCGATCGCCGCCGAGTACCCGGACGCGGACGTCTCGGCGTCGACGCCGGCCAACGGGGAGGCCGTCGCCTCGGCGACCGCGTGGCTCGACCGCGCGCTGGCGGAGCTCGTCCGGAACGCGATCGTCTACCACGACGGGGACCCGACCGTCGACGTGACAGTCGAGACGACCGCGGAGGCGATTCGGGTGCGAATCGTCGACGACGGCCCCGGCCTGACCGACATGAACCGCGACGTGCTCGAGACGGGGCGCGCCGTGGACGCGCTGTACCACGGGAGCGGGCTCGGCCTGTGGCTCGTCTACTGGGTCCTCCAGCAGTCGGGCGGGTCGGCGACGGTCGAGGATGTCTCGCCCCGCGGGACCGCGGTGACGGTGACGCTCTCTCCCGCGCCCGAGCGACAGCGCTCTTGACCGCCGACCCGCGCGCCTGACCGTCGGTCTCGGCGTCGTCCCACGCGCTCGGAACCGGCGTAACGTTTATCATGATCTATGGTGTGTGTTATCGTATGTCACTCCGAGAGACGGGGCGGCGGCTCCGGCTCCGCCGAACCGGCTGGATCCCGCCGGACGCGCGGGTCCGTCACTACGACGAACTCGGCGAGGACGCTCAGATCCTCGTCAGAGAGCTCGCCGGGCGACCGCGGACGGCGCCGGAGCTCGACGACCTCGACGACGGCGACTTCGTGAAGTTCACCGACTACTACCAGGTCCGCACGCGCTGAGGACGGCGACGCGGCGTCGGCCGACCTCGATACCCGCTGCGGAAGCGAAGTTGTTTTCGCCCGCCGCGAGAACGCGTATCCATGGACAGTGGCGGATCTACCGACATGACGCTCGCGTTCGAGCTGGAGGCGCTGAAGGCGCTCGCTGACCCCAACGACGTGTTCAACAACGCCCGGCAGTGGACGGAGTACGTCGGCGTCGTCAGCGAGAAGCCGACGTACGTCGTGACCAACTTCACCCGGAAACACCGCGTGCGTCAGGACTTCTTCTCGGGCCCGCGCGGCGTCGAGGAGAGCTTAGAGAACATCGCCGGCCAGTTCGACACGGACCGGCACGTGTTCGTCGGCGTCGACGACGAGGACGAGGCCGTCGCCGAGGCCACCGGCTGGGAGTTCCTGCAGGTCGAGGACGCGGCCGAGGCCGCCGGCTGGGTACTCGCGACCGAGGAGCCGGACGAGGACGAGGCGCCCGAGGAGCCGTCGCGCGACGACTGGCCCTAAGTCGGCGTCGCCGGTGACGGCGCGAGCGACCGCCGCGTCGGGGAGGTGTTTTCACCGTCGACGGGATACGTGGAGCCATGAGCGACGCGCACGACCACGACGAGGAGGGAGATGGTCACGGCGAGGGAGAGGGCCACGGCGAGAGCGACCGCCATCACGACGAGGGGCACGACCACGACCACCACCACCACGACGCCGATTCGATCGCGGTCGCGGTCATGACGGTGTCGTCCTCGCGCTCGCTCGACGAGGACCCCTCCGGCGACTACGTGGCCGCCGCCTTCGAGGAGGCCGGCCACGAGGTCGCCGTCCGCGAGCTGGTCCCCGACGAGTACGACAGCGTCCAGGGGACGGTAGACCGGCTGGCCCGCCGCGAGGACACGGACGTCGTCGTGACCACGGGCGGGACCGGCGTGACGCCCGACGACGTGACGCCGGAGGCGGTCGCCGGCCTCTTCGCGAAGAAGCTTCCCGGCTTCGGCGAGCTGTTCCGCCGGCTCTCGCAGGAGGAGATCGGGACGCGGACGATCGGCTCGCGGGCGACCGCCGGGATCGCCTCCGCCACGCCCGTCTTCTGTCTGCCCGGCTCCGAGAACGCGGTGCGGCTCGGCGTCGACGAGATCATCCTCTCCGAGGTCGGCCACCTCGTCGGGCTCGCCGGGCGGGGCGTCGACGAGACCGGCGAGGAGGTGAAGGCGGAAGACGCGGGCGAGGAAGAAGACGACCACGACGCGGGCGAAGAAGCGGACGCCGGCGGCTCGGCCGACGACGGCTCGGATTGACGCCCTCCCCGCGCTGAAGCGCGAGGGGTCCCTTTTAAATAGACGCGAGGAAGTTCCGGATCAGGTCGTGGCCCGCAGCGGTCAACACGCTCTCCGGATGGAACTGCACCGCCTCGATCGGGTGGTCGCGGTGGCGGATCCCCATCACGATCTCGTCGCCCTCGTGGTCCGTCGTCGCCGTCACCGCGAAGGCGTCGGGGACCTCGGTGGCGGCCAGCGAGTGGTACCGCCCGGCGCGGAACCCCTGATCGAGCCCGGCGAACACCCCCTTCCCGTCGTGGTCGACCGGGAACGCCTTCCCGTGGATCGGCTCCGGGGCGTGACCGACGGTGCCGCCGTACTCGTACACGGCGGCCTCGAGGCCGAGGCAGACGCCGAGCGTCGGGACCTCGGGCGAGAGGTCGCGGAGCACGTCGGTCGTCACGCCCACGTCGCGCTCGTTCTTCGGGTGACCGGGACCGGGGCTGATGAGGATCGCGTCCGGCTCGGCGTCCCGGATCTCCGCGAGCGACGCGGTGTTTTTAAACACCGTCACGTCGATCGGCTCCGGTTCGCCGCTCGCTTCGGCTCCGGCGTCGTCCCCGTCGCCCGCCGCGCCCTCGTCGCCGAGCGTCTGGTCCGAGACGTACTCGACGAGGTTGTACGTGAACGAGTCGAAGTTGTCGACGACGACGACGTTCATTCGTCGACCTCCGCGCCGGCCGGGAGGGGGTCGTCCTCGGGCGACTCCTCGTCCCGGATCCGGTCGATCGCGGTCAACACGCCGTCCATCTTCTGTTCGGTCTCCTCGTACTCGGCGGCCGGGTCGGAGTCGGCGACGAGCCCGGCGCCGGCCCGGACGGTCACCGCGGTCTCGGCCGGGTCGCTCGCGCCCGCCGGCGACTCGTCGAGCGTCGCGGTCCGGATCACGATGGCGAAGTCGGCGTCGCCGGTCCACGCGTAGTAGCCGACGCCGCCCCCGTACGCCTCCCGCGGGGTGGTCTCCAACTCCTCGATGATCTCCATCGCGCGCACCTTCGGCGCGCCCGTGAGGGTGCCGGCGGGGAACGTCGCGCGCGTCGCGTCGAACGCGTCGGCGTCGGCCGCCATCGTCCCCGTGACCGTCGACTCGATGTGCTGGACGTGGCTGTACTTCAGCACGTTCATGAACTCCTCGACGCGGACGGAGCCCGCCTCCGAGACGCGCCGGACGTCGTTGCGCGCGAGGTCGACGAGCATCGTGTGCTCGGCGCGCTCCTTCGGGTCGGCGAGCATCTCGCCGGCGAGCCGGCGGTCCTCGACCGGACTCGTCCCGCGGGGGCAGGTGCCCGCGATCGGGTTCGAGACGATCCGGTCGCCCTGCACCGACACCAGCGTCTCCGGGCTCGCGCCGACGATGCTCCGGTCGTCGTGGCGCAGCACGTACATGTACGGCGAGGGGTTCACCTCGCGGAGCGCCGCGTACAGCCCGAGCGAGTCCACCTCGCCGCGGAGCTCGCGGCTCCGCGAGATCACGCCCTGGTAGATGTCGCCGTCGAGGACGTGCCGTTTGGCGGTCCGGACCGCCTCCTCGTACTCCTCGCGGGGGTCGGCCGACTCCGACGCCACGCGGATCCCGTCGGGCTCCGGCGGCGCGGCCTCGCGCAGCTCCGCCCCCACGCGCTCCGCCTCGGCGACGAGGTCGTCGTAGACGGCCGCGGGGTCGTCGTCGACGCCGATCACGGGCGTGAAGACGAGCTCGGCGCTCCCCTCCTTCTCGTCGAAGACGACCGTGCGGGTCGTTAACGCGAACTCGGCGTCGGGGAACTCGGTCTCCGGCCGCTCGACGCCGACCTCCTCTAACCAGAGGTCGTAGACGGCCTCGTACGCGAGGAAGCCGACGAACCCGCCGGAGAGGATCTGGCGGTCGGTGTCGGGGAACCCGCGCAGGCTCACGTCCGGGAACGCCGCGCGGATCCGGTCGACCGCGTCGCCGGCGGCGGGGCCGATCTCTTTCTCAGATCCGTCCCCGACGAACTCGGCCGCGGGGCCGAGCCGAGTCACGTCGGTGCGGTCGGGGTGGACGGAGACGATCGCCTCGGGGTCGTAGCCGACGAACGAGTAGCGGGCGTGCCGGTCGGCCTTCCCGCCCGACGTGAACGCGCCGTCCGGGTCGCTGGAGGCGACCTTCTCGCCGGACTCCAAGAGGAACCCGTACGGCCCCTCGCCCACGAGGGTGGCGTACGTCGCGAGCGGGGTCACGTCGGCGTCGAGCGTCGCTGACGCGCGGACGACGACCGGGCGCTCGGCGTCGGCGGCGAGCTCGACGAACGCGGCTTTCGAGCGGTTCAGCGGGGAGCCGTCGTCGCTCATGCGAGCTCCATCTCCCGGCCCGCGTTCGCGACGAAGCGGGCCACTGCGTTGTGGTCCTTCCGGCCGTCCGCGAGCTCGACGCCGGAGGCGACGTCGACGGCGAACGGGTCGGCGACGCGGACCGCTTCGGCGACGTTGTCGGCCGTGAGCCCGCCGGCGAGCACGACCGGCGACGTGAGCCGGGCCGCCAGGTCGCCCGTCTTCGCCCAGTCGTGGGTCTCGCCGGTGCCGCCGGCGCCGGCGTCGTCGGTGGAGTCGATCACGAGCGCGTCGGTGACGGCGTCGAACTCCTCGGCGCGGGCCGGGTCGTCGGCGTCGACCGCGAGCAGCACCTTCCGCTCGGTCTCCGCGCGGATGTACCGGATCTCGTCGGCGGTCCACTCGCCGTGGAGCTGGAGCGCGTCGGGCCCGATCGTCCGGACCAGTTCGACCGCGCGCTCGGCGGAATCCGGCATCGTGACGAGCGTCGCGGTGACGAACGGCGGCACGTCCGCGAGCAGTTGCGCCGCCGTCGCGGGGTCGATCTCGCGCCCCGAGTCGACCGGCACCTCCGAGATCACGCCGACCGCGTCGGCGCCGGCGTCGATCGCGGCCCGGAGGTCCGCGCCGCGCGTGAGCCCGCAGATCTTCACCCGGGCCATCAGTCGTCGTCCTCCGGCCCCGCTGTCGCCCCCGTTTTCCGGGCTCCTCCGTCGCCGCACAGCGCCGCGAACTTCTCGGCGGCCGCGCCGGAGTCGATCGCCTCGGCGGCGCGCTCGACGCCCGCCTCGAGGGAGTCGGCCTCGCCGGCGACGTAGATCGCCGCGCCGGCGTTCGCGAGGATCAGGTCCCGTTTCGGGCCCGTGACGGAGCCGTCGACGATCCCGCGCAGGTCGGCCGCGTTCTCCTCGGGGGTCCCCCCGGAGACGGCCTCGATCGGGGCGCGGTCGAGCCCGAGGTCCTCGGGGGCGAGCGTGAACTCGGTGACGTCCTCGCCCTCGACCTCCGCGACGACCGTCTCGTCGTGGATCCCGATCTCGTCCATCCCCGCGCCGTGGACGACCAGCGCGTGCTCGACGGGCATGTGCGCGAGCGCCCGGGCGATCGTCCCGACCAGTTCGGGGTCGTAGACGCCGAGCACCTGCGCGTCGGCGCCGGCGGGGTTGGTGAGCGGGCCGAGCACGTTGAAGATCGTCCGCATCCCGAGCTCCTTGCGCGGGCCGATGACGGCCTTCATCGCCGGGTGGAAGACGGGCGCGAGCATGAACCCGATCCCGTCGGCCTCGATGGCGTCCTCGACGGCCGGCGGCTCGGCCTCGACGTCGGCGCCCGCGACCTCCAGCACGTCGGCGCTCCCCGAGGAGGAGGAGACGGAGTAGTTGCCGTGCTTGGCGACCGGGACGCCCGCGCCCGCGGCGACGATGGCGGCGGTCGTCGACACGTTGATCGTGTCGTGGTCGTCGCCGCCGGTCCCGCAGGTGTCGACGAGGGGCTCGCGGTCCGGCTCGATCGTCCGGGCGGCGTCGCGCATCCCCTGCGCGAAGCCGGCGATCTCGGCCTCCGTCTCGCCCTTCGCCCGGAGGGCGGCGAGGAGCGCGCCGATCTGCGCCTCGGTGGCCTCCTCGAAGACCAGCCGCGCGGCCTCGCGCGACTCCTCGACAGTCAGATCCGCCCCGTCCGTCACGCGTTCGACCGTGTCGTTGATATCCATAGTGTTCACCGATGTATTACTTCGCGTTGTGATGTACAAGTCTGTACACTAATTTAACCCTGTCGCCGCGACGGGACGCGTTCACACGACGAGAAGCGAGCGACGGCCGGCCCCGGCTCAGAACAGGCCGGGGACTAGGACGTACGTCAGCAGCATTCCGAACAGCCCGGCGAACAGCGCGAACAGCGCCATCGGGACGATGGCCTTCCGCAGCAGGTCGCCCTCGCGTCCGGTGATCCCGACGACGCCGCAGATGGCGGCGACGTTCAGCACCGACACCATGTTACCGAGGCCGCCGCCGACGTTCTGGAGGCTGACGACGATCGTCCGGGAGAGCCCGACCGTCTCGGCGGCGTTGTACTGGAGCACGCTGAAGAGGATGTTCGACGACGTGTTGCTGCCGGTCATGAACGACCCGATGGCGCCGACCCACGGCGAAACGACCGGCAGCAGGCCGCCGGCGCCCATGGCGAGCGCGCGGCTCAGCGCCTCCATCATCCCGAGCAGGTCGGCGGTGTTCGTCTGCGACTGGATCATGATCTGCGTCATCGAGACGGCGATGATCAGCGTGAGCGCCGCGGGCGCGACCTGCGTCACCGAGCGTCGCCAGGCCGCCCCCATCTCGTCGGCGTCCATCCCGTGGAGGAGACCGGTGAGGATCGCGATGGGGATGAACGGCATCGTCCCCGGGAGGTAGAGGTACTGGAGGGTGTAGCCGAGCTCGGTGCCTAGGATCGAGTCGAGGCTGACCGTGAAGCTCTGGATCCAGCCGAGCACGGCGACGCCGCCGACCGTGAGGTCCGGCCAGCGCGTGACGAGCAGCGCGAGCGCGACGAGCAGGTACGGCGTCCACGCGAGCAGCACGGGCATCTCTTTTCTCGGCCGGTCCCGAGCGATCTCGTCGAATTCCAGCCCGCCGAGCCACGTGTCGGTCCACGTCGACTCGTCGGGGAAGTCCCACTCGCGCTCCGGGACGAGGACGTCGTTGTTCGCGAGCAGGAGGCCGACCGCGAGCACCACGAACCCGGCCGCGATGTCGGGGAGCGCGGGGCCGACGAACCACGCGATCAGGAGCTGCGTCCCGCCGGTGACGGCGCCGAGGAGCAGCGCGAACGGCGCGATGGGGAGGGTGCTCCGCACGGCGCGCGAAACGCTCCGTCCGCCGTCGGCGTCGCCGAACCAGTAGGTCAGGAAGAACACGCCGAGCAGCCCCCAGAAGACGTACGTCACTCCGGTGACCACGCCGCTCCAGGCGGAGACCATCGAGAGGAACTCGCCGACGCCCATCGAGCCCGACAGCGCCGGTTCGATGACCGCGCCGGTGCCCCCGATGACGGGGGTGCCGGCCGCCCCGAACGGCGGGTTCGGCGCGTTGAAGAAGAGGCCGAACACCGCGGCGGCCAGCGGCGGAAACCCGAGGCCGATGAGCAGCGGCGCGGCGAGCGCGCCCGGCGTCCCGAAGCCGGCCGCCCCCTCGATGATCGTCATGAACCCGAGACCGACGAGGAGCACTTGGATGCGACGGTCCTCCTCGATCTGTCCGAAGTACCACCGGATCGTGGCGATGGCGCCGCTGCCTTCGAGGTAGTTCATCAGCAGGATGGCACCGAACACGATGAGGATGATGTCCACGGCCTGGAGCACCCCGTACACCGCCGACGCGACAAGCCAGTTTGGCTCCATGCCCCAGTAGGTGAGCCCGATACCGGTCGCGAGGAGCCAGCCGACCCCCATCGCTCGCGCCGCGGACCAACGGAGCCCCGCGAGCAGCACGAACGCGACGCCGATCGGCACGGCACCGACGAGTGCGAGTGAGAGCACGTTAGTCATGGTTGGTGACTACGACCATGCGTCACCGTCGCGCGACCGCCCATATGTAATTTTCTTTTCCCGTGACATCAATCCGAGATGCCGACTGCTGCCCCCGATTTTTAACATTATTATAAATGATATATCTCGATCGAGGGCGCGGTCGCGAGGCCCCCGCGAGAAAGCCTCGCCCGCTCTCTCGCGGCCGCCCGTCACCCGTCGGCGAGCTGGATCCCCCGCGCAATCACGTACATCAGCACGACGCCCGCGCCGACGGCCAGCACGAACTGCGACGCGACGGTCAGGAGGCCCGCGAGCAGCCCTCCGGGGCCGACAAGCAGCGTGATAAGGAACAGGAGCAGCGCCGCTCCTCCGAACAGGATGACGAGCCCGGCGAGCGGCAACGCCTCCGACAGGATCTGACCGAGGTCCAACTCTCCCGACGCCTGATCGATGAACGGCGGTGACGACATGGTCGTACCGTCTGCGCACACACTTATAAATGGAGCAGCGCGCCCGCGTCAGTCGTCGGCGGCCGCGGGGGCGACCGGATCCTCCGGCTCGGTCGGCGCCTCCGGGTCACTCGTCGCTTCCGGCCCGGCCGGTGCCTCCGGTTCCGCCGCCGACGGCTCGGACATCGGCTCCCACTCCATGCCGCGCTCGTACCGGAACGCGCGGTGGTCCCGGGTGGGGTCGACGACCGTCAGCGAGAGCCACTCGTTGTCGAGCAGCTCGGTCACCTCGTCGTGGTCGGCCAGGGCGTCGGTGACGCGCTCGACCGGCGCGTGGAGGACCGCGGAGAGCCGGAGCGGCTGATGGTACGGCGTCTCGTGGTCGGCCATCAGCGACTGGCGGGGGAGGCCGGTCATCAGATCGCCGCCGTTGCCCTGGTAGACGCCGACGTTGCCGACGGGGTTCTGCGTCGCCTTCGACCCGCTCCCGTAGGCCGCGTTGTCGACGGTCGAGAAGTAGTACTGGGCGTTGATCCACTGGGTGACGACCATCGGCCCCGCGAGGATCGACTCGAGCGCGTCGCCGTCGGGGTCGGTCGACCAGTCGTACGAGTGGAGGAACGCGCGGCCGTCGAGGTCGAGGTCGCTCGTCAGCTCGCGGGGCCCGACGACGAAGCCGGCGTTGCCGGCCAGCCCCCACTCGGGACGCGTCTCGGCCCAGTCGCCGGCGCGGCGCTCGGTCTCCTCGACGCCCGCCACGGCGTCGGCACCCATCGACGCGGCGCGCTCGGCGGCCGCGCCCTCGCGGGCGGCGTCGAGGTCCGCGCGCAACCGCGCGAGGTCGTCCGCGTGGCTCTCCGGCACGTCGCCGTACAGCTCGACCTCGTCGGTCGTCGTGTTGTGCTCGCCGGCGAGGAAGACGGTGTCGTCGGGGACGTCGAAGCCGCGCTCGCGCAGCGCCGCCTTCACACCGGCGTCGTTGCAGATCGACGCGAGGACGCGGGCGTTCGGCCCGCCGGGGTTGCCGGCGCACGCGCCGCAGTCCAGGCTCGAGTCGTACGGGTTGTTCGTCGTCTCGCTCGCGTGCCCGACGAAGGCGACGAGCCGGCCGAACTCCTCCCACCCCATCAGCTCGAAGGCGGTCGCGGCGTACTCGACCTTCTCTTCATCGGTCAGCCCCACGGGCAGGTCGCCCGCGTGAGTGTGCTGGTGGTGGACGGTCTGCTCGCAGAACTCGCGGTCGTCGGGCACCGCGTCGTCGGCGGCCCCCAGCAGGTCGCGGACGCGACCCGGGAGGAGCGTGCGGGCCGCGAGCGCGAGCCCGTAGCCGCTCCCGGCGTTCTCGACGAAGCCGAAGGCGCTGGCGGGGTTCGTTTTCAGCTTCTTGACGACCTCGCCCGCGACCTCGCGGACGCTCGACCGGCGGTCGCGACGCGCCCGCGCCTCCCGCTCGGTCGGGATCTCGCTGATCCGGTGTTGCGGTTCCAAGATCGGCGGACAGGCGTCGACCGACGTCTCGGCGTCGTACCCCTGATACTCCATCGGGACGCCGAAGAAGCCGGCGTAGCCGTGGGTCTCGTAGTCGCCCTCGGCCTCGACGTGACGCCGGATCACCTCCGAGCGGGTGTCGATGCAGAACACCAGCTGCGCGTCGGGGCGGTCCGACGGTCCGCCTCCCGCGGCCGGCGACTCGCCCTCGGCTGCCGGCTCGCTCTCGGCCAACGCCCGGCTCTCGGCGGCGACGCGGTCGACGACCTCGGTGCGGTAGCTCGCCTCCCACGCGCTCAGGAACGCCTCGGCGAGCTCGTCGGCCGGGTCGGCGTCAGCGGCGTCGGGGCCGGTGGCGGCGTCGAGTTCGACGCCGAACCCGTCGAGCAGCGCGAGACGCACCGCGAGGTACTCCGCCAGCGTGATCGGGCACGCCGACTGCCACGCGCCGTCGTCGTCCGCGCGCCGCTTGATGAAGCCGGTCCACCCCGGGAGCGCGGCCAGCTGCGCCTCGAAGATCGGTACCCACTGGCTCTCCGGGTACGGGTCGAGGACGGCCTCGATCGCTTCGGTCGGGGTCTCGGGGAGCGACGCGAGGATCCCCTCGTCGGGGACCGCGGCGTCGTGTGCCGCCACCTCGCGGAAGGCGGCGTAGAACCCGTCGTCGCGGTCCGGCATCGACCACGCGGCGTGTCCCTCGTCGAGGAAGGCCGAGAGCCACTTCGTCAGCACGTGGTCGACCCGCTCGGCCCCCTCGTCAGACGGGGCCGCGTCCTCGTCAGACGGCGCCGACTCGACCGCGGCGTCCACGCGCTCCAGCAGCGTCTCCGGGTCGGCCTCGTAGCCGCGGTCAGCGAGCTCCGACTCGAGCGTCTCCCGGTCGATCCGCCCGTCGTCGAGCGCGGCCCGGAACGCCTCCCGGCTCGGGTAGCCGCGGCCGCCCAGCAGGTCGGCCGCCTGCGTCACCGCCTCGTCGAACGGCACGTTCTCGAACCCCGAAAGGGGGTTGGCGGTCACGAACGAGTGGATCGGCCAGACCGACCCGACCGTCGCCGCCGCCTCGTCGATGCTGTCGTGGATGACGCTGTCGTCGATGGTTGATTCGGTGCTCATTAGGCGCCTCCGTCGTCGTACTCTCCGGTGTTCGTCAGGACGGTACCGGGGGACGGGTGCCCCGCGTTCAGCAGCGCGACGTAGAGGCGCCGGCTGCGCTCGTGGACGCCGGCCTCCATCGCGAGGTACGCCGCGAGGAAGGCGACGGCCACGAGACCGTGGACCGCGGTCAGCTCGGTCGGCGCGGTGACGACCGGGAGCCCGGCCAAGAGCGTCGAAACGGCCCTGTACACCAGCGCGTACACGGTGATTGCCGGAAGGAAGGCCAGCGGGACCGCGCCGTAGCGGACCCCCGCCGGGAGCTCGGCGTGCCCGACCGCGCCGCGCGCCGCGTGGAGGGTAGTGAAAACCACGAACAGGACGAGCAGGAGACCGCTGTCGACGCTCGTCCCTTTCCCCGTCAGCAGCACGAAGACCGCGCCCCCCGCCAGTCCGGTCGCCAGCGTCACGGCGAGATCGAGGACGCGGAATCCGCCGGTCGCGTCCTTCGCCTTCTCGGCCGGGCTCGTCCGCTCGATCCCGCCGCCCGCGCCGAGGAACTGGTACGCCTTATAAAACCCGTGCAGAATCAGATGGGTGATCGCGGCCCCGAAGAAGCCGAGGCCGGCCTGCATGATCATGAATCCCATCTGCCCCACCGTGGAGCAGGCCAACTTGCTCTTAACGTCCGGGCGGACGGACTTGAGGAGCTTCCCAAGCAGCGCGCTGGCCGCGCCGACCGCGACGATCGCGAGCATGAGGGTCGCGTCGCCGGTGACGACCGGCGCGAAGCGTAACAGGAGGACGCCGCCGGCGTTGACGAAGCCGGCGTGCATCAGCGCCGACGCCGGCGTGGGCGCGGTCATCGAGGAGAGGAGCCAGCCGTGGAACGGCACGAGGGCGGACTGGATCATCGCCGCGAGGACGAGCGAGCCGGCGGCGACGAGCCATATCGGCCCGCCGAGCGCGTCGGCGGCCGCGGCGACGCCCGATACCGTCGTCGCGCCGGTCGCCCACCAGAGCGCCGCCAGCGCGACGCCGAGGAGCGCGCTGCTGGCGACGAAGTACCGCCGGGCGACCGCCGCGGCCGCCCGCGCCTGCTCCCAGCCGTCGACGATGCCGATCAGCCTCGCCATCGCCAGCCCCATCGCCAGCCACAGCAGTCCGAACAGGGCGAGGTGGTCGGCCGCGACGAGCGTCATCACGACCGTTACGAACCCGAACACGGTGAGGAAGAACTCCGTCTCGTGGGCGCTCCCCGCCATGTAGCGGCGCGAGTAGCTGTGGACGACGCCGCCGAAGAAGGCGACGACGACCCACATCAGGACGGTCAGCCCGTCGACGGCGACGACCCCGGGGATCTCCGGAGCGAACCCGAACCGAACTCGGCCGACGAGCGCGGCGACGCTCGCGGCGAACAGCGACCACGCGAGCCACGTGAGTGCGACGGGCACGACCGGCCTCTCGGCCGTCGTGTCCGGGAGCGCTCCGACCGCCGGTTTCGAGGTAGACCCTGACATCGTTCAGTCCGTGCGACCGTTCTCGGCAGCCGACGTGACTCCGCCGGGCCGATTCTGGTCGTCTTCACTCCGCTTTGAGAACAGATTGTGTATTAAATCTATTTATCTTCACAATTCGTTCGATATAACTACATTATAGAACATTATAGTTATTGGCGGCGGCAGAGGGGACTAGGCAAGGAGAAGGGTGGTGACGGGTCCGCGGGCCGGCTCGGACCGGCCGTCGCAGTCTCGCCGCCGCGACTGATCCGCTCCCGTTCGTCGACCTCGTTCACGGTTCGTTCGCGATCCGCGTTCAGAAAACCATATCGTTCTCCGATCCGCACTGTCGGTATGGAGGAGATAACGGGGACCGTCCTCGCCGGGGAGTCGTTCGAGCCGACTCGCGGCCGCGTCGTTGTCGAGGACGGCCGGATCGAGGCCGTCGAGGAGGTCGAAACGGGGTCGACCGACATCATCGCGCCCGCGTTCGTCAACGCGCACACGCACCTGGGTGACTCCGTCGCGAAGGAGGCGGCCGTCGGGCTGTCGCTCGACGAGGCGGTGGCCCCGCCGGAGAGCCTGAAACACCGGCGGCTCGCGGCCGCCGACCGCGCCGAGCTCGTGTCGGCGATGCGCCGGACGCTCCGATACATGCGGCGGACGGGGACGGTCTCCTGTCTGGACTTCCGCGAGAACGGGGTGCCCGGGGCGCGGGCGCTCCGCGAGGCGGCGGCGCCCCTCGACGTCGACCCGTTCGTCTTCGGGAGCGGTGACCCCGCCGTCCTCGATGTCGCCGACGGATACGGCGCGTCCGGCGCGAACGACGACGCGTTCGACGCGGAGCGCGCCGCCTGCGCGGAGCGGGGCGTCCCCTTCGCCATCCACGCCGGCGAGCCGGACGCGACCGACATCCACCCGGCGCTCGACCTGGAGCCGGACCTGCTCGTCCACATGGTGCACGCGGAGCGAGAGCACCTCGACCGCGTCGCTGAGCAGTCGGTGCCGATCGCCGTCTGCCCCCGTGCGAACACCGTTCTCGGCGTCGGCGACCCGCCGATCCGAGAGCTGCTCGATCACGCGACGGTCGCGCTCGGCACGGACAACGTCATGCTGAACTCCCCGTCGATGTTCCGCGAGATGGCGAACGCGGCGAAGCGGTTCGACGTGACCGACCGGGAAGTCCTCCGGATGGCGACCGCCGCCGGCGCCGAGATCGCGGGGCTCGACTGCGGCGTCATCGAGCCCGGTCGCCGGGCGGCGCTCGTCGTCATCGACGGCGGCTCGGACAACCTGGTCGACACCGAGGACCCGGTGCGAGCCGTCGTCCGTCGCGCGAGCGCGCTCGACGTCGACCGCGTCGTTATTTAACCCGGATTTTAAACTGATCGCGGATTAGGAGTCGGTCTCGGCGTCGAACGTCCCGAACGGCGTCGTCTCGTGGCTCCGCACGAGGACCTCGTCGGCGACGGTGAGCCCCATGTCGAGTAGCTCCTGTGCCACGGGCGTGATGTCGTCGTCCGACTCGCCGACGACCGTCACGAGGAGGTTCTGCTCGCCGGTGACCAGCTCCTGGACCGAGACGACGCCGTCGACCTCGAGAATCTCCGGCAGCAGCTCGCCGCGCTCGGGTATCGACGCGGTGCAGTAGAGCAGCATCCGGAGCGGGTACCCCGACCGCTGGTAGTCGACCTCGGCGCTGTACCCCTTGATCACCCCGTCGGACTCGAGGCGCTGGATGCGCTTGCGGACGGTGCTGTCCGAGGTCCCGGCCCGCTCGGCGATGTCACCGGACGAGGTGTTCCGCGCGTCTTCCTGTAACGCGTACAGGATCGCCCTGTCCACGTCGTCGATCGCTTCGTCGGCCATACCGGTGGCTCCGTGGCATGGCCACTTTACTTTTATATATTATTTTTAAACCGGAAGCGCGAATCCGCCCCGGCCTACGCGACGTCGAGCGCGGTCGCCCCGTCCGCCTCGACGACGACCACCGGGACCTCGGCGTCGTCGATCACGGTGTCGGTCGTGGAGCCGAACACGAACCGCCCGACGGTGCCGGTCGTGGGGGCGCCGACGACCACGAGGTCGTAGTACGGGGACTGCTCGACGATCGCCCCCGCCGCGGTGCGGTCCTCGACGAGCCAGCGGTCAACCCGGTCGAAGCCGCCGAGGCGGTCGCGGGCGGCCGAGAGGAGGCGGTCGCCGGCGGCGGCGTACTCGTCGCTGTCGGCGTCGTCGACCGCCGTCGCGTCCCCGTCCACGAGCGCCTCGTCGGAGGGGACGACGTGGAACAGTTCGAGCCACGAGCCGGTCGCGTCGGCGATCTCGCGGGCCACGTCGACGGTCGCCCCGGTGTGGGGACCGGCGCCCACCGCAACCAGGATCGAAGACACCCGATCCGGGCGCGTCGCCCGGTCGACTCCCTTCAGACGGGCGTGTGCCGCCGTCTCGGTCGACTCGGCCGCCTCCCTGACGGCCGGCTCGACGACGGGCTCGCCGATCCGGTTCCCGATCCGGTCGTCGGCCACCGGCGACTCGGCGCTCGCCTCGTCCGCGTCGCTCCCGTGCATACCCCTACTGTCTGACGCGCGTCCGATAAATCCCGTTGGTCCGCGCCGCTCAGCCGCCCCGGTCGCCGCGAGCGGCGTCAGTCCCGGAAGAACTCGGCGTGCTCGAACGGCTCCTCTTCGCCCTCGACGGCGACGACATCGAGCGCGGTCACCGCGGCGCCGACCCCGAGGAGCCCGGCCAGGCTCGGCTCGGTCCGGCCCTCGTCCCCGGAGATCAGCTCCTTGATGTAGAGCCCGCCGGCGCCGTGGATCTCGACGGTCGCGTGGCGCGCGTCGTCGAGCTCAGCGGTCGCCTCGTACACGTCGCGCTCGCGGGTGATGCTCGCGCGCCGGTGGTCTACCCGGTTCGGGGTGTACTGCTCGACGGTCGTCCCCTCCAGCTCGTCGACCGCGGCGGCCAGCGCGTCGGCGTCGACGTCGGCGTCGAAGGTCACCTGCGCGCGGTAGCGCTTGGCGGCGTCGAGCTCCTTCACGCGCTCGACCATGTCGTACGTCGCGAGTCGGAGCCCCTCGACCTCGACGGCGCCGTCGGCGAAGGCGTTGATGTCGCTCTGGAGGCGCTCGACGTCGACCCGGCGCCGCCGCGGCTCCTCGACCTCGACCACGAAGGGGCGGCCGGTGCCGAGCATCAGCGCGTCGACGTCCTCGCGGCCCGCGCCGTGGAACGTCGCCTCCGTGCCGTCCATCACGTCCTCGACGATCGGCGCGGTGTACTCCTCGACGCTGTCGTCGTAGAGGTAGCCGGAGCCGCCGCAGTGGTCGCAGGGGTCCGCGCCCTGCCGGCCGGAGCCCTTGCACTCGCGGCAGGGCCACTCGGTTTGGGGGATGT
The DNA here is from genome assembly GCF_059752395.1 of Halorubrum sp. B53. Taxonomy (NCBI): domain Archaea; kingdom Methanobacteriati; phylum Methanobacteriota; class Halobacteria; order Halobacteriales; family Haloferacaceae; genus Halorubrum; species Halorubrum sp. B53. Next base: position 429,390 of record NZ_MWTH01000015.1, on the reverse strand, counting down.
CGCGCTCCAGCTTCCGGTAGCGCCCGTAGACGAACGCCGAGTTCACCTTCGCGTCGAGCGCGTCCTCCGCGAGGTCGATCGTGAACTGCACGTCGGGCCGGTCGAAGGAGACCTCCGCGCCCGTGAGCCGACCGAACCGCTTGCCGACCTCGCGGTTGAACTCCGACTTGAACGGCTCGCCCGCGTCCTCGTCGAGGCCGGCGTCAGCGCGGAGCAGCGCCTCGTTCTCCTCGATCAGCGGCGGGGGGCGGGTGCCGACGTTGTAGGTGGAAAACTCGATCCCCTCGATCGCCTCGGCGGCGCGCTCGGCCCACTCGTCGAACTCGGTGCAGCGTCCCTCACAGACCCAGCAGTCCGCGGTCTCGACCGGCTCGTGGTCCTCGTCGTCGCGCAGCGCGATCGAGACGCGCAGCGCCGAGCCGCGCTCGGCGTTCGACAGCCCGAAGCTCCGGTCGGCGACGAGCCGGCCGAGACAGGCGTCGCACACCGGCCCCGTCTCGGTCGCCCGCGCCGCGACCTCCAGTACGTCCATACGCCCTCCAGCGCCCCGCGTGGTAACTGTCTTACTACATCGCGGGCCAACGGCGGCAGGGCGGCCGGCGCCCCCCGCTCCGCACTCGCCCCGCCGTCTCCCGGCCGACTTAAGAGGGTCCGAGTCGTTTCGCCGGGCGTGAACGAGCCGGCGTCCCGGGAGGAGAAGCTGGAGCTCGGCGTCGAGCTGCTCGCGCACCTCGAGCACGAGGAGCTCCCGCTGCCGGACGCGATCGACCGGATCGAGACGGTGACGACGAGCCCCGCGCTCACCCGGGAGATCCTCGACGCCGCCGAGAAGCGCGGCGTCATCGAACGCGAGGACGCACGTCTCAGAGTCCAGCGCGGCGGCACCTACGTCAACTACGACAGCCAAGTCGTCCAGCGGGAGGGCGAGTTCGAGTGTCGCCGGTGCGGGACCGGCATCACGACCGGCCACTTCGTGAAACTCGACGCCGGCGAGCTCGGTCCGTTCGGCTCCTCCTGCATCCGGAAGGTGACCGGGCGCGATTCCGACGACGAGTGAGCGTCGCGACCGCGACACGTATTTATAAATCCATACCGCGGCGGCGCGCGCCTCCGAGCGGCCGTTTATAAACGGCCGTGAGGAGCGCGTGCGAGGGAGTCGGTCGCCCGGAGCGACGCGGAGGGCGACCGACGAGGCTGGGGAGGCGTGAGGATGCGGTCGCTGTGCGGGGCGGGACTCGAAGGGGCAGCCGCGAGGGCGACGCACGGCGACGCAAGGACCGCAGGGAACGAGCGAAGCGAGTGACCGAGGACCGTAGCGAGCCGCGCGAGCCGTCGCGGCTGGGGCTTCGGCGGTGTCCACCGACAATACGGAGTCAACCGTTTACAAACAAACGACCGAACTGAGTGCGACCACATCTGCGACGCCGGTCTCACCACCATCCGCGTCTCCACCTTCGTATGCCACGTCCTGACGCGCAAGCGAACGGTTTTTGCGTCGACCGACGGGAGGAGACGTATGGACGAGGACACCCCCGAGGAGACGGGGTCGGCGGCGGGCGGTCCCCGCGACGAGACCCCGGGATCGTCCCGCACCGACGGCGGGACGGAGCGCGCGGACGGACCGACAGAGGACGTCGCGCTCGACCCGTGGGGGTCGGCGTCGGTCGGCGACTACGCGGACCTCTTCGAGGAGTTCGGCATCGAGGCGTTCGACGACGTGGCCGACGACGTTGCCGACCCGCACTACCTGATGCGCCGCGGTGTCATCTTCGGGCACCGCGAGTACGACGCCGTCGCCGAGGCGATGGCGAACGACGAGCCGTTCGCCGCGCTCTCCGGGTTCATGCCCACCGGCGACCCCCACATCGGCCACAAGCTCGTCTTCGACGAGATCATCTGGCACCAACAGCAGGGCGGCGACGCCTTCGGGCTGATCGCCGACCTCGAGGCCCACTCCGCCCGGGGGATGTCGTGGGACGAGATCGACGAGCACGCGCGCAACTACCTCCTCAGCCTGCTCGCGCTCGGCTTCGACGCCGAGGACGGCGAGCTGTACCGGCAGTCCGACAACCGGGCGGTGCAGGACCTCGGCTTCGAGCTGGGCTCGAAGGCGAACTTCTCGGAGTTCGAGGCGATCTACGGCTTCGACGGCGAGACCAACATCTCGCACATGCAGAGCGTCGTGACCCAGACCGCGGACATCCTCTACCCGCAGCTCGTCGACGAGCCGAAGCCGACCGTCATCCCGGTCGGTCCGGACCAGGACCCGCACGTCCGGCTGACCCGCGACCTGGCGACCCGCGTGCGCTACTTCAAGGTGACCGAGGCGTTCGCGAGCTTCGAGCTCGACGACGACGAGCGAAAGCTCGTTCGGGCCGCCTACGACGCGCTCGCGGCCGGGAGCGCGGGGGACGACGGCGGCGAGGTCGACGACGCCGACACCGACGTGCGCTGTGAAGACGCCGCCGAGTGGCTCGCCGACTACGAGCCGCCGGAGTCGGGGGCGGACGACGCCGAGGAGGACACCGACGACGCCCCCGACCTCGCGGCCGCCAAGTCGACCGCCCTCGAGAAGCTCCGGGCGGGCGGGAAGGAGCCGCTCCGCCCCCGCGTGCGGTTCTTCGACCGCAACGCCACCGACGAGGCGTTCGAGGCCCTGATCGAGGCGGTCGACGGCGAGAAGCGCGTGTTCGAGGGGCACGTCGACGCCTTCGACCTCACCCGCGGCGAGGCCGAGTCGGTCGCCCGCGAGGTCGAGATCGACCACGACGGGTTCGGCTTCCGGCAGCCCTCCTCGATCTACCACCGGTTCATGACCGGGCTCACCGGCGGGAAGATGTCCTCGTCGATCCCGGCGAGCCACATCTCGCTGCTCGACGACCCCGCGGACGGCTACGACAAGGTGAAGGCGGCGACCACGGGCGGCCGCGACACCGCCGAGAAGCAGCGCGAGCTCGGCGGCGAGGCCGACGAGTGCCCCGTCTACGAGCTGTACGCCTACCTGCTCGCGGGCGACGACGACGAGCTGACGAGGACCGTCTACTCCGAGTGCGTCAACGGCGAGCGCCTCTGCGGCGGCTGCAAGGAGCAGGCCGCCGAGCTGATGCGGGAGTTCCTCGAGGACCACCAGGAGAAGCGCGCGGAGGCCGAGGAACTGCTCGACGACCTCGACATCGACCTCGACTCCGACCGGCGCGGGACCGGCGGCGAGCACTAAGTCGTCCACTCTCGGCGTAGCGGGTGATTCTCGCACACCTTCTTTATAATAGACAGTGCGGTGGCGCGTGCCTGCGAGCGGCCGCCACCGGCGGCCGCGAGTCAGCTCGCGCGAGGGAGTCGGCGGTCCGGAGCGAAGCGGAGGACCGCCGACGAGGCTGGGGAGGCGTGAGGTGCTGTGCTGGGCGGTGCGGGGCGGGACTCGAAGGGGCAGCCGCGAGGACAGCGCAAGCGTTCACGAGAGCTTTGCTCTCGTGAGCCAATCAGAACGCTTCGCGTTCTGATGACGACGTAAGCACCGGAACGAGGGAGCGAACGGAGTGAGCGACCGAGTGAGGAGCGTGGTTCGAGACGCCTTTGGCGTCTCGTCATCACGAAAGGCGCAGAGCGCCTTTCGAACGACAGCGAGCGTGCGCTGTCCTCGCGGCTGGGGCTTCGGAGGTGTTTGTCGCCGGTTCGCTAGCGACTATTTATAAGTAAGCGGCTGGGGCTTCGGAGGTGTTCTCAGCGGATCCGAGCTCGACCACTCATAACAGCGACCGACTTACAGTTCGTCTTTTACGTACACGCCCAGTACTCCGCCGAGCGCGCTCAACACGACGGTGTAGGCGACGCCGCCCAGCACGGCGATCGCCCCGAGGAGGAAGATCCCCCCGGCTGCGATCCCGATCTCGGCCGGGAACGCGAAGAACCCCAAAAGCGGGAAAACGACCAGCACGAGCAACAGCAGCCCGACGATCGGGATCGACGCGATCGCGCCGGAGAGCGCGCCGACCCGCAGCCCGTCGTCGCCGTTTAAATACCCGGCGACCGCGCCGCCGAGGAGGGGTGAGATACCGGTGAACGAGAGGAGGGCCGACGCGATAGCGCCGACCACCGCGTTGAGGAGGGTGTTTTCGGTGTCCATGCGCTGTCCGACTCCCGGCGGCGGCATACGTTTTGCGGACCTCGAAGTACGAGCCATCCACGACCGACGCGACCGGTCGAGGGACGAGGCGACCGGCCGACGACCGAGGCGATGGTTTATGAGGCGGGCGCCACCTCTCACGGGTATGAGCGAGGAGGAGACGATCCACGTCGCGGACGTCAGCGAGGGGATCGGCGGCGACGCGACGGCGGAACCCGGCGCTCCGGTCGAACTCCCGGTGGTCGACGTGCTCACCGGCCGGTCTTTTATAACGGGCAAAAGCGGGTCCGGCAAGAGTAACACCGCGTCCGTCGTGATTGAAAATCTGCTATCTAACGGATTTCCTGTCATGATCGTGGACACTGACGGGGAATATTACGGACTTAAGGAAGAGTATGAAATTCTCCACGCCGGCGCCGACGACGAGTGCGACATCGTCGTCTCCCCGGAGCACGCCGAGAAGCTCGCGAACCTCGCCTTAGAACAGAACGTCCCGATCATCCTCGACGTCTCCGGCTACTTGGAGGAGGAGACCGCCAACGAGCTCCTCCTCGAAGTCGTCAAGCAGCTGTTCGCGAAGGAGAAGCGCATGAAGAAGCCCTTCCTCCTCGTCGTCGAGGAGTGCCACGAGTACATCCCCGAGGGCGGCGGGATGGACGAGACGGGGAAGATGCTGATCAAGGTCGGCAAGCGCGGGCGGAAGCACGGCCTCGGCATCGTCGGGATCAGCCAGCGCCCGGCCGACGTCAAGAAGGACTTCATCACACAGTGCGACTGGCTCTGCTGGCACCGGCTCACTTGGGACAACGACACGAAGGTGGTCGGGCGGATACTCGGCTCCAAATACTCGAGCGCGGTCGAGGATCTGGGCGACGGCGAGGCGTTCCTGATGACCGACTGGGACGAGTCGATCCGCCGCATCCAGTTCCACCGCAAGGAGACGTTCGACGCGGGCGCGACCCCCGGCCTCGACGACTTCGAGCGCCCGGAGCTCAAGTCGGTCTCCAGCGACCTCGTCGGCGAGCTCCAGTCCATCTCCGACGAGACGGAGCGCCGCGAGTCCGAGATCGCCGACCTCAGACAGAAGCTCGACAAGAAGGACCAGCGGATCGCCGACCTCGAGCGCGAGCTGGAGGAGGCCCGCGACCTGAGCAACATGGCCGACCAGTTCGCGCAGGCGCTCCTCGGGAAGGCCGAGGCGCCCTACCGCGGCGGGAGCGGGCACTCCCCGGTCGACGGTGGGCGGTCCGTGGCCGGCGACCGCGGAAACGGCGAGGACGACGACCAGTCCGTGCTCAAGTCGTACGACGAGGCGGTCGCCGCGACCAGAGACGGCGGCGGGGAATCGGACGCCGACGCCGCCCCCGTTGACGCCGCCGTCGGCGCCGAAGACGTCACCGACGACACCGGTGAGGCCGACACCGCCGACGGCGACCCCGAGGACGCCGAGGCGCCGCCCGAGGACGACGTCGAGCCCGTGACGCGCGCTGACGTCGCCGAGAGCGCGCTCCGCTTCGACGACGCCGTCGAACTCGGCACCCGCGAGGCGGTGATCGAGGAGCTCCGCGGCCGGATCGAGGCCCTCCCGGAGCTGTCGCGGGGGATGCTCCGCCACTACCGCCGCGAGGGCGTCAGCGACCCCGTCGCCGCCCACATCGACGCCGGCGGCGACGGCGACTCGGGGCACGCCTACAGCCGTCATCGACCGATTCGACGGGCGGGACTCATCCGACACGCCGGACGCGGACACTACGCCTACGCCGTCCCAGACCTGATCCGCGAGGCGTACGCCGACCGGCTCGACGAGGAGAGCGTCCGGGAGATAGTCCGCGCCGTCGAGACCGCCTTCGTCCCCCCGGCAGAAAGGAGCTACCCGCCCGACGCTGACCCGACCGAGGTCGGCGTCGCATCCGGCGACGGCGCTATCGACAACGCGGACGGCGACGGTGCTGTCGACGACACGGACGGCGACGGCGCTATCGTCGACACGGACGGCGACGGCGAGCCCCCCGAGGCCGAAGAGGGCGCAGATCGACCGACGAGCGCACTGAGCGACGCCGCGCGGCGCCTCGCGGAGCGCGGTCGCACCGGCGACGAGTGACCGGTCAGAACGGGAGGGCGAGGTACTCGCTCGGGACCGCGTTCCGCGCGGTCACCTGTGGGTCGACAACCTGACTGATCTCCAGCCCGCCGACGAGACTGGAGAACAGGTACGCCTCGGTCCTAGAGAAGCCGTGGTCGTGCGCCAGCAGCCGCACGACGTCGCGGTTCGCGAGCTCGACGGCCTCCTCCATCGTCCCGGCGCTCGCGACGGTCTTGACCGCGTCGCCGGTGTCGACGAGCGGGCGGTCGAGCCCGACCGCGGGGTCTTCGACCACCGAGACCGTCACGTCGATCTCGGTGCCGATCTCGGCGCCGGTCCCGCACATCTCGCCGTCGGCCATCGCGGCCTTCGAGTCGCCCATCGCGAGCATCGCGCCCTCCTGAAACACGGGGAAGTACGCGGTCGTCCCGGCAGTCATGTCGGTCGTGTCGAGGTTGCCGCCGTGGTCGTCGGGCGTGAGCGTCGACACCGACTCCTCCGCGGTGGCGACGCCGATCGTCCCGATCACGGGGTCGATCGGAACGTCGATCCCCTCGAACTCGACCGACCCGCCGCTCGCGCCGCCCCCGCCGCTCTCGCCTGCGCCGCCTTCACTTCCGGTGCCCTCGGCGTCGACCTCGGTGACCCGCGTCGCCGGGTGTTCGATCTCCGGGTCGTCCTGCAGGAGCCCGAATCCGGGCGCCGTGAGAACTCGCCCGACGTCCTCGGTGACGCGGACCGCCTCGATCTCGACCGCGAGCACGTCGCCGGGGCTGGCCCCCTCGACGGCGATCGGACCGGTCGCCGCGTTCACCTCCTCGGGGATGGCGTCGAGGAGGTCGTCGTCGGTCTGGATCGCCCCGTTCAGGCTGTCGATCGTCTCGATCGTGAGCGACTCGCCGTCCGCGGCCTCGTAGACGGGCTCCATCTCCGGTGCGAACTCGTAGACGTGACCGTCGCGATGGGAGACCAGCTCTCGTGGCATGTCGTCTCAGACTCGGGAGCGCGCGGACAAAAATCCCCACGCGGACGCCCCTCGCGGACGCCCGGTTCGAGCCGCGGGGAGAGACGGCGTTCGGCCGTCGGTCTCGGCCCGTCGGTCTCACCGGGCGACGTAACGGATTCGTTTCACCTTCGATCAGCTTTACAAGCCGACGTCACGCATGGGGCGTAATGACACGTTCTCGGGCGCTCTCCCGCGTCCTCCTCGTGGTGCTCGTCGTCGCTCTCGCCGGGTGTGCGGGCGCGTCGTTCGGCGATCCGACGGCCACCGATCCGGCGTCTGGCGACGGGTCGGACGTCGCGACGGCGAACGGCTCCCTCGAAGTCCACTACATCAACGTCGGGCAGTCCGTGAGCACGCTCGTCGTCGGGCCGGACGGCGAGACGATGCTCGTCGACACGGGCCACTACAACGACGACGGGGAACACGTCCTCGAGTACCTCCGGACCCACGGCGTCGAGCGGATCGACCGCCTCGTGACCTCGCACAACGACGCGGACCACATCGGCGGGAACGCGGCGATCATCGACTACTACGAGACCGAGGCCGACGGGGTCGGCGCCGTCTACGACCCGGGGATCGCGGCGAGCACCCAGACGTACGGCGAGTACCTCGACGCGGTCGAGGAGCACGACGTGACGCTGTACGAGACGCGGGAGGGCGACGCGATCGACTTCGGCGAGGTCACCGTCGACGTGCTCGGTCCCCCCGAGCCGTACCTCGAGAACGAGGCCCGCAACGAGAACAGCATCGTCCTCAAACTCACGCACGGCGAGACGAGCTTCATGCTGTCCGGCGACGCCGAGGACGACCAGGAGACGTACCTCGTCGAGACGTACGGCGAGGAGCTCCGGGCGACGGTTATGAAGGCGGGACACCACGGGTCGAGCAGCTCCTCGAGCGAGGCGTTCCTCGACGCGGTCGACCCGGAGGTCGCGGTCGTCTCGAGCGCCTACGACTCCCAGTACGGGCACCCGCACGAGGAGGTCCTCCGGCGCCTCGGCGACCGGTCGGTGCCGACGTACTGGACGGCGACGCACGGCGACGTCGTCTTCGTCAGCGACGGGACGAACGTCTCGATACGAACGCAGCGGGAGGCGCCGACGGAGCCGCAGTCGCTCCGCGACGGCGACCCGGTCGACCCCGGGACGAGCGGCGACGCGGTGGAACGGGCACAGGTAACCGGTGACGGAGCCGTCGCCGTCACCGACGGCGGCGACGGCACAGATGACTCGGGCAGCGACGGCTCGGACGGTGACGGCTCGGACGGCGACGACGAGACGGCGGGGGAATCGAACGGCACGCTCGCGGTCGCGACGATCCACGCCGACGCCGAGGGCGACGACCGGGAGAACCTCAACGACGAGTACGTCGTCTTCGAGAACGCGGGGACGGAGACGCTCGACCTGTCGGGGTGGGCCGTCGAGGACGAGGCCGGGAAGCGGTACACGGTCCCGGACGGCGTGACGCTCGCCCCCGACGAGACGCTGACGCTCAGGACGGGGAGCGGCACCGACACCGGAGACGAGCTCTACTGGGGCGCCGGCTCGCCGGTCTGGAACAACGGCGGCGACACGGTGATCGTCGAAAACGCTACCGGGGACCGCGTGCTAACGGAGTCGTACGAATGAGCCGGATCGATCTCGCCGACGGGACGTACACGGCGGTCGTCGACGCGATCGAAGACGGGCTCGCGACCGTCTTCTTCGAGCGCGACGGCGACGACGTGGGCGACGCCGTCCTCGACGCCGACCGGCTGCCTGACGAGGGCCGGCACGCGGACGCGATCTTGGACGTGCGGATCGAGGACGGGTCGATCGCGACCGCGACGTACGACCCCGACCTCACCGAGTCCCGTTCCGAGGCCGCCCAAGACCGGTTCGACCGGCTGTCCGAGCGGCCGCCGAAAGACGGTCGGGAATGAGACGACTGGGACCCGTTTCCGAACGGGTTGCCGCCACGAATCCCGATACCGATTCCCGCTGTATTTCTGCTGGTCGGATGCCGCCGACACCGGTGGCGACGGGTACGAGGATCTGGTGTCGCGGTCGCTATCGGGTGAACGGGCCCGGCGGCGGGCGCGGATAGCGTCGGGGACCGTCGACGAGATGGTCGAGGCCGGGACGCTTTCGGAGGCTGCCGGCGGGGAAGTGTACTGTTGGGGCGACGACGGTTCCTCTCGGGGAGACGGCGATTCCTGCGGAGAGACCGGTGAGGCTGGCGGCGAAGTCGTGGTGACGCACTGCCCGTTAGATGCGCCGGCGCTTCACCTGGTGAGTGCGGAGAGCGCGTCGAACGAGGTGAAGTTCAAGGCCGGAGCCGAGCTCTCGAGGAGCGTGAACTAGGCCGTCGCAGTTCAGCGATTCTCCCGCTGCTCCACCTTGTTCAGCTCGATCAGCAGCCGGAAGATCGCCTTCACGAGGTTGGCGTCGACGTCGAAGCGCTCGGCGTTCTCGCCGGCGCGCTCCATGACGCGCTCCTCCTGGCCCTCGTCGGTCGTCGGGAGGTCGCGCTCCTCTTTCACGGCCGCCACGGTGTCGGCGACGTACGTCCGGCGGGCGATCAACTCGACGATCTCTCGGTCGATGTCCTCGATCTCGCGTCGCAGTTCGTCGAGGCTCCGGTCCTCCGTGTTCGGTGTGTCACTCATAGGTCGGTAGTGTGCTCATTCGACGGTCGCGCCGTCGTTTCGGGTGGTCGTTCGTCGCAGCGTTCCGGGCCGGTCGCCCCACGCGTCGGCGACCGCGTCGAGGTCGGTCTCGGGGTCGGTCGGGTCCGCGACCGCGACGACGCTCGGGCCGGTGCCCGACAGCGACACCCCGGTCGCGCGCGGCATCGCCTCGACCGCGGGGTCGGCGTCGAAGCCGAGCGCGGCCGAGAAGGCGAGCCCGTTGACGGTCATCGCCTCGGCGTACCGGCCGTCCAGCGCGAGGTCGGCGACCAGGTCCGCCATCGGCGCGACGGCCTCGCAGCGGGCCACGTCCGCGTCCGCGCTGTAGGCGCGCTCGGGCGGCGTCCAGACGAGAACGTCCCAGTCGACGGCCTCGCGCGACCGCAGCTCGTCGCTCGCGTTGTCGGTGACGGTCACCCCGCCGAGCATCGAGGCGGTGGCGTCGTCGAACGCGCCCGTGACCGTCACGCCCGCCTCGCGGGCCGCCCGCACGCCGAGCCGGCAGGCCTCCAGTCGCGTGACGTCGACGGACGAGCCCGCGGCGTGGGCGGTGTCGTCGGCGCCGCCCGCCTCGTCGCCCACCGTCAGTCCCAGCGCGTCGCAGGTCGCCAGCACGGTCGCGTTGGCGGCCGCGCTGGAGCTCTTGAGCCCCGCCGCGAGCGGCACGTCGCTGTCGGTCCGGACGGTGCCGCCCTCGCCGTCGCCCCACCGGTCGGTCGCGAGCGCGACGCAGCGCTCGATCAGGGTGGTGTCGGCGTCGGGGTCCTCGGCGATGGTCCCGTCCACGCCCTCGGCGGCCGGGTCGAGAGAGACGCTCGCGCGCGTCTCGACGTCGATGCCGAAGGCCGCGCCGGTGCCCGTCGCGAGCGCGTTCAACACGGTGCCGGCGCCGAGCGCGGCCGCCCGTCCCTCCATGCACTCACGGCTCGCGAGCGCGGACAAAGAGGTAGCGATCACGGCGAGACTCTCGGAGCGATCACGGTGAGACCCTCGGGGCGATCACGGCGAGACCCTCGGCGCCACGGCCCGCGCGCGGCGACCGGCCGAGGGACCGATATTTAAACCGGATCGGCCGTTCGAACCGCGGCGTCGACCTCGTACCAGTCCACGTCGGCCGGGACGTTTGTCTCTCGGCTCCGGAACGTGATCGAGACGTCGAAGCGACGCGTCCCGTCGTCGAACCGGTTCCCGGACGTGAACCGCCTGGTGACGTAGGAGAAGCCGACCGAGTCGCCCTTCGTTGAGTTCGGAGGCGCCGGGTACGCGTCGACGCGGAGCTCGACCGTCCCGTAGGTGAACCGTCCCCTGTTCTCGACGGCGAGCCGCGCGTCGACGGTCGTCTCGTACCCGTCGTCGGTCACGTCGCGCACGTCGACGCTCGTGACGACGAGCCCGGCGCCGTCCGGCCCGACCTCGTCGGGGGCCGGCTCGTCGTCGGTCTGTTCGGCGGTCGCCTCGTCGGTCGTCGAGTCGTCTCCCGACGCCTCGCCTCCCGCAGACTCCTCGCTCTCTGCGGGCGCCTCGCCCCCCGCGGACTCCTCGGCTTCGGGACCGTCGACGTCCTCGCTCTCACCGCCGGCCCCGCTTCCGGCCGCGCTCTCGTCGGACTCCACGAGACAGCCGGCGAGCAGGCCGGGGGCGGCCGCGGCGAGCAGCCGCCGCCGGGAGAGCGAGCGCCTCATGGACTCCTCCTCGGCGCCGCGCGACCTAAAGGTGGGCTCCGGCTCACGTCGGTCACCCCGTCACCGACCCGAGCGCGCCGGTCGCCGCGCCGACGACGGCGGCGACGACCGCGGTCGTGAGGAGCGGTCCGAACGCGTCGGCGATCCCGTGCGCCTGCGTCGCGGCCTCGCCCTGCGAGGCGACGACGAGCACGACAACGACGATTCCGTAGACGAGCGCGCCGATCCCGCCGCCGATCCCGGAGGTGGCGGCCGCCTCCTGCACGTCGTACGCCCGCGACCCGAAGAGCACGCCGAGCACGCCCGCGAGGAGCGGCGCGCCGACCAGGGCAGTGGCCGTGACTGCGAGGTACGACTGCGCGACGAACACCGGGCCGAACCGCGCGGTCTCGCCGGTCGCGGCGGTCGCGAGCGCGGTCTCGGCCCAGCCCGTTCCCACTGCGGCGACGAGGCCGACGCCGACGCCGACCACCGCGAACACCGCCGCCGTGAGACCGACGCCGTTCGCGTTCATCAGGCCACCACCCATCCGTCGGCCAGTCGGCCCTGCCACCCGGTGCGTTCCTCCCACGCGTCCCCGGAGAACCCGGTCGCGAGAAGGAACTCGCCGGCCCGCACGACGTAGCCGTACTGGATCCCGGCGTGCTCGTCGAAGCCGTAGCGCTCGCCCTCGGCCTCGTCGTGGTAGAGCCGGTACCAGCGAGCGGGGCCGTCGTCGGTCGAGCCGTCGGCGTCGCCATCGCTCGACTCGTTCCCGGAGAAGTCCGACCCCGCGGCGGTCGCGTCGGGGTCGATCGGCGCGCGCCCCTCCGTCGACGCGTCGTCGAGGACCGACGCCAGCCGATCGCTCGCCGTCTCGCCGTCCGGGTAGCGCTGCACGTACAGCGGCGTCCCGTCGAGCTCGTGGGCCCATCCCTCGAACGTCTCGCTCGGGCGGTTGCCCGCTGGCGGGCGGGTCGCGAACGCGACGAACAGCTCCTCGGTCCGGTCCGCGGGACGGGGGACCGGCCCCAACCGGGCGCGGAGCTCCTCGCGGCGGTCCGGACCGAAGGCGCCCCCGTAGATCTGCGGGATTCGGGAGCGGTCGAACCGGTCGTCGTCGTACGGCTCGTGCGCGAACGCCGCGAACCCGCGGCTCGCGAGCGCGACCTCGACGAACGCCCCCCCTCGGACCCTCCGCCGGCGGTCGTCGCCCTCCGGCAGGGGGTACAGCAGCCGGTCGAGCAGGCGGTTGTGGATCGGGTCCCGGGAGAACGCCTCCGCGACGTAGGTCGCGGTGCCGATCCCGGCGAACCCGCGGCGCATGCGGTCGAGCTCCTCTAGGAACCGGTCCACGTCGTTCCGGGGGGCGACCGTCCGGAGCTCCTCGACGTGGCGCCGCGCCCGCCCGCGGATCAGTGCCTCCGGGTAGAAGTGCGGCTCCAGCGCGTCGCCGGCGCGCTCTGCGGCGTCGCGTCCGGCGGCGTCCAGCCGGTCGGCCATCGCGAGGGTCACCGCGCCGCTCTCGTCGGCCTCCGCCCTGACGGCGTCGATCTCGGCGACCACGTCGGCGATCGCGTCCCGGTAGGTCGCGACCGCGTCGGGGTACTCGGTCGCGAACCAGACGGCGTCGTCGACGACGTTCCGGGTCGCGGTCGCGAGCGGCTCGTTCAGGACCGGATCGGGGTCATCGAGCTCGTCTCCGTTCTCGTCGCCGTCGTCCCCGTCGCTCCCGTCGCCGCCCGCGTCCGGAGGGCCCTCGTCCGGGGCCGCGTCGGGATACTCGACGCCCTGCACGCCGAGACACCCCGCCGCCCCGGCGGCGAGCCCGACGCCGGCGCCCAACAGCCCCCGTCGCGTCCGTTGCATGGGATACCCTCCCGTCGGCGGGGACTTAAATGTGCCATGCCCGATTCTCGCGACTGAGGGCGGCGCCGCGCGTCGCCGCGGACCGTCCGGCCGCCGCCGAGCGCGCCCCTTTTGAGGCGGGCGGCCCGAGCGACGCGTATGTCAGCGCCTTCACGCAGCGACGTCCCGCCGACGTCGATCGGGATCGACCTCCGCGAGGAGGGAGTCGTCGTCGAGTACCTCGACGGCCGGACGACCCTCTACCGCGGCGCCCCGGACGCGGTCGAGGGGTCGGTGACCGCCGGTCCCGGCAAGGAGACCCACGTGCTCGTCACCGACCCGACGGAGACCGAGGGCGTGATGACGTACGTCAACGACTACAACACCGACGACGAGATCCTGGAGGACTCCGGCGTCGGTCGCGTCATGGTCGAGGAGGGAGAGCGGGAGGAGGTGTTCCCCGGCGTGATCGTCGGCCGGACCGATCAGCGCAACGAGGTGGTCGCGGACCCCGAGATCGCCGGCGGCCGCGTGTTCGTCTTCGTCGAGGACGGCTGGACCGAGGGGAGCTTCGAGATCGTCGAGGGCCCCGAGGACGGCCTCGACGCGCACCGATGAGTACGGCCCCGATTGCGACGTCTTCGGCTCTGACCCGATGAGCCTCGCGAAGCCCTGGCGCGACCTCGATCGCTCGACGGTCGGGAGCGCGCCGAGTCGGTACGGGCTGTACGAGCTGGGCGACGCCGACGGCGACACGGTCGGGTTCGGCACGGGGGTCCTCCGGGACGAGCTGAAGGAAGCGCTGGCGTACGGCGACGCGGAGCGGGTGCGGTGGGAGCTCGCGGACTCGGCCGAGCACGCGGAGCGACTGCTCGCGGAGCACGTCGAGGAGTGAGTCGGCGAGGCGTTCCGAGCCGCCGACCGGCCCGGGCCGGCGGGACGGCCCGCACTCGTCGGGACCGACAGACGAAAGTCCCGCGGTCGCCGAGGGTAAGACATGAGCGAGGAGGCGGACGCCGACGACGAGGTGTTGCGCGCGAGCGACATCGGCGGCGAGGGGCCGCCGGTCGAGGAGAAGCCGTACAAGATCGTCTTCGAGGCGAACAAGTGCTTCGGGGCCGGGAAGTGCGCCGAGGTCGGCGACAACTGGGAGATGGACATCCAGAGCGGGATGGCGAAGCCGCGGTCGTACTACATCGGCGAGGACGAACTGCCGGAGAACGTGCGGGCCGCCGAGGTCTGTCCCGCGAAGAAGGACCAGGGGGTCATTCACGTCGTCGACCGGCGCACCGATAAGGAGATCGCGCCCGACCCGCACGGGGACGGGACGCTCTCCGTCGACTGGTAGCCCGGGGGTGTTCGGTCGACGCCCGGCGGCGGCGCACATCCGAAAGGCGTTTCACCCCGCCGCCGGAACCGAAATCCGGGCGGGGGTGGCTGAGCCTGGCCAAAAGCGGCGGACTTAAGATCCGCTCCTGTAGAGGTTCGAGGGTTCGAATCCCTTCCCCCGCACTCCTGCGGCGCTCACACATCGTGAGCGCCGCGGCTCGGATCGAAGGGATTCGAAGCAGGGAACGGAGCGAGCGCAGCGAGCGGAGTGAGTGAGGTTCGAATCCCTTCCCCCGCACTCCTGCGGCGAGCAGTTCGCGAGCCGCAGGATTTCGATAAGGAAGGATTCGGACCAGAGAGGTCGCGCGCAGCGAGCGGAGTGAGTGAGGTTCGAATCCCTTCCTCCGCATGCTGTCGCGAGCACTCCGCGAGCGACAGGGGCCGGTTCGGTTTATAAGACCCACTAACAGCAGAACATGAACGGATAGACGAGGGCGACGCGGTCGCCCTCCTCCAGCTTCGTGTCGAAGCCGTTCTCGTTCTCGTTGAAGTGGCCGTTCACGAGGATCCGGGCGTACGCGATGGTCTGCTCGCCGACCGGGTTCTTCGTCCACGTGCCGGGAAGCTCCTCCGGCGTCGGCGCCCAACCGCTGTGCGTCGCGTCCGCCTCCTTCTCGGCGATGAGCATCTCTTGGAGCTCCGGGTACTCCTCGAACAGCTCGTCGAGGAACTCGCGGAGGGTGTCGCCCGCGAACGTATACTCGAACTCGTACTCGCCGAGCTCCGTGCGGACGTGTCCGGTACAGCGCACGGTGACGGTCGTCTCCGCCTCGGGATCGGTCGGCCTCGCCGCGTCGGCGTCGCTCTCGGAGTCCGACGCGTCCTCGACGGCGCCCTCCGCCGCCGGCTGACTCGGTGGCATGCCCGATCGTACGGTTCTCCGGGGCGTAAGCGACTTCACGAACATATTCGCGTGTCGCCTTCGAGACCGGCAGGCGCGGCGAGCGTCGCTGTCGCGGCGACCGCGGAGGGTGCCGCTCGGGCCCGCGGCGAGTGTCCCGAAGGCGACCGCGGAGGGTGTACCGAAACGTGGGAACGGCGCCCGAACATGTTGCCGCTAAACGGATAGGATGACCGGGGACAAGCCCCCACCGATGGAACTCACACGCAAGACGATCGCGAAGGTCATCGTCGCGGCGTTCCTGCTCAACCTAGTCGTGATGGGCGCCGGGGCGTGGTTCGCGTATCAGGAAGCGCCGCCCATTCCGGACGAGGTCGTCGGGCCCGACGGCGAGACGATCGCGACCGGCGACTCGATCCAGGACGGAAAGGCGGCGTTCCAGCAGTACGGACTGATGAACCACGGGTCGATCCTCGGCAACGGGGCGTACTACGGCGAGGACTACACCGCCGACACGCTCGATTTAAAGGCCGAGCACATGCGCGAGTACTACGCGCAACAGGAGCACGGGGCGAGCTACGACTCGCTCTCCGGGCCGGAGCAGGCCGCGGTCGCGGCGACTGTCCGCGAGGACCTCGATAGCCCCCACGACGGCGGGGCGATCGAGTACTCCGCCGCCGAGGCCTACGCCCACGAGCGGGTGACCGAGACGTACGTCGAGCGCTACCACGGGGGTGACCACGACCGGGGCGTGCCCGAGGGGATGATCGAGTCCTCCGGCGAGGCCGAGGACTTCGCCGACTTCGCGCTGTGGACCGCGTGGTTCTCGCACACCGATCGGCCCGGCTCCGACAACTCCTACACCAACGAGTGGCCCTACTCGCCGGCCGCCGGCAACGACGCCACCGGCGCCGCGATGATCTGGAGCGTGATCTCGATGGTGCTGCTCGTCGGCGCGGCCGGGGGCGCCATCCTCCTCTACAAGTCGGTGACGCTCCCGGAGCCGTCGGCAGAGGGGATCACCGTCCCGGAGCCGGGCGACGTGAGCGTCTTCCCGAGCCAGCGCGCGGCGCTCCGGTTCATCCCAGTCGCCGCCGGGCTGTTCCTCGCGCAGGTGTTGCTGGGCGGGTTACTGGCGCACTTCTACATCGAACGCGCCGGCTTCTTCGGGATCGAGGAGGTGTTCGGCGTCCACATCCTCCAGCTGCTCCCCTTCGCCATCGCGAAGACGTGGCACATCGACCTCGGAATCCTGTGGATCGCGTCGACGTGGCTCGGCGCCGGGCTGTTCCTTCCGCCGCTCCTGACCGGCCACGAGCCGCGGAACCAGGCGCGGTACGTCAACGTCCTGCTCGGCGCGCTCGTCGTCGTGGTCGTCGGCGGGATGGGCGGCATCTGGCTCGGCGCGAACGGCTACCTCCCCGGCGAGCTCTGGTGGCTCCTCGGCAACGAGGGGCTTGAGTACCTCGAGGTCGGGAAGGTGTGGCAGGGCGGCCTGCTCGCCGGGTTCATCCTCTGGGCGGTCCTCGCGGTCCGGGGGCTCAAGCCCCTGCTCGACCGCGAGCCGATCTACGGACTCGCGCACATGATCCTCTACGCGGGCGGCTCGATCACCCTGCTGTTCGTCGCCGGCTTCTTCTTTACCCCGTCGACGAACATCGCCGTCACGGAGTTCTGGCGGTGGTGGGTCGTCCACATGTGGGTCGAGGGCGCCTTCGAGTTCTTCATCGTCGCGATCATCGGGCTCACCCTCGTCTCGATGAACCTCCTCACGCGGCGCAGCGCCGAGAAGGCCGTCATGCTGCAGGCGCTCCTGGTGATGGGGACCGGCGTCATCGGCGTCTCCCACCACTACTGGTGGATCGGGATGCCGGACTACTGGGTGCCGATCGGGAGCGTCTTCTCGACGCTGGAGCTGCTCCCGCTGATCTTCATCCTCTACGAGGCGATCGGCCAGTACCGGGCGATGACGAGCTCCGGCGGGTTCCCTTACAAGCTCCCCTTCATGTTCATCGTCGCCAGCGGGGTGTGGAACTTCGTCGGCGCCGGCGTGCTCGGCTTCTTCATCAACCTCCCGCTCGTCAACTACTACGAGCACGGCACCTACCTCACCGTCGGCCACGCCCACGCCGCGATGTTCGGCGCGTTCGGGTTCCTCGCGCTGGGGATGGTCGCGTACATGCTCCAGCTGTCGATCGACCCCGAGCGCTGGGACGGCTCGTGGCTCCGCGCGTCGTTCTGGCTCTGGAACGTCGGGCTCGCGCTGATGGTGTTCGTCTCCGTGCTCCCGGTCGGATTCCTCCAACTCGACGCCGCGTTCACCGGGAGCTACGCGGCGGCCCGGAGCCTCGCGTTCTACGAGGGGTCGCTCGTCCAGACGCTGTTCTGGGCGCGGCTCCCCGGTGACACGCTGCTCATCCTGGGGACCGTCGTCTACGCCGCCGACGTGGTCCGGAAGCGGTTCGTCCTCCGGCGCTCCGAGGACGACCCGACCGTCGACGACATGGCCGTCGCGGAGGGGATCGTGAGCGACGACGACTGACTTATAAAACGGTCCTCCGTTCGCTATCGGTTATTTATAAATCGCTGCCGCTGATGACGCGGCCAACCGCTTCAAAACTCCCGGCCGCGCGGCTGTACATCGTTGCTGCTACTGACGCGGCGACCACCTCCAAAGCCCCAGCCGCGAGGCGGGCGCACGCTCGCTGCGCTCCTCGTCGCTCGTTTCACTCGCGCCTGCGGTGCTTGCTTCGCCTCCGCCCGCCTCGCGGCTGCCCCTTTGAGTCCCACCCAACCGCACCGCACAGCACCTCACGCCTCCCCAGCCTCGTCGCTCGCTGCGCTCGCTCCTCCCTCGCGCGTGCTCCTCGCGCTCGCTTATAAGCGAGCGCTCGGAGGCGCGCGCCGACGCGGCTCTGTATGCCCGACAGGTCATCAGAACCCCGGTCAACGGTCGGCGTCGCGCTCTCCCCTCACGCGATCTTCATCATCCGCGTCTCGAACTTCCCGACCCGGACCCGGACCCACCCCGCGAGTTCGTCGTCGAGCTCGGGGTCGTCGGTGTCGACGCGCAGCGCGCGCACGTCGTCGAGCTTCGCCCGCGAGGCGACGATCTGGAGGTCGCACTGCCGGATCACGGCCGGCGACAGCTGCGGGTTCCCGCGGCCGAAGACGAACCCCTGCCCGCCGATCGGCGAGACGACGATGACGTTCTCCTCGCCGAGCGCGTCGAGGATCTCCCGCTCCGTCCCGTCCCGCAGCACCACCTCGCCGTCCCGCCACACGTCGACGCCGATCGGTGAGGGCTCGAACCCCAGTTCGGCCTTGATCGCGCCGACGGTCGACCCCGGGCCGAGCACGAACGTGACGCCCTTCCCCTCGCGCTCCCGGATGTCGTCGGCGACGCCCTCCGCGAGCGACTCCACAGTTCCGCTCGCGGTCTGTTTCGACGACTGGAGATCGTCGGCGACGGGGACGCGCGCGACCGCCCGGAGTTCCGGGTGGACCTCGCCCTCCCGGTAGGCGTCCTCGTCGATGTCCATCACCTCGCGGCGCTCGGTGCGCGCGAACGCCGCCGCGACCTCCGCCGCGTCCTCCGGCGAGACGGCGAACACCGAGGAGTACACCTTCACCCCGGCGGGGACGCCGAGCATCGGGACCTCGCTGCCGGCCGCCTCCAGCGCCGCCGCCACGTCCGTCGCGGTGCCGTCGCCGCCGACGAACAGGACCAGATCGACCGGGTCGAGGGCGTCGGCGCCGCCGCCCTCGCTGAACGCCCGGACCACGCGCGCGGTGTGCTCGGCGGTCGTCTCGGTGGGCCCCGGCGGGTCGCCGTCCCCGCCCCCGTCGCCGAACGGGTCGACGACCCGGACCGGGTCGAAACCGGCGTCCCTGACCAGCCGATCGCCCATCGGGTCGGCGGCGGTCGAGACGGTCGCCTCCGGCGCGACCGCCGCGAGCCGCTCCAGCGCCCGCCGCGCGCGGTCCGGGGCCCGCGGCTCAGCGCCGCGGGCGACCGCCTCGGCGACCTTCCCGTCGGTGCCCTTGAGGCCGACGCGGCCGCCCATCCCGGCCACCGGGTTCATCACGAATCCGACGTGCATGGTCCGACCTACGGCGGCGGAAACTTAAGCGGGCGCGTCTCGGTCGGCGCGGCGGTCCCGAAGTTCAATACTTAAGACGCCCCCGGAGAAACCGCCGGGTATGCTCCTGGAAGCCGCCGTGACCGAGCCGCTCCCGATCGACGCGACCGCGACCGCCGTGCTCATCGCGAGCCTCGTCGTCACCGCCGTGTGGCTCGCGTACCTCTACCGGTAGGCCGCGCCGCTCCCTGTCTCCGTTCTCTTCGACGCCGCTCCCGCCCAGTCGCCGGTCGATCCGCTCACCGCGACTCGACGAGTGTCGACCGCTCTCGCACCCACTCGGCGGCGCGCTCCGCCTCCGCCGCGCTCGTCGCCGTGATCTTCACGCGGACGCTCTCGCCGGGGTAGGAGCCGACGCTGACGTCGAACTCCTCCTGCAGGGCGGTGAACCGCTCTAACAGGGCGCTCTCCGGCTCGTCGACGTCGACCGTGACGGTGTGGGTCGGCGTCCCCTCGAACTCGTCGGCGATCGACTCGAACATCGCCTTCATCTCCGTCGGGACGCCCGGGAGGACGTACACCGACTCGACGACGGCGCCCGGCGCGACCCCGGCCTCGTTGGCGAGCGGTCGGCAGTCGGCCGGCAGGTGCGTCGTCTCCGCGGCGAGGTCGTCGGCGCTGTACCCCCGATCCGCGAGCCACGCCGCGGCCTCCTCGTTCCGCTCGAGCCCCCGACCGAAGGCGGCCGCGACCCCCTCCATCGTCACGTCGTCGTGCGTCGGGCCGAGCCCGCCGGTGACGATCACCGTGTCGTACTCGGCGTGGTACTCGTTGACGACCCGCGCGATCTCGCCGACCTCGTCGGGGAGGACGGTCACGCGGCGGACGACGACGCCCCGTTCGTCGAGCCGGTCGCAGAGCCACGTCGCGTTCGTGTTCTCGGTGTCGCCGACGAGGAGCTCGTCCCCGACGGTGACGACGGCGGCGTTCATACCTCTGATAAGGCGGCGCGCACTCAAAAGCACCCGAGTTCGGGCCGCGGCTACCGGCCGGACGCCCGGCCGCCGGATCCGGAAAATCCCCCTCCGACTACTCCTCGTCGTCGTACACGCCGAGCCCCAGCTCCCGGCGCTTCTCCCGGAGCTCCTCCAGCTGTCGCCGGAAGTAGGCGACACCGACCACCGCCGCGACGAGCGCGACGGCGAGGATCACGCCGAAGACGAGCAGGTCGGTCTCGCGGTACGACTGGACCACGACCGACCCGCCCTCGACCGACTCCCAGGTGATCCGGTCGCGCCCGTCGACCGTCTCGACCTCGTGGTCGCGCGGCGCGACGTGCCCCACGACCGGGAAGTCGGTGCTGAACCCGGGCGGGAGCGTCACCGCGTAGGACCCGTCGACGTACGCCAGCGTGGTGAACCGCCGGGGCGAGCCGGCGGCGGAGAAGGCGACCTGTCCCTCGCCGGTCCCCTCGGGGAAGCGGACCCACGTCTCGTCGGGCGTGCGGTCGACCTCGCCGCCGCGGGCGCGGAACTCGGTGCCGTTGAGCACCTCGCCGTCGGCGGTCCGGTACCGGAACGCCTCGAACTCCAGCGGCTGGTCGCCGGCGTACGGCGTCTGCCTGTACAGCCGCAGCTCCTCGACGTCTGAGACGTCGTACACCGCCGTGTACTGGGTGCCGGTCGAGAGGTTAAAATCGGCGTCGCGGTCCGTGTCGAAGTCGTACTCGTTCGGCGGCTCCGCGTCGAGGGTCTCGTTCGCGACCTCGCCGCCGTCGTTGACGTAGGTGAGACAGCCGGCGCTGACGGCCAGCAGCGCGACGACGGCGACCGCGAGGGCGAAACGTCGGTTCACAGATCAGACGACGCAGCGCATCTCCGCCGGGAGGTACGAGCCGATCGCGGCGAGCAGCCCCGGCGGGTCGGTGTTCTCAGTGCAGACGATGCTCTGTTCCAAGAGCCCGAGCCGCTCCACGGTCACGATGTCCTGCGCGTGGCCCGCGCGGTTCACCGTCGCGCGCACCTCGCCGCGGGTCGCCGAGTTGACGTTGACTCGGCCGTCCCCGCGTTGCCAGTCGTAGAGGCGGTCGCGCTCGGCGTCCGCGAGGCGGCTCGGCTCGGCGTCCGGGTCGCCGACGTCGCCGCCGTAGACGAACCGCAGCGAGAGGTGTTGGACCAGTCCGAAGCGCTCGACCACCTGCGCCGGCGACCCCCGCCCGAGTCCGATCTCGTCGGCCGGGATCCGGACCTCGACGCCGGCGTCGAGGACGAACCCGTCGTCGTCCCACGATTCGAGGGTCCCGACGTACTCCTCGCCCGCCGCCAGCCCGCCGTCGTGGGCGACGATCTCCCCCCACGTCTCGGCGAGGACGTTCCGGGCGACCTCGGCGTCCTCGCCCGTCACGTCCACCTGCACGAAGTCGTCGTCGCGGACGCCGACCTGCCACTCCACGCTCAGTTCGCCGACGTCGTTGGCGACGAGCGACCCCATGCCGTCCAGCGCGCGGTCGCGGGCGTCGCCCTCGACGTAGCACTTGGTTGCGAGGACGACCATTAGCCCGTCACGTCCACGTTGAGTTCGTCGCGGAGCTCCTCGACGCGCTCTCCCATCGCCTCGCGGAGACGGTCGTTGTCCATCGCCTCGACCGGGGAGCCGCACTCGGGGCACTCGAAGCCGAAGTCCATCGCCTCGCCGAACTCGAAGCGGATGGAACACACCTCACAGAGGTAGAACTCGTGGGTGCGCTCGTACTCCTCGCGCTCCTCTAACGCCTCGAGCAGGCGGTACATCTCCTCTTCGAGGTTCTCCGGGATGTTGTCGTAGTGGAACGTCCAGAGGTACGTGAGCCACCCCGAATCCTCGTCGCGCACTCGGCGGTACGTGGCGAGGTCGTTCTCGTACAGGATGAACAGCGCGCGTCGGACGTCGTTGAGCTCCAGTCCGAGCTCCTCCGCCAGCTCCTCGTCGGTGACCTCGCCGTCGGGCGGCGCGGCCGCGACCGGCATCCCCGTCGGCCCCACCAGCTCGTGGAGGTACTTTTGGATGACGGGGTCGTTCAGTAGATCCTCAAAAGCCATTACATGAAATTGGTGGTGGAACCGGGTTAAAAGCTCCGAAAGGGCCACCGTCGTCCGGCACCGGTCCGGCCGGAGATCCGCCCGCCGGCGGCTCGGACGACCGCCGCTGCGAGCCCGACCCCGGCGGCGGCTCCGGCAAAACTTTACGCCGGCCCTCGCACCGTCCGTGCGTATGAGCGAGTCCGGCGGTCAGCCTCCCCGCGAGTCCGGCGGTCAGCCTCCCCGCGAGTCCGGCGCCCAGAACGGCCGGATTCGCTTCCGGCGGGCGGTCGGCGCACTCGCGCTCGCGACGGTCCCGGTGCTGCTCGCCGCGGCGCCGCTGATCCCCGCTGCCGTTCTCCTCGGCCCAGCCGGGCTCGGCGTCGTCGACTCGGCCGCGCTCGGCGGTGTCCCACCGGCCGCCGCCGCCGCGCTCGCCGCGGTCGCCCTCGGTCTCGGGGGGTCCGCGCTGGTCGGGCCGGTCCTCGTCGACCGGCGGATCGCGCGGCTCCCCGAGGCCGAGCTCGACGACCGCCCGGCCGACTTCGTCGCCGACCGGGTCGCGACCCTCGCGGAGGAGGTCGGCGTCGACGCCCCCGCGGTGACGGTCGTCCGCGCCGACGCGGCCAACGTCGCCGTCGCCGACGGCCACCGGGGCGCGCGGCTCGTCGTCTCGACGCGGCTGCTCTCCCTGCCGGCGGCCGACCGCGACGCCGCGCTCCGCCACGCCCTCGTCCGGCTCCGGACCCGAGAGGCGGCGGTCACCACGGCCCTGCTGCCGGCGCTAGCGATCGTCGAGACGGTCGCCCTACTGGCGACGCTGCTCGTCGGGCGCCGCGCCGATCGGACGGCGGCCGACCGCCGCGTCAACCGGATCCACGGGTACGAGCCCGAGGGGAACCGGGTCCCGCCGCGGGCGTACACGGTCGCCGGCGTCCTCCTGTGGCTGCTCCTGGTGCCGGCGTGGGTCCCCGCGGCCGTCGGCGAGCGGCTCTACGTCGGCGGCGGTCGCCGGGACGCCGACGCCGCGGTGGCGCGGCTGGGACGCGACGAGCGCGACGGCCTCGGGAACGCGGTCGCGTTCGCCGGCGAGGCCGCGGGCGCCGCCGACTGGCCGCCCCTGCTCGACCGGCTGTCGCTCGCCTCGATGGCGGACGCCGAGACGGGCCGCGTTCGCGGGACGAGCCGGCAGGAGGCGCGGCTCCGCCTCGCGCTGCTGCGCTCGAAGCGGTCGCTCTGAGGCCGGTCGCGCCGCGACCCACGTCGACTCGCTCGCGGCCCGGATTCCCGTCTACGGGTGCGCGGGCACGACCAGTCGGACCGTGGTCCCCTCGCTCGACGTGTCGATCGAGAACTCCCCGCCGGCCTTGCTCACGACCCAGTAGATCAGCCAGATCCCCAGCCGGTCCGCGTGCTTCAGCGACGTCTCGCCACGGTCGAGCACGCGCGTCTCGTGGTCCGGGATGCCGGGACCGTCGTCCGCGATCTCGACCGCGAGCCACTCCGGCGACTCCCGCTCGACGCTGACCTCGACCGACGGGCTCGGCCCGTCGTTGTGCTTCACCGCGTTCTCCATCCCCTCCTCGATCGCCGTCACCAGGCCGACGACCGTCGTTTCGAGCGAGTCGTCGGGCGGCAGCGAGAGGGAGACCGTCGCCTCGGGGTACCGGTCCTCCACCTGCGACCGCAGCTCGATCAGCCGGTCGCGGAGCTCGATGGGGGTCCCCGCCGGTGAGGGAACGGACAGCGTGCGGTCGAGCTTCTGGACCGCGGAGGCGATCCCCATCAGGTTGTCCGCCGTGCGGTCGATCACCGCGAGCGCGTCGTGCGCGTCCTCGTCGTCGGTGTCCTGCCGCAGCAGCTCCGTGTACCCCGTGATGAGGTTCATCTTGTTCCGGAGGTTGTGGCTGAGCACGCGGTTCATCACCTCCAGCCGCCGCTCCCGGATCTTCCGTTCCGTGATATCCGACTGGAACCCGACGTAGTGGGTGACTTCGCCCTCCTCGTCGCGGACCGGAGCGATCGTGAGCCGGTTCCAGAACTTCCGGCCGTTGCGGCGGTAGTTCAGGATGTCGACCGCGACCGGCCGCTCCTCGTCGATCGCCTCCCGGAGCGTCGCGATCGCTTCCGGGTCGGTGTCGTCCCCCTGCAGGAACCGGCAGTCGACGCCGAACATCTCGGAGCCGTAGCCGGTGAGGGCTTCGAACTCCTCGTTCGTGTACACGAGCGGGTTGTCCCCCGTCCCCTCCTCGTCGACCTCCGCGATCGAGATCCCGACGGGCGCCTCGTCCATCGCCTGCTCCTTCAGTCGGAGGTCGTCGACGGTCTCCGCGAGCTTCCGCTCGCGGGCCGCGAGCCGGAGGGAGGTGCGCCGCCGCTCGACGAGGTTGGCGATCCGGGTGCGGAGGGCCCGCTTCCGCACCGGCATGTTGATCACGTCGTCGACGTAGTCCCACGTGGTCTCCGTCGTCGACCTGCCCGCGTCCTCGCTCACGAGCAGGACGAACGGGAGGAAGACCGGGTCCGACAGCTCCCGCCGCCGCCGGATCGACCCCGCGACCCGGTTGAACTCGCGGGCGTCGAAGACGCAGCAGTCGAACCTCGATTCGAGCGTCTCCACGTCTGTCGTCGTCTCGACGCGGAACCGGTCGCCTAGGGCGTCGGCCACCAGCTCGCGGTCGCGTCCCGGGCGCATGAACAGCAGCACCCGGGCGTCCTCGTCGGGTTCAGGCGGCCCTCCGGCGGAGGTCTCCTCCTCGGTCCGGTCTCCGACTCCGGCGCCGACGGTCGCTTCGGACGACGCGTCGTCGACGTCGCCTCCGGAGGGCGAATCGTCGGCGAGCCCCTCGGGGCCCGTATTCATCTCTCGTGGAACGTGTACGGGCGACCACTAAGAGTTACCCATTTTTAGTATCCCGCGCACGGAGAGGGTCTCATGTCCGAATCACTGCCCGACCGCGTTTCGACCGGCATCGCGGGCCTCGACGAGATACTGTCAGGGGGGCTCGTCCCGGAACGGAGCTACATGGTCCGCGGGCGAGCGGGCAGCGGGAAGACGATCCTGAGCCTCCACTTCCTCCAGCGAGGGGTCGAGGAGGGGGAGACGTCGCTGTTCATCAACCTCGAGGAGGACGCTCGCGACCTCAAGGCGAACGCGGCCGCGCTCGGCTTCGACACGGAGGGGATCGAGTTCCTCGACCTGAGCCCCAGCGCCGACGTGTTCACCGAGGACCAGTCGTACGAGGTGTTCGCGCCCGAGGAGGTCGAGAGCGAGCCGCTCACCGACCGGATCGTGGAGGGCGTCACCGAGGTCGACCCCGACCGCGTCGTCGTCGACCCGCTGACGCAGCTCCGGTTCCTGCTGTCCGACGACTACCAGTTCCGCAAGCAGGTCGTCGGATTCATGCGGTTCTTAAAAGACCAGAGCGCGACCGTGGTCTTCACCGTCCAGAACACCGACTCGCTGCCGACCGACGACCTGGAGTTCGTCACGGACGGGTCGATCCACCTCGGCGCGGAGGAGTACGGCAAGACGATCGACGTGCCGAAGTTCCGCGGGTCGTCGACGCTGAGCGGCGACCACGCCTACCGGGTGACCGACGACGGCGTCGAGGTGTACCCGGCGCTCCAGCCCGGGAGACACACCGGGGAGTTCGCGTTCGAGCAGATCTCCTCGGGGATCGACGGGGTCGACGACCTGCTCCACGGCGGGATCGAACGCGGCACGGTCAGCATCGTCAGCGGGCCGACCGGGGTCGGCAAGACGACGCTGAGCACGCAGTTCATGAAGGAGGCCGCGGAGCGCGGCGAGCGCTCCGTCATCTACCTGTTCGAGGAGAGCCGCGGCACGTTCCTCACGCGCTCCCGCGCCGTCGGCATCCCGGTCGACGAGATGCTGGAGCGGGGGACGCTCCAGGTGAACGAGGTGGAGGCGTTGGAGCGCTCGCCGCAGGAGTTCGCCCGGATGGTCCGCGAGGAGGTCGAGGAGCGCGGCGCGGAGATCGTGATGGTCGACGGGATCGCGGGGTACCGGCTCACGCTCCGCGGCGAGGAGGGGATGATGCTCGAGCAGATGCACGCGCTGGGCCGCTACCTCAAGAACATGGGCGTGACCGCGGTGTTCATCGACGAGACGTGGAACATCACCGGCGAGTTCCAGGCGACCGTCGAGAACATCAGCTACCTCGCCGACAACATCGTCTTCCTCCGACACCTGGAGGTGCAAGGCGAGATGCGGAAGGCGATCGGCGTCTTGAAAAAGCGGACGAGCGACTACGAGCGGACGATCCGGGAGTTCCGTATCACCGCCGACGGCGTTCGGGTCGGTGAGCCGATGACGGGGCTCCGCGGTATCCTGAGCGGGACGCCGGAGATCGTCGACGACGCGGCGGAGTTGGAGGGCCTCGACGAGGAGGAGTGAGCGCCGGCGAGCGGAGAGGCCGTCGGCGACGAAACCGCCCGCCTTAGTTCGACTCGTCTTCGTCCGCATCGACGTCGACGACCGTCTTCCCGGTCGGCTCCGGCATCACCTCGCGGTCGGCGTCGGTCCACTCTCGCTCTAACTCCTCCCCCTCGAACAGCCGGTCGAGGAACACCGCGAGCCCGGCGACCTCGGAGTGCGGCTGGTTCGTCACGCCCACGTTGAAGTCGGCGCGCTCGTACAGCGCCCACGGGACCTTCTCGCCGCCGACGACGACGAGGAGGTCGCGGGGGGCAGCCGGATGCTCGCTCGTATCGGGGAGCCCGACCGCCTCGCGGATCTCCCCCTCGACGTCCTGTACGCGCTCGCCGTACATGGTGAGGTGGACCACGACGCCCTCGAACTCCCGGACGATCGCCTTCTGGTCCTCGCGGAGTTCGACCGCGAAGGGGCCGCCGAACCGATCGGTGATGTCCCGCACCGTCTCCGCGGACTGGCCGGCGTTGTCGGGGAGGATCACGCGGTCCGCCCCGAGCGCCCGGGCCGTGAGCCCGACGTGCGTCGTCATGCGGTCGTCGCGTCCGGGCCGGTGGCCGTACCGGAGGACGACGACCTCGCGCGCCTCGTGCATGGACGGCGATGCGCCCGCGACGGGTGTGGTCCTTTCGATGCGGCCGCGTCGCCAGTTCGTCCCGGGTTATTCCACGTTCATGGATCATTGGGGGAACCGAACCCGAGAGGTGACCACGTAAGTGAAAGGTTCATGGGGGAGGCGGTCGCGGGGTGAGGTATGACGAGCGTCAAGGAGTTCCGCGTCGACGAGCCCGCGACCGCCGACGCGCTCGGCCGCGGTCGCTTCGTCTTCACGGACGCGTACTCGGTGTTCGACTGGGGGCAGATGCCCGACGCGATCCCGCGGAAGGGCGCGAGCCTCTGCGCGATGGGCGCGTTCAACTTCGAGCTGCTGGAAGACGAGGGCGTCCCGACCCACTACCGCGGGGTCGTCGATCCGGGCGAGGGGACAGAGGGGGAGGACGGCGACGGAGAGCCGGAGCCGGTCCCCCTCGCCGATGCGAGCGCCCCGCCGACGGAGATGGCGATCGACCTGACGCAGGTCCCCGACCTCCCGTACGAGGGGCCCGAGGCCGGCTACGACTACGACGCCTTCCACGCCGCGGGCGGGACCAACTACCTCGTGCCGCTGGAGGTCGTCTTCCGGAACCGCGTCCCCGTCGGCTCCAGCCTCCGGCGGCGCGCCGAGCCCGCCGACTTCGGCCTCGACGCGGACCCCGACGTCGCCGCCGACGAGTGGCCCGACGACCCCGTCGACCTCCCGGAGCCGGTCGTGGAGTTCTCCACGAAGTACGAGGAGCAGGACCGGTACCTGACCCGCGCCGAGGCCGACCGGATCGCGGGCGCCGCCGATGTCGACGCCCTGGAGTCGCTCGCGCTCGACGTGAACCGCGTCGTCACCGAGCGCGCCGAGGCCGCCGGCTTCGCCCACGAGGACGGGAAGATCGAGTGCCTGTACGCCGACGGCGAGCTCCGCGTCGCCGACGTGGTCGGCACGTTCGACGAGAACCGGTTCTCCTACGGCGGCCGCGGGATCTCGAAGGAGGTCGTCCGGCAGTGGTACAAGGCGAACGACCCGGCGTGGGTCGAGGCCGTCACGGAGGCGAAGGCGGCGGTCGCGGAGCGCGAGATCGACGACTGGCGCGAGCTCTGCGAGCGCGACCCGGAACCGCTCCCCTCGGCCGTCGTCGACGCGGTCTCCGAGCTGTACGCGGCCGGGACGAACGCGTACACCGGTCGCGAGTGGTTCGACGTTCCGGACGTCGAGGCGGCGCTCGACGCGGCCGACGAGTTATAAACGACCGCGGTCGGTGATACCGGAGGGAACGCGACCGCCACCGCCGGAGAACGCGACTGTCGCCGCAATGGGAACGCGCCCGTCGCCGCCGGAGAACGTCCCGCCGAACCCTCACGATCGACGAGACGCGAGCGAACCTCTTTACTCCCGACGCGCGTGGGACGAGACATGTCCACCGACGCCGACTTCGGAGAGCGGTTGGAGGAACACACCGAGACGTACCTCGACCGGATAAACGACTGCGTCGCGCTCCTCCCGCGGGCGCTCGACGAGTACGCGAGCGACGGCCCGTACCGCGAGACGGCCGACGAGATCGCCGCCATCGAGAGCGAGTGCGACGGCTTAGTCCGGGAGATCCGGGGCGTCATCACCAACGCCGGCCCGGACGACATCGGCCTCCTGAACACGCGGATCAACTTCAACGAGTCCGCGCTGCTCGACTTCTACACGGAGCTCGACGTGGTGGCGAACCACACCGAGCGGATCGTCCAAGAGGTGATCATGATGCGGCCCGACGCCGACGTCGACCCGTTCGGCGACATGCGCGAGATGGCCGCCCGCATCGTCGAGATGG
Organism: Halorubrum sp. B53; assembly: GCF_059752395.1. NCBI lineage: Archaea > Methanobacteriati > Methanobacteriota > Halobacteria > Halobacteriales > Haloferacaceae > Halorubrum > Halorubrum sp. B53. The sequence continues at coordinate 399,769 of NZ_MWTH01000015.1, read as the reverse complement.
TCGCGGTCCTCGGCGACGTCGTCGCGCGGTTCGTCCACGGGCTCGCGCGCAGCGACGCGACCGAGACGCTCACGGAGGGGATCGAGTCGATCCGCGCGCTGGAGAGCGAGTGCGACGAGCTCCGCAACGACGCCATCGCGACCGCCTTCGCCGACGACGCGATCGGCGAGCCGCTCGTCTACCGCGAGCTCGCGATCCTCCTAGACGAGCTGGCGAACACGATCGAGGACCTCACCGACCGCATTATCGTCATCGCCAGCAAGGAGCCGGGGATCGTCACCGAGGCCGACCCCGACGCGGACGAGGAGTAGCTTTATAAAAGCGGACGGGTCGGCGACCGGCTCAGCGCCGCGCCCATTCGAGCATCCGCTCGTAGAACGGCTCCGAGCCGAGCGCGTCGGCGTCGCCGACGAGCGTCAGCTGCTTTTTCGCCCGCGTGAGCGCGACGTTCATCCGCCGGTGGTCCTCGAAGATGGGCCCGTCGAGGTCGCCGGTGGCCACCAGCGAGACGACGATCACCTCCTTCGAGGAGCCCTGGAACCGGTCGACGGTGTCGACCGTGACCGCGGTCCGCCGGCCGATCTCCGCGACCTGCGCGCGGAAGGGCGCGATGACGCCGATATCGTCCGGATCGACGCCGGCCGCGAGGTAGGCGTCGACGACCTCGGCGACGCGCTCGGCCTCCCGGACGTTCCGGTTGCCGTCGCGGGTCCCGTCCGGTTCGACGAAGTCGACGCCCCCCGCGAGCCCCTCCGGGAGGTCGGCGGGGTCGACGCCGAGGTCGCGGAGGGTCTGCCCCGCCACCTCCGGGGTCGCCGGTCGGAGCGCGCCGTCGTAGAACTCCGCGGAGGCGAACGCCTGGATGCGCTGGCTCATCCGGTACTGGCGGTCGAGCATGACGCTCGCGTCCGGGTACGCCTCGATGAGCCGCTGGAAGAGCGACGTTTGGAGGTCGTTCTCGGCGCGCACGACGGGCGGGAGCTGCTCGTGGTCGCCGACGAGGACGAACCGGTCGGCGAGGTTGATCGCGGCGTGGGTGCCCGGCTCCGTGAGCTGCGAGGCCTCGTCGACGAGGGCGACGTCGAACTCGCACTCGCGCAGCACGCGGGAGCCGCAGGCCGCGGTGGTGGCGGCGACGACGGGCGCGTCCCTGAGCTCGGCGGCCTTCGCGTTCGGGTCGCCGCGCCGGACGAGGCGCACGTCCTGCATGTCGCCGCGGACGCCGGTCTCGGTCCCCACGCGTAGCACGTCGTCGAAGCCCTGATCCCGAAGCGCCTCCAAGGCGTTGTCGACCGCGCGGTTGGTGAACGCCGAGAGCAGCACCCGGTTCCCCTCGGCGACGAGCGCGCGGATCGTCCGGGCGATGGTGTACGTCTTCCCGGTGCCCGGCGGGCCGTGGATCAGCGCGCAGTCCTCGGCGTCGACGGCGAGTTCGACGGCCTCGTTCTGGGACGCGTTGTTGTCGATGTAGGCGTTGGAGGGGTCGTCGTCGGTGTCGGCGTCGTCGCCTCCAGGCGCGTCGACCGGCCGCTCGCTTGCATCCCGGAACTCGGGCTCGCGCCGCCCGAACAGCACGTCCTTCCGCCGATCGCTCCCCTTCAAGATCGCGTCGTGGAGCGCGGTGAGCGAGCGGTCGACCGAGATCTCGGAGGGGTAGACGTCGAGCCGCCGGAGCTCGACCGGCTCGTCCGTCTCGACGACGATCTCGTCCCTTCCGAGCGACGTGATGCGGCCGAGCTCGCCGTGCCCCTCGACCGGGTCGCCGTCGCTCGCGAGCGCCACGTCGCCCTCGCGGAGCTTGGAGACGGCGTCGCCGGGCTTGCGGGCGCGGAGCTCCCACCGGGCGTCGTCGATCTCGGTCCGCGAGACCGGTTCGAGGTCGATGAGGGCGCGGTCGTCGTCGGCGCGCTCCCGGGGGCTCTGCTCCCACAGCTTCCGGTACTCGGCGTGGGTCTCGCGGCGCTCCTCTTCGAGGGCGACGTAGAAGCGGTCGAAGTAGTCGCGCTCCTCGTCGGGCACGGGTGTTCCGACCGACCCCGCCTTCGACTCCTGGTCGAGGCGGCCGGAGACCACCATGCAGGTGTCCTGCTCGAAGCAGTACTGGCACTTCGCGTCGCCCTCGTACCCCGTGGGGACGGTCGGGCGCTCGCCGGGGTCGTCGAGCGCGCGCCACTCCATCGCCGCGAGGGCGTTGCGCTCGCGGACGACGAACTCCAAGAGCCCCCGGCCCACCGAGAACTCCTTGGCGGGCGCCAGGTCCCCCGACTCCTCGTTGCGGTCCAAGGCGGTGTTCTTCGTGTACAGCAGCGTCCCGATGTCGGGGTCGACGCCGCGCTCGTCCAGCATCAGGGCGTAGCAGGCCGCCTGGATCTTGTCGTGGAAGCGCGGCTCGCGCTTGGTGTTCTTCCCCGTCTTCAGCTCAACGGGGGTGCCGCGGCGGAGCGCGTCGGCGCGCCCTTTCAAGCCGAACGTCGGCGAGATGAGGGTGAACTCCGACCGCCAGGTGTCCTCGTCGGAGAGGGTCCCCTGCGCGAGCCACCCCTCGATCGCGGCCGCGTTGCGGCGCACCTCGTCGGCGACCTCCTCGGGCTCGTAGCCCAACAGCCCGAGCTCGAGCCCGGCCTCCTCGACGCGGTCCGCGACCGATTCCTCCAGGTCCATCCCGCGGAGCAGGTCGCCGAACACCTCGTGGACGACGGTCCCCTTGACCACCGGGTAGTTGAGCGGGATCCCCGAGAGCTTATTTAAATAGTACATCCGCGGGCACTGCACCCACGACCGGATCCCGGTCACGTCGACGAGGAAGTCGGGCTCCAGCACGACCCACGAGTCGCCCGTCGTCGCGTACCCGACCTCGCCGCCGAACTCGTCCTCCTCGGCATCGGTGACGAGCAGCTCCATGCCCGGCTCGGCGTGCTCGGCCGTCTCCGCCCACTTCCCCCACAGCGTCACGTCGACCGGGTCGGCCGCGCCGCGCTCGGGCCGGATCCGGAGCTCGCGGAGCTCCCGGTCCCCGTACGACGTCGACACCGTCCGCGTTGCTCCGACGGAGAGGATCGGCCCCCGAACGTTCACGGCCGTCATCGGGAGCGGGCTCGAAAAACGCTGTCGGTGAGAGGTGCGACCGCTCCCCGCGGTCATTTATAATCGCACACGCGAATGGTCCGCTATGACCGACTCGACCCTCTACCGCTACGGGCGCCCGGCGATCGTCGTCTTCGTCCTCTCGATGGCGGTCCTGTCCGCGGTCAGCGGCTACGCCCGGCTGGAGGCGCAGGGACTCGCCGCCCTCGGCGATGTCGTCGTCAACGGCTACATCGCGCTGCTCGTCGTCTGGGGCGTCGCAGTCGAGGGGTTCGACACGGACCGGTTCCGGACCGCGCTGTACGCCGGGCTCGTGCTCTGGGGGGTCGTCGACGTCGCGGCCGGTGCCGTCACCCCCTTCTCCGTCGTCTTCCTCGTCGCCGGGACGGCGCTGCTCGCGAGGATGGCGTACCGCCGGACTCAAAACTAATACCCCCGCCGCGACCGACACGCTCATGCGCCTCTGCTTATAAGGCTACGCCGACATGCGCGTACGAGACTGGGACGACATCCTCGCGGATGTCGCGAGCGACTCGACCGACCCGGCCGGCTGGCGGGCCGTCGCCGGCTCCCGGCGCGAGGGCCTCGGCGAGGACCTCTACTTCGGGCACCCGAACGTCGGCGTCTACCACCTCAAGACGTACGCGAAGAACCCACGCGACCTCCGCGGCGTCGGCGCGCAGGTGGCTCGGAAGGTCGACGACGAGCTCGACCCGCTCCTCCCGAGCGAGGAGTCGGCCGGCCGGTTCGCGGTCCAGTCGCCGCCCGAGGACGAGGACGAGGCGAAAGACGTCGCGACGCGGCTGCGCGAGACGCTGAAGGTCCACGCCGAGGCGCCGACGAGCCCGGACCACCTGTTCGAGGACGTGATGGAGGCGATCGACTCGCCGGCGTTCGGTCCGATGGACTACCGGTTCGACGGGCGGCCCGACGAGCTCGACGAGCTCTCCGAGGCGTTCGACGAGGCCGAGGAGCTCCTCTCGTCGGAGCTGGAGGACCTGATCGACGAGGACGACGTCGACCGCGGATTCCAGTAACGAGCTGGCTTCCGGACCGCTGACTCGTCGCGAGGGACGCCGGCTCCCGCTACCCGTTCGTGGTGCGCGTCTCGGGGATGGAGTCGAGGAGCGTTTCGACGAGTTCGTCACCGCGGTACCGAACCGTCTCGGAAGACGAATCGAAATCGAGCACGTCCGTTGTGGCGAGGCTGGGAAGATGGTTGTGGTGTAACGCTATGGTAACGTCGTCACACCGGTCTCGCCTCGTATCCGACTCCCTGAGGTGGTTCCGAATACTGTGGATCGGCACGTCATCCGCCTCGGTCTTCTGCAGAAAACGAATAATGGCTCGCCGCTCAGACTGAGCTAACAGTTCCAATCTCCGATCGATCTCCTCGTTGGTGTACATCCCCGTGTCACTCCCTTATGAACAACCACCCACCATGTCTATATAAATATGTTTTGTAAGTTTCACTTTCAGAGAATAGTAGAATTTATTGACATTAGAGGCGGCCGGCGATTCGCGTCTGAACGATTGGGAGGGGACTCCCTCTTCGTCTAATCGTGGAGCACGCTCGTGACGACTCCGAACGCCGTATCCCGCGCGACGTTCGTGACGGCTACTGGGTGATATAGTGGATCTTTCGGGACGCATCCCCCGGAATCGTTCGGAGCCGAACAGATTGTACGGTCTATCGGGGCTCTTCACAGGACCAGCCGCACTCGATCAACCGTCGACGTGCTCCAACTCCTCTCTGGTCAGTTCGTTCTCCACGTCGCCCGTGTTCCGCGTACCGGCCGGCTCGAACAGCAGCATGTGGGCCTCCGGCTCGGCGACCGGGCGGTGCTCGGTCCCCCGGGGGACGACGAGCAGTTCGCCCGCCTCGAGAGTCACGTCGTCGCGGTCGCGGAACTCGATCCGGAGCCGCCCCTCCGTGACTAAGAATAGCTCGTCGGCGTCGGCGTGGCTGTGCCAGACGAAGCCGCCCTCCGCCTTCGCGAGCTTCACGGCCTGCCCGTTCAGCTCCCCGGCGAGGTGCGGATCCCAGCGCTCGTCGATCGACGCGAACGCGTCCGTGAGGCGTACCTTCTCCATGCGCCTCCGTGGGCGCTTCACGCTTATAAACGGCCGCGGGATCGCGGCGGTGGGTCGCGGTGTCTCGGGGGCCTCAGTAGTGCCACGGGTACTCTCGGAACTCCGGCTCGCGCTTCTCTAAGAAGGCGTCGCGGCCCTCCTGGGCCTCGTCGGTCATGTACGCCAGGCGGGTCGCCTCGCCCGCGAACACCTGCTGGCCGACCATGCCGTCGTCGGTCATGTTGAACGCGTACTTCAGCATGCGCATCGCGGTCGGCGACTTCTTCGTCATCTCGTCGGCCCACTCCAGCGCGACCGCCTCCAGCTCCTCGTGCGGGACCGCCTCGTTGACCATCCCCATGTCCGCGGCCTCCTCGGCCGAGTAGGTCTTCCCGCGGAAGAACACCTCGCGGGCCTTCTTCTGCCCGATCTGCTTCGCGAGATACGCGGAGCCGAACCCGCCGTCGAAGGAGGCGACGTCGGGGTCGGTCTGGAGGAACTTCGCGTGCTCGTCGCTGGCGAGCGTCATGTCGCAGACGACGTGCAGCGAGTGGCCGCCGCCGACCGCCCAGCCGGGGACGACCGCGACGACCGGCTTGGGCATAAATCGGATCAGCCGCTGGACCTCCAGGATGTGGAGTCGTCCGGCGCGCGCCTCCTTGACGAGTGGATCGTCCTCGTCGCCGGCCTCGTCCTCGTCGCGGTACTCGTAGCCGGAGCCGCCCCGCACCGACTGATCGCCGCCGGAGCAGAACGCCCAGCCGCCGTCCTCCTCCGATGGCCCGTTGCCGGTGAGGAGCACGCAGCCGACGTCCGCCTGCTTGCGCGCGTGGTCGAGCGCGGCGTACAGCTCGTCGACGGTGCCCGGCCGGAACGCGTTCCGGACCTCGGGGCGGTCGAACGCGATCCGGACGACGGGGACGTCGGCGCCGCGGTGATAGGTGATGTCGTCGAACTCGTCCGTGACCTGCTCCCACGCGTCGGGGTCGAAGATCTCCGAGACCATACGCGCGTGTTGGCGGGCGCCCTCATAAACGACGGCGGGTCGGTCGCCTGCGATCGCGTCGACCGCGTGATCGCGCGGCGGCCGCAAATATTGCGTCGACCTGTGACTAGCTAGATACCGTCGAGAGCGCGGATTATACGGCGAACGGCATGGAGACGACCGATACCGCGTGTCTCTGTCGTCATCGGAACGCGCTCTCGTTGCTGGTGGCGCGAGGGTGTTGCCCTCGAAGGCCGTTCATCGGATATGTACGACGCAGACGCGCCGACCTCCCGTCGGTCCTTCCTCGCTGCCGCCGGCGGCTCCGCGACGCTCGGGCTCGCCGGCTGTCTCGGTGGCGGCGGCGGCGGGCTCGACGAGCTGACGGTTGCGCACATGCCGATCTACCCCGACCTCCAGTGGTACGTGATGGAGGGCGAGGGGTACTTCGCCGAGATCGACGCCGAGATCGACGGGAAGGAGTTCACCGACGGCCCGGCGATCGTGCAGGCGTTCGGCGGCGGCGACATCGACGTCGCCATGTTCGGCATCGTGCCGGCGATGATCGTTATCGACCGCGAGATCCCCGCACAGGTGACGGCGGCGAACATCCGCGAACCGATGGGGATCATGGCCGAGGAGTCGTTCCACGAGACGTTCGAGGCGGAGGGCGGCGACGCGTTCGCGACGTGGGCCGAGGAGAACGGCGGGCCGTTCCGCTTCGGCACCTTCCCGCAGGGGAGCGTCCCCGACGTGCTGCTCCGCTACTGGCTCGGGGAGGTCGGCGTCGACCCCGAATCGAACGACGCCGTCGAGATAATCGAGATCAACGGTGCCAGCGCGGTCTGGCAGGCGATCGCCAACGGCGAGATCGACGGGACCTCGATCATGGAGCCGGTGCCGACGATCGCGCGGGCGGAGGGCTCGCCGGTCACGATGCTGCGGACGGCCGCGGAGATCCTCCCCGGCCAGCCGGCGGCGGTCACCCTGATGAGCGACGCGGTCCGCGACTCCCCGCTCGCCGCGCAGTTCGTCGAGCAACACGTTCGCGCCACGGAGTTCATCGGCGAGAACCCGGACGCGACCGCCGGGCACGTCGAGTCGGGGATCGGGATGCCCGCGGACCGCGCCCGGCGGGCGCTCGACTCGCCGCTGTCGAACTTCGTCACCGACCCCCGCGAGATCGCCGAGGCGACCCCGGTGTTCTCGGAGTTCGCGGCTGACAACGGGCAGATCGAGGAACGGCTCTCGAACGAGGCGATCTTCGACTTCGAGGCGTACGACTCCCTCTGATGGCGACGGACACCGGCGGCCGGTTCGACGGGTCGGAACTGCGGACCGGGCTCGGGTTGGACGACCCGCGGCGCCTCCTCCGCGGCGCCGCCGGGGTCGTCGGGTTCGTTGTCGCCTGGCACCTGGTCTCGCTCACGCAGCCGGCGTACGTCCTGCCCCCGCCGGTGGCGGTCGCGGACGCGTTCGCCGAGGAGCTCGCCTCGGGGACGATGACGACCGCCCTGTGGTCGAGCGTCCGCCACTGGATACCCGGGACGATCGCCGGGACGACGCTCGGCGTCGCCGCCGGCGTCGCGTTCTCGTGGAGCGGGCTCCTCGACGACGTGACCGCCCCCCTCGTCCGGACGCTCCGGCCGGTCCCGCCGCTCGCGCTGATCGGGTTCGCGATCGCGTGGTTCGGGATCAACGACGCCGGTGCGGCCTTCATCATCGCCGTCGGCGCCTTCTGGATCAACTACTACGCGTCGTACGGCGCCGTCGAGGGCGTCTCCGAGGACTTACTCGACGTGGGGCGCACGCTCGGCGTGCGCGGCGAGTTCGACATGGTCCGGTCGATCGTCCTCCCGGCGTCGCTGCCGGGGATCCTGACGGGCGTCCGGACCGGCCTCGGGCGCTGCTGGATGCTCGTGGTCGCCTCGGAGATCTTCGGCGTGCCGGGCGTCGGGCGCGAGATCCTGCGCGCGAGCAACAACCTCCTCGTCGACACGGTGATCGCGTACATCCTCGTGTTGAGCCTGATGTACCTCCTCGTCGACGTGGCGTTCCGGGCGGTCCAACGGAGGGTGTTAGTGTGGCGGGCGTGAACGACGACCCGATGACGCGGGACGAATTCGGGAGCGGGGGCGAGTCCGGCGTCGCCGTCGACCGCGTCGGGAAGACGTACGACGGCGACGGGAAGCCGGTCCGCGCGCTCGACGACGTCTCCTTCGGGATCGACGGCGGCGAGTTCGTCTGCCTCGTCGGCCCGTCCGGCTGCGGGAAGACGACGCTGTTCCGGATCATCGCCGGGCTCACCGACGCCACCGACGGGGAGGTCCGGCTCGCCGGCGCCCCGGTCACCGGGCCGACGACGAACATGGGCGTCGTCTTCCAGGAGTACCACCTGTTCCCGTGGCTCACGGTCGAGGAGAACGTCGGGTTCGGGCTCGAACGGAGCGACCGTTCCGAGGCCGAGCGCGAGCAGCGGGTCGACGAGATGCTGGAGCTCGTCGGGCTGACCGAGTTCCGCGACTCGTACCCGAAGTCGCTCTCCGGCGGCATGAAACAGCGCGTCGCCATCGCCCGGGCGCTCGCCGTGGACCCCGAGCTCCTCCTGATGGACGAGCCGTTCGGCGCGGTCGACGCTCAGACCCGGGAGATGCTCCAGCGGGAGCTGCTCGACGTGTGGGGATCGACGGGAAAGACGGTCCTGTTCGTCACGCACGACGTCGCGGAGGCGGTGACGCTCGCCGACCGGATCGTCGTGATGGCCGCCGAGCCGGGCCGCGTCGCCGAGGTGGTCGACGTCGACGTCGACCGCCCCCGCGAGCGCGGCGACCCGGCGTTCGGGGAACACGTCGCCCGCGTGCGGGAGCTTATCGGCGCGCATCCGTAGCGCGACGCGTCGCGCGCCGTCGCTTACTCTTCCGCCGTCTCGTCGACCGCCGCGGCCAGCTCGTCGATGCGGGTTCGCACCACCGAGAGCGTCGCGTCGGCGTCGGCGTACCCCTGGTCGTAGTCGTCCAGCGCGGACTCGGTCTCCTCGAGGAACCGCTCGACGGCCGCCGCTGTCGCGTCGTCTGTCATGGCTCCGCGTTCGGCTTCCGGTCGGTTATACCCCCGGACTCGATGCGGACCGCGCACGCCTTGTACGCCGGTTCGTCCGACTCGGGGTCGACGATGTCGAGCGTCAGCCGGTTCACCGACGGGTGGTGGATCGGCGCGCGAACGACCCCGTCCGGGACGCGGTCGTCTTCGACCAGCCGCCCCGCCACGCGCCCGCGGCGGGAGGCGACGGTCACCTCGTCACCGCTCGTCACTGAGCGCCACGCCCGGCGCGTGGCGGGGCTCACCCCGAGGGGAAGCCGCCCGTCGGCGGGTGTCCCGGAGCCGTCCGGCGTCTCTGGACCGTCTGTCGCCCCCGAGTCGTTCGCACTCCCCCACCCCCGAACGCCGGTGTTGTACGCGTTCCGCTCACGCACGGTGGTGAGCACGAGCGGATACGTCTCGTCGGGCGGCTCCGGGGGGTCGTACGACCCCGGCGCGGAGAACCGGGCGCGCCCCGAGGGCGTCGGGAACGCGAACCCGCCGTCCCCGTCAGCGTACCGGTATCGCGCGGCGGTCGCGTCGGGGGGCACCGAACCGCCGTCGCTCCCGCCGGTCGGGACCACCGCACCGCGCGGCCACCGGATCGCGCCGGCGCGGTCGAGCCGGTCGTAGGTGACGTGCGAGCAGTCCGCGGGCGTGCCGGCCGTGAGCGCGGCGAACTCGTCGAAGGTGCGCTCCGGGGACGGGTCGAGGTCGGGGCCGTCGGGCCTGAGGCGGTTCCCGACCGCCGCGATTATCGCGGCGTCCCGCCGCGCGGCGCCGGGAGGATCGCGAGCGGGGCGGACGCGGGATATCGCCCGGTCCATGCTCACGAGCGTGCCCGCCGTCTCGCCCCACGTCGCCGCCGGGAGGACGACGTCCGCGAGCGCGACGGTCTCGCTCCGGAACGCGTCCTGCGCGACGAGGAAGACCTCCGACAGCGCCTCGCGGGCGGCGTCCGCGTTCGGGAGGCCGACCGCCGGGTTCGTCGCGACGGTCCAGAGCGCGTCGACCTCGCCGGCCGCGACGTCCGCGACCAGGTCGACCGGCCCCGGGCCGGAGTCGTCGGGCAGTCGCTCGCGGGGGACACCCCACGCGTCGGCGACCGCGCGGCGGGCGGCCGGGTCGTCGAACGCGCGCCCGCCGGGCCAGCGCCCCTTCGACGAGCAGATCCGGGTCCCCATCGAGTTCGACTGCCCGGTGAGCGAGAACGGACCGGTCCCCGGCCCGAGGTTCCCGGTGGCGAGACAGCAGTCGATCAGCGCGCGGGCCGTCGCGGTGCCGCCCGCCGACTGGTTCACGCCCATCCCCCAGTAGAGCAGCGTCGGCCGCGAGAACGCGTCCGCGAGCCGCCCGACCGCGTCCGGCCCGACGCCGGCCGCCTCGGCGGCGTCGTCGACGTCGGGCAGCGACGCGCGGAGCCGGTCGAACCGGACCGTGTTGGCCTCGACGAACGCGTCGTCGACGTGGTCGGCGTCGATGGCGGCCGCGAGGACCGCCTGCGCCAGCGCGAAGTCGCCGTCGGGTTCCGGCGCGACGTGGACGTCGGCCGCCTCGGCGGTCCGCGTTCGCAGCGGGTCGACGACGACGAGCTCGCCCCCTGACCCGGCGGCGCTCTCGCGGATCCGCGAGAACAACACCGGATGCGCGACGGCGGGGTTCGCCCCCCAGACGACGTGCGACTCGGCGTGGGGGACGTCCGCGTACGTCGGCGGCGGGGCGTCGGCGCCGAACGCGCCGTAGTACGCCGCGACCGCCGACGCCATACAGAGCGTCGTGTTCGCGTCGTAGCGCCGTGTCCCGATCGCGCCGCGGGCGACTCGCCCCAGCAGGTACGCCGCCTCCGTGGTCTGCTGTCCCGAGCCCAACACCCCGACCCGATCCGGATCGGTCGCGACGAGCGGGTCGAGCCGGTCGGCCACGGCGTCGAGCGCGCGCTCCCACGAGACCGGCACGAGGTCGCCGTCCCGGCGGAGGTGCGGCCGGGTGATCCGCTCGGTGGCCGGCTCGGTCGCCGTCTCCTCGACGCCGCGTCGACACGCCTGCCCCCGGCCGATCGGGTGCGCCGGATCGCCGCTCACCTGGAGATCGCGCCCCCCGTCTCCGGGGGCCGTTCGAAGTCCGCAGCCGACGGCGCAGCGGGCGCAGGTCGTCCGAGTCGGCCGTTCCATCGGCTCGGGGTAGCGGGCGCACCGGATTGAACCTGTTGTCCGTGGCGCGATGTCGATCGCCCCCGTCCGAGGTCGCGAGCGCTCCCGTTTCGCTCCCGGTGGTGCCGACCGAGCGTTTTATCAACCGCGCGTCGGTATTGTACAGTATGAGAAATACCGATGCGCACCGGGCGCCGGCTCGGTCGGGGTGGCGGTAATGACCGGGAAGTCGGCGGTCATCGCGACCGACCTCTCGACGGCGAGCGAGTCGATGATCGAGTCGGAGACCGGACTGAACTGCCTCGGGCGGATCGGCGTCGAGCGGATCCACCTCGTGACGGTCGTCCCGTCTAACGTCCACTCCGGGATGCCCGGCATGGGGTTCGAGAAGCGCAGGAAGCAGGCGCTTCGCCGTTACCGTTCGACGGTCGAAGACGCCGGGTTCGACGTCGAGACGCACGTCGTCCGCGGGACGCCGCACCGCCGGATAAACGGGATCGCCGGCTCCGTCAACGCCGATCTGGTGCTGGTCGGCTCGCGCGGGAAGAGCCCGCTCGAGAACCGCGTGATCGGGTCGACCGCGCGCAACCTCGCCCGCACGACGGTCGCGCCGCTCCTCGTCGACCGTATCGAGCGCGGCGTCGACGAGCCCGACCCGATCCGCCGGCACCTGTTCAAACGGACGCTGTTCGCGACGGACTTCTCCGAGAACGCCGAGCGCGCGTTCCGGGCGTTCGAGTACCTCCGGCACGCGACGGAGGAGGTCACGCTGGTGCACGTCGAATCGCCGAAAGACGAGACCGGCGGCGACGCCGACCCCGAAGAGCGGCTCGACGAACTCGTCGATCGGCTCGACGAGCTGGAGCTCGACGCCCGCACCGAGGTCCGCCGCGGCGATCCCGCCGACGAGATACTCGCCGCCGAGGCGGAGCACGACCCGAGCACGCTGCTGCTCGGGTCGCGCGGTCGCAGCCGGCTGCGGCGGCTCCTCCTCGGGAGCGTCTCCGAAGAGGTGGTCGCCCGGGCGACGGGGAACGTCTTCCTCGTGCCGCCGCCGCGGTCGGCGTAGGCCCGTCGCGCGCCGCGGGCGGCTCGGCGGCCCCGTCCGAGCTCGGTGTCGCCACAATATTGTAGTTTTTACGCACAACTGTTTTGTTCACACGCGACGTATAACCGGCAAACCCATGCCAGATTCGTTATCCCAGCAGCTCCAGAGCGACATGGAGTGCGAGAATCTCCTGGAGTGCTTTCACGGACTCAAGCCGCTCGACCGGCGGTGTTTCACGACGCTGGTCGAGAGCGACGAGCCCATGACCGTCGACGCGCTCGCCGAGGCCGTCGACCGCGAGCGCTCGACCGCGTACCGGTCGGTCCAGCGGCTGCTCCAGAGCGGCTGCATCGTCAAAGAGCAGGTGAACTACGACCAGGGCGGCTACTACCACGTCTACTCGCCGACCGACCCGGAGCAGGTCGCCGACGAGATGCAGCGGACGCTCAACGACTGGTACGCGAAGATGCGACGGCTCATCCGCGAGTTCGAGGCGAAGTACGACCGGACCGAGTCCGCACCGGAGTCGAGCTGACCCGCTCCGACAGCGCTCCCTCTCGGTCGGGCCGCCCGCCGACCGCTCAGCGGCGGCGCAGCGCGTACGCCGCGTAGCCGACGGCGGCGAGCAGTCCGACCGACAGCAGGCTCCCGTACGCCGCCGGCGAGACGCGGACGTAGTCGCCGAACGGGTCGGTCAGGACGAACACGCCGAGGATCAGGGCGAGCGAGATGGCGATTCCGACGGCACCGAACGCCTTGAAGGCCGTGTCGAGGTCCAGACGGGGTGATCCGCGGGAGTGACTCATACCCCCGTGTTGGGGTTCCGTTTATAAATTCACACAACCGCATTCTCACGGCGAGGGAACGGGAGACGGACGGCGCGGGGCCCGCTCCGCTCACACGCCACTTCCGTCACTCGGGGTATCCCTCGACGAGCGCGACGCCGGAGGAGGCGCCGATCCGCTCCGCGCCCGCCTCGAACATCGCCGTCGCCTCCTCGTACGACCCGACGCCGCCGGAGGCCTTCACCGGGAGGTAGTCGCTCATCAGCGCCACGTCCGGGACGGTGGCGCCGCCGTCAGCGAAGCCCGTGGAGGTCTTCACCATGTCGGCGTCGGCGTCGACGGCGGCCTGGCAGGCGCGGCGCTTCTCGTCGTCGGTCAGGAGCGCGGTCTCGATGATGGCCTTCACCGGGACCGGTACCGCGGCGACCACGTCCGATATCTCGGCGGTCACGACGTCGCCCTCGCCGGCCTTCAGGCGGCCGACGTTGATCACGAGGTCGATCTCGTCGGCGCCGTCCTCCCACGCGCCGACCGCCTCGTCCCGCTTCGCCTCGGGCGCGTGCTGGCCGTGGGGGAACCCCACCACGGTCGCGATCGTCGACGGCGCGTTCTCGTAGTCGGCCGCCTCGGCGACGTAACAGGGCGGAATACAGGCGTTCATCCCGTGGTCGGCCGCCTCGTCGAGGACGGTCTCGACGTCGTCCCACGTCGTCTCCGGGCCGAGCACGGTGTGGTCGATGCTCGCGGCGAACTCCTCGCGGTCCATGCGCTCACGGTTCGTGCGACCGATAAAAGGCGTACCGACCGAGACGCGCGCCGACCCGGGGCGGCGCCGCCGAACGGTTGGATTCAAGTCCGCCGCAGGGGAAGCGGGTGGTATGCAACCGGGAGATCGCGTCCGCGTCGAGCGCGGGGACGTCACGAACGAGGGCGTACTGCTCCCCTCGACGACTCGCGACCACCTCGTCGTCAAGCTCGACGGGGGGTACAACGTCGGCGTCGACCGCGACGCGGCCGACGTCGAGGTGCTCGAATCGGGCGCCCGCGACGTCGACGAGGGGGCCGACGCGGGCGGCGGCGAGGCCTCCGAGATCACCTTCGACGACGACCTGCCGACGGTGTCGCTCATCTCGACCGGCGGGACGATCGCCTCCACGGTCGACTACCGGACCGGCGCGGTCACCGCCCAGTTCGACGCCGAGGACGTGCTCCGGGCGGTCCCCGACCTGGCCGGCCGCGCGAACTACCGCGGCCGCGTCGTCGCCAACATCCTCTCGGAGAACATGGAGCCGGCCATCTGGCGGGAGCTCGCCGAGGCCGTCGCCGAGGAGATCGAGGCCGGCGCCGACGGCGTCGTCGTGATGCACGGCACCGACACGATGCAGTACTCCGCGTCGGCGCTCTCCTTCATGCTCGACTCGCCCGCCCCGGTCGTCTTCACCGGGAGCCAGCGCTCCGCCGACCGCCCCTCCTCCGACAACGTGATGAACGCGGTGTGCGCGGTCGAGGCCGCGAAGGCCGACCACGCGGAGACGCTCGTCTGCATGCACGCGAGCCCCTCGGACGACGCCTGCGCGCTCCACCGGGGCACCCGCGTCCGGAAGAACCACACCTCCCGCCGCGACGCCTTCGAGACGGTCGGCGCCGCGCCCCTCGGCGTCATCGACTACGAGGCCGCGGCCGAGGCGGGCGCGGAGGGCGACGCGGCCGACGCGGCGATCGAATGGAACCGCGAGCCGCTCCCGCGGGGAAGCGAGGCGGGCGAGGGCGACGGAGACGCGGCGGCCGGCCTCGCGCCCGACCTTGACGGCGACGTCGAACTCGCGAAGTTCACGCCCGGCATGGACCCGGCCGCCTGGGACTACCTCGACGGCAAGGACGGCGTCGTGATCGAGGGGACCGGCCTCGGCCACGTCCACACCGACCTCATCCCGCGGATCGAGGAGCTGGTCGACGACGGCACCGTCGTCGCGATGACGAGCCAGTGCCTCTCCGGCCGCGTCTGCGACCGCGTGTACGACACCGGCCGCGACCTGCTCGACGCCGGCGTCGTCGAGGCGGGCGACACCCTCCCCGGCACCGCGAAGGTGAAGCTGATGTGGGCGCTGGCGAACCTGTCCGACCCCGCCGAGGCGATGGGACGCGACCTCGCCGGCGAGCTCACCGAGGAGTCGCAGCCCTGGCGATGACGGACGCGGCGAACGGGGGATCGGCCGACCGAGACGCCGCCGAGCCGCCCCCCGTCGTCCGCGAGGCCCGCCCCGCCGACGCCGACGCGGTCGCTGCGTTCACGCGGGACACGTGGGGCGAGCGCCAAGAGGACTACATCCCGAGCGTCTTCCCGCGGTGGGCCGCGTCGGAGGATCCCGACCGCGGCACCTTCGTGGCGACGCTACCGCCCGCGGCGGTCGAGGGGAGCGAGGCGGTCGCGGAGCGCGACGACCGAACCGAGGGAGACACCCTCGTCGAGGGCGACGGGGCGGGCGCGGCCGCCCCTGGCGAGCCGGAGGCCGTCGTCGGCTGCATCCAGGGCGTCCTGCTCTCCGAGTGGGAGGCGTGGGGACAGGGGATCCGCGTCGATCCGGCCGCCCGCGGCTTCGGCGTCGGGACCGCGCTCTCGACCGCCGCGCTCGATTGGGCGCGCGACCGCGGCGCGACCGTCTGCCGGAACATGGTGTTCTCGTGGAACGTCGCGGGGCTCGGCCAGTCGCGCGCGGTCGGCTTCGAGCCGGCGACGGAGTTTCGGTTCGCGGAGCCGGAGCCGGCCGCGGAGGCCGACGTCGACGTCGCGAACGACCCCGCGGAGGCCGCCGACTCCGAAGCCGACGGACTCCGCGGGATCGACGATCCGGACCCGAACGCCGCGTGGGCGTTCTGGGCCGACAGCGACGCCCGAGACCACCTCGGCGGGCTCGCGCTCGACGACGAGGAGTCGTGGGCCTGCGCCGCGCTCACCCGCGAGCGGCTCCGCGACGCGGCCGACGAGGGGCGACTGCTGGCCGTCGGTGACGCGGACGCGCTCGCCGGGTTCGCGGTCCGTACCCGGGTCTCGGAGCGCCCGAGCGACGAGGAGTGCGGCGGCGGTCCCGAGCGGGTCGCCGAGTACGGCGCCGCCGCGTGGCGCGACGTCGACGCGGCCGGCGTCCTTTATACCGAGATCGCCGCGGACGCGGCCGCCGTCGGCGCCGACGCCACTCGCGTCCTGATCCCGGAGACCGTCGAGCACGTGAGCGACACCGGCGCGAACCGGGTGCCAGTCGCCGCCGAGCCCGACTTCGTCATGCGCGCCGACCTCACGGGCGACTTATAAGCGTCGCCCCCCGAACCGCAGATCATGACGCTCCTCTCCGGGGCCACCCTGCCGTGGTCGCTCCCGCTCACGCTCGTCGTCTACGGGATCGTCGTCGCCGCAGCGGCGTGGATCTACCGCGACGCGAGGGCGCGCGGGAGCCGCTACGCGCCCCTCTGGGCGGTCGCGACCCTCGCGTTCACCATCGTCCCGGTGCTCGCGTA
Source organism: Halorubrum sp. B53 (assembly GCF_059752395.1). Classification (NCBI taxonomy): domain Archaea; kingdom Methanobacteriati; phylum Methanobacteriota; class Halobacteria; order Halobacteriales; family Haloferacaceae; genus Halorubrum; species Halorubrum sp. B53. Next base: position 383,053 of record NZ_MWTH01000015.1, on the reverse strand, counting down.
CCTCTACCTCCACCGCGACGCCGGTCCGGCGCCGTGACCGACGCCGACCTCTTATAAACACGGAGCCTGATCCACCGACACGTGCCCTCCGTCGTCCGCTCCGGTCCCCTGCGAGCCCTCGCTCGCGGTCGTCGGCCTCGCGCGCTCGCGCTCCTCGTCTCGAACCTCGTCCCGCTCGTCGGCGTCGTCGCGCTCGGCTGGAACGCGGGCGCGCTGGTGGTCCTCTACTGGTTCGAGCTCGGGATCGCGTCCCTCTGGGCGATCGTCCGTGCCCTGTTCGCCGGACGACCCTCGGAGGTCGACCGCGACGGGCTGATCGTCGGCCCGCTCGCGGCGAGACGCGCCGCGATCCCCGTCCCGGGAACCGCGCTTCGGATCCGGCTCTCGACGCTCCTCGTCCTCCCCGTCGTCGTTCCGGTCCTCGCGGGCGTGTGGCTCGTCGCCGGGGCCGTCACCGTCGGCGTCGCCGTCGACGGCGGACTCGCCCCCGAGGCGCTCGACTCGGTGACGCTCGCCGTGCTCGCGCTCTTCGCGACCGAGGGCGCGACGACGTTCGTCGACTACATTTACAACGGGACGTACCGCGAACACAGCGCGCAGACCGCGATCCGCGGCGTCTTCTTCAGGGCGGGTGCGGTGGCGGTCGGGGGGGTGTTCGCCGTCACGCTGATCGGCGCGGCGACGCTCGAGACCGACGCCGCGCTGTCGGCGATCGATCCCGGCGCGGTCGGCCTCCCGCTGCTCGTCGCGGTCGTCGGCCTCAAGGCCGTCTTCGATCTCACGGGGCTCTACCGCGACCGACTCGCCGCCCTCGACGAGTCGTCGGCGCTGGAGATCGGGTGGGCGTACGACCCACCGACCGCCGACCCGGTCGCGGATCCGCTCTCCGACGCGCCGCGGCGGGTGCGTCCGACCCGCCGCAGCCGGCTGCTCGGCTGGCTCGCGACCGCTCCGCGGCACCCGGGGGTCGCGTACCTCGGCGCGCTGTGTCTGTTCGGGGGCCTCCTGCTCGCGCTCGGCCGGCTGTGGTCCGTCGTCGCGCTCCTGTTCGCGGCCAGCGTCGCGCTCCCCGCGCTGCTCCTCGGCGTCGACTACTGGCTCCGGTACGGAGTCGTCGAGTACCGCGTCGGCGACGACGCGCTCGTCGCCTACGACCGGCTGTTCGACGCCGCGCTGTGGCGCGTCGAGCCGTGGGACGAGACCGGCCTGCGCGTGGAACGGAAGCGGCTCGATCGGCGGCTCGGGACCGAGACCGTCGTGGTCGAACTCCGCGACGACGAGTACCGGATCCCGGGGCTGGCCGACCCCGAACCGGTCCTCGACGTGTTCGACAGGCGCGCAGAGCGTCCGGACGACTGACCGCGGCGGTCACCTCCCTTCGGCCCGGTAGACCGGACGCGCGTCGCCCGGGATCCGCTGCGAACGCCGGAATCGCGCCGGCGTGGGCCCCGACGAGGGCGCTCGCCCCGACGCTCGAACGCGAGCGGACACGCCGACGGCCCGCGCTATCGATCGCGATAGCCGAACCCGAACGCCTAATTGCGCTCGCGGCGGCCGTGGGGACATGTTCGCGACGCTGCCGGACCTCCTCCGCCTGCTCGCCGTTCCCGTCTTCGCGTGGGCGGCGCTGCGGGACGTCCGGACCCGACGCCTCCCGAACCGGATCTGGCCGCCGCTGTACGCGTTCGGGGCGGTGTTGCTGGTCTGGGAGGCGGCGGCGCTGTGGCCGCTCGCGGGGTTCGAGGGGACGCGATTCGCTGTGCGGGCCGCGATTAGCGTCCTGTTCGTCGCCCCGCTCGGCTACGCCTTCTGGTACCTCGGCGCGTTCGGCGGGGCGGACGCGAAGGCGCTGATCGCGCTCGCGCTCCTCTTCCCGACGTTCCCGGAGTACGCCGTCGCCGGTGCGGAACTCCCGATCGTCGAGACGCAGATCGGCGTGTTCTCGCTCACGGTCCTCACGAACACCGTTCTCCTCGGCCTCGCGTACCCCTTGGGGCTCGCCGGCCTCAACCTCAGCCGCGGCCGGCTCTCGGCGAACTCGTTTCTCGCCCGACCGGTGGCGACCGAGTCGCTGCCGGACCGCCACGGGCGGCTGTTCGAGGACGACGCGGGCGAGACCCGGAGCGGACTCGACCTGGACGCGCTCCGGATGTACCTCCGGTGGCGGGGGCTGACGCTCGCCGACCTGCGCGCCGACTCCGACCGCCTCCGCGACCCGGAGAGCGTCGCCGAGACGTTCGACCCGACAGACGGCGGGACCCACGTCGGTCCCCGGACCGACGGGGGGACGGCGGTCGACTCGGAGGCCAGAGACGGGTCGTCGCGAGAGGCCGGATCGACCGATTTCGACGACCCGTGGGCCGCCGAGCGGTTCCTCGCGGAGATCGACCACGGCGCGTACGGCACCGATGCCGAGACGCTCCGCGGCGGGCTGGCGGTCGTCGCCCGAAACGACCGCGTGCTGGTGTCACCGGGGATGCCATTCGTCGTCCCGATGGCGATCGGACTGATCGTCTCGCTGACGGTCGGCGACGTGTTATTCGCGCTGTTGGGCGCCGTCGGGCTGGTCTGACGGGAGTCGCGGGCGGGCGGTTCAGCTCCCCGCGCGGAGGTCGCCGACCGTGAGCACGCGGGTCCCGACGGGCCGTTTCACGAACTCGCCGACGTCGCGGCCGAGCAGCTCGCTGACGCCGCGCTGGGCCGCCACGTCGAGCAGCCGCTGGTCGATCCGCCCGTCGACGACGACGGTGTGGGGGGCGGTGTCGGCCGCCTCGACCGCGTCGAACGCGTCGGCGGCGTCGACCTCCGCGAGGACGCCGCGGTCGTCGCCGAGCAGCCGGGCCAAGCCGCTCTCGGCGTCGACGACCTCCTGGACGTGCTCCTCGATGGACCGCGGCTCGTCGTCGTCGGGGGCGTCGTCGACCGGGGCGTCCTCGGGCGAATCGGCCGATTCCTCGCCGGTCGCTTCCGCCGACCCCTCGTCGGTCGCTTCCGCCGACCCCTCGTCGGTCGCTTCCGCCGACCCCTCGTCGGTCGCTTCCGCCGACCCCTCGTCGATCGCCGCCGAATCCCCGTCGGTCGTCTCCGGAGCGGTCGGGTCGGCCTCGGGGTCGACGACGTCGACCTCGACCGCCTCGGCGCCCCCGGCGCCCTCGTCATCCTCCGCCGCCGCGGGCGCGGGCGCCTCCTCGACCGCCTCCACGAGCCCGCCTTCGGCCGCGCCGCGGGCCGCCTCGGCGACGACCTCGTCCGACCCCGAACCGTCGAGGTCGGGCGTTTCGGACGCGGCGTCGCCGGCGTCGGAGCCGCCGGGACCGGACTCGTCGGCGTCGGATCCGCCCGCCTCGGTTCGCCGACCGTCTTCGCTCCCGGCATCCGCGGCGTCTCCGGTCGCCGCGGCGTCTCCCGCGGTCCTCGCGCCGTCGTCGTCGGCGGCCGCCTCGCGGAGGTTCGGCTCGTCTGAGAGGCTGCTGTACGGCACCTTCCCGCGGAGCGCCTCGAAGACGTCGTTGCGGTCGAGGTCCTCGACCGACTCGCCGGGCGGCGCGAACGCGACGTAGTCGACGTCGCCCACCTGCGCGAGCTCGCGGAGGATGAGCTCGCCGCCGCGGTCGCCGTCGAGGAAGGCGGTCACGGTCCGGTCGGCGGTGAGCTCGGCCACCGCGTCGGGGACGTTCGTCCCCTCGACGGCGACCGCGTTCTTGATCCCGCACTCGAGCAGCGTGAGCACGTCCGCGCGCCCCTCGACGACGATGACGGCGTCGGAGTCGCCGACGCGGGGGCCGGCCGGGAGCCCCTCGTAGTCGACGATGCCCTCGACGCGGGCGGCCTCGCGGACCTCCTCGAGGATGTCGTCGCTCCTGAGGCTCGTCTCCTCGAAGCCGCCGGCGATGAGCTCCTTGGCGCGCTCGACGACCTCGCGGCGCTTCGCCGCCCGCACGTCCTCGATGCTCGTCACCTCCACGGAGGCCTGGCAGGGACCGATGCGGTCGATCGTCTCCAGCGCGGCCGCGAGGATCGCGGTCTCGACCTTGTCGAGGCTCGACGCGACGGTGACCTCGCCGAACGACTGGCCGTTCTCCGACTGCACGGAGACGTCGATCCGCCCGACGCGCGACGACTCCTGCAGGTCGCGGAGATCCAGCTCGTCGCCGAGGAGCCCCTCGGTCTGGCCGAACACCGCGCCGACGACGTCGCTCCGCTCGACGACGCCGTCGGCCGCGATCGTGGCGTGGATCAGGTATTTTTCTGTGTCTTTCATGAGTGGGTGAATGGTGATGATCGGGCGGCGTTCGCCGCCCGTGAACCGTTGTGCGCGTTGTCGAAAATAGTTATCGCACTCACCTCCGTCGCTGCCGTTTGAAGAGATATATTCTACAAAGAGTCATATTGAACCTATTCGACAAGATTTAAGCGCCCAAAGTTGTTATCGTTCGATATGAGACGCCCTCGGAGAGATTTCGTGTGGATTCCGACGTTCGCTCTGCTCGTCGCCTTCGCGGTGCCGTGGCCGCTGTGGGGCGTCGAGCGCGTCGTCGCCGGGCTCCCGGTGTGGATCTGGTGGCACGTCGCGTGGCTCGCGCTGTGCGCGGTCCTGTTCTCCCGGTTCGCCCGGAGCGGCGCGTGGGAGCGCGGGATGGGCCTCCGGCCCGAGGCGGACGACGACCGCAACGCGGGTCCCGCCGCGGGGGGTGATCGACCGTGACGCTCGGGCTCTCGCTCGGGATCATCGTCGGCTACCTCTTCCTCGCGCTCGCGGTCGGGCTCGTCGCCTACCGCGTCTCGGAGACGACGGCCGAGGACTACTACCTCGCGAGCCGGTCGATCGGGACGGTGGTCCTGCTTTTCACCACCTTCGCCACGCTCCTGTCGGCGTTCACCTTCTTCGGCGGGCCGAACCTCGCGTTCGCCGCCGGGCCGGAGTGGCTGATCGTGATGGGGACGCTGGACGGCGTGCTGTTCGCCGTGCTGTGGTACGCCATCGGCTACAAGCAGTGGCTGATCGGGAACCGCAACGGCTACGTGACGCTGGGCGAGATGCTCGGCGACCGGTTCGGCTCGACCGGGCTCCGCGCGCTCGTCGCCGGCGTCAGCCTCCTCTGGCTGTTCCCGTACGTCATGCTCCAGCAGATGGGCGCCGGCGAGGCCTTGGTGGGCCTCACCGACGGCGTCGTCCCCTACTGGGGCGGCGCGGCGCTCATCACCGCGTTCATGATCCTCTACGTCGTCCTCGCGGGGATGCGCGGGGTCGCGTGGACGGACACCATCCAGGGGCTGTTCATGCTCTCCGTCGTCTGGATCGCCGCCGTCTGGGTGGTGTCGGCCGTCGGCGGCGTCGGCGCGGCCACCGGCGCGATGCTCGACGCCCGGCCCGACTTCGGCAGCTTCGGCGGGGGCACCTACTCCGTCGGGTTCATCGTCTCCACGGTGATCACCATCTCGTTCGGGGTGACGATGTTCCCGCAGATCAACCAGCGGTTCTTCGTCGCGAAGTCGGGCGAGACGCTGAAGCGGTCGTTCGCGCTGTGGCCCGTCTTGGTCCTCCTCCTGTTCGTCCCCGCGTTCATGCTCGGCGCGTGGGCCGCCGGGATGCCGGTCGACGTGCCCGAGGGCGGGAACGTGCTCCCGGTCGTGTTGAACGAGTACACGCCGGCGTGGTTCGCGGCGCTCGTGATCGCCGGGGCGATGGCCGCGATGATGTCCTCCTCGGACTCGATGCTGCTGTCGGGGTCGTCGTACTTCACCCGCGACCTCTACCGGCCCGTGATCAACGCCGACGCCTCCGAGCGGCGCGAGGCGTGGGTCGCCCGGATCGGCGTCGCGGCCTTCGCGCTGCTCTCGTTCGTCGCGAGCCTGTTCCGACCCGGCACCCTGATCGAGGTCGGCGGCACCGCCTTCTCCGGGTTCGCGCTGCTCGCGCTCCCGGTGCTGTGCGCGCTCTACTGGGACCGGACCACCCGCACCGGGATGATCGCCGGCGTGCTCGTCCCGCAAGTCGCGTACCTCGCGGTGGTGTTGTCGGCGGTCGCGTCGTTCGTCCCGACGCTCCCCCGCACCGTCGCCGGCGGCTGGGACGTCGCGCTCGGGCTGATGGCGCTGTCGGCGGTCCTCACCGTCGGCGTCTCGCTCCTGACCGCGCCGACCGCCGAGGGCGACGCCTCGCGGTTCGCGGTCGCCGGGGACTGAGCTACTCCGACGCCTCCGACTTCCGCACCTCGGAGACGAGGACGTCCCAGTCGGGGTGGTCGGGCCCGTTCCGGCAGTCCCACCCGCCCTCGACGTCGACGCCCTCCTCGTGCGCGCTGCGGAGCAGCGTCTGCAGCTCCTCGCGGAACTCCGCCTCGGCCGTCGGGGGGCCGTCGGGAGCGGGGAGGTGTGCCGGCGAGCGGGACACGAAGTCAGCAACGACGACTGGCTCGGGATCTGAGGGGGCCGCCGAAAGTCAAAAGCCCGTCTACCGCCCACGTCGGGTATGAACGAGCCCGGGACCGAGGGCGTGCTGTTGGACCAGGAGACGCTCCACGGTCGGCTCGACGACGCGCCCGGCTGGCTGCGGGAGCACTACCGCACCTTCCGCGAGTCGATGCTCGGCGAGCGCGACGGCTCGCCGTTCCCCTGCTACTTCGGCATCGAGGCCGAGCGGGAGGGGGGCCTGCTGTACGCCGCCTGCGAGTCGACGACCGACCCCGCCGCGCTCCTCCGCCTCCGCGACGTCCTGATCGAGTACCTCGAGACGTACGAGGACCACGCCGACCGCGCGCCGCTCGCGGTCTTCTTCCGACCGCCCGACGGCGAGCCGGGCGAGGCGCACTACCACGAGCGGCTCTGGCACGTCCTCGAGTTCCTCCACGTCCACGACCCGGAGCCGTGGCCCGAGGAGATCCCGACCGACCCCGACACCCCGCGCTGGGAGTTCTGTTTCGGCGGCGAGCCGCTGTTCCCCACCTCCCGGGCGCCGTTCTACGACGATCGGAAGAGCCGCTACTCCCCCGTCGGGCTGGAGGTCACCTTCCAGCCGCGGGCCGTCTTCGAGGGGATCACGGCCGACACCGAGGCCGGCGAGCGCGCCCGCGAGGCGATCCGCGGCCGCATGGGCGAGTACGACGGCGCCTGCCCCCACGCCGACCTCGGGGACTGGGGGGTCGAGGGCGACCGCGAGTGGACGCAGTACCTGTTCCGCGAGGACGACGACGCGAGCCCCGACGCCTGTCCGCTGACGCCGAGCCGCGAGCACCCGAAGGCGCCCGCGGCGCTGTTGGAGCCGGGCGCGTGGCGGCGGTTCGCGTCGACGCGGACGCCGGACGCCGAGTCGCCGGCCGTGACCTCGGGGCTCGGCGATGACTGAGCCGCCGCGGTCGGCAGGCGGGGACGACACCGATCTCGCGTCGCCCGACGGCGCCGATCTCCCCTCCCTCGACGACGCCGTCCTCCTCCTGATCGACTTCCAAGTCGGCTTCGACGAGCCGGGGTGGGGCGAGCGGAACAACCCCGACGCGGAGTCGGTCGCGGCCGCCCTCCTCGATCGGTGGCGCGAGGCCGACCGCCCCGTCGCACACGTGCGACACGCCTCGACGGAGCCTGACTCCCCGCTCCGCCCCGACGCGCCGGGCTTCGCGTGGAAGCCGGAGACGGCCCCCGCCGACGGGGAACCGACCTTCGAGAAGTCCGTCAACGGCGCCTTCCTCGACTCGGGGTTCGACGCGTGGCTCCGCGAGGCGGGCCACGAGTCGCTCGTCGTCTGCGGGCTCACCACCGACCACTGCGTCTCGACGACGACCCGCGCGGCCGAGAACCGCGGCTACGACGTCACCGTCGTCGCCGACGCGACCGCGGCGCACGCCCGCGAGGGGTACGACGGCGAGGCGGTCGACGCAGACACGTCCCACCGCGTCGCGCTCGCGCACCTCGACGGCGAGTTCGCGACCGTCGTCGAGGCCGCCCACCTCCGGTAGGCGCCGACAGTCGGGACGCGCTCGCCCGGCCAATCCTCCGCGGCCTCCGCGGCGCTCGCGTCTCCGTCTCCCTCCCCGCCCGTGCGATCCTCACGTTTTTGCACCCGGCCGCCGTGGTTCGAGTATGCAACGCGGCCGTCGGAAGCCGGACTGGCTGAAGTCGCGACCGCCATCCGGCTCCCGGTTCACGGAGATCAAGGAGCGCCTGCGCGAGCGCGACCTCCACACCGTCTGCGAGGAGGCCAACTGCCCGAACATGGGCGAGTGCTGGTCCGGTCGGGACGGCCCCGGCACCGCGACGTTCATGCTCATGGGCGACCGCTGCTCGCGCGGCTGTAACTTCTGTGATGTCGCCACCGGCGGGATGGAGCCGCTCGATCCCGACGAGCCCGAGAACGTCGCCGAGGCGGTGACGGAGATCGGGCTCGACTACGTCGTCTTGACCTCCGTCGACCGCGACGACCTCGCGGACGGCGGCTCCGCGCACTTCGCCGAGACGATCCGCGAGATCAAGCGGCGCGACCCGGAGGTCCTCGTCGAGACGCTGATCCCGGACTTCCAGGGCGACCCCGAGGCGATCGACCGGATCATCGATGCGGCACCGGACGTGATCGCCCACAACGTCGAGACGGTCGAGCGGCTCCAGTGGCCCGTGCGCGACCGCCGCGCCGACTACGAGCAGTCGCTCGCGGTGCTCGACCGCGTCGACCGCGAGTCGGATATCTACACGAAGACGAGCCTCATGCTCGGCGTCGGCGAGTACGACCACGAGGTGTACCGGACGCTCGGCGACCTCAGGGAAGTCGGCGTCGACGTCGTCACCTTCGGGCAGTACCTCCAGCCGTCGCGCTCGCACCTCGACGTGTTCGACTACGTCCACCCCGACGTCTTCGAGACGTGGCGCGCGGTCGCCGAGGAGGAGTTCGACTTCCTCTACTGCGCGTCGGGACCGATGGTCCGCTCCTCGTACAAGGCCGGCGAGCTGTTCGTCGAGGCGCTGCTCCGGGAGGGACGCTCCCCCGAGGACGCCCGGCGCCACGCGCGGGCCGCGGGCGGCGACTGACGACCCAGCGCGGGCGGCAACGCCCGGCCCATCCCGGTCGGTAACCCCCGGCGCGTGTACATATCGATCCGCTGTTACGATTCTCCCCCGGATCCGCTCCTGGTCACCCGCCGGTAATACACCTTATATGTGTGCAGTTGTCATGACGTGTGCGGCAGCTGACAGGGATATACTTATGAAAGTGGACTCTATATGAGTGGGTATGTCATACCACAAAAGACGGCGTGACGTGCTGAAGACTGTCGGTGTCGCTGGCGCGGTCGGCCTCGCAGGCTGTGCGGGCGGCGACGGCGGCGACGGCGGCGACGGCGGCGACGGCGACGACGGCGGAGACGGCGACGACGGGATGGACGGCGGCGACGGGAGCGACGGCGGGTCCGGCGGCGGCAGCCCGGACCTGCTCGTCGTCATCGGCTACCCCGAGAGCGGGATCCAGCTGTTCCGCGACTACTACGCCGCGTCCGACGGGGAGGAAGACATCCTCATCCCCGACGGGCTCCAGGACCCCTCGCTGCCCGGACAGGTCGGCAACGACATGAACAACGTCACCGGGACCGCGCCGGCGGCGGGCGGTCCGAACCAGGAGGCGTTCGAGACCCTGTACCAGGACGCCTACGACGAGACGCCGGGCGTGTTCACCTCGCAGTCGTACGACTCGGCGGCGGCGCTGATCCTAGCGAACGTCGCCGCGGGCGAAAACGACGGGACCGCGATCCGCGACCAGCTCCGCCGCATCGCGAACCCCGACGGCACCGAATACGGGCCGGGAGAGTTCATCGACGCCGTCGAGGCGGTCGCCAACGGCGAGAACATCAACTACCAGGGGGCGTCGAGCGCGGTCAACTTCGACCAGAACGGCGACCCCGCGTCGGCGGCCTACCAGATCTGGGAGTTCGCCGGACAGGGCGCCGACTCCGTCGACGTCCAGGAGACGCAGAACTTCACGGGCGAGAACCCCGAAGGGGCCGGCCCCTCCGCGGACTCCTCACCCGGCGGGTTCGGCCGCGAGGTGAGCGTCGGAATCCTGCTGCCCGAGACCGGCGACCTGGCGTCGACGGGGCAGCCGATGATCCGCGCGGCCGAGATCCCGGCCCAGCAGGTCAACGAGTCCGACCTCGACCTCACCGTGAACGCCCAGTTCGAGGACACGAACACCTCCCCGGACCAGGGGATCACCGGGGCCGAGTCGCTGATCAGTTCGGGGGTGCCCGCCGTGTGCGGGACCGCCTCCTCCGGCGTGAACGTCCCGGTCAGTACGGAGACGCTCATCCCGAACGAGGTCGTCGGCTGCTCGCCGTCCAGTACCGCGCTGTCGGTGACGAACCTCGAGGACGACGACTACATCTTCCGGACCGCCCCGAGCGACCAGCTCCAGGGCCGGGTCATGGCGCAGGTCGCCTCCGAGCGGCTCGGCGCTTCGACCGCCGCGACGCTGTACGTGAACAACGACTACGGACAGCAGCTCTCCAACCGGTTCAGCAACGTGTTCCAGGACACGTTCGACGGCGAAGTGTACGACCAGATCAGCTTCAACATCGGCTCGTCGTCGTACTCCAACGTCGTCGAACAGGCGCTTTCGAGCGGGAACTGAGGCGTCGGACGCGGCCTTCGATCCCTTCGTATTTTTCGCGCGGTTCGGTCGGGTAGCGACGCGGCACCGTCGCTCGAAGCGAGTCGATACCGAAGGCGATCCGCGATCCCGCGTGCCCCCGGCGCGGAGGGCGACCGACTACCCGCCGAGGAACTCCCGCCGGACCTGCTCGTCGTTCAGCAGCGCGGTCCCCTCGTCCTCGAACCGGTTCTGCCCGTTCGCGAGCACGTACCCGCGGTCGCAGCGCCTGAGCGCCTCCTTCGCGTTCTGTTCGACCATCAGGATCGACGTGCCCGACTCGTTGATCTCGTCGATCTTGTCGAACATCTCGTCGACGAGGTCGGGCGCGAGCCCTGCGCTCGGCTCGTCGAGCAACAGCAGTTCGGGGTCGAGCATCAGCGCCCGGCCCATCGCGAGCATCTGTCGCTGGCCGCCGCTCAGCGTTCCCGCCCGCTGGCCTTTCCGCTCTTCGAGGATCGGGAAGCGGTCGTACACCATCCTGAGCGCGTCCTGCGGCACTTCGTCGAGGATGTACGCGCCCATCTCTAAGTTCTCTTCGACGTCGAGCTCCGCGAAGACGTTCTCGCTCTGGGGAACGTACCCCAGCCCCTTGTGGATCACGTCCTCGGGCTTCGTCCCGCTGATGTCCTCGCCGTCGAACGTCACCGTCCCGCCCATGTGCGTCGTCAGGCCGAACACCGATTTCATGACGGTCGACTTGCCGGCCCCGTTCGGGCCGACGACGGTAACGTACTCCTCGTCGTCGACGTCGAGGTCGACGTCGGTGAGGATCTGGAGGTCGCCGTAGCCGGCGTCCAGCTCGCGGACCTCGAGCAGGCTCATACCTCACCCCCGAGGTACGCTTCGATGACCTCCTCGCTCTCCTTGATCTCCGCCGGCGTCCCGTCCTTCAGGATCCGGCCCTGGTGCATGACGATGACCCGCTCGCAGTTGTTCATGATGAGGTCCATATCGTGTTCCACGATGAGGAAGGTGTACCCCCGCTCGCGCAGCTCGTGGATGTGTTCGAGCAGCCGCTTCTCCAGCGAAGGGTTGACGCCCGCGAACGGCTCGTCGAGGAGCAGCACGTCGGGGTCGGTCAGCAGCGCCCGGGCCATCTCCAGCAGCTTCCGCTGGCCGCCCGAGAGGTTCCCGGCGTACTCGTCGGCGAGGTGGTCGATCTCGAAGAAGTCGAGCACCTCCCAGACGCGTTCGAGCTGTTCGGTCTCCTGTTCGCGTACCGACCCGCGGGTGAACGGCATGACCGACCGCCACAGCGACTCGCCGACCTGTCCCTTCGGCGCGAGCATCATGTTCTCGAGGACGGTCATCTCCTCCAGCTCGCGGGCGATCTGGAACGTCCGCGCGAGCCCCCGGTTCGCGATCTCGTGGGGCTGAAGCCCGGTGACGTCCTCGCCGTTGAACCGGACCGTCCCCGCGGTGGGGTCGAGCATCCCGGTGATGAGGTTGAACGTCGTCGACTTACCGGCCCCGTTCGGGCCGATAAGTCCGGTGAGGGTCCCCTCTTCGACGTCGAAGCTGACGTCGTCGACGGCGGTGATCCCCCCGAACTCCTTCCGGAGCCCCTCGACTTCGAGGGGCGCGTATCGGTCCGCGTTCTCCCCGGTCGGCGTGTCGGCTTCGGCGCCCATCACGTCCGTCAGGTCCGCGTCGCGCGACGATCCGTCGGCTGAGGCGTCGCCTTCGGCCGACGACGGCCCAGCGTCCGTCGCCGCTTTCTCGACCGGCGCGGCCTCGTTCGCGGCCGATTCGTCCGTTTCGCTCATCGCTCGTCACCCCCGTCGGCCGCGGTCGCTTTCCCGCTCGATCCGCCGCTTCTCGGCCGCGCGAGGTCGACGCTCGACGCCGTCTCCTTGCGGTGTCCGAGCAGCCCCTCGGGCCGGTTGTGCATCAGCCAGATCAGCACCACGCCCATGATCACCAGCCGCAGCTGGCTGACGCTGTCGAGCGTGTACAGGATAAACGGCATCGGGTCGAGCGAGGCGAACCCCGCCATCGCCTCGCCGAAGTTCCGCGGCGCGCTGCCGAGTTCGAACGCCGTCTGGACGAGGTTCTTGACGTACCGGGGACCCTGGTACAACACCCCGGCGAAGAGGGCGCCGCCGAGGAAGCTCCCGGTGTTCGACCCCGCACCGCCGATGATCAGCGCGATCCAGATGAAGAAGGTGATGTTCGGCCGGAACGACGGCGGCGTGACGCTCCCGCGGGCGGAGTACCAGAGGATCCCGCCGAGCCCCATCAGCGCGGCCCCGAGCACGAACGCCGTGAGCTTGAACCGGTCGGTGTCTTTCCCCAGCGCGTTCGCGACGTCCTCGTCCTCGCGGATCGCTTTTAAGACGCGTCCGAACGGCGACTTCCCGGTCCGCGAGAGCAACGCGTAGTACAGCCCGACGCCGATGAGCAGGAAGACCCCGTAGAGGAGCCCGTCGAGCACCGGCTTGGGGTTGTTCGAGATCACGTTCTCCTCCACGAACGAGACGAAGCCGAGGTACGGGTCCCACAGGAATAAGATTCGAAGCAACGCCTCGAGCGGGTTCGTGTAGTTCAGGATGAGGCCCCCGCCGCCGCCGAGGCCGATCGTGTCGGGTGCCGGGTCGAAGCTGAACAGCCAGAGGTCGATCGTGTCCGGCACCGTGAACGTCTGGAACGTCCGGGACATCATCGTGAATCGGATGATCTCCGAGAACGCCACCGTGACGATCGCGAGGTAGTCGGCCCGGAGCCGGAGCGCGGGCAGCGCCACGAGCAGCCCGAACAGGCCCGCCACCACCACACCGGCGGTGATGCCGACGAACAGCGGGAGGCCGAGCCCGCCGACCTGCGCGGCGCCCCCCGCCGCCGCCGGCTTCGAGACCACCGCGGTCGTGTAGATGCCGATTCCCATGAAGCCGACGATGCCGATGTTGAACAGCCCGGTGTACCCCCAGTGGAGGTTCAGCGCCAGCGCCAGCATGCCGAACACGCCGACGTAGAACGTGAGGTTCGCGATCGCGTTCAGCTGCCCGCGGAGGCCGTACCCGAAGGCGACTCCGGCGAGGATGTACGCCAGGTAGAGGACGCCGAGGACGGCGAGCACGAGCGTGACGTCGCGCTCGAAGAGCCCCTCGAACCGCCCGCGAAGGTCGCTGACGCTCATGCCGTTGTCCTCCCGCTGAAGATGCCTTCAGGCTTGAACAGTAGGATCACGATCATCACCAGGAACGCGGCCGCGCGGCCGAACGCCGAGGGGATCCAGATCACGGAGACGGAGGCGGTGAGACCGATGATGATCCCGCCGCCGATCGCGCCGTAGATCGAGCCGATCCCGCCGAGGATGACCGCGGCGAACACGAGCAGCAGGAGCAGCCAGCCGTCGTTGAAGCCGAGCGTCCCCTTCCAGAGGATGAACATGTACCCCGCGACGCCCGTGAGCCCGGCGCCGACGATCCACGTCGTGCGGATGACCCGCTCGGTCGGGATCCCGGTGATCCGCGCGAGGTCCTCGTTGTCGGACATCGCGCGCATCGCCTTCCCGAGCTTCGTCCGCTGAAGCAGCAGGTGGACGCCGAGCATGAGGCCGCCGGCGACGACGATGAGGCTGACGTCGTGGGCCGTCACCCGGAACGTCCCGTCGATCGCCGGGACGCTCACGCGCGGGACCGACCCTGCCGCCGTCGTTCCCCGGACGCCGGCCCCGAAAACGAACTGGAGCAGGTACCGGAGCGCGAACGCGACGCCGATGCTGGTTATCAGCAGCGCGATACCGCTCTCGTCGCGGATCGGCCGGTAGACGAACCGGTCGATCAGCAGCGCGAGCGCGATCGTGGCGACGCCGGCGACGAGGGCCCCGACGACGACGGCGACCGGCGCGGTCGTGACCCCGATGCCGAGCGCACCGCCGAACACCGACCCGCCCGCGCCGACGAGCAGGAGCGCGCCGACGCTGTTCTCGCCGATCCCGGCGATGAGGTAGCTGGTCGCCATCCCGGCGAACGCCCCGCTCGTGAGGTAGTCACCGTGCGCGAAGTTCGCGAAGTTGAGAATACTGTACGTCATCGAGAGTCCGATACCCGCCAGACCGATGATCAGCCCCCTGAGCAACCCGTCCCAGACGAGGGACGCGAGGCTGCTGATCTGGATCCCCCCTGTCAGGAGCCCGGAGACGAGTGACCACGCCATCCACAGGGCCACGAGCAGGACCCCGATGGCGAGCGGTTCCTCGCTGAGGGTTTGGCGGTACCGGACGTACGTTTCAGAGACACTCACGTGATAACACTCCTCATCATAGCGTATGAATCAACCTATAAGACGTTTTCTACCCAGAACATCCCGACTGACGGCATATTTAGCCACATAGGTACTGTCTCCAGAATATAAACACGCCCCCGAGCGGATCCGGCGATATCGGCGGCCGTGGCGGGCCGCTCGCGAACGTCTTTTATAAGATGATCCGTCGTATCCGAACCGATCGACCGTCGGTCAGTAGCCCTGTGCGTTGCCGTCCTTTCGGGGTTCGGTGGCGGCCGAGAGAACGCCGTCCTCGTTGCGGACGATCTGCGCGCCGCCGAACTGGACCGGCGAGAGCGTCCTGACGTCGTGGTCCTTCCGGACCAGCTTCGCGGCGACGTCGTCCTCGAAGTGCGGTTCGACCCCCAGCTCGCCGCTCTCGCGGTACCGCCACCGCGGCTCGTCGAGCGCGCGCTGGAGCGGCATGTCGTAGTCGACGACGTTCGAGATCACCTGGACGTGACCCTGCGGCTGCATGTACCCGCCCATCACGCCGAAGGCGGCCCAGTCGTCCTCGTCGAGGCGGACGACGGCGGGGACCAGCGTGTGGAACGGGCGCTTGCCGGGCTCGAGGCTGTTCGGGTGCTCGGGGTCGAGCGAGAAGGACGCGCCGCGGTTCTGGAGGGCGATCCCCGTCTCGCCCGCGACGAGCCCGGAGCCGAAGCCGGCGAACCGCGAGTTGATGTAGGAGACGACGTTCCCCTCGTCGTCGGCGACCGTGAGCAGCACCGTGTCGGCGTCCTCGGCGTTCGCGTTCGGCACGCCGAACGACACGTCGTGGTCGGCGGTCGGCCCGACGCCGGCCGCGCGCTTCGCCGCCCAGTCGGCCGACCCGAGCGGCGGGGTCTCCTCGTACTCGGGGTCGGCGATGTAGCGGTGCCCGTCGTGGAAGGCCAACTTCATGGCCTCCGCGAAGTAGTGGACGCGCTCGGCGGTGTCGTAGTCGTGCTCGCCGGCGCCGAGCTCGGCGGCGATATTGAGCGCCTCCAGCGCGATGAGCCCCTGGTTGTTCGGCGGGAGTTCGTACACCTCGGCGCCGTTGTACGTCGTCGAGACGGGCTCGGGCCACTCGACCTCGAAGTCGGCGAGGTCGTCGACGGTCATGAACCCGCCCTGCGACTGGATCTCCTCGGCGATGGCCTCGGCGATCTCTCCCTCGTACACCACGTCGGCGCCGTGTTCCGCGATCTTCCGCATCGACTCGCCGAGCCGCGGTAGGCGGACCGTCTCACCGGTCTCGGGGGCGTCCCCGTCGAACAGGAAGGCCTCCCGGGCGTGGTCGTCGGTGAACAGCTCCTCCGCGCCGGCCCAGTACGAGGCGATGACCTCCGAGACCGGGTACCCCTCGGTGGCGTACCTGATGGCGGGCTCGAGGACGTCGGCGAGGGTGAGCCGGCCGAGCTCCTCGATCGTCGCCTCCCAGCCGCGGGCCGTGCCCGGCACCGTGACCGCGTGGGGGCCGTAGAACGGCATGCCGGCCTCGTCGGTGTCGTCGACCGCGTAGCCGCCGTCGTCGGGGTAGTAGGAGTCGGCGTCGTCGTCCGATTGGAGGGCCTCGCGGACGTTCCCGATCGTCGCGGCGGCGGGAGCCCCGCCGCAGGCGCGCATCGCCCCCACCTCGCCGTCGGCCGTGCGGTACAGCGCGAACACGTCGCCGCCGAGCCCCGTCGAGGTCGGCTCGACGACGTTGAGCGCGGCCGCCGTCGCCACGGCCGCGTCGAACGCGTTCCCGCCGCCGCGCAGCGTCTCGATCCCCGCCTGACTGGCGAGGGGCTGGCTGGTCGCGACGACGCCGCGCTGACCGTACACCGTCGACCGCCGAGAAGTGAACCGGTCCAAGTCTGGCTCCATACCTCCGATCTGACTGCGCACAATATAAATGCCGGACCGGATCTATCCGGTCGGGCGGCGCCGGTCGCGGTTCCCGTCGCCGGTCGTCCCCACCGCCGGTCGTCCCCACCGCCGGTCGTCCCGATCTCCTCACGCCGGCGATGCACGGATCATCGGTACGTGATATCGTGTTCCATGATAATTGTTTGTGTCAGTTCCGCTGATCGAAACCGAACCGGCCGATTACTGTACGGACGGTGGTTTGCGGTACTGAATAGAATGGTTTTTAACAAGCCGCGAGTACGTGTGGGTATGTCTCACTCCGACAACGGACAGACGGGATCGGCAGCGACTCGCCGACGGGTTCTCGCCGCCATGGGCGGCGCGAGCGTCGTCGGTCTCGCGGGCTGCGTCGGCGGCGACGGCGGCGACGGCGGCGACGGCGGCGACGGCGGTGACGGCGACGGCGGCGACGACATGAACGAGTTCGTCGCGTCGGCCGCCGCGAATCCCGGTACGTTCGACCCGACGATCATCACCGACGCGACCTCCAACTCCGTCGTCGGCACGATGGCGTACGAGCGGCTGGTCGCGCTTACCTTCGACTACTCCGAGTTCCGCGGCGAGCTCGCGTCCAGCTACGAACAGGTCGACGACACCACCTTCCGGTTCCAGCTTCGCGAGGGCGTCACGTTCCACAACGGCGACGAGTTCACCGCGGAGGACGTCCAGTTCTCCATCAACCGGACGAGCGGCACCACCAACTCCGCCGACGTCTCGTTCATCGAGAACGTCGAGGTCCTCGGCGACTACGAGGTCGAGATCACGTCGAGCAACCCGCACGCACCGTTCCTGAGCGACCTCGCCGCGGTCCCGATCCTCACGAGCAAGACGGACGCGATCAGCGAGAACCCGGAGCAGGACGAGCACGACTTCACCGAGGAGACCCTCGGGACCGGCCCGTGGGTGCTGGACGAGTTCTCGGCTGAGGACCGCGCCGTCCTCGTCCCCTTCGAGGACTACTGGTACGACGGCGACGAGTACCCCGGGACGGCGCCGTGGGACCAGGTCACCATCCGAGTCATCCCGGAGCAGGTCTCCCAAGAGGAGGCGATGGCGGCCGGCGAGCTCGACATGATCGACAACGCGGCGCCGTTCGAGCTCGACCAGTGGGCGAACCAGACCGGCGAGATCGTCACCGGCGACGCGGTCGGGTTCGACTTCATCTCCTACCCGGTCAACCAGAGCCCGTTCACGAACGAGAAGCTCCGTCGCGGGATGACCCGCCTGCTCCCGAAGTCGGACGTCATCGAGGCCGTCTTCGGCGGCTACGCGACCGAGCTCGCGGGGCCGATCAGTCCCGGCCTCGGGGCGTTCTGGGACGAGGAGCACGAGCAGCGGCTCCTCGACGAGTACGTCGGCGAGGACGAGGAGGAGGGGCTCCGCCTCATCGGCGAGGCGTTCGAGGAGGAGGACATCGAGGCGCCGTTCGACGTCTCCTTCATCACCAACGTCAACCGGACCCGCGAGCGGTGGATGGAGATCATCCAGCAGACGATGGACGAGACCGAGTACTTCAACGCCGAGCTCGACGTCCGCGCGTTCGACGACCTGGTCCCGTTCCTGCTCGACCCCGAGGGCGCCGCGGCCAGCACCGACGTCGTCGGCATCGGCTGGACCGGCGGCTCCGACCCGGACGGACACATCAACCAGCTGCTCCACTCCAGCCAGCACGTCCCCGACGGGTTCAACTGGAACCTCTACGAGAGCGATGAGATGGACTCGCTGATCGAGGAGGGACAGACCACCCTCGGCGCCGAGAACCGGCTCCCGATCTACCAGGACATCCAGGAGCTCGTCGCGCAGGACGTCCCGATGGCGAACATGTGGACCTCCGACGTGATCGACATCGTCAACCCGTCGAACATCGAGTCGGTCGACCAGTGGAGCCCGCACCCGAACGCGAGCAACCGCTACAACACGCTGTACAAGCCGCACCTCGACGAGATCGTCTACCCGGCGGAGTAACGACCCCGAACACCCGATAGCCCTCTCAATTCACCTCGATGAGCCTTCAACGATTCGTACTCAAACGCGGCTTGATTACCATCCCGCTGCTGCTCGGGATCTCCCTGCTCACCTTCGGGATGGTCCACGCCATCCCCGGGGATCCGATCGACTTCATCACGCTGTTCACGGAGCTCGATCCGCAGACGGAGATGGAGATACGGGCGGAATACGGCCTCGATCAGCCGGTGTATATCCAGTACATCGACTGGGTCACCGACGCGGCGACCGGCGACTTCGGCCGGTCGATCATCACCCGCGACCCGGTTATCGACGAGATCATGACCCGACTTCCGTACACACTCGTGATGGGGATCATGGCGTTCGGCGTCACGCTTATCACGGCGATCCCGACCGGTGTGATCGCGGCCTACTACCGCGACACCAAGATCGACCAGGCCAGCCGCGTGTTCGCCCTGCTCGGGATCGCGATCCCGAACTTCCTGCTTGGCCTGCTGCTAATCCTGATCTTCGCCAGCTGGCTCGACTTGTTCCCCGTCCTCCCGCCGACCGATCAGGGGATCCTCAGCTACGACATGTTGGTGTACACGCTGTTGCCGGCGATCACGATCGGGACCGGCTCCACCGCCCTGCTGATGCGGCTGATGCGGTCCTCGATGGTGGAGGAGCTCGACAAAGACTACGTCCGAACGGCCCGTGCGAAGGGACTCCCCGAGCGGACGGTGGTTCAGAAACACGTCCTCCGGAACTCGCTGATCTCGGTCGTCACCGTGGCGGCCATCCAGGTCGCGTTCATCATCAGCGGCTCCGTCGTCGTCGAGATCGTCTTCTCGTACCCGGGTATCGGGCGCCTCCTCGTCAACCGAGTGGGGAACCGCGACTTCCCGGTGATCCAGGCGATCGTCCTCCTCATCGGCGTCGCCGTGATACTCGCGAACTTCGTCGCAGACGTGCTCTACGCGTATCTCGACCCCCGAATCCGATACTAAATAATGTCAAGTGAAACCTCACAGCGGACGACGGACCGCGGACGAATACGGGTCTCCGGCTTCGACGTCGACCGCGTCGAATCCCGGGACCCGCTCTCCTCGTGGGAGCCCGACCTCCAGTCGGAGGAGGGGCGCGGTCGCCTCGAGTACGCGTGGATGCGGTTCAAACGGAACCGCCTCGCGCTGTTCGGTGCGGCCACGATAGCCTTCATGGTCCTGCTCGCGGTGTTCTCTCGGCCCATCCAGCTTCCGGGAAGCTTCCCCGTGCTGGCCGGGCAGACGGTCCAGCCGTTCTCGCTCGCGCCGGCCGACCCCGCGAACCAAGACGTGCTCACCGGGTACCGGGAGCCGACCCTCGAGAACGTCCTCACATGGCCCCCCACCGGGCTCTACCTGTTCGGCGCCGACTGGGCCGGCCGCGACATCCTCTCGCGGGTGATGTACGGCGGCCGCTGGAGCCTCTCGATCGGCTTCATCGCCGTCGCCATGGCGCTCCTCGTCGGGATCCCGCTCGGCTCGATCGCTGGCTACTACGGCGGCAAGGTCGACGAGCTCATCATGCGGATCGTCGACATGCTGTACGCGTTCCCGTTCATCGTGCTCGCGATCGCGGTCATCGCGGTGCTCGGCCGGGGCTACTGGGAAATGATCCTCGCGTTGGTCGTCGTCGGCTGGCTCCCGTACGCCCGCATCATCCGCGGCGAGATCCTGAGCGTGAAGGAAAACGAGTACGTCACCGCCGCGAAGGCGCTCGGCTCCCGCGACCGCTCGATCATCGTCCGGCACATCCTGCCGAACGCCATGGCGCCGGTGATCGTGCAGGCGACGCTCAGCATCGGCACCACGGTGCTCGTCGCCGCGGCGCTCGGGTTCATCGGGCTCGGGCTGTCGCCGGCGAGCGCGGAGTGGGGCGTCATGCTCAACGTCGAGCAGGACGCGATCGCCCGCGGTCGCTGGTGGGCCGGGCTGTTCCCGGGGCTCGCGATCTTCGTCTTCGTGATGGCGATCAACCTGGTCGGCGACGGCGTCCGCGACGCGTTCGACCCGCAGGGCGATCAGACCGACACCGACACCGGGGGGCTCCGCTGATGGCGATGCTCGAAGTCGAGGACCTCAACGTGCGGTTCTACACCGACGACGGCGTCGTCAGGGCGACCAACGACCTCTCGTACCGGATCGAGGCGGGAGAGCGCTTCGGCGTCGTCGGCGAGAGCGGGGCCGGGAAGAGCGTTACCAGCCTCGCGCTGATGCGGCTCATCGACGACCCCGGCGTCATCGAGAGCGGCGAGATCCGTTTCAAGGGAGAGAACATCCTGGAGATGGACGAAGAGGAGATCCGCTCGCTCCGCGGCAACGAGATCGCGATGATCTTCCAAGACGCCGAGACCGCGCTGAACCCCTCGTACACAGTGGGCGAGCAGATATCGGAGGCGATCCGATTCCACCTCGGGCTCGACGATGCGGCGGCCCGCGAGCGGGCCATCGAGACGCTGGAGTCGGTGGGGATCCCGTCGGCGGCCGAGCGGTACAGCGACTACCCGCACGAGTTCTCCGGCGGGATGCAACAGCGCGTCGTGATCGCGATCGCGCTGTCGTGTGACCCCGATCTGATCATCGCCGACGAGCCGACGACCGCGCTCGACGTCACCATCGAAGCGCAGATCCTCGAACTGCTCGAGGAGATCGCGACCGAGTTCGACACCGCGATCCAGCTTATCACCCACGACCTCGGGGTGGTCGCCGAGTTCTGCGACCGCGTGATGGTGATGTACGCCGGGCACCCGGTGGAGATGGCGCCGGTCGAGGACGTCTACTACGACCCGCAACACCCCTACACCGTCGGGCTGATGAGCTCGATCCCGCGGATCGGCGACGACCGCGACCGGCTCCAGACGATCCCCGGACGAATGCCGGACCTGATCGAGATGCCGCCGGGGTGTAACTTCCACCCGCGGTGTCCGTACGCAGAGGAGTCGTGCACCCGCGTGGAGCCGCAGCTCGTCGACGTCGAGACCGGCGAGCCCGCGGACCCGATCAACAGCGACGCGCAGACCGCCGCGTGCCTCGCCCACACCGGTGAACTCACGGGGGAGCTCGACTACGAGGTCACCGTCCGAGGGGACGGCGAGCTCCGCGACCCGGACGGCGCGTCGAGCTCGGCGGGGGTGAGCGACCGATGAGCGGCTCCGAGCCGCTCCTCCGCGTCGAGGGGTTAGAGAAGTACTACACGTCGGAGAGCGACTTCATCGACCGGCTCCTCGGCCGACAGAAGGACGTGAAGGCGGTCGACGGCGTCTCCTTCGAGATCAGCGAGGGCGAGACGTTGGGGCTGGTCGGCGAGAGCGGCTGCGGCAAGAGCACCATCGGCCGGTCGATCCTCCAGCTCCGCGAGCCGACCGCCGGCTCGGTGTATTTCAAAGGGCAGGACATCACGACGCTCTCCGACAGCGAGCTCCGGGACCTCCGGAAGGAGATGCAGATCATCTTCCAGAACCCGCGGTCAAGCCTCAACCCGCGGCTGACGGTGAACGACATCATCGGCGAGGCGCTCGACATCCACGGGATCGAGGGTGGCGTCTCCCGCGACGCCCGGATCAAGGAGCTGCTCGAACGGGTGGGGCTCAACGCGAGCCACGCCAACCGGTACCCGCACGAGTTCTCGGGCGGGCAGCTCCAGCGGATCGGCATCGCCCGCGCGCTCGCCGTGGACCCGGACTTCATCGTCTGCGACGAGCCCGTCTCGGCGCTCGACGTGTCGGTGCAGGCGCAGATCCTCAACCTGCTGGAGGACCTCCAGGACGAGCTGGGGATCGCGTACCTGTTCATCGCGCACGACCTCTCGGTCGTCGAGCACATCGCCGACGAGATCGCCGTGATGTACCTCGGCAAGATGGCCGAGATCGGTACGCCGGAGGAGCTGTTCGCGCCGCCGCAACACCCCTACACCGAGGCGCTGCTGTCGGCGATCCCGGAGCCGGACCCGCTGTGGGAGGGCGACCGGATCCTGCTCGAGGGGTCGGTCCCCTCCCCGATCGACCCGCCCTCCGGCTGTAAGTTCCACACGCGGTGTCCCCGCGTCATCCCGCCGTCGGACTACGACTTCGAGCAGGAGGAGTGGCGGGCGGTCATGTCGCTCCGCCACCGGGCCCGCGAGGAGGACATCGCCGTCGAGACGTTCGACGCGGAGGACACGACGCTCATGGAGGCGCTCCGCGAGGAGCTCGACCTCCCGTCGTCGCTGACGGACCCGGACGCGGAGCGGGTGGTGCAGGAGGCGCTCCGATCGGTCGCGGACGAGGAGTTCGCCGACGCGGAGGCGCTTCTGAGCGAGACGTTCGAGACGCCTTGCTCGACGGACGAACCGGTGCTCCGTCGGACCGACGCCGGACGGGTCGCGTGTCACCTCTTCGACCCGGCCTACGAAGGCGGGACGGACGACGGAACGGCGACCGGCGACGGGACCGCCACGGGGCCGGCGGCGAGCGGCGACGACTGACAGCGGTCGCGCGGTCGGCCGCGCTCCGACCGCGACGCCGAACTAACTCCCGGCGCCCCGACGCACCCGACGACACGCTTATTCTTCCCGACGGGTACTCTCGATCATGCGTCGATCACGCGGGCGGGACGGCGTCGACCGCTCCGACGACGACCCGTTCCGACCGAACGAGTCCGCCGAGCGCCACCGCCCTCGGGCCGCCAAGACGCTCCCGGCGGCGACGCTGGCGCGGTGGCTGCTCCCGGCGCGGCTCCACCGTCGGGCCGTCTCCGTCAGCGTCGACACCCCCGCGAGCGTGTACGAGCGGGGTGAGCCGGTCCCGGTCGCGTTCGAGTTCCGGAACCCGCTGCCGGTCCCGGTGACCGTTCGGACCCGAACGCCGGTTCCGTGGACGTGGCACGTCGACGGGCACCGCGACGCCTCACACGTGCCCGAACCGCTCCCGGAGTCGGCGTCGCGATTCACCCTCGACCGGGGGGAGCGCCGCCGGTTCACCCGTCACTGGGAGCAGAGCTTCCAGGTCTCGGAGACGGACTGGCAGCCGGCCGAGCGCGGCGAACACACGATCGGTGTCGGCCTCTCCGTGGACGATCCCGCGGGGAAGGGCGTGTACGACGAGACGACGGTCCGGATCGAGTGACCGGGCGCCGCGGGTCCGCGGCGAGGGGTGCCGCCGACTCGTCACCCTACTCTTCGGCGTCGCTCGGGATGTCTATCTCCTCCTGATGGTACCGCTCCGTCGCGAGCTCCGTGACCGCCCGGAGTGACTCGACGAGGTCGTCAGATTCGTCGAGCGCGTACCGGTCCGGGTCGGTGCCCTCTGCCCGGTCGACGTCGAGGATCCCGAACGGTTCGAGCCCGTCGAGCGCCTCGTGGACAACGGTCCGGTCGACGCCGGCGCCCGCGGCGATCCGCTCGACCGACAGCGGCTCGGAGGCGTAAAACAGCGCCGCGACGACCCGCGCCCGCACCCGATTCGCGAACAGGAGCGCGAGGCCGTTCTCCTCCACCAGCCGCGTGTACTCGTCCGTCGATTGCTCGTCCATGCCCCCAATTCACGAGCGAGCGGCATGACGGCTTCGGAACCGACCGGTCACCGGCCGCGAATCGAGCCCTCGTCGGCCCGGGGGTCGGCTCGGCGTCGACCTCCCCGACCGGCTTCCTTCGAGTCCGCAGCGCCCACTCGAAATCCGTCGTGTCAGGCCGGGTGAGGGCCGTGAACCGAACGACTCCGGCCATGAGAGCGATACGCGGCCGCTCCCGATGAGACGCGCTAATAAATGGGATACCGATATACCGAATTCGATCGACCCCGATCACGAAGCCGCTTCGACGACGCCGTCGCCTCGTTCCGCGGAGACCCCCGCCAGTTCGTCGCGGCGGGTTCGACGCGACGGATTCGACGCGTCGGCCATCTCGGTGCTGCTCTGCGGGCGTCGACGCGTTCGGTCGGGTCGACGAGGGAGTCGAGAAACCGCTGGACTCCCGTTAGACGGGGGCCTCGGTACTCATAGGGCTCGTCGTCGCTGGTGCCGAGGCAGCTCGGAGCGGTGCATCGTCATCGGCCGGTCAACCGTACTCGCCTCGCGAACTAAAACCGCCGGGTCGGCGGCTGGGTCGGTCGGGTGGGGGAGGGCGCGATCAGTAGCCGAGCTCCTCGTAGTCTTGGGGGGTCTCTTCCGGGGCGAGCCGCAGGAACCGGAGCTCGCGGACGCCTTTCACCGTCCGTCCCGCGTCGACCGGGGCGACGAACCGCGGCGCGCGGGCGGCCGGTAGCGCCTCTCCGCCGCGTTCGACGGCCAGCACCGCGTCGAGCGCCGTCCGGAGCGGGACGCAGACGGCGTAGCCGTCGGCCGCGACGCGGACGTGGGTCGCGTCGGGGTCGACCGTCACGTCCGGGCGGTCCAGCAGCGCCCCGACGGTGACTCCGCGCCAGGTGCCGCCCCAGCGCTCCCCGCTGGCACACAGGAACTCCTCGGCGGCCGTTTCGAGCGCCGCGTCGGCGAGCTCGTCGAGCGCGACGACGCCCTCGGCGAGCCCGCGCAGCCGGACCTCGACCGCCGCCGCGTCGGGATCCGAGGCGCCGGACTCCCGTCGGCTCAGTCCCACGGCGGGTCACCCCCGTGCTCGTTCGGACTCATACTGACGCCGACGGGGCCGACACGTACAAAAGGTCCGCTCGTTTTCGGGAGCCGAGGTCGCGAACGAACATATTCGACTGCGGCCGCGACCCCGCGCTCGCGGCCGCGATCGTCGGGGCGGCGACAGTCGCGGCCGCGACTGTCGCGACGGCTCGGTCCGGACTCCCGGTTCTCGCTCGCTGTCCACTTATAAATACTCTCGCGGCGGGTCAGTCGCCGCCGTGGCACGACCCCGCGTAGGCGTTCCACCGGTCGATCCCGTTCGGAAGCCGGCGATCGGTGCCGGCGTCGAACGTCGCCGCGCACTCCGCGACCGCTTCCGCCGCGGTCGGCGGGGCGTCGTCGCGATCAGGCGTCCCCTCCCGATCTTCTTCGTCCTCCCGCTCGATACTCGTCTCGCGCGTGCTCGGACCCTCGGGACGGGTCGCCGCCGCCGATTCCGAGCCTGCGTCAAATGTGTACTACGGGTGGCACGTCTCTCCCGAGACGCCGGTCCTTAATAATAGTTCATGTTTGTTTCGGGCGTCGGGAGCGAGGGCCTCGCGTCGGCCGGCTACTCGTACGACTCGGGTTCGATCCCGGAGAGCCGCATCGCGTTGCCGGTGACACCGAGGCTCATTCCCATGTCGCCGACGACGACCGCGGCGGCGACGCTCACGAGCCCCAGCGGCACCCCGACCGCGAGCAGCGCTTTCACCCCCAGACTCGCCCAGATGTTCTGGCGGATGACCCCGTTGGCCGTGTGCGAGAGCGCGTACAGGTACGGGAGCTTCGCCACGTCGTCGCCCATCAGCGCGATGTCGGCGGTCTCCAACGCCGTGTCCGTCCCCGCGGCGCCCATCGCGACGCCGACCTCGGCGGTCGCCAGCGCGGGCGCGTCGTTGATCCCGTCGCCGACCATCGCCACCTCGCCGTACTCGGCCTGCAGCGACTCGACCGCCGCGACCTTATCTTCCGGCAAGAGCTCGGCGCGGTACTCGTCGACGCCGACCCGCTCGGCGATCGCTCGCGCCGTGCCCTCGTTGTCGCCCGTCAGCATCACGACGCGCGTCACGCCGAGCTCGCGGAGGCGCTCGACCGCGCGCTTCGAGTCGGGCCGCACCTCGTCGGCGACGGCGACCGCCCCGGTCAGTTCGGTCGCCGTCCCGACGAGCACGACGGTCTTCCCCTCGCGCTCCAGCGCTGCGAGCGTCCCCTCGCCGAACGCCCCGTCGTCGGAACTCCGCGACTCGGAGGCCGCGTCGCCCTCGGTCACGACCCCGCCGTCGGTCTCGGCGCGGGCCCGCGAGAGGTCGAAGCCGAGCTCCTCGAACAGCGCCGGGTTCCCGGCGTAGAACGTCTCGCCGTCGATCTCCGCCCGGACGCCCTTCCCGGTGAGGCTCTCGAAGCCCGACGGCTCCGGGAGGTCGGTCGCCCCCGCGCGGTCGGCCCGGTCGAGGATCGCGGCCGCGATAGGGTGTTCGCTCCGGCGTTCCAACGCCGCCGCCCGCCGGAGCAGCGTCGCCTCGTCGGCGTCGCCGAGCGGGACGAGGTCGGTGACCGCGAGCTCGCCCTTCGTGAGCGTCCCGGTCTTGTCGAGCGCGACGGCGTCGACGTCGCCCATCGCCTCCAGGTGGTTCCCGCCCTTGATCAGGACGCCGTTCTTCGCCGCGCTGGTGATCCCGGAGACGACCGAGACCGGCGTCGAGATGACGAACGCGCAGGGGCAGGCGATCACCAGCAGCGTGAGCCCGCGGACGAACCACGTCCCCCAGTCCGCGGCGAAGACGAACGGGTAGCCGGCGAGCTCGACCGTCACCGGGTCACCGATGAGAATCGGCGGCAGCGCGGCCGTCAGGATCGCTAACACGACCACGACCGGGGTGTAGTACCCCGCGAAGCGGTCGACGAATCGCTCCGTCTCGGTCTTCTCGGCCTGCGCGCCCTGCACCAGCTCGATGATCCGCGAGAGGGTGGAGTCGCCGGCGGTCGAGGTCACCTCGATCTCGAGGTACCCCTCCTCGTTGATCGACCCCGCGAACGCCTCGTCGCCGACCGCCTTGTCGACGGGGACGCTCTCGCCGGTGATCGGCGACTCGTCGACCGCGCTCTCCCCCTCGGTCACCGTCCCGTCGAGGGGGACCTTCTCGCCCGGCCGGACGATCACGGTCTCGCCGACGGCGACGCCGTCGGTCGGAACGGTTGTCTCCCCGCCCTCGCGCCTGACGGTGGCCTCGTCCGGCGACAGCTCCATCAGCTCGCGGAGCGAGTCGCGGGCGCGATCCATCGCGTAGTCCTCCAGGAGTTCGGCGACGCTGAAGAGGACGGCGAGCGTGGCCGCCTCGACGAAGTACCCGATCCCCGTCGCGGCGAGGATCGCGGTCCCCATCAGCAGGTCGATATCGAGGCTCCGGTTCAGCGCCGAGTAGTAGCCGCCGCGGACGACGGGGAGTCCGCTGGCCGCGACGGCGCCGAGGAACAGCACGTCCGCGAGCGTGAGCGGGGCGCCGAGCACGCTCGCCACCGCGGGGTTCGAGCCGGTCAGGACGAACTCGAACAGGAGCCCGGCGACGACGAGGACCGCGCCCACCCACGTCTTCTTCGCGCGCGGCGTCGTCCAGACCTCGGACGGGGGCGCGACGGCGACGCCGCCGGACCCCCCGTCGGCCTCCCCACCGCCGTCACCGTCGGCGCTTCCCTCACCGTTCGACCGGCCGCCGGTGACCTCGTAGCCGACGCCCTCGATCGCCGCGACCACGTCCTCCTCGGTCGTTCGCTCGGCGTCGTACGTGACCGTCGCGGTCCCGGCGGTGGGATTGAGCGCAACCTCGACCACGCCGTCGACGCGTTCGAGGGCGTTGTCGACCTTCCCGGCGCACGACGGGCAGTCCATCTCGGGGACCGCGAGGCCGGCGGTCAGCTCGCGTCGCTCGCCGGTCGCGTCCACCTCGTTCTCCGACTCGTCACTCATTACGTGGAGAGACGGCCCTGACGGCGATAAGCCTTAGTTGGAAATCTCCAACGTTCTCCGTCCGCCGACCCTCGGATCGCTCAGTTCCGCGGTGCGGGGACGTCGTCGGCCCGTGGCTCGCGGTCGACGTGGGCCTTCGCCAGCAGCTCCTCGGCCCGACGGAGCCTGTAGGTGAGCGTGGACCGCGGGACGTCGAGGTGGGCCGCGAGCTCGCCCGCGTCGACCGCTCGCGGCGACTCGTAGTAGCCGTGTTCGACCGCGGCCCTGAGCGCGGCCTCCTGCTCGGGGGAGAGCCCGACGCCGCCGGCGTCCCCGTTCGACTCGCCCGGCGCGCCCGAGACGCTCGCCGTCCTGAGCAGCTCCGTCCGAGCGGCGTCGCCGACGGCCGCGCGGAGCGCGTCGAAGAACGCACCCACGTCGCCCTCGCCGGAGTGGATGAGCCGCCAGGTGTAGTGGCGCCCCTCGTGGCGCGTCTCGAACAGGACGCCGTCGCCGAGGTGGTTCCGCGCCAGGTGAGGGACCGACGCGCAGACGGGCGTGGGCTCCCAGTCGGTGTACAACACGAGCGTGTCGTCGGTCCGGTCGAGGACGCGGGTCGTCTGGGTCGCCCCGCAGTCCTCGGTCGCGAGGCAGTCGGCGTAGTAGTCGCCGTCGGTGAAGGCGGTCTCGACGGCCGCGAGCGCCTCCGAAGCGCCCGTCGCGTGGTCGACGCGCCAGAGGTGGTCGTCGGTGGCGTGCAGCGACAGCGACCGCACCTGCGCGCCGGGGTGGTCGGCGAGCGCGTCGGCCACCCTGTTGCGCCCCGGCTCGTACTCGAGGGCGAAGGCGAGTTCGCGCATGCGACCACCTACGCGGTACGCGGACATAACAGGTGGGCCCGTCGCGGTCCGCGCCCGCGACGCATCTGCGCTCGATTCCGAGCTTCCGCGGCCGACTCCCGACGCGGGCGAATCTGTGGGCGTCGCCATCGCGGCTCCGGCCGCGGATCGCGATTTGCTATATCTGCATGCAATTTATCAGCTCGAGATCCGAACGTGTTCGGCTGGATTTCTCCCCCGTGAGAACACGCGAAACCGGGTTCGGTGGGTCGTTCATACACCGGGTATGGTCGAGAAGACGGACCGAACCACCGGATCGGGCGGCCCGCGCTCGGCGGACGGCCGACGCTTCGAGGTGTTCGTCCGCGAGGAGGAGTCGGATCCGCTCCGACACGTCGGCACCGTCGCGGCGCCGACGCCGGACGTCGCTCACGAGGAGGCGAGCAAGCTCTTCGCCTGGTACGCCCGCGACGTGTGGGTCTGCCCCGCCGAGGAGACGCACCGCTACTCCGCCGAGTCGCTGGCGGCCGACGACCGGTCGTCAGGCGGCGAGTCCACCGAGTCCGCCGCCGCCGCGTCGCCCGCCGACGGCGACGACGAACCGCGCGTGTACGAAGAGACCGAGGGGACGCCGACCGTCACCTGCGGCGGTGCGCCGGTCGAGGACGATTCGGAGTCCATCGCGCCCGACGACGCGTCGACTCCGGAGGGCGACCGATGATCTCGGTCAGCAAGCTCCTCTGCGGGCTCGACGCCGAGAGCGACGGGCTGCGGTACGACGCCGCCGCCGACTCGAAGAAGCCGCAGATCACGGACGACAAGCAGCAACGCCCGGTCGTCGTCTGGAACACGACGAAGCGGTGTAACCTCTACTGCGAGCACTGCTACGCCGCGGCCGACAAGGAGGGGGCGCCGAACGAGCTGTCGACGGCGGAGGGGAAGTCGCTCATCGACGACCTCGCCGAGTTCGGCGTGCCGGTCCTCCTCTTTTCCGGCGGGGAGCCGCTCGTCCGCGAGGATCTCGCCGAGCTCGTCTCGTACGCCGACGACGCCGGGATCCGGCCGGTCCTCTCGACGAACGGGACCCTGCTCACCCGGGAGAACGCGCGGGAGCTGAAGGAGGCGGGACTCAAGTACGCCGGCGTCTCGGTGGACGGGCTCCCCGAGCGCAACGACCGGATCCGGGGAGAGGAGGGCGCGTTCGACGCCGCCGTCCGCGGGATCGAGGCGTGCCTCGACGTCGGGCTCAAGACGGGGCTCCGCTACACGATCACCGAGCACAACGTCGACGACCTCGCGGGCGTCGTCGACCTCCTCGTCGACGTCGGCGTCGACCGCTTCTGCTTCTACCACCTCGACTACGGCGGGCGCGGGGCCGAGATCGCCGACGTGGACCTGACCCCCGAGGCGACCCGGCAAGCGGTCGCCGACCTCTGTGACCTCACCCGCGAGTACCACGCGGCGGGCGAGGAGATCGAGACGCTGCTCGTCGGCAACTACGCCGACGCCGGCCACCTCGTGGAGTACGCCGACCGAGAGATCGGGACGGACCGCGCCCGGCTGATCTACGAGCACCTCCGGCGCAACGGCGGCGACCCCACCGGCGAGCGCGTCGCCGACGTCGACCCCGTCGGCAACGTCCACCTCACGCAGTTCTGGCAGGGGTACTCCCCCGGCAACGTCCGGGACCGCTCGTTCGGCGCCATCTGGACCGACGAGTCGAACCCGCTCCTCGACGGGCTCCGGAACCGCGAGGAGCGGCTCACCGGGCGGTGCGCGGACTGCGCGTACAAGGAGATCTGCCGCGGCGGCTCGCGGCTCCGCGCCCTCTCGGCGCACGGCGACCCGTTCGCGCCCGACCCGAAGTGCTACCTCACCGAGGCGGAGCGCGACGGCGCGGCCGCGCTGAGCCGGCTCTCCGGCGAATCGCCGGCGGACTGAGTCGGGTCACTCCGCGACGCCCTCGAACACGTCCGTGACGAGCTTCGCCTGCGCGGCCCGGAGCCGCTGTGAGAGCGCCGACTTGCTGATATCGAGCTCGTCGGCGAGCTCGCCGAGCGAGACGTCGCCGTCGTCGTCGAAGTACCCCCGGACGACGGCGAGCTCCATCCCCTCGCGCTGTTTCGGGGTGAGCGCCGAGAGGTCGACGGTCGCCTGCTCGGTCGACTCGGGACCCGTGACCACGGCGAGCCGGACCAGCCGCACGCGGTCGAGGACGGACCTGAGCGCCGCGACGACCTCGCGGACGGCGGCCCGGTCGTCGACGTACGACGTGACGAGCACCGTCCCCTCGTCGACCCGTCGAACGTGGGGAACGTGGCCGAACTCCTGGAAGACGCGACAGAGGCAGTCTTCGGAAACCTCGCCGCGGTCCCGGCGGATCCCCTCACCGCCGGCCGGGTGGACCTCCACCGTGCATTCGTCGCCGACCGCGTTCACGGTGACCTCGGACGCGCTCTCCGCCTGCGTGACCATCGGGCAGTCCCACTCGTCCGCCGGATCGACTTCGAGGTCGACGCGGAGCTGTCGTTCGCCGCCTTCGCCCTCGAGTTCGACCATGCGGGCGCTCGGTCCGCCGTCGGCTTAGGCGTTCTGCGCGTCCTCACGGATCGAAAAAACGGAGTCGGACGCCGGGTCGATCGGGGCCGTTCGGCGGGTTTCGACTCAGTCCTCGGACTCGGGCGCGGCCTCCTCGGCCGCGGGCTCCTCGGCGCTCTCGTCGGCCGCCTCGCCCTCCTCGGAGCGGGCCGCGACCAGGGCGCCGCTGGCGACGCTGTACATCGGCTCCTCGGCCGAGCGCACGCCGCTGATCGAGAACGGGATGTTCGCGTCCGAGAGGTGGTCGGCGAACAGGTCCTTGAACCCGTTCGGGCTGGAGGTGCCACCGGTGACGACGACGGGCACGTCGAGGCCTTCCTCGACGTCCTCCTCGTCGACCTCGCGGGTGATGTTCTCGATGACGTAGTCGAGCAGATTCTCGTAGTAGATGGCGAGCGCGCCCTCGACGCCGCCCACGTCGGTGCGGAAGTCGAGCTCGAAGTCGTCCTCCTTGATGCTCGTCACCTTGTCGACCGGCGTGCCGGTCGCCTGCGAGGTCTGCTCGTCGATCCAGTCGCCCCCGCGGGCGATGGAGAACTTCATGACGGGGACCGCGTAGTAGGCGAGACAGACGTTGGTCATCCCAGCGCCGAAGCTGATCCCGAGCCCGGTGAAGTTGTTGTCCGCGAGCTCGGAGTAGATGACCGCCATCCCCTCGTTGATCGGCTCTGGGTCGTACCCCATGTCGCCGAGCATCGACTCCAGCGTCTTCTCGTGGTAGAGCGTCGTCAGCCCGGAGTCGATCGGGTCGGCCGGGCTGGAGTAGAAGAGGCGCTCGTTGGGCTTCGAGGGCTCGCCGACGACCTGCTCGGTGATGAGCTTGATCATCGGGATCGCGGAGGCCTCGTCGCTGGATAAGATCCCGTGCTGCATCGGGCGGCGGGTCTCCTTGTTAAAGATGTTCGCGAAGTTCAGGGCGTCGTCGCCGACGACGTACACCTTGTCGTCCTTGCGGATGTGGAGGACGTCGCTGCGGGAGAGCATCTGCTCGGCCATGTCGCTGTACTCGATCTCGACGAACGAGTTCCGCTGCTGTACGAACACCGTCTCCGCTCCTTCCTGTCGACCGGAGAGGATGTTCATCGTACCGACGTCAAGGCCTTTGGCCATACGCGTTCTTTTATTGCACACGTCATAAACGTTCGTGGCTGATTCCGAGCGGAGAGAATCGCGCGGCGCCGACGGAGCCCCCTCGCTCGAATCCCGGGTCGTTTATGTGGCGCGCCGCGGTGATGCGAGACGACGTGAACGACACAGCGCGCGGGGTCGCGGAGCTGGCGCGGCCGGGGAACTGCGTCGCCGCCGCGGTCCTCACGGGAACGGGCGCGTTCGTCGCCGGCGCCGCGGGCGCCGTCGTCCCCGCGGCGGTCGCGGCCGTCGTCACCGCGTTCGCGGTCGC
Organism: Halorubrum sp. B53; assembly: GCF_059752395.1. Classification (NCBI taxonomy): domain Archaea; kingdom Methanobacteriati; phylum Methanobacteriota; class Halobacteria; order Halobacteriales; family Haloferacaceae; genus Halorubrum; species Halorubrum sp. B53. The sequence continues at coordinate 349,911 of NZ_MWTH01000015.1, read as the reverse complement.
CGCGGGCAACGCGATCAACGACTACTTCGACCGCGAGATCGACGCCGTCAACCGACCTGACCGCCCGATTCCGCGCGGCGCCGTCTCGGCCCGGGGGGCGCTCGCCGTCGCCGTCGTCTGGTTCCTCGTCGCCGTCGCGTTCGCGGTCCTCCTGCCGCCGCTGGCGATCGGTATCGCCGCCGTCAACCTCGTCGCGCTCGTCACCTACACGACGGTTTTTAAAGGGACGCCCGGGCTCGGCAACGCCCTCGTCTCCTACCTGGTCGGCTCGACGTTCCTGTTCGGCGGCGCCGCGGTCGGCGCCCCCGCGGCGGTCGTCGTCCTCGCGCTGCTGGCCGGGCTCTCGACGTTCACGCGCGAGGTGATCAAAGACGTCGAGGACGTGGCCGGCGACCGCGAGGAGGGGCTCCGCACCCTCCCCATCGCGATCGGCGAGGAGCGCGCGCTGCGGGTGGGGGCCGCCGCGCTCCTCGTCGCCGTCGCGGCCAGCCCGGTCCCGTACCTCCTCGGCACCTTCGGCGGCGTCTACCTCCTCCTCGTCGCCGTCGCCGACGCGGTCATGCTGTACGCCGCCTACGAGAGCTTCGGCGACCCGGCGGCCGCGCAGCGCCGGTTCAAATACGGTACCTTCCTCGCGGCGGTCGCGTTCGTCGTCGGGCGGGCGGCGCTTCTCATTTAAATAAGCGTTCGGAGAACGCCACGGCTCGCGGCGCCGCGGCTCCTCGAACGAGATCGTTCAAAAATCGAATCCGTGGATCGCTCGACGGCGGACGGTCAGGTGGCGGTCACGCGACGTTGAAGCCCTTGTCGCGGAGGAAGTCCTCCACGCGGCCCGAGTGGTTCCCCTGCAGCTCGATGGCGCCGTCCTCGACGGTGCCGCCGCAGGCGAACTTCGACTTGAGATCCGACGAGAGGGAACTCAGGTCGACGTCTTTCGGGTCGAATCCTTCGATGACCGTTACCTCCTTACCGTACCTGCGCTCGTCGATGCGGATGCTGATCTGCTGGGACTCTTTCGCGACGTCCTCGCAGACGCAGAGTTCCTGGGGCAGTCCGCACGTCGAGCAGACTTCCGACATTACGGCCGAACCTACAGGGTGACCGTATTAAATAGTGTCGGGAGTGCGACCGCGGCGGACGCCCGTCGCGGTCGGTTCGTCCGGTCGAGCGACGGCGTGCGCGGGAGTCTCGGGCCGATCCCGTCCGGCACCGGAGCCGCGGGGCGGCGCGAGCGGGTCAGGCGAACAGCCGCCCGAGGACCGGCGTCCCCTCCAGCGCCAGCCGACGGACGGTCCGGCGCGCCTCGTCGGCCTCGGCGCGCGTCACCGTCCCGGCGTACGTCGCCCGCTCGTACGCCTCGCCCACGGTCAGCGCACGCTCGTCGAGTCCGCGGAGCCGGAGGGCGTCGAGGTAGGCCCGCGGGGTCTCCCCGGCGCGGCGCTCCCGATAGCGACGGGCCAGCAGATGCTCCAAGTCGGCGAACGCCCGCTTCGCGTCGGCGGTCGGGTCGGCGCGACTCCACGGTGGCCGCACCCGCGGGAGCCGGAGCCGGACGGCGCGGCGTGCCCGCGCCCCGACGCCGAACCGCCGGGCGCCGGTGACGCCGATCACGGCCGCGAACAGCCAGTACGCGACCGCTTCGACCGACGGAAGCGGGGAGTCGTTCCCGCCCGCCCCGGGCTCGCCGGCGACCGCGCCGCGGGTGAGCGCGCCCTGCCCCGGCGCGGCCCCTCTCTCGGCGGCCACGTCGTCCCCCGCCGCGCCGTCGCCGGTCGCCGCCGTCGCGTTGCCGTCGTTCGCTTCCTCGGTCGAGTCCCCCTCGGTCTCGGGGACGATCTCCGGGGTCGCCTCACCGGGTTCGGAGGCCGGCACGTCGACGTCCTCGTCGCCCGCCGCTCGCGCGTCGGCGAGCCGCGCGGTCCGGGCCTCGTCGCGCTCGGCCGCCGGGGTCGGGTCGAACGCGACCCAGCCGTGCTCCGGGAAGTACACCTTCACCCAGGCGTGGGCGTCCTGCCCGCGGACGACGTACTCGTCTTCGCCGACCCGCTCGCCCTCGGAATACCCGGTGACGAACTGCGCCGGGACCCCCTGCGAGCGCAGCATCGCGGCCATCGTCGTCGCGAAGTAGACGCAGTAGCCGGCGTCCATCTCGAAGAGGAACGCGTCGGCCACGTCGCCGTCGGGCTTCCGGACCGTCAGCGAGTACTCGTACTCCGAGCGCAGGTAGCGCTCGATCGCGACCGCCTGATCGTACGGGGTCTCCGCGCCGGCGGCGGCGACGATCGCCTCCGTGCGCTCGCCGACCCGGTCCGGCGTGCTCTCGGGGAGCTGCGTGTACCGCTCCTCGATCGCGCGGTCGTAGTCGGTGCCCGCGTTCCGCAGCTCGGTGGGGGAGGCGGCGGGTACTCGGCTTTCGACCGTGACCGACTCGCCCGCGCCCAGAGGCTCGGCGAGCCGGAGCGTCCCGTGCTCGTCCACCCGAGCCGTCTGCGCCGCGGGCCCTCGCACGTCGACGACCTGCCACGGCGCCGGCAGCGACGGCGACGCCGTCTCGGCGGTGATCGTGGTGTTCACCGCCGTCGCGTCGCCCGGCGGCCCGTCGAGGGGCCCCTCCAGCGGCGACTGCTCGCCCGACCGCACCCAGCCGTCGCCGGTGTAGGTGTCGTACGCGCCGGCGTGCCAGTTCGCCGCGACCGGGCTCTCGATCGTGTAGCGCACCTCGGGCGAGAGCCGCGTCGGGCCGACGACGGCCACCTCGTCGTCCGCGTCGAGCGACGACTCCAGCGTCGGGGTGCCGCGGTCGAGCCCCCACGGTTGGGCCGCGCCGGCCGGCAGGAGAGTGAGCGTCGCGCTCACGAGTATCATCGCCGCCAACACCGCGGCGAGGGTGTCGCCGTGGTCCCGGATCCCGCCCGGCATCGACAGCGTCGAGAGCCCCGCCGCGAGCGCGACGCCGACGACCCCGGCGAGCGTGGCCGTCCCGCCCGCGTCCCCCGTGAGCACGAGGAACCCCAGCGTGCCCCCGGCCACCCCGGCGACCGAGACGTGTCGCCCGCGGCCGACGAGGTAGCCGACGAGGAACGTCGGGACGGGCGCGATCGCGAGCACCCACACGTCCGCGAGCGCGAGGCGGAGTATCGACAGCCCGGTCAACAGGGAGACCACGTCGACCGCGACCCGACCGACCGAGAACACCGCGCGCCGACTCGCCGGGATCGCGAAGTAGTACCCGGCCAGCGTTGCGGCGAACAGGGCGACCGTCAGCCGGAGCGCGGCCCGCTCGCCGACGTATCGCGCGAGCGCGAAGCCGGCGGCACCGGCGAGCACGACGGCCGCGGCGGTCCGGCCGGTCCCCCCGACCACGTCCGTCGCGGCGAGGAACACGGAGAGGTACGCCGCGGTGACGACGGCGACGCCGACCACCGGCGGGTCGACGACCGCCCGCAGCCACCCGCGAAGGCCGCCGTCGACGGCGGATCTCCCGTCCGCGTCCGACCCGCCTCGGCCGCGGCTCCGGAACGTTCCGCCCCGGTCAGACCCGCCGCGGTCGCCGAGCGACGGCCCTCTCATCGGCCGATCACCCCGTCTCGCTCCCGCGGGACGGACGCCTCGGTGGTCGCCTCGTCGGCAACGTCACTCGCGGCGTCGACGACCGTCTCCCCGACCGCCCCGCCGACCGTCTCTTCGACCGCCCCGCCGACCGTCTCTTCGACCGCCCCGCCGACCGTCCCTCCCGCGACGTCGCCGAACGCGACGGCCCGGTCGTCGACGCGGTACCGGGCGCCGCTCTCGTCGGCGACCACGCGGACGTCCGCCTCCTCGACGCCGCCCGATCCGGGACCGGTCCGCGCGGCCAGCTCGAGCACGGCCCGACGCCCCCGACGGCCCGGATCGACCGAGACCTCGCCGCCGGGGAGCGTCAGGTCGACCGGCACGCCGTCGTCCAGCAGCGCGAGCGCGAGGCTGGCGGCCGCGCTCGCGAGCGCGTCGGCGGGCGCTCGGTCGCCGGCGCTCTTCCGCCCGCCCGCGCTCTCCCGTCCGCCGCCGGCCTCGCCGGCGATCGCCACCCGACCCCGCTCCGTCTCCGCGGCGAACGCCTTGACGACGATTTCGTCGTGTTTCGCGGTCGCCGGCCAGTGGACGTCGCGGAGGGGGTCGCCGCGCGCGTACTCGCGCAGGCGGTCGAACTCCTCGCGCCGCCGGCTCGCTCCCACGGCGTCGTCGGCGTACAGCGCTCGCCGGAGCCACGGCGGAATCTCTCGACACGCCGGGTACGCGAGGGCCGTGTCGAACTCCTCGACGACCGTCCGGCGCTCGAAGAGCCCGAACACGTCGCTCGCGGTCACCGTGACGGGGCCGAAGCGCCGCTCGCCCCGGCGCCGGTAGCGGACGCGGTACGTCGCGGGGGCGTCGCCGACGGAGGTGCGGACCGGCCCCGGCGGCCCCTCCAGCCCGTCGTCGAGCGCGTCGTCGACGTCGGCGACGTAGGTCGGCGACACCACGCCGTTCGTCCCGCGACCGCGGAACGCGAGGCGGACCTCGCCGCCCTCGCCGACGAACCCCTCGGACGGGAGGGTCCGCCTGACCGCGGGCTCGTCTATCCGGACGAGCTGGACGTACCCCGCCGCGAGCGCGACGGCGCTCGGGAGGACGACCGCCTCCAGCGACCGCCCGCCGGCCGCCAGCGCCATGCCGACGCCGACGACGCAGACCGCGGCGACGACGCGACCGCGACGGGTGAGGGTCGGCGACGACATGAGCGATCACTCCACGCTCGTCCGGTTCAGCGCGTCCTCGATCACTTGTTCCCCGTCGGTTCCGGAGTCGGAGCGGACGCGGTGCGCGAGCACGGTCGGTGCCTCCGCCTGGACGTCGTCCGGGACCACGTACCCGCGGCCGTCGAGCGCGGCCCGCGCCTGCGCGGCCCGGAGCAGTGCAAGGCTCCCCCGCGGGCTGACGCCGAGCCGGGCGTTCCGCCGCGTGTACGTCGCCAGCCGCGCGATGTACTCCCGGATCGGCTCGGTCGCGTCGACGTCGGCGACCGCCGCCCGGGCGCGCCGCACGTCCTCGATCGAGGCGACCGGCTCGACCGCGTCGACCGGGTGGTCGCCCGCCATCCGCCCGATTATCTCGGCCTCCTCGTCGGTGTCGGGGTAGCCGAGCCGGATCTTCTTCGTGAACCGGTCGACCTCGGCCACCGGGAGCTCGTACGTCTGCCCGGGCTCGACGTCGTTCTGCGTGGCGATCACGCAGAAGGGGTCCGGGAGCGCCCGGGTCTCCCCGTCGGTCGTCACCTGTCCCTCTTCCATCGCCTCGAGCAGGGCCGACTGCGTCTTCGGCGGGGCCCGGTTGATCTCGTCGCCGAGGACGACGTTGGCGAAGACGGGGCCCGGCTGGAACTCGAACTCGTCCGTCCGCCGGTTGAACACGTTGACGCCGGTGACGTCGGCCGGGAGGAGGTCCGGGGTGAACTGGACGCGCTTGAACGAGCCGTCGATCGAGCGCGACACCGCCTTCGCGAGCGTGGTCTTCCCGACCCCCGGCACGTCCTCCACGAGGAGGTGCCCGCGGGCGAGGACCGTGACCACGACGTGTTCGACCGCGGCCCGCTTTCCCACGATCACCTCCTCGACGTTGTCGGCGACGCGTTCGGCGAGCGCGGCGACCTCTTCGGGCGCCATCGGCCGGTGTCCGTCTCCCTTCCCTCCGTCGGCGTCGACCCCGCCCGGACCGGTCCCCGCGGCGTCGGTCATGTCGGCGCCCGTCTCGCGGCGGTCCGGTCGCTCCGATCGGTCCGACCCGGCCGCGCGGGTCGGCCCGGCGGCGCGACCCGACCCGTCTGTGTGGGCGTCCCGCCCCCCGTGACAGAGGTACCCACGATCATCGACATGGCCCCGCTTAGGATAGCAACGGCATATGCGTTCCGCCGAGGTGTCGTCCCCGTACACGTCCGATATCGGCCGCGGTTACGGGCGTCAGCCGTCGTCCGCAGACACGGGCGTCAGTCGTCGTCCGCAGACACGGGCGTCAGTCGCTTCGATCTCTGTCCGGCTCCGCCATCTCTACGACTCCCGCACGTTCCGGCCGACCGGCTCGCCGAACGACTCGGCTCCCGTGACGGGGTCGCGCTCGTAGACGACCTCGCCGCGGACGAGCGTCAGCTCCGGAAAGACGCCCTGTAACCCCTCGAACGGCGTCCAGCCGCAGGCGCTGTGCAGCGCGCCCGCCTCGACCTCGCGCGGGTTCGTCAGGTCGACGAGGACCAGGTCGGCGTCGGTGCCCGCGGCGACTCGCCCCTTCGCGCCGATCCCGAAGATCGACGCGGGGTTGGCGGCGACCACGTCGCGGACGCGCTCCAAGGCGAGATCGCCCTTGCGCACGGACTCTAAGAGGAGCGGGTAGAGGGTCTCCACGCCCGGAACGCCGCTCGGCGCCTCGGCGAGCCCTTGACGCTTCTCGGCGACCGTGTGGGGCGCGTGGTCGGTGGCGACGACGTCGACGTCGCCGTCGCGGAGGCGCTCGAACACCCCGGCGCGGCGCTCCTCTGACCGGAGCGGCGGGTTCATGCGGCCGAACGTGCCGAGCCGGCCGGCGTTCTCGCGCGAGAGGAAGAGGTGGTGCGGGGTGACCTCGCAGGTGGGCGGGGCGACGGAGTCCCCCGACGCGCCCGCCTCCTCCCGGGCCTTTACGACCGCGTCGATCCCCTCGGGCGTCGACGTGTGCGCGATGTGGACCTGCGCGTCGCTCTCGGCGGCGGCGCCGAGGGCGCGCTCGACCGCGGCGACCTCCGCCTCGGCGGTCCGGTAGGCGGACCACGGGTCGGCCGTCGCCGCGGTGCCGGCGCCGCCGAGGTCGCCGTCGAGCGCGCGCTCGTCGAACAGGGTCTCGTCCTCCGCGTGGACCGTGACGGGGACGTCGCGGGCGGCGGCCTCGGCGAGCGCGTCCTCGAACAGGTCGACGGCGATCCCCATGTCGCCGGTCGAGTCCGCGAGGAACACCTCCCCGAGCGCGAACAGGGGCCGCTCGAACAGGCCCTCGGGGTCCCACTCGCCCGTGACGCCGCCGTTGATCCCGTAGTCGACGAGCGACTCGGCCGCGAGCGCTGCCTTCTCGTCGAAGGCGTCGCCGTCGACCGTGGGCGGCGAGGTGTTCGGCTGGTCCACGACCGTCGTCACGCCGCCGGCGGCGGCGCTCCGCGAGCCGGAGGTCCACGTCTCCTTGTGGCTCCCGCCCGGTTCGCGGAAGTGGACGTGCACGTCGACGGCGCCGGGCAGGAGGTGGCGCCCGCGGGCGTCGACGACGCGCTCGCCCGCGTCCGGGTCGAGGCCCGCGCTCGTCGGTTCGACCGCGTCGATGGTCCCGTCTCGGATCCGAACGTCGCGGACTCGCCCGTCGGCCAGCTCCGCGCCCGTGATGAGCATGGGTACGCGCTCGCGGCGCGCCGCTTAAACCGTGTGGTTCGAGTCACCACAAAGCGTTTGACACGTCCGACGAGAGATGGCGTATGGCCCTCGGTCCCGCCAGCGTCGCCGCCCTCCCCGCGGTCGTCGATACGGCGATCGGCTGGCTCTCGCTGATCGCGTTGTTCGCCCTCCCCGGAACGGTCGCCGCCGTGCTCTGGACGCCCTTCCTGATCGCGGCGCGGTTCCGGGCGCTGTTCCGCGCTCTCCCGCCGGCGGGGCGGCTCGTCCCCTCGTACGTCGGCGTCGCGCTCGCGCTCTCGGTCCCGTACCTCGCCGGCGTCGCCCTCACCGTCGCGCTCGTCGACTCGGCCGGTCCCGGCTGGAGCGAGGGGTTCCTCGACACCGCGCTGTTCGGCGGGGTCCTCGTGGGATTCGTCGCCCCGGCGGTCGCCGCGGCCGGGCTCCCGCGGCTCGGCGTCGACTGGGACCCGACGGGCTACGGCGCCTCGACGTGGGCCGTCCTCGTCGCCGCCGGGCTGTGGTACGCGGTCGTCGCCGCGGTGTCGCTGGTCGCGCTCGCGGTCGGGATGGCGCTGCCGGGCGGGTACTGACGGCGCGTCCGTCGACACCGTAAGATTTTGTTGAGTCGCGTCGCCATCGCTCGGACATGTTCCCCGCACCCTTCCGACTGTTCTTCGTCGCCGTCCCCCTCCTCGTCGCCGCGGGCGCGCTGGCGATGGCGGCGTTCCCCCGACGCATGACCTCCTGGCAGACGCGCTCGCCGGACGGTTCGACGCAGCGGATCGAGCCGAGCGACACGCGGATCCTGATGATGCGGATCATGGGCGTTGTCGTCGCCGGACTCGCGCTCCTCATGGTGGTCGCGAACTTCGCGTTCATCCCCTGAGACGGCGATCCGGCCGTTCGCTCTCGTGAGTTCCGCCCTCGGGATTTTTAGGTTAGACCGCCCCCGCCGAGCCCGCCCTGCGATCCGTGCCAACTGATACCGACGCTCCGATACGGTTTTGAGTCGCCCCGCGGAATCCCCGATAAATGCTGTCTCGACAGTTCGTCCGGGAGAACCCCGAGGTCGTCCGCGAGGCGCTCGCCAACAAGGGCGTCGACGTGGACTTCGACCGGATACTCGACGTCGACGAGGAGTGGCGGGAGCTGAAGAGCCGCGGGGACGACCTGCGCCACGAACGCAACGAGGTCTCCTCGGAGATCGGCGAGCTCAAAGGGGCCGGCAAGGAGGAGGCGGCCCAAGAGGCGATCGAACGCTCCCAAGAGCTCAAGTCGGAGCTCCAAGGGGTCGAGGAGCGCGCCGACGAGCTTGAGGCCGAACTGGAGGCGTCGCTGCTCGAGCTCCCCCAGATCCCGCAGGAGTCGGTGCCGGTCGGCGCCGACGAGTCGGAGAACGTCGAGCGGCGCCGCGAGGGGTTCGACGACCTCCGCGAGCTCCCGGCCGACGTGGAGCCCCACTACGACCTTGGCGAGGACCTCGAGATCCTCGACTTCGAGCGCGGCGCGAAGGTCGCCGGCGGCGGCTTCTACGTCGCGAAGGGCGACGGCGCCCGGTTAGAGCACGCGCTGATCCAGTTCATGCTCGACGTCCACCGCGAGCAGGGGTACACGGACGTGTTCCCGCCGATCCCCGTCAACTCGGCGTCGATGCGCGGTACCGGACAGCTCCCGAAGTTCACCGAGGACGCCTACCGGGTCGAGGGGACGAACGAGGACGAGTACGACGACGACGACCTCTGGCTGCTCCCGACCGCGGAGGTGCCCGTGACGAACCTCCACCGCGACGAGATCCTGCTCGGCGAGGACCTCCCGCTCAAGTATCAGGCGTACACGCCGAACTTCCGGCAGGAGGCGGGCGAGCACGGCACCGAGACGCGCGGGATCGTCCGCGTCCACCAGTTCAACAAGGTGGAGATGGTGAACTTCGTCCGGCCCGAGGAGAGCGACGAGCGCTTCGACGGGCTCGTCGACGAGGCCGAGGAGGTGCTGCGCCGCCTCGAGCTCCCCTACCGCATCCTGGAGATGTGCACCGGCGACCTCGGGTTCACGCAGGCGAAGAAGTACGACATCGAGGTGTGGGCCCCCGCCGACGACATGGACGAGGGCCCCGAGCGGGGCGGCCGCTGGCTGGAGGTCTCCTCCGTTTCGAACTTCGAGGACTTTCAGGCGCGCCGCGCGCAGATTCGGTACCGCGAGGAGCACCACGAGTCGGCCGATTACCTCCACACTCTGAACGGCTCCGGGCTCGCGGTCCCGCGGATCGTCGTCGCCATCCTGGAGTACTACCAGAACGACGACGGCACTGTCACCGTCCCCGAGGCGCTGCGCCCGTACATGGGCGGGACCGAAGTCATCGAGGGCCACGACGCGGTCGGCGAGACGAAGCTGGGCGGGGAGTAAGCGACCCGAGGCCCTCCGGTCGCTCGGGGCGGGTCACTCCTCCTGGGGAGGGACGCCCAGCTCCCCGTTCCACGCGTAGAACCCGATCAGGGCGGCCGCCATCACGAACCCGGTCGCCACGCCGAGCGGGACGCTTCCCTCGGCCAAGTACGAGAAAATCGCGAAGACCGTACAGAACGCCGCGACGTAGACGATCGACTGACGGAGGGCGATGGACCGATCGAACGCCTCGGGCAGCTGCATGGGGTCACGCTCGGGGCATCCGAGTATAGCTCTTTCCTCTTCCGAAGGCGCCGCACGGGACCACGTCGGCACCGGTTCGGCGCTCTCGCGACGGGGCGAGGGGACGGAGCGAGGTGCGAGGGACGAGGGGACGGAGCGAGGTGCGAGGGACGAGGGGACGGAGCGAGGAGACGGGGCGGGGTCGCTACTGGTTCTCCAAGGCGTCGAGGATGCACGCGGCGGCGACCACGGCCTCCTTCGGCACGTCGCTCGCGTCGTCGATGGTGACCGTGTAGGCGTCGCGCAGCGAGAACTTCCCCTCGATGTCGCCGACGTGGCCGCCGTCGGCGTCGAATATCTCGTACTTGTTCGGGACGAGGTTCGCGACCGAGATCAGGTGCCGGAGCCCCGCCATCAGCTTGTTCTTCGACTTGATGGTCGCCAGCGCCTCCCCCGTCTCGGGGTCGCGGATCGTCCAGTTCTCGACGAACAGCGAGTAGTCCTCGTCGAGGACGACGACCTCCTCGCCGGTGCCCGAATCGACGATGGCGTAGTTCCCGCCGATGTCGATGACGCCGCCCGCCTTCACCGAGAAGGCGTCGTCGCCGTCGCCGGTGACGAACGGGAACTCCTCTTTCAGTTTGAACATCTTCTGTTTCCCGCGCAGGACGACGTCGCCGGCGCTGTCGCGGACGGCGTACTTGTTCCGGATCGCCGACTGTTTGACCTCGTAGCGGTCGTCGTCGAGGTCGACCGTGGAGATGTCGTAGGCGTCCGAGTCGGAGGGGAACACGGAGTGCTCGCTCATGGCCGGCAAGAGAATCAGGCGTCGGAAAACCGTTCCGCTCGTCTCGCCGGGGCGGCGGCGGGTGGCCCCGCCGGCGCCCGTCGGGGCGTCGGCCGCTCGCGCGTCAGGGCGTCAACCGCGTGATCGAGAGCCATTCGACGTCGGCGTCGCGGACCGCGTCGTCGGCGTTTCCGAGGCCGTCACCGCCGTCGTCCCCGACCGCCGTCAGCGCGAACACCATCTCCTTGCGGACGCCGCCCGCGAGCCGCACGTCGAGCGACAGCTCGCGGGGCGAGAAGCGGTGGTCGGCGTCGACGACGCGCACGAGGTGCTCGGAGTGCGGTAGGTCCTCGACCGTCTCCACGTCGAGGTAGGTTCGGAAGTCGGCGCCGAACTTGAAGCCGGTCTTCGGGACGGCGTCGGCCGCGCGGAGGCGTTTATAAACCGCGAGCCGGCGGTCGAAGCGCTCGCCCTCCACGTCGCGGCCGCGGGCGACGACCGCGGCGGCGGGGCCGTCGGGCTCCGCGGCGGGGCCGACTCGCTCCGCGTCGGCCTCACTGGAGGCCCCGCCCGCCGTCCCGACCGACGCCGACAGCGAGAGGACGCCGTCGCCCGCGAGCGACGCGGCCTCGACGAGGGAGAGCTGGAGCGCCCCCTCGACGGCGGCCGCGCGGCCGGTGAGCGGCTGGCCGTAGAAGCCGCGCTCGTAGAGGGCCTCGGGGGCGTCCCAGACGACGACGCGGTCGGAGAGGAGCACCCCGTCGAGGCGCTCCGGGGGGTCGTAGTCGGTCGCGCCCTCGATTCGCCCCTCCGTCGCCGCGAAGTAGGTGATGTCGGACTCCTCGTCGACGACCGCGAGGGTGCGCCCGGCGAGCCCGTCCGCGGGGAGCGACTCGCGCTCGCCGACGACCTGCACGGGGTACTCCACGTCGCCCGTGTCGGGCGTCGAGCCGCGCTCGTAGGCGACGAAGTCGACCGCGTCGGCGACGCCGACGCTCCCGCCGGGCCACGGCTCGCGGGCGGGCGAGAGGTAGAAGCCGCGGTCGCGGAGGTCGGAGTAGACGAGGTACCGCACCGCGAACCGGTCGGCCGCCGCCGCGCTCTCGACGAAGAAGCGCTCGAAGCCGACGGAGTCGGCGTCGGGGGCGAGCGCGACGCCGGAGAGGTCGCCGCGGAAGAGGAGGTGGGCCGCCTCGACGCGCGAGAGCGCGATCTCGTTCCCGTCGAGCGGGCGCCCGTAGCCGCGGGAGTCGTGGAAGCGCTGGCGGGCGTCGCCGGCGACGCGGACCGCGTCGCCGCGCAGGTGCCCTGTCGGTTGCATACTCCAAGGCGGGCCCGGGCGGGGTAAGGGGGTTGCGGTCGGTACTCGCGCGATTCCGGAGCCTCTGGTCGGGAGAGCAATATTTTATAAGTGAATCTGGATGTTGCGGTCGAGTATTTATAAACGATCGACGACGCTGCGACGAACGGCTTCAGAACCCCAGCCGCTCGCTTATAGATAGCTGCCGGTGATGCGGGGAACACCTCCAAAGCCCCAGCCGCGAGGGCGGCGCACACTCGCTGCGCTCCTCGGTCGCACACTCGCTGCGCTCCTCGGTCGCACACTCGCTGCGCTCCTCGGTCGCTCACTCCGTTCGCTCCCTGCGGTGTCGCCGGCGGCTTCGCCGCCGGCTGCCCGTGGCGCTACGCGCCACGCTGCTTACGTCGTCTGCGCCGCCCTCGCGGCTGCCCCTTTGAGTCCCCACCCACCGCACAGCACCGCAGCCTCACACCTCCCCAGCCTCGTCGCCGGACTACGTCTGGCTGCAAGCGAGAGCTTCGCTCTCGCCCTGTCAGTCGCCTCCGCTTCGCTCCGGCGACTGACTCCCTCGCGCGTGCGACTCGCGGCCCTAGGGGCCGCTCGCCGGCACGCGCCACCGCGGCCGTTATTTATAAACAATCGCCGCTATCGCTCCGACCGTTTGTACCACATCCACGCTCATGAATCGGCTCCCGACGGCGCCGGACAAGGGTAAAGGGTCATCGGCGAGTACGAGGCGTATGAACGACACCGCAGGCCTCCGGCTCACGGTGCGTGCCGCCGAGAAGCGGGACGCGGGCCGGGGGATCGCCAGGCTCCCCGAATCCGCCCGGAAGCGGCTCGGCCTCCTCAGCGGCGACACCGTCGAGGTCCGCGGCGAGCGCGCCGCCGTCGCGAAGGTGTGGCCCGGCGGCGCCGACGCGACCGACGGCTCGGTCCTCATCGACGCCGACACCCGCGCGAACGCCGGCGTGAAGGTCGGCGACACGGTCACCGTCGCGCCCGTCACCGTCGAGGACGCCGTCCGCGTCGCGCTCGCCGCGCCCGCCCGCCTCGCCGACGTCGACGTGAGCCGGGAGGTGGTCGAGCGCGCGCTCGCCCGCGACCTCCGCGACCGCCCCGTCACCGAGGGCGAGGCGGTCCACGTCGAGCGGCTCGGCGGGCTCCGGTTCGTCGTCGCCGAGACGGTCCCGACCGGCACGGTCCGCGTGACGAACCGGACCGACGTGTCGGTGACGTACGGGGACGGCGGAGGCGCCGGCGATGAGGGCGTCAAGGGCGACGACGCGGGGAGCGACGCGGGCGCGGACGGCGCCGGTCGGGGCACGCCCGACGCGTCGGCCGGCGACCGCGCCGCTCCGACCGCGCCGCCCGGGACCGACGCCCGCCCGAAGGGCGACGGGACCGCGCCCCCGGAGGAGCACACGGCTGGCGCCACCTACGAGGACATCGGCGGGCTCGACGAGGAGCTGGAGCTGGTGCGCGAGACGATCGAGCTCCCGCTCTCCGAACCCGAGGTGTTCACCCGGCTCGGCGTCGACCCGCCGAAGGGGGTCCTGCTCCACGGCCCGCCGGGCACCGGGAAGACGCTGATCGCCCGCGCCGTCGCCAACGAGGTGGACGCCGAGTTCATCACCGTCGACGGCCCGGAGATCATGTCGAAATATAAGGGCGAGTCGGAGGAGCGCCTGCGCGACGTGTTCGATCGGGCGAGCGAGGCCGCCCCGGCGATCGTCTTCTTCGACGAGATCGACTCGATCGCAGGCAAGCGGGACGACGGTGGCGACGTAGAGAACCGGGTCGTCGGCCAGCTGCTCTCGCTGATGGACGGGCTCGACGCCCGCGGTGACGTGATCGTCATCGGCGCGACGAACCGGGTCGACACCCTCGACCCCGCACTCCGGCGCGGCGGGCGCTTCGACCGCGAGATCGAGATCGGCGTCCCCGGCGAGGCGGGTCGCCGCCAGATCCTCGACGTCCACACGCGTCGGATGCCCCTCGCCGACGACGTCGACCTCGACCGGATCGCGAGCCGGACGCACGGCTTCGTCGGCGCCGACATCGAGGGGCTCACGCAGGAGGCGGCGATGACGGCGCTGCGGCGCGCCCGCGAGTCCGACAGCCGGGCGCTCGACGAGGTGACCGTCTCGAAGGCCGACTTCGAGGCCGCCCACGCGAACGTCGAACCGAGCGCGATGCGGGAGTACGTCGCCGAGCAGCCGGCCACCGACTTCACCGACGTCGGGGGGCTGCCGGAGGCCAAAGAGAAGTTAGAGCGCGCCGTCACGTGGCCGCTGACCTACGGCCCGCTGTTCGAGGCCGCCGACGCCGACCCGCCGACGGGGGTCCTGCTGCACGGTCCGCCGGGAACCGGGAAGACGCTGCTCGCGCGGGCGATCGCGGGCGAGAGCGGCGTCAACTTCATTCAGGTCGCCGGCCCGGAGCTGCTCGACCGCTACGTGGGCGAGTCGGAGAAGGCGGTCCGGGACCTGTTCGACCGCGCGCGGCAGGCGGCGCCCGCGATCGTCTTCTTCGACGAGATCGACGCCATCGCGGCCGACCGCGACGGCGCGGGCGGGGACGGCTCGGGCGTCGGCGAGCGCGTCGTCTCTCAGCTCCTGACGGAGCTGGACCGCGCCAGCGACAACCCGAACCTCGTCGTGCTCGCGGCGACGAACCGGCGGAACGCGCTCGACCCCGCCCTGCTCCGACCGGGTCGCTTGGAGACGCACATCGAGGTGCCCGAGCCCGACCGCGAGGCGCGCCGGAAGATCCTCGACGTCCACACCCGCGAGAAACCCCTCGTCGAGGGCGTGGACCTGGACCACCTCGCCGACGAGACGGAGGGGTACTCCGGCGCGGAGATCGCCTCGCTGTGCCGGGAGGCCGCCCTCGTCGCCATCGAGCGCGTCGCCGACGAGCACGGCGCGGCCGCGAACGACCACGCCGACGAGATCGGCATCACGAGCGACGACTTCGCGGCCGCGCTGGAGACGGTGCGGCCGGCGACCCCCTGAGCGATGGGCGGCGAGGGGGACCCGCGTGACGGCGACGGGCCGCCGAGCGGGGGTGGCGCGGACGCCGGCCACGACTCGCCCACCCTCCGCGGCCTCCTCGCCAGCGTCCGCGCGGCCGTCCGGTCGAGCCCGCCGAGGGACCTCTTCCTGATCGCCGTCCCCATCCCGGCGCTGCTCGTCGCCGTGAGCCTCACGCCGGGGACCGACGCCTGGCACCTCTCGCTCGCGACCGGCGGGGTCTTCGAGAGCCGGTGGGCGCTGTGGACCGCGTTCGCGTCGAGCTTCGTCCACGCGACCCCGGCGCACCTCCTCGACAACCTCGTCAACTACTGGCTGCTCGTCGCGGTCGCGTACCCCCTCTCGGTCGTCGCGGGCTGGCGCGACCGGCTGCTCGGCGCGACCGCGATCTACCTCGCCGTCGTCCCGCTCGCGTCGGCGTGGGCGACCATCGTCGCGCTCGGCGGGCTGACGAACGCGCCGACCGCCGGCTTCTCGGACGTGAACAGCGCGCTCCTCGGCTACCTGGTCGTCGTCTGGTTCGCCGCGCTGGCGACGGAGGCCGGGGCGGATGGAGAGCGCGGCGAGGGCAGGAGCGACGGGGACGCCGAACCGACGGTCGGCGTCGACGCCCGCTGGTCGGTCGTGGCCGCGCTCGGCTCGCTCGCGCTCGCGTACCTCGCGCCGAGCGGCGTCGGCTACTTCCCGTCGCTGCCGGCGGTCGGGTCCCTGTTCGCGCTCTGCGCGGCCCTCGCCGCCGTCGGGCTCTACGCCGGCGTCGGCAGCCCGCGGGTGGTCGGGCTCGACCTGGCCCCGGAACGAGAGCTGCTGTACGTCACCGGCGCGAGCGTCGCCGTCGCCGGGGTGATCGGGTCGCTGGTGGTCGTCCCGTTCGGCAGCAACGTGTTCGCGCACCTCGCCGGCTACGTCGTCGGCGTCGCGGTCCCGCTCGTCGGCGTCGTGCTCGACGGGTGAGTCGCGGCGGCGTAATCCCCCAGGCTACTCGTCGCCGTGACCGCGTCCCGACCCCTCCCCGTGTGCGCGCCCGTCGCTGTCGGGCGTCGCCTTCGCGACCGTGTCGGCGCCGAACTCGTCGACGGGGATCACGCTGTAGTCGACGGTGAGCGTGTCCTTCGTCGCCCGGACCTTCCCGACGAACGCCGAGATGTCCGCCAGCCGCCCCTCCAGCACGAACAGCTCCATGCAGTAGCGGGAGCCGACGTGGTTGTGGAAGTTGGAGGCGACGAGCCCCTCGTGCTCGTGTCGGAGCCGCATCATCCGCTCCTCGACGCTCGTGGTTTCGTAATCGAACAACACCGTCACCACCGCCATCAGCGCTCTGTCCTCCAGTTTCGCGTCCTCGAACTCGCCGAGGAGGTTCCGCGAGGCCTCGCGGACGACCTCGCTGCGACCGGTGTAGCCGTGCTCGTCCGCGAAGCCGTCGATCCGTTCCAGTAACTCCTCCGGCATGGAGACGCTGACGACTGTCATATAATAAACCACACCGCCTGTGTTGTTAATCCTTGAGGTCCGAGCCCTCGGTCGAGGCCGAGGCGCCGGTCGCTTCCGCCCCCTCAATCGATGCCGCGGCGCCGA
Organism: Halorubrum sp. B53; assembly: GCF_059752395.1. Lineage (NCBI taxonomy): Archaea > Methanobacteriati > Methanobacteriota > Halobacteria > Halobacteriales > Haloferacaceae > Halorubrum > Halorubrum sp. B53. Next base: position 333,165 of record NZ_MWTH01000015.1, on the reverse strand, counting down.
CGCGTTCGGAGAGCCACGCGTAGTGGTCGAGGAGGGCGCGCTCGCCGGCGTCGGTGAGCGCGTACACGTCGGCGATTCCCTCGGTCCGGCGGTCGAGGAACCCCGACTCGACCAGCGACCGGAGCGTCGCGTAGAAGGAGCCGGGGTCGATGCGCTCGTCGTAGTGCGACTCCAGCCGGTTTTTCAGCGACTGCGCCCGCAGCTCGTCGGCCTCGTACAGCAGCGCGCAGAGGTCGCGCCGGCGACCGCTGTGGAACCACTTCGTCATGGGCCGGCTAGCGCGCGCCGACTCACGACCGTTTCGGTCGCGGACGGCCGGCCCGTCGCGGGGTCAGACACAGCGAAAGATCGGAAGTGATGATTCAAACGTATTACAGAGAAATACAAGACGAATACTCACTCTTGAGAAGAATACTGATAATTCGTTTTCCTATTATGCATACTAGTGTGTATTCACGGAAGTTATTTATCAGTCGACGGTGGTCTGTCGATAGACGATGTCCCTCGAACGCCTGATCTGTCGCCACCAGTACGAGCGCCGAGCGGTGGTTATCGACCCGGACGAGGTCGTGGAGTCGTGCACGAAGTGCGGGAAGGAACGCATTCGGCGGGACACCGGCGTCTGAGTCGGCGCTCGACCGTGGCGTCGCTCACGTCGGGTCGACCAGCTCGTCGAGCCGGTCGACGCGCCGGTCGCCGAGCACGCACCGCCCGCGGTCCTCGTGGCCGACCCGCTCGACGTGGACCGCGTCGAGTCCGGCGTTCCACGCCGCGCCCACGTCGCTCTCGCCGTCGCCGGCGTAGTAGCCGCGGTCCGCCCGCGGGTCGACGCCGAGCTCGCGCATCGCCAGCTCGATCGGCCCGGGGTCCGGCTTCCACCCCGTCTCGTCGGTACAGCAGATCACCGCGTCGAACCGCCCGTCGAGGGCCACGCGGTCGAGGACGGGCTCGGCGAGGAACCGCTGGCAGTGGGTGACGAGGCCGGTCGGTCCCCCGGCGTCGTCGACGCGGTCGAGCAGTCGGGCGGCGTCGTCGTGGAGGTACGTCGCCTCCGCGCGGGCGACGGGGTCTTCGACCGCGTGGAACGCCGGCCAGAAGGCCTCCGGGTCGACGCCGATCTCGCGGAGGGTGTCCCCGCGGGGACCGCCCAGCCCGTGCCAGAGGACGCGCGCCTCCCGGTCGGAGAAGCGCCGCCCGAGCCGGTCGCCGACGCGGTCGAACACCGCGCGGGTGTACGACCACTCCGCGTCGACGAGGGTGCCGTCGAGGTCGAACAGGTGGAAGTCGTAGTCGGCGACGGCCATGGACGCTTCAGTAGGCCCTCCGTTTATAAGTGCGTTGTGAACTTTATAAGACATTCTCGGCTCGTGAGGGGGTCCCGTCGCGCGTGAGCCCCGTCGAACGGGCTCACTCCTCTCGCACGTGGACCGACGACCCGAGATACTTGTGCATCGCCCCGTCGACCGAGTCGGCGTTGAACCGGCCGAGGTCCTCGGCGATCGCCGCGCGCAACGCGTCGAGGTACTCGCGGTCGGTCCGGAGCTCCCGGAACTCGACATCGACGACCTCGACGCCGAGGCGGTCGCTCGCGAGGGTCCGGAACGACGGTTCGTCGCCGATCTCGCCGCGCCAGAGCCGGTCGCGGAAGAACAGCCAGCCGTCGGTGCCCGGGTCGCTCGCGGGGACTTCCATCGTCGTCTCGAACCGCTCGGGATCGACCGTCGCCCCGTCCGGATCGAGTCGGAACGCGACGGCGAAGACGTAGGCGGCGTCCATCGGTCGCGATCTGCGGGAGCGGAGGGTAAAAGTACATATCCCTCCGTCGTGTCGGTCCCGATGTATGTTGCACCGCCTCCGCGACCTCGGCGAGCGCGCCTACCGCCGCCACCTCCGCCGCGAGATCGAGGACGTGCCGGCCCACGTCGCGATCATTCAGGACGGGAACCGGCGGTACGCCCGCGAGCGCGGGGACGACGCCCCCGACGGCCACCGCGCCGGCGCCGACACCACGGAGCGCGTGCTCGACTGGTGCGCGGACCTCGGCGTCGCGGAGCTGACGCTGTACGCCTTCTCCACCGAGAACTTCGAGCGTCCCGACGAGGAGCTGGCGCCCCTCTTCGACCTGCTGGAGCGCAAGCTCCGGGAGTTCGCCGACGCCGACCGCGTCCACGAGCAGGGGGTGCGCGTCCGGGCGATCGGCGATATCGAGCGGCTCCCGCCCCGCGTCCGCGACGCCGTCGACTACGCCGAGCGCCGCACCGCGGAGAACGACCGGTTCACGCTGAACGTCGCCTTGGCGTACGGCGGCCGGACCGAGCTGCTCGACGCCGCCCGGACCATCGCCGCCGACGTCGACGCCGGCGACCTCGACCCCGCCGACGTCGACGTCGAGACCGTCGAGGACCGGCTGTACGACCGGCCGGTCCGCGACGTCGATCTCATCGTCCGGACCGGCGGCGACGAGCGCACCTCGAACTTCCTCCCGTGGCACGCGAACGGTAACGAGGCCGCCGTCTACTTCTGTGCGCCCTACTGGCCGGAGTTCTCGCAGCGGGAGTTCCTCCGCGCCATCCGCACCTACCAGTCCCGCGAGGAGTCGTGGCAGCGCGCCCGCGCTGAGCGGGCCGCCGCGCTCGTCCGGGCGGTGGCCGAGGTGGAGATCGCCGAGGCCCGGGCCGTCGCCGGGCGACTCCGCGAGCGCGTCCCGCGGCTCGACGGCAGCGATATCTCTGACGACGCGCTCGGGATCGGCGACGGCGACGCGGTCGGACCGGTCGACGACGAACCGCGGGAGTCGAAGAGCGCGAACTAACCGCCGCCCGGCGCGATTCCGCCCTCGGCCCGCGTCAGCAGATACAGCGCGAACGAGGAGAGCCAGTGCGAGCCCGCGTAGTCGTCGGTGAGCACGTCCGCGGCCCCCGCCTCGGCGTGGCGGCGCGCCGCGGCGTCGAGCGGCTCGCGGAGCCGGGCCGCCGCCGCCCCGTCCCGCTCCGCCAGCGCGTCGGCCAGCCCCGCGAGACACCACGCGCGGGAGACGTTGAGCCCGATCAGGTGCATCGCGGCGCCGTCGGCGTCGTCCGGCTCGACGTCGACGGGCTCCAGCAGCGCGTCGTGCGGCGGCGCGGCGAGGTCGGGGAGGAACCCGTCGAGCCACGCCGCGAACGCGCCGGGGTCGAGGACGCGGCGCATGAGGTCCGCCTCGGCCAGCGCGGGCGAGAGGAAGTCCCAGCCGAGAGGCTCCGCGCCGACGACGGCAGCGGTGTCGTCCGCGTAGAGCCGGCGGGCCGTCGTCACGGTCTCCGCTTCGAGGTCGTCGTCGTCGACGACCCGCGCGTAGTCGAGGACCCCCGCGAGCGCGAAGGCGGTGTTGCCGTGGGTGCCGACCCGGTGGGGGCGGTCGACGTCGAGGACCGACTCGCGGGTCCCCCGTCGGACCCGCTCCTCGAGGGGACGGAGCGCCTCGCTCCACGCGTCGGCGCGCGGGTCGTCCCACAGGCGAAGCTCTGCGGCGAGCCGCAGCAGCCACGACCAGCCGTACGGCTCCTCGAAGCCGGGGTTTTCGTCGAGGTACTCTACTTCGCTCGCGACGTTCTCCGGGGTCAGCCGCTCGTCGACGCGCTCCGCGATTGCGGCCTCGTCCGGGTGGTCCGGGACGAGCCGCAGCGCGCGCACGAGCGCCCAGTGGCTGTGAACCGCCGAGTGCCAGTCGAAACAGCCGTAGAAGACCGGATGCTTCTCCGACGGCCGCGACGGCGCGTCGGCCCCCTCCACCGTCCCCTGGTAGTGCGGGTACTCGGTCTCGATCCCGTCGAGGGGGTGCGCGGCGAGCGCCGTCGCGACCGCGTCGTCTATCGCGTCCGCCCGCCCGGCCCGGAGCGCGTCCGGCGAGACGTTCTCGAAGGCGTCCATGGCCGTGAGTCAGCGGGGCGCCTGTTCAATCGGTCGGTCGCGTGAGGGGCACTGGCACGGCCCGCTCACTCCGGGCCGCTCACGCCGGGTTCTTCCGCGTCAGGTCGCTGCCGCAGATCGGGCACCGCTCCTTGTTCTCGTCGAACGTGCGGTTGCAGCCGACGCACTGGAAGCGCCACTCGCGCTCCTCCGAGATCCCGTCCCGCGCGATGGGCTCGACGTCCAGATCGAGCCGCTCGGCGACGTTCTGCATCGCGTAGTCGTCGGTCACGAGCGTCGCGCTCAGCTCGAGCGCGGTCGCGATCAGCCGCGTGTCGGTGTCGGACAGCTCCGCGTCGTCGCCGGACCCGCGGGCCGCGCGCCGGACGTTGTCGATGACCTCCGGGGCCGGGACGTGGATCGTCATCCCGGATCCCTCCATCGCGTCGAAGCGGAGCGCCCCCTCGCCGGTGAGCTCCTCGTGCACTTCGGGCACCGAGACGACGTCGTCGTCGGTGGTGTACTCGTGGATGAACGCCGAGGTGTCGAGGACTTCCATCAGCGGGCGACGACGATGTAGTCTTTCACCGCCTGCACGTTCCCGACCGGCACCTTGAGCCGGCCCATCTCGTCGACGTCGAAGCCGGATCGCTCGGGGCTGAGGTGCTCGTGCGGGCTCACGAGCAGGTCGTTCAGCTCGCCCGACTTCAGGTCCATCGTGATGTTGTACAGGTCGCCGAGCTCCGTGCCGTCCGAGCTCATCACCGCCTTCCCGGAGAGGTTCTCCGCGAGGATGTCTACCATGTGCGCATCGTCCGGGGCAACGGTCTTAAACGCCACGGGGGCGTCCGACGGGCGACCGACGCCGACCCCGCCGAGCCCGACGACGGACGGGCGACGACCGCTGATCCGGGCCCTCGCGGCCGAACGCATTTTGAAAGGCTTAACTGACGTCCGGGCGGAAGACACGACAACCGACTTTCTCGGGGCGATCACCTATGACCGACCACACAAACGCGGACACCCTTCGGACGCCGATCGTCGCCGTGCTGGGTCACGTCGACCACGGCAAGACGAGCCTGCTCGACAAGATCCGCGGCTCCGCCGTCAGCGAGGGCGAGGCCGGCGCGATCACCCAACACATCGGGGCGACGGACATCCCGCTCGACACCATCTCCGGGATGGCGGGCGAGCTCATCGACCCGACCGACTTCGATTTACCCGGCCTCCTGTTCATCGACACGCCGGGCCACCACTCCTTCTCGACGCTGCGCGCCCGCGGCGGCGCGCTCGCCGACATCGCGGTGCTCGTCGTCGACGTCAACGACGGGTTCCAGCCCCAGACCGAGGAGGCGATCGACATCCTCCGACGCACCGGCACCCCCTTCGTCGTCGCCGCCAACAAGGTCGACACGACGCCGGGGTGGAACCCGCAGGAGGGCCAGCCGATCCAGAAGAGCCTGGAGGCGCAGTCGGAGCGCGCCGAGTCGATGCTCAACGAGAACCTCTACGAGATCATCGGGCAGCTGTCGGACGCCGGCTTCTCGGCCGACCTCTACTGGCGCGTGCAGGACTTCCAGAAGAACATCGGCGTCGTCCCGCTGTCGGCGCTCACGGGCGAGGGCGTCCCCGACCTCCTCACCGTCCTGATGGGGCTCTCCCAGCGGTTCATGAAAGAGGAGATGGAGATCGACGTGCAGGGCCCCGGCGAGGGGACGGTCCTCGAGGTAAAAGACGAGCGGGGCTTCGGCGCCACCATCGACACGGTGGTGTACGACGGCGTGGTGCGCAACGGCGATCAGGTCGTCGTCGGCGGGCAGGACGAGCCGATCGTCACCGAGATCCGGGCGCTGTTGCAGCCGCGTCCGCTCGAGGAGATCCGCACCGAGAAGCAGTTCGAGAAGGTGGCGGAGGTCGGCGCCGCTGCCGGGGTGAAGATCGCCGCGCCGGACCTCGACCGGGCGATGGCCGGCGCGCCGGTCCGAGTCGTCCGCGACCGCTCGGAGGCGGAGGTCGTCGAGGACGTGAAAGCCGAGCTCGCGGAGATCGAGGTCGAGACCGCCGAGAACGGCGTCGTCGTCAAGGCGGACACGCTCGGGTCGCTGGAGGCGATGGCGAACGCGCTCCGCGAGGCGGAGGTGCCCATCCTGCGCGCCGAGGTCGGCGACATCGCGCCGCGCGACATCGCCGTGGCCGAGACCGCGAACCAGGACGAGCACAAGGCCATCCTCGGCTTCAACGTCGACCTGCTGGCGAACGCGGAGTCGGAGCTGGAGAGCGCCGACGTGAAGCTGTTCACCAACGACGTCATCTACCAGCTGATCGAGGACTACGAGACGTACGTCGAGGAGAAGCAGCGCGCCCAGCAGGAGACGGTGCTGGACAAGGTCGTCCGCCCCGCGCGCTTCCGCATCCTCCCGGACCACACGTTCCGACAGAACGACCCCGCCGTCGTCGGCGTCGAGGTCATCTCCGGCACGGTCCAGAACAACCGCAACGTCGGGCTGTTCGAGGGCAACGAGTTCGAGCGCGTCGGCCAGCTCTCCGGGATTCAGAAGCAGGGCGACGACGTCGACGAGGCGCGCGCCGGCGAGCGCGTGAGCATCGCCATCGACGGGCCCACGGTCGGCCGCGGCATCGAGGAGGGCGATACCCTCTGGACCGAGGTCCCCGAGAAGCACGCGAAGATCCTCGAACAGGAGTTGAAAGAGGAGATCACGGCCGACGAGCGCGAGGCGCTCTCGGCGTATCTCGACACCAAGCGGAAGCGCGACCCCTTCTGGGGGAAGTGAGTCGAAGCCCCGTCGACCCTCAGAACACCCTGCCGCAGTTCGGGCACTCCGGACCGAAATCGCCCGCGACCGGCTCGACCGCGATCCGGCAGTTCTCACACCACCGGCGCCCCTCGGTCTCGTCGCCGGGCACGTCGTGTGTCATGCGTTACGATAACACGGATACTGGGTAATAATCGTTACCGCCGTGGTGCGCCGAGCGCGTCCCCGAGGAGCGCGCTCACCGCGGCAGCGTCCAGTTCACGTCGACGCCGCGGTCGGGGAACCGCGGCGTTGAGACGACTTCGAACGTCCGGTTCGCGGCGCCCTCGGTCGTCGGCGCCGCGGTCATGAGCCACGCCACGTCGGCCCGCGAGACGGTGCCCCACAGCTTCTCGCCCGGTTCGGCCGTCGAGACGAGCCCCGTCCGGCGACCGTTCGTCAGGACCCCCGGACGGAGGACCGTGTGGCGGATCGGCGCGTCGCGGATCGCCGCCTCCGCCTCCCCCTTGGCCTTCTGGAGCGGGCCGATGAACGCGTCGAAGGCCGACGCGAGCGGGCTCGCCGGCTCGGGACCGACGCCGATCGCCGACTCCATCACGAACGCGTCGACGCCGGCGTCGACCGCCGCGTTCAGCAGCGCCCGGTTGCCGGCGCCGTCGACGAACGGCGGCCCGTCTCGCACCGCCGACGGAGCGGTCCCGACGGCGCTTATGACGGCGTCGATCCCCTCGACGGCCGCGACAAGGTTCGACGGGTCGAGGAGGTCGTCTACCGCGACCTCGTCCGCGCCCGCCGCCCGGAGGTCGGCGGTGGCCCCCGGCGACCGAGTGAGCGCGCGAACGGTCTCCACTCGCGAGCCGGCTCGCCGCAGCACCTCGCGGCCGGTTCCGCCCGTCGCGCCCGCGACGAGGACCGCGTCGACGTCGTGCGTGGTCACGTCCGGGTTTCGGCGTCGAACGCAAAGAGCGTCGGGGTCGAGGCGGTCGGCCCGTCAGCGGCACGACGGGGGCGTCCGCTACTCGCGGGCGGCTCCCGCCGTGTGCCCAACCAGCCGCGTCGCGGTCGCCTTCCAGCGGATCGCCACCTCGTCGCCGGCGTTCAGGGCCAACCGGTCCGCGCTCTCGGCCGTGATCAACACCCGGAAAGTGACGTCCTCGACCGCGACGCGCACCGTCGAGACGGTCTCGCCCGCGTCGATCCCGACCACCGCGCCGCGCAGGCGGTTCCGGGCGCTCGTCGCGTCGGGGTCGACCCCGACGTCTCCCTTATAAATCGTCACCGCGTCGGCGCCGATCCGCACCTGCACGGCGTCGCCGACCGCCACCTCGTCGCGGGGGTCGTCCGCGCCGCTCGGCCCGCCGTGGAGCCCTCTGACCGTCCCGACCGCCGTGTCGACGTCGGCCAGCTCGCCGTCGACGCGCGCGACCGTCCCGTCGAGCACCGTCTCGGGCACGCTCGCGGTCGCGGTCAACACGGCCTGCAGCCGGTCGTAGCGGTCGAGGAGCGCGTGCCCGGCGTCGGCGAGCCGGCTGCCGCCGCCGCCCGAACCGCCGCGCCGTCGCTCGACGAGCCGACCGAACGCGTCCTCCAAGGTCTCTATCCGCGAGAGGGCGCGGGCCCGGGAGCGACCCAGCTCGGCGGTCGCGCCCGCGACCGAGCCCGCGTCGTGGACCGCCCGGAGGAGCGCGGCGTCGCGCCCGTCGAACTCGACGTCGCCCTCGAGGAGCGCCGCGCGGCCGCGCCCCGCGCCGGCGGCGTCCGCCCCGGCGCTCTCCCGTCCTCCGACGCTCTCGTCGCCGCCCTCGTCCATACGGGAGGCGTCGGGCCGCGGGGTGTTGGCGCTTTCCCTCTCGGCCGGAACCGCCGTCCGCGACGTCGACGTAACCGTTTTCGGTCGTTCATCCGCTCGATCCCGGCCGCACACGGGACGCGATCGGCCACCGTCTCGGCCTCGATCGCTCGCCCCGGCCCTCCCGCGCCTGAGCGGGTAACCTATTGCGGTTGCTCGCGAGCCAGAAGCTATATCGGGTATCGGTCCATCGGTGTATCTATGCCGATACATCGAAGACGGTTCGTCGCCGCGCTCGGTGCAGGGGCTGTCGCGAGTACCGCCGGCTGCGCCGGCGGGAGTCAGGCGGAGTCGGACGGCGGCGCCGGCGTGGCCGGCGAGACGCTGACGCTCACGACCACGACGAGCACCTACGACACGGGGCTGCTCGACGCGATCCACGGCGACTTCGAGGAGATGTACGGGGTCACCGTCGACGCGGTCGCGCAGGGGACGGGCGCGGCCCTCGAGTCGGCCCGGAACGGCGACTCCGACGTGGTGATGGTCCACGCCCGCGGGCTCGAGGACGAATTCATGCGGAACGGGTACGGGATCAACCGCCGGGACCTGATGTTCAACGACTTCGTGATCGTCGGACCCGAGAGCGACCCGGCCGGGATACAGGGGACGTCCTCGGCCACCGAGGCGCTCACCGCCATCGCCGAGGCGCAGGCGCAGTTCGTCTCCCGCGGGGACAACTCCGGGACCCACACCAAGGAGCTGAACCTCTGGGAGGCCGCGGGGACCGAGCCCGGCGGCGACTGGTACCAGGAGACCGGCACCGGGATGGGCGAGGCGCTGAACATCGCCAACCAGCAGGGCGCGTACACGCTCGCGGACCGGGGCACGTTCATCTCGCAGCGCTCGGAGATCGACCTGACGATCCTCGTGCAGGGCCCCATCGAGGACGGCCCGGAGATCCTCGCGAATCCCTACGGAATCATGGCCGTCAACCCCGGCGTGCACGACAACGCCAACTACGACCTCGCGATGGCGTACATCGGCTGGATCACCAGCCCCGGGGCCCAGAACGCGATCGCCGACTACCAGATGAACGGCGAGCAGCTGTTCTTCCCCGAGGCGGTCTCCGAGAACCCCGACTTCCAGCAGTACGTTCCGGAAGGTTGGAGTGGGAACTCCACCGACGGGTGAGCGTGCCGCTCGAATCAGTCGCACCGCTGCTGCCGACCGTTCTCGGGAGTCCGGTTACCGCTGACCTTCCGGCCCTCCTCGACCTCCCGTTCAGGGACGGGTACGTCTGGAGCATCATCTACGTCTCCCTGTACGTGAGCCTCACGGCGGTGGCGCTGAGCACGCTGTTCTCTATTCCGGTCGCCGTCGCGATGGGGTTCACCGAATTCCCGGGCAAGGGGTTCGCGAAGGCGGTCATCAACACCGGGATGGGCTTTCCCAGCGTCGTCGTCGGGCTCCTCGTGCTGTTCGCCGTCTCCAACCAGGGACCGCTCGGTGCCCTCGAGCTCGTCTTCACGAAGGAGGCGATGATCATGTCGCAGTTCGTGCTCGCGACGCCGCCGATCACCGCGATCAGCCTCGCGGCCGTCTCCGGCGTGGACGAGGGCGTCCGGGACGCCGCCCGCGTGCTCGGCGGCACGCGCGTCGACGTGGCGCTCGTCGTCCTCAAGGAGGCGCGGTACGGCATCGCGACCGCGATCCTCGCCGGATTCGGCCGCGCCATCAGTGAGGTCGGCTCAGTGCTCATCGTCGGCGGCAACATCACGGGCGCGGACGGGATCTCGAAGACGCGGACGCTGACGACCGCGATCCAACTGGAGGCCAGACAGGGACAGTACGGCACCGCGATGATCCTCGGCGCCGTCCTCGTCACGCTCGTCCTCACGGTCAACGCCGTCGTGATTCGGCTCGGCGACCAGGGGGTGCGCCGCTGATGCTCCGGCTCCGTAACGTCTCTCACTCGTACGGGAACGAGTCGGTGTTCCGCGACCTCTCGCTCGCCGTCGACGAGGGCGAGGTCGTCGCGGTGATCGGTCCCTCGGGCGTCGGCAAGACGACGCTGCTCCGGACGCTCGCGCTCTCGCTCGAACCCGACGAGGGCGCCGTCGCGCTCGACGGCACCGACGTGTGGACCGCCGCGGAACCCGATCGGCTCGCTCTGCGACGGCGGGTCGGGATGGTGTTCCAGGAGGCGAGCCTCTTCGACGCGCCCGTCGCGCGCAACGTCGAGTACGGGCTGCAGATCCGCCGGCCGTGGGCGGACCGGGTCCAGGCCCAACTCCGCTCGCTCCTCGGGCTGCACGAGCCCGTCGACGCCGTCGTCGACGCGCTCGACGTGGTGGGGCTCTCCGAGAAGGCGACCCAGCGGGCGGATTCGCTCTCTGGGGGCGAGGCGCAGCGCGTGTCGTTCGCCCGGGCGCTGGCGTACGACCCCGACGTCCTCCTCTTGGATGAGCCTACCTCGGACCTCGACCCCCGGAACACCGCCGTCATCGAGGACGCGATGGCGAAGGCCCGCGAGCGCGGGATCGGCGTCGTCGTGGCGACGCACGACATGCACCAGGCCGAGCGCGTCGCGGACCGGGTCGCGGTGCTGCTCGACGACGGCATCACCGAGGTCGGCCCGACGGAGCGGGTCTTCGACGACCCGTCGGACGAGCGCACCCGGAAGTTCATCTCGGGCGAGCTGGTGTACTGATACACATCGGGAGTGGGTATAGCAAGACGGTGGAGCAGTTGTTTATAAGCGCTCGGATGATGTTGCTGGCGGCTATTTATAAGCGAACGGCAGCGTTGCGGTGAAGACCTCCAAAGCCCCAGTCGCTGCGGACGGCGCACGCTCGCTGCGCGCCTCACTCGGTCGCTTCGCTCCCTCGTTGCGGTGCTTACGTCGCCTGCGCCGTCCGCAGCGACTGCCCCTTTGAGTCCTCCCCGCACCGCACAGCACCGCACCTCGCACCTCCCCAGCCTCGTCGCTGGCGGCTATCGCCGCCAGCGACTCCCTCGCACCGGCGGTTCGCGGCCCTCCGGGCCGCTCACCGGGGCGCGCCACCGCCTGTCATTTATAAGCGATCGTCGCCGTCGCTCAGGGTTATTTAAATACCGAATCGCAACCGCCAATCTGCGATACCCACTCCCGGTATCGATCAGGGGTATCTCTCAGCGGCAAGCCGTTTCGAGCGAAAATGGCTCTGGAACCGGGACTTCAGCGGCCTATCGTTCAGGCGTCGAAGTCGAGCTCGACCGCCTCGCCGGCCTCGGCGTCGCCCGGATCGACCACGTCGTCGCCGGCGGCGAAGCCGGCGTGGAGGTGCTCGTAGGTGCGGTCGACCGCCTCCACGATCACCTTCGTCTCGCCCGTCACGGGCATGAAGTTCGTGTCGCCGTCCCACCGCGGGACGACGTGGGTGTGGAGGTGGTCGACCGAGCCGCCGGCGGCGGTCCCGCCGAGGTTCTGGCCCGTGTTCACCCCGTCGGGGTCGACGTCGCGGCGCATCGCCGCCAGCGTCGCCGCCTTCAGCTTCGCGTGGTCGAGGAGGGTCGCGTCGTCGAGGCCGGTCGGGTCCTCGCGGTGCTCGTACGGAATCACCATCGCGTGGCCCGGGTTGTACGGCGCGTTGTTCAACAGGACGTAGTTGCGCTCGCTGCGGGCGACGATCCGGGACTCGCGGTCGTCCTCGCGCTCGGGCAGGACGCAGAACGGGCAGCCGTCGATCGGGTCCGACTCGCGCTCGACCCACTCGATCCGCCACGGGGCGTAGATCCGGTCCATCAGTCGTCGAACGCGTGGATCCCCGCGGTCGTCACCTCGACGCCGTCCTCGGTGATCAGGAGGGTGTGCTCCGCCTGGCTCACGAGGGCGTCGTCGGCCTCCTTCAGCACGGGGTACCCCTTCACCGCGTTCGCCTGCTTCAGCCGGCGCAGCGCCATCCCGACGCGGTCGCCGTCGAGCCACCGCGCCGCGAACGGGAGGTCGTCGAACGCCTCGATCTCCTCGAGGGCCTGCCGGGCTCGGCGATCGCGCACGCTCCCGGAGCCCTGGCGCTCGAAGATCTCCTCGTCGGTCCCCTCGCCGACCTTCCCGCGGCCGTCGGTGGCGAACGGCTCGATGGCGACCGCCTGCCCCGGCTCCAGCTCGACGGACCGCTCGACGCCCCGGTTCGGGACCGTCGGGCCGGTGTGGGCGTCGTAGCGCTCGACGCCGTGGCCGGAGAGGTTCAGGACGGGCGTGTAGCCGTACCCGCGGATCACGTCCTCGATCGCTTCCCCGACGACGCCGACCTCGACGCCCGGGCCGGCCTCGTCGACCGCGGCCTCAAGCGCCATCTCGGCGGCCTCGACGAGCTCCGGAGTGCCCGTGTGGTCGATCGTCACGGCCGCGTCGGCGATGTAGCCGTCGACGTGGACCCCGACGTCGAGACACACCATCTCCTCGCCGAACTCGGTGTCGTCGTCGCGGCCCGGGGTCGCGTGCGACGCCTCCGGGTCGACGCTGATGTTGACGGGGAACGCGAGCCCGGCCCCCTGCTCGCGGATGAAGTCCTCCGTCCACTCCGCGACCTCCAGGTGGGTCCGCCCCGGCTCGACCATCTCGCGGGCCTCGTTCGTCGCCTCGACCAACACCGCGCCGGCCTCCCGGTAGCTCTCGACCGCGTCGTCGTCCAGGGATCCGTGGCTCATGCCCGTCGGTTCGGCCAGCGACCGCAAAGAGGTTGCGGAGGGCCGGCGACGGCGCGGGTCCGGGGCGGGGGGCGGGCCGCGGCGAACCGACCGGACCGAACCCACTAAGGCGCCGCCGAATCGACGGGAACTATGCTCGAACCGGGCGATGCCGCACCCCCGATCGCGCTCTCCGACCAGCACGGCGACACGGTCACCGTCGACCCCGCCGACGCGCGGTACACGGTGGTCTACTTCTACCCCCGAGCCGACACGCCGGGCTGTACCGCCGAGGCGTGTGGCTTCCGCGACGAGTGGGACGCCTTCGAGGAGGCCGACGTCGCCGTCGTCGGGGTCAGCGACGACCCGGCCGAGGACCTCGCGCCGTTCGCCGAGAAGTACGACCTCCCGTTCACGCTGCTCTCCGACCCCGACGGCGAGGTCGCGAGCGCGTACGACTCCTACGGCGAGAAGCAGCTGTTCGGCAACACCTTCGACGGCGTGTTCCGGAACACGTACGTGATCGACGACGACGGCACCGTCGTCCTCGCGTACGAGGGCGTCTCCCCCGAGGACCACGCGGTCGAGATCGTCGACGACATCGCCGCGTTGGACGGCTGAGCCGGCGTCCCACGTTACTTTCCGTCGAATCGCTCACGGCACCCCAACGCCCTCCCGCGAGATGACGGGAACGCGTCTGTCACCGTCGAACACGAAATGTCTCCCCGTAACACAAAGGCCGGTTTGAGTGTCACGTACGTATAACACGACAGCGAGAGTGTAACCCGACATGGACCGCCGCGATCTCGCCGTTGGCCTGCTGATCGTCGCCGCCGTAGTCGTCGCTTCCTTCGCCGTCGCCACGGCGTGGTCCGCACCAGCCGGACCCCTTGGGGCCGATCAGACGTACCCGCCCGGAGCGGACGCGGACCAGATCAACTTCTCGGCTCTCGGTACCGGCGACGCCAACCTCACGCACACGCCACGGAACCACTGGGATTCGTACGCGATTCGCTATACGGCACCTCCCGAGCGTCGACTCGTGGAGGGCGAGTACTACATCAACTCCTCGACGGGAGAAATCATCGCCGACCGCTGGCACGACGCCACGGTGTATCGCAACGGGACGGAGTACGCGTTCCTCCAGCCCGCGGAGAGCGTCCCCGAGCACCAACGCGAGCAGTTCGATTCGGATCCCCAGTTCGTCTACGACGACACGACCGACGCGTACTATCGGTATGACCCGCGGTACGGACAGATCGCTCCCACGAACATCGGTCGGCATACGACGCTACTCGACTCGTACACGTGGGAGGCGGTCAACACGACGACTCATCACGGCGTCCCGGTCATCACGTATCAGGCGACCGGGACACGTCCGGACTCCCGAGCGCCGCCAGCGACCGGAACGCTCCGACTCGGCGTCGAGGACGGCCTCGTCTACGGGTACGATCTCACGCGGGACGCAGAGGGGGGACCGTATCGCTACGCGTACAGCGTGGAGCCGGCCCCGTTCCCGGAGCACGAGTGGGTGGACACGGCCCGAGAGTTGGCGGCGAACTCCACGGACAGCGGCTCGTAGCCTCTTCCGGGACCGTGCGGGCCTTCAGCCGTTTTCCTCGCTCTCTTGATAGTTGTTGATGACCATCGGGAGCACTGCCGCGACTAACACGAGGACGCTCGTCGACACGAGCGGTGGCGCGTCGAATCCGTCAGCGACGAGCACGGCTAGAACGACCCCCAGAATAGCGCACGCGAACACCACCTCGTTCTTCCGAGAGGCCATGGTCTGAGGCGTCGTCGCAGCCGTAGTATGATTTTTTGAAACGAAGTGGCGGTCGAAGGACCGGAAGCGACCGATCAACTCCCGACCGTCGGCGAACGGCTGTTTCAAACCGGAACGAACCTGACGGCCGGACGTTCGGCACGGGCTAAAATAATCCGCCGACCCGCGAGAGGAGTCTCGGCACCTCGTCGGCGATCGCGTGCCGCTTCAGCAGCGCGAAGCCGACGACGATGACGGCGAAGCCGGCGACGGTCAGCGGCGTCACCGGCTCGGCGAGGAGCACCGCACCGGCGACGGTCGCGACCACCGGGACGACGTAGGAGACGAGGTTGATCTCGAACGCGCCCAGCCGGTCGAGCAGGGTGAAGTAGATGGTGTACGCGACCGCCGAGGAGAGCACACCGAGGAACAAAAGCGACCCGACCGCCGGCAGCTCCGCGACCGGGAGCTGTTGCGTCTCGCCCAGCCCGGCGCTCAGCCCGTGGATCAACAGGGCGCCGAACAGCATCGCCCACCCCGTGAGCGCGATGCTGGAGAAGCTCGTCTCCACGGTGCGGAGCCCGACGCTGCCGACCGCGACCGCGAGCACGCCGATCGAGATGAGTCCCACGCCGATGGTGACGCCGCCGGCGAGGTTCGCGGGGTCCGGCTGGGCGACGAGCCCGACGCCGACGAACGCGAGCACCACGCCGAGGGTGCCGCGCGCGTCGAGGTCGGACCCGCCGATCCAGGCGGCCGCGACCGCAGCCGTCGCGATCGGTACGAGGCTGTAGGTGATCGAGGCGATGCCGCTGGTCGTGTACTGCTGGCCGACGAACAAAAGCGAGTTGTTGGCGGCGACGGAGAGCCCGCCGCTGAAGCCGATCGCGGCCAGATCTCCCCGCGTGGTCGGGAGCGGACTCGATTCGGTGAGGAGGACGTACGAGACCAACACCAGCGCCGCCACGTCGAACCGGTAGGCGGCGTACAGCACGGGCGGGTAGTAATCCAAGCCGACCTCGATGGCGACGAAGGAGCCGCCCCACAGCAGGGCGAGCGTGAAGAACAGGACGACGTCTCGGTACCGGGACACGAACGGGAGAACGGCGACCGGGAATAAAGCGGTGTCCGTTGCGGACGGCGCCGCCGGATCGAGGTCCCCGCAGACCTCGCGTCCGCCGGTCCGCTCAGTAGCCGCGGACGATCAGGTAGTCCGCGAGGTCCTCGAGGAGGCTCCGGGAGCCGCTCTCCGGGAGCAGTTCGAGGTGTTCTTTCGACCGCTCGGTGAGGTCCTCGGCCGTCTCGCGGGCGTACGCGATCGAGCCGGCCTCCTCCAAGGCGGCCACCGCCTCCTCGATGGCCGACTCCGTCACCTCGGCCGGGGCGTCGACGTCGACGAGCCCGTCGACGTCGACGCCCTCCTGCCGCGCGTGGAGGGTGATCAGCGTCTCCTTCCCCTCGACGAGGTCGGAGCCGCGCTGCTTCCCGAGCTCCTCGGAGGGGACCGTCAGGTCGAGCACGTCGTCCTGGATCTGGAACGCCCGCCCGGAGTCGATCCCGTACTGGTACAGCGCGTCGACGATATCGTCGTCGGCGCCGAGCAGGACCGCCGGCGTCGCCGCCGACGCCCCGTACAGGACCGCGGTCTTCAGCTCGACCATCTCTAAGTACTCCTCCGGGAGGATGTCGTCGCGGGACTCGAAGGCGACGTCGAGCGCCTGCCCCTCGCAGATCTCCGTGCAGGTGGACGCGAGCATACGCATCGCCTCCAGCCCGTTCTGTGGAGCCGCGCCCGTCTCCGTCATGAACTCGAACGCCTTCGAGTAGAGGGTGTCGCCGGCGAGGATCGCCGTCGAGGTGTCGTACTGCTCGTGGACGGCGG
Source organism: Halorubrum sp. B53 (assembly GCF_059752395.1). NCBI lineage: Archaea > Methanobacteriati > Methanobacteriota > Halobacteria > Halobacteriales > Haloferacaceae > Halorubrum > Halorubrum sp. B53. The sequence continues at coordinate 316,396 of NZ_MWTH01000015.1, read as the reverse complement.
GGACGCCGCGCCGGAGCTCGTCCTCGTCCATGATGTCGTCGTGGATCAGGGTGAACGACTGGATCACCTCGATGGCGACCGCCGCGCGCATCACGTCCACCTCGGTCCCGTCGAGCGCCGAGAACTCGCGGAAGTCGGCGCCCATGGGCTCGGTGCCCGTGACGGCCTCGGCGGCGAGCGTCGCCACCGTCGGCCTGAGCCGCTTCCCGCCCGCTTCGAGGATGTAGCGCGTCGCCTCGTAGAGGCGCTCCGGGTGCTGTACCGGCAACTCCTCGTCGATAGCGGCGTTGACCAGGTCACGCCGCTCGCGGATGGCGTCGAGCACCCGCGCCTCCTTCGTCTCGTTCGTCATTCGACCAGCTGGATGACGCCGCCGTTCTGCGTGACGTGGACGTCACGACCGAGCTTGTACCCCTGCGACGTCGCGAGGTTCACGTACGGCGAACGGCCCTCCAGCGTCTGGTGGCCGGGGATGACGTGCTGCGGCTGGAGCGCGTCGAGCATCTCGTAGTGGCCCTCCTCGCGGAGGTGACCGGAGACGTGGATGTCGTCGTAGATCCGGGCGCCCTGCATCCGGAGGAGCTGCTCGGACTGGTAGCGCTGCCCCTCGTTGGTCGGCTCCGGGATGACGCTGGCGCTGAAGACGATCTTGTCGCCGTCGTCGATTTCGTACGGCGTCTCGCCGCGGCCCATCCGGGTGAGCATCGCGCGCGGCTCGCCCTGGTGGCCCGTCACGATCGGGAGGAAGTTCCCCTTCCCCTCCTTCATGATCCGCTTGAACGCGCGGTCGACGGACTTGCGGTGGCCGTACATGCCGACGTCGCCCTGGAAGTCGACGAAGTCGAGCCGCTCGGCCGTGCCGGAGTACTTCTCCATCGAGCGCCCGAGCAGGACCGGCTGGCGGCCGATCTCGCGGGCGTACTCGACGAGGGTCTTCACGCGGGCGATGTGGGAGGAGAACGTCGTGGCGACGATGCCGCCCGAGTAGTCCTCCATCGAGGTCAGCGTGTCCTCGACGTGCTTCTTCGCGTACGACTCGGAGGGAGTCCGGCCCTTGCGGCCGGCGTTCGTGCAGTCCTCGATGTACGCGAGGACGCCCTCGTCCTGGCGGCCGATCTCGCGGAACCGGTCCATGTCGATCGGGTCGCCGATGACGGGCGTGTGGTCCAGCCGCTTGTCGAGGCCGTAGACGATGGCGCCCTCGGGCGTGTGGAGGACCGGGTTGATCGCGTCGATGATCGAGTGGGTGACGTTGACGAACTCCATCTCGACCTGCTCGGAGTCGCCGATGGCCATCGTGCCGCCGGCCTCCATCTTCACGAGGTCGTTGTCGACCTGGAACTTCCCCTCGTCCGCGATCTGCTGTTTGACCAGCTCGATCGTGTACGGCGCCGCGACGATCGGGGCGTCGTACCGGTGGGCGAGCTTCGGGATCGCCGCGATGTGGTCGAGGTGGCCGTGGGTGGGGACGATCGCCTGGACGTCGCCCTCCAGCTCGCTCATGACGCGGTCGTCCGGGATCGCGCCCATGTCGATCAGGTCGAGGCTGTGCATGCTCTCGGTCTCCACGTTGTCGTGGATGAGGACCTTACTGAGGTTCAGGCCCATGTCGAAGATGACGATGTCGTCGCCCGCCCGCACCGCCGTCATCTGTCGACCGACCTCTTCGTAACCGCCGAGTGTCGCAATTTCGATTTCCATGGTTTGTGTATATCGAACGCCTGCACGGCGTTCATCACTGAAACCCCGCAAGGAGCCGTCAGCGCTTCGTCCGACCGCGCGTCGTTGAGGCCCCGCTACGGCCGAGCCGACAGTGGCTCACCGTGTCCCGCGGGAGTGTGGTATCCGGAGATACAGGTGCCCGTCTTAAAAACACCGGGGTTCGGTCGCGGCCGAGCCGGCCGGTAACACGGCGGTCGCCGGTCGGTTCGCCTCGTTTGCCCCCGATTCGTCCCCTTCGCGTCCCGGTATTTTTAATAGCGCGACGGGAGGCGATACGTGTAATGAGTGGACGACCCCTCGACGTGCTCGAAGCGTCGCTCGAGGATCCGGTGACGGTACACCTGAAAGACGGGACGACCTACTACGGAATTCTGGCCGGCTACGACCAGCACATGAACGTCGTCATCGAGCCGGAGGACGACGTGGGCGACCGCGTCGACGACGATCTCGACGGCGAGTTCGCCGTCGCGATCGAAGACACAACGATTATACGCGGCGATAACGTCGTCACCATCAAAGCATGACCGGCTCCGGAACGCCCTCTCAGGGGAAAAAGAACAAAACGGTTCACGTGAAGTGCCGCCGCTGCGGCGAGAAGTCCTACCACATCAAAAAGGAGCGCTGCTCCTCCTGCGGCTTCGGGAAGTCCGCGAAGCGCCGCGACTACTCGTGGCAGTCGAAGAACGGCGACCACTGACGACGGCTCTCTCTGCTCTTTCGTTTCCACCCTGACCTCGCAGCGACCGCTCTTCTCGGGCCTCTACTGGTCCGTCCGCCCGATCTGAACCCCGCGTACCCGCCGCAGCGAACCCCCACGTGCCCGCCGCCGGCCCAACCCTTACCACCGGGCGTCGCCGAGCGCGGGCATGGACCTCTCCGTCGTCGATCTCTCACCGGTCCCCGCTGACGGGACCGCCACCGACGCCTTCGCGAACACGGTCGCGGCCGTCGAGCAGGCCGAGCGGCTCGGCTACTCGCGGTTCTGGGTCGCCGAGCATCACGGTCGGACCGACCGCCTCGCGGGGACGACCCCTGAGGTGCTGCTCGGGCGGCTGGCGGCGGCGACCGACGCGATCCGACTCGGTAGCGGCGCCGTCCTGCTCAACCACTACAGCCCGTTCAAGGTCGCGGAGGCGTTCGGGACGCTCGACGGGCTCGCGCCGGGCCGCGTCGACGTCGGCCTCGGCCGGGCGAACGGCCCGCCGGCCGCCGACCGCGCGCTCGGGACGAGCCGCCGCGTCGAGAGTCCGAACGAGGACCACGAGGAGCGGATCCGCTCGCTCGTGAGCCACCTCTACGACGACTACCCGGAGGGGCACGAGTACGCCGACCTCGGCGTCCCGCGCTCGGGGGACGGCCCACCGGTCCCGTGGGTGCTCGGATCGAGCCCGGCCAGCGGTGAGATCGCCGGCAAACTCGGGCTCCGGTACTGCTTCGCCGGCTTCATCCGCCCCGGATTTGCGGAGCGCGCGTTCGCGGCCTACCGGGACGCGTTCGACCCGGGGGCGCTCCCCGGCGGACCCGACGAGCCGACCGGGATGGTCGCGGTCAACGCCGTCGCCGCCGAGACCGACGCGGCCGCGGCGCGACGACGAGCCCCCGCGGAGGCGACCTTCAGGCGGATGCAACGCGGCGAGCTCGGCGACTCGACGCCGAGCGTGGAGGAGGCGATCGACGAGCTCGGCGGCGTCCCGGAGCCGACCCCCGCGACGCTCGACGCCGACGAGTGGCCGCGGTCGGTCTCCGGGAGCCCGGAGACGATCGAGGGGCTGCTCGAACAGTTCGCCGACCGCGTCGGCGTCGACGACGTGATGATCCAACACACGGTGCCCGATCACGACGACGCGCTGGCGTCGCACGCGCTGCTGGCCGAGGCGGTCGGGCTGGAGTCGAGAAGCGAGTGACGTCCCCGCGTCGCCGCCCCCGATCACTGAGCGCGCGGCGGATTCCGCACGATCGCGTCGAGCATCAGCACCGCGCACGCCAGCGACGCGTTCGCGGTGGCGGCCACCCACCCGCCGAACACCGCCGCGCCGACGCCGTACCCGCCGGCGAACAGCAGCGGCATGCCCGCGAGGATCGCGTCCGCCCGCGTCACCCGATCGGGCAGGTCGACCGCGCTGCCGTCGGCCACGCTCATCACTCCACGTACCCCAGATCTCGAAGCCGCTGTCCGATCCGACGGGCCTCCGCCTCGCTGATCTCGTCGTCCGACTCCATCTCCTGAACGACGACGTGTTTCACGAACTCCTTCACGGAGCCGAACGGTTCGTCTTCGATGTACTCCTCTACGTCCGCGACGAACTCTTTCCGCAGTGAGATCGTGGTGTACTCGCTCATTACGCCGGAGGAGTCGCTCCGGGGTGAAAAATCTAATTACATGTAATTACGACTGCGAGCCTTACTCCACGCGCTCGCGGGCCGCGGCGATCAGCATCGGCAGCATCACGGTCGCGTCGCCGTAGACGGAGGCGTTGCGCGCGTCCTTCTCCAGTTTCCCCCACGAGCGGGCCTCCTCTAAGGTCGCGCCGGAGAGCCCGCCGGTCGCCTCCGGGTCCATCGTGATCTGGACCGCGTAGTCGTACGCCCGGGGGGTGACGAGCATCGTCTGCAGGGTGAAGTTCTTCGGGACGCCGCCGCCGACGAGCAGGCAGCCGGCGTCGTCGGCCTCGAACGCGAGGTCGGTCAGTTCGGTCATGTCGTCGAGGGCGTCGAGCGTGAAGTCGGCCGTCTGCGCGTACATCCACGCCTGCAGCCCCAGCACGGAGTCCTGCACCGCGGGGCAGTAGACGGGGACGTCGCAGTCGTAGGCCGCGGCGGCGACGCCGGGGTCCTCGCTCACGTCGTCGCGCTCGTTGACCGCGGCGTTCGCGCGGCCGAGCTCGCGCGTGAGGTCGGCGATGGAGACGGGAGCGTCTCCCTCAAGATCCGGGAACACCTCCTCGCGGAGGTGCCCCTCGAACGCGGCGAAATGCTCCTGCGGGAGGTAGACGTTGTATATCCGGTCGACGCCCTCGTCGCGGAGCCCCTCGTCGTGCTCGCGGAGGCTCTCCTCCGGGTCGTGAGTCCGCCCGTGGTGGTGTTTCCCGCCGATCGCCTCGATCGCGTCGTGCGTGAGGTTCGCGCCCGTGGTCACGAGGGCGTCGACGTAGCCGTCGCGGATCAGGTCGGAGACGATCCGGCGCATCCCGGCGGGGACCATCGCGCCCGCGAGCGAGAGGAAGACGGTGCAGTCCTCGTTCGCGAACATCTCCGCGAGCACGTCGCCCGCCTCGTTGACCGACGCCGCGCCGATGCCGGCGTCGCCGTACCCCTCGACGAGCTGGCCGACGGTCATGTCGGCCGTCGCGCGCGTGTGCCCGACCGGGTCCTCGTGGAACTCCTCGCGGTGCGGGCCGTCGTCGTGGTGTCCGTCCCCATGCTCTCCGTCGTGTTCGTCGCCGTCGCTCATGTCGGGTGATGCGGCGGGCGACCGTTTGAAACGACCGATCTAGCGGCCGACCGAACCCCCGCTCACCGGCGGGAACAGCGCCAGCTCGTCGCCCGACTGCAGGGTCGTCTCGACTCCCTCGTCGTTGCGGACGCTCCGACCGTTCCGGAGGACGTTGATGTGGTCGGCCACCTCCCCGTCTTCGAGCACGCGCTCCCGGAGGTCGGGGTGCGCGTCGAGCAGGGCGTCGAGCGCGTCGCCGACCGTGTCGCCCGGCGACGCCTCCACCTCGACGGCGCGGCCGCCGGCGATCTCCGCGAGGTCCGCGAACAGCTTCCACTCCATACGTGAACCCCGCACGGCCGCCTCAAGAGCGTTGCGTCCCCTCGTCCGATTCGGTGCCGGCGCCGGCCTCCGATTCATCGCCCGATCCGGTGCCGGAGTCGACTTCCGACTCGTCGCCCGATTCGGTGCCGGAGTCGACTTCCGCGTCCGTCGGCGCGGCGACAGCCGGCTCCGCCCGCTCCCCGCCGGCGTCGGCCTCGAACCGACGGAGCGCGTCGGGCCGTCCGACGAGGTACACCAGGTCGCCGGGGTCGAAGGCGTACGATCGTGGCGGGATCGGCTGCACCGACCCGTCCTCGGGCCGGACGGCCGCGACGACGACCGCCACGTCGCCGACCGTGCTCCCCTCCAAGGCGCTGCCGGCGCCGACCGTGATCGCCGCCATCGTCTCGTCGGCGGTGCGGAGCAGCGAGGCGAACTCCCGGTCGGCCTGCGGCTCCGACGGGAGCGTCACGATCCGGTACGACTCCTCCTCGGCGAGTCGCTCCGCGTCCGACTCGTCGAGCGCGACGGTCGCCGCGTCGCCGGCGACGCCCCGGAGCTCGCCGCTGGCGACGCGCTTCGGCTCGGGGTCAGTCCGCCACAGCTGGACCGCGTCGCCGGCGGTCGCGTTGTTCGGGGGGTCCGCGGCCACGGCGACCGCGGCCGACCCGGGCGCGAGCGTCGGGCCGAGCCCCGCCGCGCGGGAGCCGACCGCGAAGTAGTCGATCGCGCCGTCGTCGGTCACGTCGACGTCGACGTGGCCGACGCCGTGGTCGGTTTTCACCCGCGCGACGAGCCGCTCGCGGAGCTCCTCGCCGGAGAGCTTCCGCGCGAACAGCAGCGTCTTCCCGGCCATCTCCGCCTTCTTCTCCGGCGACACCGGGTCGTAGGTGTCCATGTCCCCGATCTCCTCGGCCGGGGGGAGCGTGACGGCCGTGAACCGCCCGACCGCCCGGACGATACCGCTCAGCTCTCCCTCCAGCTGTCTGGCCCCCGAGAGCGCGAACACGTCGACCGCGAGCCGGTCGCCGACGTACCGGCCGCCCGGGGCGATGACCGCCGCGACGCCGAGCGAGACGACGTTGAAGAAGACGCTCTGCGGCTCGAGCAGCGCCGGGCTCTCGCCGACCGCGATCGCGCCGAGCGAGGTCGTGTTGAGGTAGAGGGCGACGACGGAGACGCCGAGCAGGACGGTGACCCCTTCGGGTATCTCGTCGCGGAAGTACCACCGGTACGTCAGCGCCGCCGCGCCCGCGACGAGGACGGAGAGGACCGCGAACGTGGCGAGCGTGACCGCCGCCTGCCGGGGGCGCTCGAAGCCGACGTCGACGGGGGGTCCGACGGCGACCGGCGGTCCGATAGCGACGACGAGCCGCCAGAGGTTCCCGGCGTCCGCGGCGATTTCCGCGACCGCTCCCGCCGCCGCGGTCATCGCGCGGCCTCCGTGAACCGGTCGAGCGCGTCGCGTCCCCCGACGACGAACAGCTCGTCTCCGGCGGACAGGAGCTGCGACCCGCTCGGGGCGATCGTCCACTCGTCGTGGCGCGCCGCGAGGACGGCGACGTCGTACGTCTCGCGGACGCTCACCTCGCCGATGGTGTGGCCGTCGAGGGGGCCGCCGGGGACGACCGACACCTTGCGGAACCGCTTCCCGGCGCGGCGAAGCAGCGTCGTCAGCTCGTACTCCCGGCGCGTGCCGCGGGAGAGGACGAGGACGCGCCCCCGCCCGGCGCCCAGGAGCGCCGTCGCCTCCGACCGGTCGACGGCGACAGTCACCCGCCCTTCCCCGCCGGTCGTCGTGGGCGCGCTCGACGCCGGCGGGGTCGGCGGAGCGTCCGCGGACGCCCCACCGCCATCGGTCCTGGCGTCGCCGTCCCCGCGCGGCTCGGCGTCGTTCCGTTCAGTCCCGGGGAGGTCGCCTTCAGGCTGTGCGCCACCGTCCGTCGGCTTCGCGGCACCCGGCTCCGGCTTCCCGCTCGTCCGGGCGGCCAGCACGGTTCCGTCCACGCTGAGACCTGACGCGAGCACGCGCACGACGTCCCCGCGGGCGACCCCGGTCGGAACGAGCGCCGGCACCGACACCGCGCGCTTCCCCTGGGGGACCCGCTTCGACAGCGCGCCGGTCGGCGGCGCCGCGGCCACCGTGGCGTTGGCGCGCTCGTCGATCCGCACGGCGACGTCCGCCAGGTCGAGCTCGGTCCGGAGCCGCTCCGCGAACCGGTCCTCCAGCTCGACGAGCGGGAGGTCGGCCGGGAACGTCCACTCGCCGTCGACGATCGCGCGGCGGGTCTCGGCCGGCAGCGGCGGGTACCCCTCCATGTCGTTCACCTCGCCGGCGACGTCGACGGTGACGCGACCCCGCCCGCCGACCAGCTCGACGACGTCGGTCGAGAGCGTCCGGTCGCGGAGCTGCTTGAGCGAGAGCCGCTTCGGGACGGTGGCGCCGAGCTTGTCGCCCTGAGCGTGCGCGTACAGCGAGATCATCAGGATGACTACGATGGCCGTGAGGATCGCCGGCGCGCGCTCCGAGGACCGGATCGTCTGGTCGTTCAGCGCGAGCAGGCCGCCGTTGATCCCCGCGATCGCGAGCGCGAGGACGACGACCCCGAGTCCGGGAATCGTCACGCCGGTGACGTATTTAAATACGAAGCCGAGGACCCCGGAGACCAACGCGGGGAGGATCCCGGTGATGATCCCGAGGTAGATCCCGAAGACGATCTCGACGGGCAGTGACATACGCCTCACACTCGGCGGCGCGGTTAAACCGCTGTCGGCGCGGGGGTCGCGTCGGTGCGGGTCGCGTCGGCGCGGATCGCGTCGGTGTCGCCGTCGAAGCTCCGTCAAATTCGTCGAATCCGTCGCCGCCGCTCCGCCCTCGCGGGGTTTAAGTCGGCCCTCGCTGACGGGTCGATATGGAGCTGACCCGCGAATGGGTGACCGTGCGGGCGTCGATCGCCCTGACGTTCGCGGTCGCGGTCCTGTCGATCCTCGCCGGCCTCGCCCAGATCGGCGGGCTCGGCGTCGACGGACCGCTCGCATCCTCCGTCCCCGCGGTCGTGCGGCAGACGGTCGGCTTCACGGGGACGATCACCGGCTTCGCGATGCTCGGGAGCGGCTTCGCGCTGCGGACCGGCTACCGGATCGGCTGGTACTCCACCGCGATCCTGCTGCCGCTGACCGCGATACAAGGCCTGATGCAGGCGTCGGTGCTGTCGTTCCCGCTGGTGGCGCTGTCGGTCCTCTCGATGCCCGCGCTCGCCTACAACCGCGGACGGTTCGACCGGGACTTCTCCCCGTCGCCGACCCAACTCGCGGCGGGCACCGCGCTCGTGACCGCCATCTCGTACGGCACGGTCGGGACGTACGCGCTCCGCGACCAGTTCAACGGGGTAGAGACGATCGTCGACGCCTTCTACTTCACCGTCGTCACCGCCTCCACGGTCGGCTACGGGGACGTGACCCCGCAGGCCGGCGCATCGGCCGACATCGCTCAGCTGTTCGTGCTCTCCTCGCTCGTGATGAACGTTGCCGCCTTCGCGGTGGCGCTCGGGGTCCTCCTCACGCCCGCCATCGAGGCGCAGCTCTCCAAGGCGCTCGGGAAAATGACTGACAGACAGATCGACCTCCTCGACGACCACGTCCTCGTGCTCGGCTACGGGGACCTGACGGAACCGATACTCGAAGAGCTCGCCGCCCGCGACGGCGTCGAGTACGCGGTCGTGACGCCCGACGAGACGGCCGCCCGGCGGCTCGCCGACCGCGACGTCCCGGTGTACACCGCGGACCCCAGCGACGTCGAGCCGCTCGAACGGGTGAACCTCGCCGGCGCCCGCGCGGTCGTCGCCGCGACCGAGGACGACGCGCGCGACGCGCTCGCCATCCTCACCGCCCGCCAGCTCAACCCGGACGTGCGGATCGTCGCGGCGGTGACGCAGCGGGAGAACATCGACAAGCTCCGGCGGGCCGGCGCCGACCAGGTGATCTCGCCCGCGACGCTCGGCGGACACATCATCGTCGACTGCGCGTTCGGCGCGGACAGCGGCGACGCGACGACGGACCTCCTCGGCGACGTGATCGACGACGTGGAAGACGTCGACGACACGAGCGACTGACCGTCCGAGCGACTGACCGTCCGAGCGACTGACCGCCCGACCGCCCGAGAGACCGAATCGAGTACCCCTCGCTTCGGCGGCGTCTCGGACCCCGTCGCCGTCGCAGCATCACCGGTCCCGTCGCCGCCGCTGCGTCACCGACTCTGCCGGCCCTTCGTCTGTCGGTAGTCCCGGCTCAACACGTTCTCCCGCATGTGCTCGCGGAAGGCGTCGGCCTCTGCGTCGGTCATCTCGGTGGGCTCTTTCATCGGGACCAGCTCGAACCCGCGCCCGCGGATCGTCGTCGCGTGTTCGGCGTCGACGTCGAAGGAGTCGGGCCGCCGCGTCGTGTACTCCACCGCGAGCTCGCGGAGGGGACGTTCCCCGACGGGGACGATAATCTGCGGGTTGATCATCCGGATCTCCGCGTTGAGGAACGGCTCGCAGGTGTCGACCTCGCGGTCGGTCGGCTCGCGGTCCGGGTGTCGACAGCGCGTCAGGCTCGTGAAGAAGACGTTCTGGACGTCCGGCTCCGCCGCGTCGGGCGGGGACCGGACGAACCCGAGGTCGGCGAAGATCGACTGGACCCGCTCGCCCCCGTCCGCCCCGGTGAAGGGCACGCCGTTCGCCTCGGCGGCCGCCGTCGGCCGGGTCCCGACGACGAGGAACTCGGCGCCCACGTCGCCGTAGCCGTGGACGACGCGCTCTCGCTCGCCGCACAGCTCGGGACAGTTCTCGCACGCCGTGTCCATCCCGAACGGGTTCCGGAACTCCTGTTGGTTCGCGTCCACGGGCCTACTGGGATCCGCGAGCCCCTAAACGCTCCGCTGGCGGGGAGCAGGTCAGGCGCCGAGAACGACCTCGCTAGCGGGGAGTCAATTCAGCACGTAGGTGTCGCCGTCGCAGTCGACCATCCCCTCGCGCTTGAGGGTCTTCAGGATGCTGTACAGCGAGAGCTTCTTCATCCCGAGCGACTCGCCCATCTCCGAGACGGTGGCGTCGCCGTTCGTCGTCAGGTACAGGTACACGAGCTTCGCGCGCGGCGACTGCAGCTCCGGCGGCAGGGCCGGCGCCGCGGTGCGTGTCTCTATCATCTTATTCGAAGCCAAGACTTCGACGATGATAAATCCCCCATTCAACGATCGTCGAAATACTCCAGAACGGCCCGGAACCGGCATCTCTCGCGCCAACAGCGTCGAACCGGAACGGCAGAACTCCGCGACTGAACGGAGGCGACGGCAGAACGGCGGGACCTTTCGACCGATGACGGATAGGAAACCGTGAACGATCCGGAACGATCCTGACGGAGCGGTCGCGTCGGGGCGAGGCGGTCGCCCCCGGCGCCTCAGTACGAGCGGCTCTTCGGCTCGTACGTCTTGTTCTCGCCCTCGAGGATCGTCGGCTTATACCAGAGCTCTGGCTCGCCGTCGTTCCACGAGACGAGCGTGTGTTTGAGCCACTCGTCGTCCTTCCGTTCTTGGTGTTCCTTCCGCCAGTGGGCGCCGCGGAACTCCTTGCGCGCGAGCGCGCCCATCGTGAGCGCCTCGGCGATGTCGAGGATGTTCCGCGTCTCCATCGTGTGGATCAGGTCGGTGTTGAACGTCCGGGACGGGTCGGAGACGGCGACGTCCTTGTACGCCTCGCGCGCCTCCCGGAGGTCGCCGAGCGTCTCCTCGAGCCGGCCCTCCTCGCGGAACACGTTGACGTTGTCTGTCATCGTCTCTTGGACCTGTGACCGGATCTCCGCGTGGTTGCGCCCCTTTCGCGCGAGGAGCTCGTCGACGCGGTCCTTGGCGCGGTCGACCTCCGCTTCGAGCACGCTCTCGCCGTCCGTCGCCACCGCGCCGCCGTCGGCCGCGGCCGGGTCCCGCCCGCCCGTGTCGCCGACCTCGACCTCGAACTCGTAGTCCGCGGCCTCCCACTCGCCGTCCTTGCCGGTCGTGATCTCGGCCTCGCCCATGTCCTCACCGGCCGCGTGGCGACCGGCGCGCTTGCCGAAGACGATGAGCTCGGGGAGGGCGTTGCCGCCGAGGCGGTTCGCGCCGTGGACCGACGCGCAGGCGCACTCGCCGGCGGCGTACAGTCCGCCGATGACGGTCTCGCCGAACTCGTTCGTCTCGATGCCGCCCATCGCGTAGTGCTGGCCCGGCTTGACCGGCATCGGCTCCGTGAGCCCGTCGGCGCCCTCGAAGTCCTCCGCGAGGTGGAGGATGTTCTCCAGCCGGTCGAGGATGCGCTCCTCGCCTAAATGCCGCATGTCGAGGTGGACGTACTCGTCCTCGATGCCGCGTCCCTCGTTGACCTCCGTCAGCTCGGCGCGGGAGACGACGTCGCGGGAGGCGAGCTCGCCGTCGTTGTTGGCGTAGCCGTGTTCGAACATGAAGCGCTCGCCCTCGCTGTTGTAGAGGATGCCCCCCTCACCGCGGACGCCCTCGGAGATCAGGACGCCCGTCGACGGCAGCGTCGTCGGGTGGAACTGGATGAACTCCATGTCCTCCATCGGGACGCCAGCGCGGTACGCCATCGCGACGCCGTCGCCGGTGTTCGCGACCGCGTTCGTGGTGTGGTCGAACACCTGCCCCATCCCGCCGGTCGCGAGGATGACGCCGTTGTCGGCGCGGAAGCCGCTGACCTCGCCGCTCTGGATGTCGTAGGCGACGACGCCGTGGCAGGTGCGGTCGGCCGGGTCCTCCTCGTCGGTGACGGCCAGGTCCATCACGTGCCACTCGTCGTACACCGTGACGCCGCGTTTGACCACCTGCTCGTACATCGTGTGGAGCATCTGGTGACCGGTCTCGGCGCCGGCGTACGTCGTCCGGGGGAAGGAGAGCCCGCCGAACGGCCGCTGGGAGACGCGGCCGTCCTCCTCGCGGGAGAACGGCATTCCCCAGTGTTCGAGCTGGATGACCTCCTCCGGGCTCTCCTGACAGAGGGCCTCGACCGCCGGCGCGTCGCCGAGGTAGTCCGACCCCTTCATGGTGTCGTACGCGTGGTCCTGCCAGGAGTCGGCGTCGCGCAGCGCCGCGTTGATGCCGCCCTCGGCCGCGCCCGTGTGCGAGCGGACCGGGTGCAGTTTCGAGACGATGGCCACGTCGGCCCCGGCTTCCTGTGCCGCGATCGCCGCCCGGAGTCCGGCCCCCCCGGCGCCGACAACGATGACGTCGTGTTCGTGCATTGTGATATGGTGTTTCGTTGGTTCCGAATGCCCTTGAGCGTGTCTCCCGCCGTTACCAGAACTTCAGGTTGTTCTTCACCGCTTCGCGCTTCAGCTCCTGGATGTGCTCGGTGAGCGGGATGTCCTTCGGGCACACCTCGGTACAGGAGAACTGGGTCTGACACCGCCAGACGCCGTGCTCCTGCTCGATGATTTCCAGCCGCTTCTGCTTGATGTCCTCGCCCTCGCGCTCGTCCATGGCGAACCGGTACGCCTTGTTGATCGCGGCGGGCCCGAGGTACTCGTTGTCGCCGGCGGCGATGTTACACGAGGACATGCACGCGCCACACCAGATGCAGCGCGTCGACATCTTCACCTTCTCGCGGTTCTCCCGCGTCTGGCGCTGTTCCTCCAGCTCCCCGTCGGGGTACTCGTTCGTCTGGAAGTACGGCTCGACGGCCTCCATCTGGTCGTAGAAGTGCTCCATGTCGACGACGAGGTCCTTCTGAACCTCGGCGTGCGGGAGCGGTTCGACGCGGATCGGCTCTTCGAGGTCGACAATCTGGGTCTTACACGCCAGCTTCTGGCCGCCGTTGACGAACATGGCGTCAGAGCCGCACACCGCCTGCCGGCAGGAGTGGCGGAACGTGAGCGAGGAGTCGTAGTTGTCCCGCGAGTACATCAGCGCGTCGAGGACGGTCATCCCCTTGGTGAACGGGACGTGGAACGTGTCGAACCGGGGCTCCTGTTTCCCCTCCACTTCGGGGTCGTACCGGAACACCTTCAGCTCGATCGTGTCCTCGTCGGCCGCGGCCTTCTCGGCCTCCTCCTCCTGTCGCCGCGCGCGCTCCTCCGCGGCCCGCCGACGCTTCTCGGCCCGGCGTTCGTCGCCCTTGGAGGCGACGTCGGCCTCGGTCTCGGTCTCGGTCGATTCCTCGGTCTGCTTGGGTATCTGTGTGCTCATGGTCGGTTCAGTAGAGTCCGATGCCCGCCCACGCGTTCGCGGTGCGCACGCCCTGCACGATCAGGACTGTGCTCGCGGCGACGAGGGTCCACTTGATAACGGTGCGTTTGGTGCCGGTCAGTCCCTGATTGACGAGGGCGTTGTACACGCCGTTGACCCCGTGGAACGTCGCGGTCACGAGGAAGAGGATCATCAGCGAGTAGTAGCTCAGCGACTCCATCCGCCCCGAGCTGGCGAGGAACGAGACCTCGTCCGCGTGGTGGACGAAGTGGAGCAGGAAGAAGTGGAACGCCAGCACGACCAGCAGGAACGCCGCCGTGATCCGCTGGAGCAGCCACATCCGGCCGCCCGACTCGAACGAGGAGTAGCGCTCCGCCATCTCAGAACGCCCCCGCGATGAACGTCGGCACCGACGCGACGGTGATCGCGCCGGTCAGGATGAGCGACGCGTAGAAGCTCTTGTCCTGTGCGTCCAGGCCGACGCCGAGGTCGACGAGGAGGAGCCGGGCGCCGTTGAGCATGTGGAAGACGGCCACCGCGAGCAGGCCGACCTCGAGGAGCCGCACCAGAAGCAGGCTCTCGAGGCTGACGATCGTCTGGGTGTACACGTCCTCTCCCGCCATGATCGCGGCTTCACCCGCGCCCGCCGCCGGGATCCCGGTGCTCAACACGGCGATGTGGGTGAACAGGTAGCCGATGAGCACCCACCCCGTGAACTTATGGAAGATCCAGGCCCACATCCCCGCCTCGAACTCCCGCCACCGACTGAAGTCCTCGATGAGGCCTCGATTGTACGACTGACTCATACCTACCGCTTTCCACCGGGGTCGTATAGTAGTTACTAACACGGCGGGATCCACCCCGACGCTCCCCCGTCGCGTTCGGGTGTGATCCGCCTTGCCACGCCGGACTCGCTCGCGGAAGCCTTTTATGTATTCCCCCCGCTCTTACGGACGCAATGGCGAAAGGCGAAGTTGACTTCTTCAACGACACTGGCGGCTACGGATTTATCGAGACTGACGACGCGGACGAGGACGTGTTCTTCCACATGGAGGACGTCGGCGGCCCGGACCTGGAAGAGGGTCAGGAAGTCGAGTTCGACATCGAGGAGGCGGACAAGGGTCCGCGCGCGACGAACGTCACCCGTCTGTAACAGTCGACGACGTTCCACGGTTGTATCGGCTTTTCGACTGTTCTACGCCCGTGAGCGACGGCTACACTCTCGGGACGCGGTCGGTCAGATACCTTCTCGGGACGTGGCCGGTTCGAGGTCCGGGTCGGCGGCGACCGTGGGACGGGGATTTGTCTCGGAGATCGGCGTGGTCGTCGAATCGGCCGATCGAACCGGCCGTTCGAACCCCGACCGATAGGGATTTATCAGTTGCTGACTGACCGGTCAGTCAGATGAGCGACCAGCCGAGCGCGGCCGACGAGATCATGGACGGGGTCTACCGCGCGCTCCGCGCACACGGCTACGCCGACGTGACGATGCAGGACATCGCCGACGAGTGCTCGAAGAGCAAGTCGCTGCTCCACTACCACTACGACACGAAAGAGGACCTGCTCGTCGCGTTCCTCGACTACGTCATCACCGACTCAGAGGCCCGGATCCGCGCCCACGCCGACGACCCGCCGGCCGAGCGGCTCGCGGGGTTCGTCGGCTGGTTCGTCTTCGAGGCCGACGCTGCCGACCGCGAGGCGTTCCACATCGCCCTCCTCGAGCTCCGCACGCAGGGTCCGTTCAACGACCGCATCCGCGAGCAGCTGGTCAGGAGCGACCGACTCCTCCGCGGGACCGTCGCCGACATCCTCGAATCGGGGATCGAGGAGGGAACGTTCCGCGAGGTCGACGTCGAGGAGACGGCGGCGCTGATCGTCGCCACCCTCGACGGCGCGCGGACCCGACAGATCACCCTCACCGGCGGGGCGGAGGGAACCGACGGGACAGCAGACCTCGACGAGTCAGGGGGGACGGACACCGGCACGGACGCGACAGGCGAGGACGACGTGGAAGACGCGACCGGCGAGGACGACAGAACCGACGGAGCGACCGGCGAAGACGGCGCGACCGCTCGCGGCCTTCCCGAGCCGACGTACACCCGTCGGGTCGCCGAGGCGACGCTCCAGCGTATCGTCGAGCCGCTGCTCGCCGAGGGCGTGGAACTGCCGTCGCTGACGAGCGACATCGACGTAATGACCCGCGACGGCGAGACGGAATGACCGAACGCCTGACGAGGCGCGGAACGGCGTCGGCCTCTCGCCGGGGGCCCTGAGATGGGGTGGTTCGGCTTCGACCGCCCGCCGGCCGTGCTGCTCGCGGTGATCGCCAGCACCTTCTTCGTCGGCTTCGGGGGCGGGGTCGTCTTCCCGATCCTGCCGAACCTCGGCGCGGTCCTCGGGATCTCGGCGTTCATGGTCGGCGTCATCCTCTCGGCGAACCGCTGGGTGCGGCTCGTCGCGAACGCGCCGGCCGGCGCCCTCGTCGACAAGTACGGGACCCGCAAGCCGTTCGTTCTCGGGCTCTTAGTCGAGGGGATCGCGACGCTCGGCTACGTCGTGGCGCTCGCGATGCCGCCGGCC
This sequence comes from Halorubrum sp. B53, assembly GCF_059752395.1. Taxonomy (NCBI): domain Archaea; kingdom Methanobacteriati; phylum Methanobacteriota; class Halobacteria; order Halobacteriales; family Haloferacaceae; genus Halorubrum; species Halorubrum sp. B53. The sequence goes on along the minus strand of NZ_MWTH01000015.1, from coordinate 300,128 downwards.
GAGTCGCTCCGGCCCCTCGCGGCGTCGCTCCCGCGGTTCGCGGTCGGCTCCCTCGCCGTCGGACCCGACTGGTGGTTCGCACCGATCTCGGTCGCCGTCGCGCCGGAGACGTGGTTCCTCCTCGCGCGGGTGGTCTGGGGGCTCGGCTCCGCGGCGGTGTTCGCGACCGCGTACACCATCGCCGCCGACCTCTCCGACAGCGGGTCGCGCGGGACGAACATGGGCGTCGTCCGCGGCGGCATCACGCTGGGGTTCCCGGCCGGGCTGGTGCTCGGCGGGATCGTCTCCTCGGTGGCCGGCAACGCCGCCGCCTTCGTCGTCGCCGCCGCGTTCGCGCTCACCGCCAGCGTGGTCGCCTACCGGTACGTCCCCGAGACGCACGTCACGGGCGACCGCTCGGGCGACTCGATCAAGCCGTGGGACGTCGACACCGCCGTCCCCGCCCTCACGGTCGGACTGGTCAACTTCGGGCTGCTGTTCGCGTACATCGGCGCGCTGTTCTCCACGCTCGTGCTGTTCCTCGGCGAGAACGACATCTCGCTGTTCGGGCTCGCCCCGCAGGGGACCTCCGGGCTGTTCATGGCCGGCACCGTCCTCTCGGCGTCGTTCTTCATGCTCGTCGGCGGGCGGATCTCGGACACCCGGGACTCGCGTACCCCGATCCTATTGACGTTCCTCGTCGTCTCGTTCGTCGGGTTCCTGCTGCTCGCCCGGTCGGGGTCGGTCGTCGACCTCGCGCTCGCCTGCGTCTTCATCGGCGCCGGGCAGGGCGGCACGAGCGGTCCGATGATGGCGCTGCTCGCCGACCTGACCCCCGACGAGCGCATGGGGCGGGCCTCCGGGACGAACAACGTGTTCGGCGACATCGGCGGCGGGCTCGGCCCGATGGTGTCGTTACCGCTGATCGAGGCGGTCGGCTTCGCGCCCGTCTACGCCGCCTGCGCGGTCCTGCCGCTCGCGGCGGGCGTCGCGCTGCTCCTCGGCGTCCGGCGAGAGACCGGGACGTTCCTGCCGGGGCGGGCCGCCGACGACGCCGGCGGCGCGGGCGACGCGACCGGCGCCGAGCCGTAGGTCGGCCGTGTGCGAACCGCTGGCTCCCCCTACCCGAAAGAACAACCGTTAAAAGTCGTCACCGGGTTCGTACGGATATGGCTGGAACTATCGAAGCGCTCGTCCCCGGCGGGCAGGCCACCCCCGGCCCGCCGCTCGGTCCGGAGCTCGGGCCGACGCCGGTGGACGTTCAGGACGTCGTGGGGCAGATCAACGATGAGACCGCCGCGTTCGACGGGATGGAAGTCCCCGTCACGGTGGAGTACGACGACGACGGCTCGTTCACCATCGAGGTCGGCGTCCCGCCGACGGCCGAGCTGATCAAAGACGAGGCCGGGTTCGAAACGGGCTCCGGCGAGCCCCAGACGGACTTCGTCGCGGACATGTCGATCGAACAGGTGAAGAAGGTCGCCGAGCAGAAGTCGACCGACCTGCTCTCGTACGACGTGAAAAACGCCGCCAAGGAGGTCGGCGGCACCTGCGCCTCCCTCGGCGTCACCATCGAGGGCGAGGACGCTCGGACGTTCGACGACCGCGTCGACGCCGGCGACTACGACGACGTCCTCGACGCCTGATTCGGTTCTCGCGGCCTTTTGCGGCGGCGTTTTCGCGACGGCACCGTGTCACTGCCCTCGTAGCGGCGCGCCCGTCCCCGCCGGCCCCCGCGCGGCCCGACCCGTCGCTTTTTATCCGCGACGCGCCGACTCGCGTCCATGCCTGATCTCCACCCGATCGCGAAGCGGATCCACAACGTCCAGCCGCGACCCGTCCGGCTCACCCTCGACGACGGCGAGACCGGCGTCTTCGAGTTCTCCTCCACAGAGTTCTTCCAGCGCGAGTTCCGCGGCGAGGGCGTCCGCACCGACGCCGACCGCGACGCCGAGTTCCGGCTGATCACCGACGACGACTACGAGTCGGTGCTGCTGGGCCGGTCGGGACCGGACGCGGAGGGCTGGACCGTCGTCGGCGAGATCGTCGAGGCCGAGCGCGCCGCGGAGTGACGGCGACGCGCTCGGCCGCGTAGTCGGGCGACCGCACCGAGCTCTCGTCACCCGCTACCGCACGACCGTCACCGGCACCTCGGCGCGGCGGACGACCCCCTCGGCGACGCTCCCGAGCAGGATCCGCGAGAGTCCGGTCCGGCCGCGGCTCGCGAGCACGACGTGGTCGAACGGCTCCGCGGTCCCCTCCGCCCCGTCATCGTCGCCGACCGCGGCGTCGCCGCCGGCGACCGTGAGGATCGTCGCGGTCGGCCGGCCGACCTCCAGTCTGGTGTCGACGTCGCGGTCGACCGCCCTCGCGGTCTCGCGGAGGATCCGCTCGCCGCGCCCCTTCGCGCTGTCGTACCACTGGTCGACGGCGCCGGGGAAGCCCCCCTCCGCCCCGGTCGTCGAGTCGGCCGGGTTGATCACGTGCAGCGCCGTTATCTCGGCGTCGGGCCACTCCTCGGCCGCGAAGCGGAGCGCCTCGGTCGATTCCTCCGAGCCGTCGACCGCCACCAGGATCCGTTTGGTCATACGCGGCGCTTCACCCGCTCGGTTTAAAAAGGGCGATGGCGGCTCCGGCCGCGCGGAAACGCGTCCGCTCGCCCGGTCGGCTCAGTCGCCGTGGCGGGTCACGCACTTCGAGAGCCCGATCAGCTCCACCGGCTCCGAGTTGTCCGGCGAGTACACCACCATCTGTCCCTTCTCCATGTACGGGACCTTGCCCGCGAGGTTCGAGGGGATGTTCACGCTGGAGATGGCGTCCTCGTCGCCGAGGTTGAGGACGATCTTCGTGTTCACCTGTTTAAAAACCGACTCCGCGACGTCCTGTGGGTCCTGCGTGATCAGGAAGAGGCCGAGCCGCTCCTTCCGGCCCTGCTTCGCGGCCTCCGTGAACTTCTGGACGACCTTCCGCGCCTGCACGTTGTCGGCGTCAGCGAGGAAGTTGTGCGCCTCGTCCATGCCGATGAGCAGCGGCGTCTCCTCGATCCGGTCGCTGTCGGGGTCGTTCGAGAGCTTGTCGTCGACGAGGAGGCCCGCGACCGCGAGCACGACGATCTCCTTCTGCCGGGAGGTCGGGAGGTGGTACGTCGGCACCACGGAGAGCCCGCCGGGCCGGACGAGGGTGTGGTCGAGCTCCGTGATCGGTTTCGCGTCCTGGTCGAACACGCCGCCGGGGACCGCGCGCACCCGCCGCTTCACGGCGTCGAACGTCGCCTCGTGGACCCGGCCGCTCTCGTCGAGCTCCGCTTTGAGCGCCGGGTCGTCGAGGTACGAGAGGAACTGGCTGTAGGTGCCCGAGTCGCCGTAGTCGCCGAAGAACCGGTTGAGCAGGGTCAGCAGGGCGGGGTACTGGTTGTCGTTGAGCCCGGAGCCGGCGACGAGCCACGGCATGTCGTTCGCCAGCGAGAACGGGATGGTGAACTCGACGCGCTCGGCGCGGTGCCCCTCGCCGGGGTACGTCGCGTTCGCCGCCCGGGGCACCAGCGCGACCGTGTCGTCGTGGCCGCCGTGCGCGATCCCCTCCCGGTCGAGCCGCCGCGCGAAGTCGGCATCGAGGTCCGGGTTATCGTCGTGCATCTGCGCGTACTCGTCCTGCGGGTCGAACTGGACGACCGCCATGCGCGACTCCCGGCCGTCGCCGGTCGGGTAGGTGCGGTCCGAGTCGAGGTACTGCCGGAGGACGTTCTTGGAGGCGTGCGTCTTCCCCGACCCGGTCCCGCCGGCGACGAGGGTGTGCCGGAACGCGAGCGGGTCGCCGTCGGCGTAGTCGTCCTTCACCCGGTAGTCGACGGTGGGCGGCTCCGCCGCCGTCCGCACCTTCTCGCCGCCGACCGAGAGATGGCCGAGGAAGACGCCGTCCTCGGGGATCTTCAGTCCGGTCTTGATCTCGGCGTCGTCGGAGGCCTCCTCGACGACCGCCCCCGGCTTCGGCACCCGGTCGGTCATCCGCCGTTTCATGTCGTCGCCGGCGCCGTAGACGACGGACATCGGCTCCAGCTCGGCCATGAACTTGTAGTCGCGCTCGGCGAAGTCGTCCCGGCGCATCTGGCGGCGGGCGTGGATCTCGGTGGCGTCGTCCGAGCGGAACTCCTGGGCGTACTCCAGCCCCGTGATCCGACAGAACAGCCGCTCGCCGTCCGGGTACGGGACGAGGAGGTACTTCCCGAGCCGGACCGACTCGCGGTTCCCCGTCGTGACGAACGCCCGCAGCGTCGTCTCCTCTGCCTCCTCCGCCACGCGGAGTCCCTGCGAGACGGAGACGACCCCGAGCCCCGCGTCCTCGCCGGCCGGCTCCACGTCGTACGCGGCGAACGCGTCGTCGTCCGCCTCGTCACCCGTGGCCCCCGCGGACGCCGCGCGACCGCCGTCGCCGGTCGCCGCGCCTCCCGAAGCCGCTCCCTCCGCTCCGGGCGCGTCGTCGGTGTCGCGGTCGGCGGGCGAGCCGGCGGCGTCGCCCCCGCCGTCGCCATCGTCGTCGGTGAACTCGGTGAAGTCCTCCAGCGTCATGAGCGAATCAGCGGCCGCCACGCCGAAAGCGTTTCCCCCTCCGCGTCGCCTCGGGGCGTCGCGGGTGCCGCCGCCGTCTCGGGCGTCTCGCGCCCGTCGCGGGCCCCTTTTCCGCGTCGGGCCCCTACCGTCGGTATGATACTGGTTCGCGGCAGCGGCGGGGGGACCGACCTCACCGGGACGGTGTTCGAGCGCGGCGAGGACCCGCCGACGTACAAGGGCGCGCCCGACGAGGACGCCCCCTACGTCTGGGTGTGCGACTCCTTCTATCAGGTCGAGAGCGGCGGCTCGGCGCTCACCGTCGGCGGCGAGGAGATCCGCGTCGCCTTCGAGGAGCCGATGCCCCGCGGGTTCGACACCAAGTCGGCGGCGCTCGACGCGGCCGAGGAGCACGTCCGCACGCAGTTCGCCCGGATCGGCGTCGACGCCGACGACGTCGAGGTCGAGGTGACGAAGGCGGACCCGGCCTGAGCCGTCGACGGGGCGTCCGTCGCCTCCGAGCCGGCCCCGCCACGCGGCGGTCCCGCTACGCGCCGGTCACGCCACGCACCGGCCCCGCCACCCGCCGGGGTTTACCCGTTCGGGCACGGTACGGGGGGTATGTCGGAACCGCCGGAGGACTTCGATTCCGGATCCCGGGAGGAGCGCGAGGTCGCCGCCGAGGCGGCGGGGGACCGCTCCGACCTGCTCTCGCTCATGGGCCACACCTACCGCGGCGAGCTCGGACGGATGAGTTCGTGGCGGACCCGCATCGACCGGACGACCAACTGGGCGGTCGTGCTGACGGCGTCGCTGCTCACGTGGACCTTCTCCAGCGAGTCGCGCCCCCACTACGTGCTGCTCATCGGACTCGTGATGCTCAGCGTCTTCCTCGGCATCGAGACGCGCCGCTACCGCATGTTCGACGTCTGGCGGTCCCGGGTGCGACTCTTAGAAGAGAACGTGTTCGCGAACGCGCTCGACCCGGAGGGCGTCAAGCAGTCGAACTGGCGGACGCTCCTCAGCGAGGACCTCCGTGAGCCGACGATCAAGACGCCCACCGTCGAGGCGATGTCGCGGCGTCTCCGTCGGCTGTACGCCCCGCTCCTCACCGTTCTCATCGCCGCGTGGCTCGTTCGGCTCACGGTGTTCACGTCGTCCGAGAACGGCGTCGTCGCGACCGCGGCGGTCGGCGCGATCCCGGGCGCGCTCGTGATCGCGGTCGTCGGGTGCTTCTACCTCGCCGTGCTGGCGCTGACGATGCGCCGGCCACCGAGGCGGGCGAAGGGCGAACTCGGGTCCACGGACGACGCCGAGGAGTGGAAGTGAGCCGGTCGCGACCGCGGGCCGCGGCCCGCGGTTCCGCGTCCCGCAACCCCTTTTCGCCCGCGGTCCAATCGGGTCCTATGACAGCGCTACCGGACCGCGTCGTCGGCGACGCGCGCACGAGCGACTTCGGCTGGGACCTCCTCACGGACCTGACCGACATCGGGAACCGGATGGCGGGGTCCGTCGGCGAGCGGCGCGGGGCGGAGCGAGTCGTCGCGGCCTTCGACGAGGTCGGCCTCCGGAACGCCGGCCTCGACGAGTTCGAGATCCCCGGCTGGTGGCGCGGGGACTCCGCGATCGATCTCGCCGGGCCGGTCGAGCGCCGACACGAGGGCTCTCACGAGGTCATCGCGCTCCCCGGGACGCCCTCGGGCGATGTGAGCGCCCCGCTCGTCGACGTCGGCGACGGGACCGACGAGGCGTTCGAGGCGGCGAGCGACGAGCTCGACGGCGCGATCGCGATGGCCTCCTCGCGGACGCCGGACGCCCACGACCGCTGGATCCACCGCATGGAGAAATACGTCACCGCCGCCGAGCACGGTGCGGTCGGCTTCGTCTTCCGGAACCACATCGAGGGCGCGCTCCCGCCCACCGGCGAGATCGGGTACCACAACCGGCCGGGGCCGATCCCTGCGGTCGGCGTCTCGAAGGAGGTTGGCGAGCGGCTGGTGCGGCTCGCCGGAGGCGACGGCGAGGGCGACGACCCGGTCGAGCTCTCGATCGAGGTCGACTGCCGGAACGAGCCGACGACCTCGGTCAACGCGGTCGCCGAGGTGGGGCCCGACACCGACGAGGCGGTGTTCCTCACCGCGCACGTCGACGCCCACGACGTGAGCGACGGCGCGAACGACAACGGCGCCGGGTCGGCGATCGTCGCCGAGGTCGGTCGGCTCCTCGCTACCGTCGAGGACGACCTCGACACCCGCGTCCGCCTCGTCACGTTCGGCGCGGAGGAGATCGGTCTGTGGGGCGCGTACCACGCCGCCGAGACGACGCCGCGCGACGAGATCGCCTGCGTGATCAACCTCGACGGCGCCTGTAACTCCCGGGACCTCAGGGTCGGGACCAACGGCTTCGACGGGATGGGCGCGGTCTTCGAGGCGGTCGCCGAGGCGTTCGACGCCCCGCTCGCGACCGGCGAGACGATCTCCCCGCACGGCGATCAGTGGGCGTTCGTTCAGAAGGGGATCCCGGCGGTCATGGCGTCGACGAGCTCCGACCAGTCCGGTCGCGGCTGGGGGCACACCCACGCCGACACGCTCGACAAGCTCGATCCGCGCGATCTGCGCGAGGTGGCGACGCTGGTCGCGGCGGCGACCTACCGCTTCGCGACCGACGGCGGCGGCGCGGCCGGCGGCACGGAGGTCACGCATCGGTCGCGGTCGGCGATCCGCGAGTCGATCGCCGACGGCTACGTCACGGAGCTCAAGACCGGCGGTCGCTGGCCGTACGACGAGTGACGCTCGCGGCCGGCCGCGGACCGACCGCGGCCGCCTATTCCTCTTCGTCCGCGTCGCAGACGCCGAGCGGAAGCGTCTCCGGCGGCTCAACGTCGCCGTCGAGCCCCTCGTAGGCGTCGTCGATCAGGCGGGCGAGCTGGGTCTCGGGCGTCACGCCGCGGGCGGCCGCGAGCGCCGCGAGCCGCTCGTACTGCTCGGCCGGAACGGACACCGAACCCTCTGTCATACCTGTCGCTGGTCGCCGTAGCTACAAAAGCGTTGTTCGGGCATCACCACCGGCCGACTCGCTTGTCGCCCGCCGACTCACTCGCCCTCCGCCGCCTCGCGCTCGCGACGGCCCGGAGCGGCCTGCCCCTCGAACCGGTCGAAGAGAGCGTTCATCACCGTCGACTCCGCCCGCGAGAGGTGCTCCCACACCGTCGTCGAGCCGAGCCCGATCTCGTCGGCGACGTCCTCGACCCCGACGCCGCCGCCGTGGTCGTAGTAGCCGACCGCGATGGCCGTCGCGAGCACCTCTCGCTGTCTCGACGTGAGCCCGTCCAGGATGCCGGAGGCCGGCAACGCCGGCGGTCGCTCGATCGACGCCAGCTCGACGTTGCGCGCGAGTTCGACCTCGTTGCCCCCGCGCTCAAGCTCGCGGATCACCGCTGCGAGGTCGTCGTCGGCCTCGATATATACGGTCCAGCGCTCGATCCCGGCAGAGATGCTCGTCCCCGTCCGGTAGTGGATCCCCATCTCCGAGAGCCGCTCGCGGATCCCCTCCCAGCCCTCGCTGTCGATCACCACCGCGACGTACGCGTGGGTCCCGGTGACCGGCGAGATCGGATCCGCCTTCACGACGTCGTCGGCCGCGCGGAACTCCTCGACGAACGACTCTATCTCGGCCGTCGGCCCGCGCAGCTCCATGATCCGCTTCCGCTCGCTTCCCCGCCCGGTCATCGACGACACCGACCGAAACGTCACCTCCGGGTGACGGGCGCTCACCTCGGACTCCGGCCCTCCCCGATGGCGGATTCGGAGGGTCACTTCGCGCATGGTATACCTAGGTCATCGACGTTCAAACGGTTTCCGGGAGCGATCGCGTCGCCACTCGCCGGAACGGGAGCGTTGCAGAACGCGGTCACGGGCCGCTCAGAAGCGACTACTGGATGTGTCCTTCGCGCCGCAGCTGGTCCGCGTCGTCGTCGTCGTAGCGCCACTCGACGTTCGCCTTCTCGTCCTGCCAGTCCCACGGCTCGGCGAGCACGACGTCGCCCTCGCTGATCCACGTCCGGTACTTCATGCGGCCGGGGATCCGGCCCAGTCGCGTCTCGCCGTCGACGCAGCGCAGGCGGACGTGGTTCCCGCCGAGGTGCTCGGTCACCACGGCGAACACTTCGTCGTCCGAGGGCATTCGGAGGTTCCGACGCCCGGATTCTTCGCTCATACAGTCAGTAGTGCGTTCGTCGGTATAAGTGATGGGAGACGCGTGTGTGCGTTGCACGTGCCAATCGATAGCACGGAGCGGGGTCTCGTCCCCGGAGCCGGATCGGCCACGACCGCCGCGGGCGGCGTCCCGGCGCCGGGACGCGAGCGAAGCGTTCAAACCCCGCGGCGACGAGGCGCTTCGTATGCAAGACATGGAAAGCATCGTCCTCGACGAGAACGAGGAGGCGCTCGCCCCGGCCGTCGTGGTCGCGACGATCGCGCTGCTCGCCGTGTTCGTCTTCGGGTTTCTGATCCAGATCGTCGGACTGGTGATCTGACCACCCGGCCATGTTGGCGGACGCGCCGCACGCGTCGACCCTCCGGACGCGCGCCGACGGACACGAAACTCGCCGGGTCCGCCTCCGTTTTCGCCCCCGGGCGCCGAGCCTTCGGGTATGACCCGCGAACTCCTCGCCGACCTGCTCGACCGCAACGGGGAGCACGTCGGTTCCGCGGCCGCCGCCGACCTCGCCGCCCGGCGCGACGGGCAGCGCCCGCCCGTCGTCTCCGTCTGCTGTTCGGACTCGCGCGTGTCACAGGAGGGTATGTGGGCGGTCGACCGGCCGGGCTTCCTCTTCACCGCGGGCAACATCGGGAACCGCGTGAGCAGCGTCGTCGACGGCGAGCGCGTGCTCTCCGGGAGCGTCGCCTATCCGCTGGGCCACACCGACACGGACGTGCTCGCGGTCGTCGGTCACACCGGCTGCGGCGCGGTCGGTGCCGCGCTCGCCGCGGTCCGCGACGGCGCCGTCCCCGAGGAGCCGGGCGTCCGGGCGGACGTGGCGGAGCTCGCCCCGATCGTCGAGGCGGGGCTCGCGGCGATCGACGAGGACGACGGCACCGCCGCGAGCCTCCGCAACCGGCTCGTCGAGTACAACGTCCACGAGCAGGTCGCGATCGCCCGCGGGACCGAGACCGCGGCCGACGCCGACGTGTACGGATTCGTCTACGACTTCCACGGCGCCTACGGCGACCGCGACGGCGCCGTCTACCTCGTGAACGCGAACGGCGATCGCGACCCGGAGGCGCTCCGGGAGCTCGTCGGCCCGGACCGCGTCGACAGCGTCGCCAGCCTGCTGTAGCCCGCTCTCGTTCGCCGTCGTCCCGAGGTGCCGCCCCACCGCATCCGACAGTCGTATGACCGCGACGCCCGAAGGGACGGCTAATGGACCGTCGCGTTCTGTTCGCGAGCCTGATCCTCCTCGCCGGCGGTGCGACCGGCGTCGGGGTCGCCCTCTTCGCGTTCGTCGGTATCGACGAGGGCGCGGTCGACGCCGAGATCGTGTGGGAGACCGACCCCGTCGAGGGCGACGACGGCAGCGGCGCGGTCGTCGCCACGATGGACGGTGACCCGGTCGTCGTCCAGTCGACGACCGCCGACGGCGAGCGCGTCGTCCGCGCGACCGCGGTCGGCGGTGACGTCGCGTGGCGGACACCGCTCTCCGCGATCGCCGCGGGCGACGCCGCCGGCGGCGACGGCGATACGGGATCCGGCGACGCCGGGGGAGCCGACGACCCGCCCGGGACCAGCCGCCTCGTCGCGGGGACGCTCGACGGCGAGTCGGTCGTCGCGTTCACGACGGCGCCCGGATCGCTCGTCGTCCTCGACGCGGCCGACGGCTCGACGCGGTTTACCGTCGACCTCGACGGACCGGGCGGGATCCGGCCGGCGATCGGCGACCTCGACGCCGACGGCGGCAGCGAGGTCGCCGCGGCCACGGCCGACGGCCGCGTCGTCGCCGTCGCCGACGGCGGTGACACCGTGTTCGATACGTCTCTCGGCGAGCCCGTCGACCGACGGCCGCTGATCGTCGGCTCCGGAGGCGACGAGTCCGGCGATGCGGCGGCCGACGCCCGGGGAATCGCGGTCGCGACCGTCGGCGGCGAGGAGACGACGGTGCGCCTGCTCGACGCGAACGGCGACGCTCGCTGGACGGCGACACCGTCGGTCACACCGCTGAGCTGGAACGCGGCCGACACGCGGAGGGGCCCCGTCATCGCGCTCGGCGGAACGAACGGGAACCTGGAGGCGATCGAGGTCGCCGACGGCTCCAGCAGGTACGAGGTCGGACTCCAGGACCTCCCCGTCACCGTGGGCGAGGCCGACCGCGGTCGGATCCACGTCGGCGGCGTGCGCAGCGTGTGGGCGGTCGACCTCCTCGACGGAGAGGTCGTCTGGAAACAGCAGTACGGGGGCGACACCCGAGTGAACGCCCCGGGCGTCGGCACCGTCAGCGCGGACGCCGGCACCGGTCCGGTCGCGGTGAATCGAGAGGGCGACGTGCTCGCGTTGAACCCCAGCGGCGAGGCGATCGCCCGGGGCGACGTCGGCGCCGCCGTGGTGTACGCGGGCCCGCTGTTCGCCGACGTGACCGGCGACGGGACCGACGAGGTCCTCGTCGTCACCGAGGACGGTCGCATCGTGGCGCTCGACGACTGAGGGGGCCGTTTCGCGTCGCGGGTGCGGAGTTTATATACCTCTTTGACAGGAAAACCGCCCGACAACGCCCGTTCAGTGATGATCGTTCACCGGAAACGCGGTGTGTCAACGGTGCGGTCGCTCTCCGCTCTTCGCGGGCGGCAATAAACGGGAAAGAAGGCGCGCGGTCAGTGCTGCTCGTCCTCGTACACCCACGCGGCGGTGTCGAGGCCGTAGTCGACGAGCTCGTCCTCGTCGAAGAACAGGTCGATCTCGCGCTCGTTCGCGCCCTCGTCCTCGTGGTCCGACGCGTGGATCACGTTGTGGCCGAGGTCTAAGCCGAAGTCGCCGCGGATCGTGCCCGGGGCGGACTCGGCGGGGTCGGTCTCGCCGACCATCGCGCGGACCTGTCGGGTCGCGTCGGCTCCCTCCCACACCATCGCGAAGACGGGGCCGGAGGTGATGAAGTCGACGAGGCCGTCGAAGAACGGCTTCCCCTCGTGCTCGCCGTAGTGCTCGTGGGCGAGGTCCTCGTCGATCCGCATGAACTTCCCGCCGACGAGCTTCAGCCCGCGCTCCTCGAAGCGGGAGACGATCTCCCCGATGAGGCCGCGCTGGACGCCGTCGGGCTTCACCATCACGAAGGTGCGCTCGTCGTGGTGGCTCATCTACTCGCCACCCTGTTCGCGCCCTTCCTCGGTCCACTCGAGGTCGCGCGCCTCGCGGCCGAGGAAGTAGTTCTTCTCCGCCTTCGAGTCGACGAAGTGGAGGATCTGTCCGTTCTTCTTGACGTACATCGTGCCCGTGCCGGGCTCGATCTCCTCGCCGGTGTAGTCGCAGGTGCGTGTCTCGACCATTGGTTATCGCCCTCCGATGGAGTCGGCGTCGCGCTGGGTCTCACGGAGCTGGAGCACGTCGCCCATGCGGACGGGGCCCAGGACGTTCCGGGTGATGATCCGGCCCTGGTTCGATCCCTCTTGGATGCGGCATTTGACCTGCATGGCCTCGCCGTGCATCCCGGTCTTGCCGACGACCTCGATCACCTCGGCGGTGGTCGAGTCGCCGGTGCCCTCTTCTGCGCTCATGGGTGGTTATCGGAGCTCCGCGACCTTCTCGCCGATGTCCTCGACGTCGTCGTCGGCGTCGCCGGCGTCGACGACGGCGGCGGCGGCCGAGCCGACTTCGAGGCCGGCGGCGTGGCCGACGTCGTCCTGCGTGTCGACGAAGACGACCGGGATTCCCTTCTCGTCGGCGAGCTCGGGGAGGTGCATGACGATCTCCTCGGGGGAGACGTCCTCCGCGACGATGACGAGGTCGGCGTTGCCGCGCTCGACGGCCTTGGTGGTCTCGTTGGTTCCTTTCTTCACGGTGCCTGTGTCTCGGGCGACCTCGAGCGCTTCGAGCGATCGCTCGGCGAGGTCGGCTGGGGTTTCGTAGTCTACGTAAACGGGCATATGTTGTTCACCTATCCTCCGTGCGGGCTCGCGTGTCCGTCCCGTGGTCGGTCCCTAACGGAACGGCACATCATCAACCCCACAGAGGCTGTGACCCGACGTAGTCCGGACGTCCATAAAAGCGCTTTCAATATGCCTCGCGTGTGCGAGCGGGAGTCACGGGTGGGAATCGGCCCCGTCGGACTCCGCGTTTCTTAAGCGTCGCTCGCCCCTCGGCCCGCACATCGAATGGTCCGACTCGTCCACTACTCCGACATCGAGAACGTCTTCGACGCGCCCGCGCGAGCCGCCCGCCTCGCCGGTCGGATCCGGGCGCTCTCGGGCCCCGACGCCGCGGTGGTCGCCACCGGCGACACGACCGCGCCGGGCGTCCTCTCGCTGGTCGCGAGCGGGCGGCAGGTCCTCGACTTCTACGCGGCCACGGACACCCGGCTCGACACGTTCGGCAACCACGAGTTCGACTACGGGCCGGACGCGCTCCGCGGGCTCGTCGCCGACGCGCCCGCGACCTTCGTCTCCGCGAACGTCCGCGACGAGGCGGGCGAGCCCTTCGGCCGCGACGAGGGCGTCGTCCCGTGGACGACCCTCGAGATCGACGGCGCGACGGTCGGGTTCGTCGGCGTCACTGACCCCGCAACCGACTCGCTGAACCCCATGGCCGCCGAGCTCTCCTTCGACGACCCGGTCGCCGCCGCGCGCGACGCGCTCGCCGAGATGCGGACCGCGGTCGCCGAGCGCGGCGAGAGCGGAGGCACCGGCGCGGCCGCCCCCGGGCTCGACTACGCGGTTATCCTCTCGCATCTCGGCGCGGGCGACGACGACCTCGCCCGCGCGCTCGACGTCGACGCGATCCTCGGCGGTCACGTCCACAGCCGGCGCAACGAGGTCGTCGCCGGCACCCGGATCGTTCGGCCCGGCGTCAACGGCGAGACGGTCGCCGAGGTGGCGTTCGGCGGGGGCGCTTCGAGCGACGCGATGGCCGACGGGTCGGGCGACGGCGCGACGAACGACGCCGGAAGTCACGTCCCGGCCGCGACCCTCCACGAGCCCGACGGCGCGGATCCCGCGCCGGGGCTCGAGGCCGCCCTCGCGGAGCGGATGGCCGCGGCCGACCTCGACGAGACCATCGACGTCGTCGACGATCCCATCGAGCGCACGGGCGACGTGGTCCACGGCGGGGAGTGCCGCGTCGGGAACTTCGTCGCGGACGCGTTCCGGTGGGCCCTCGACGCCGACGTGGGGCTCTCGAACGCCGGCGGGCTGCGACAGGGCGACCCGTGGGCGGGCGCGGTGACGAAGGCCGACCTGATCAGCCTGATCCCGTTCGAGGAGCCCGTGGCGCTCGCGTCGGTCACCGGCGCGGAGCTGCACGACGTGTTCCGCGAGATGGCCGCGCCCGACGTGGACTTCGGCGAGGACGACTGGTGGCACGGCCACGTCTCGAACGCCGAGGTCGTCTGGGACGCCGACGCCGAGCTCGTCCTCGAGGCCACCGTCGGCGGCGAGCCGATCGACCCCGAGGCGCGCTACACCGTCGCCGTCTCGGAGTACCTGCTCCACTCCGAACACGAGTTCCCGACGCTGGCGCAGCGCCACCGGATCGACGAGGCCGACATCCAGTACGAGGTGCTCGCCGCCTACGCCCGCGAACACGGGATCGACCCCGCGGTCGAGGGGCGCATCGAGATCCGGAACCGGGCCGCCACGGCCGACGACGACTGACGAGACCGCGACGACGACGGCCTATTTATAAATAGACGCGGCGGCGCGTGCCTGCGAGCGGGCTGTAAGCCCGCGAGCAGCGCGCGCGAGGGAGTCGGTCGCCCGGAGCAACGCGGAGGGGCGACCGACGAGGCTGGGGAGGTATGAGGCGCGGTGCGGTTGCGGTGGGAGGGAATCAAAGGGGCAGCCGTGAGGGCGAAGCACGGCGACGCAAGGACCGCAGGGAAGGAGCGAAGCGACTGACCGAGGACCGCAGCGAGCCGCGCGAGCCCTCGCGGCTGGGGCTTTGGAGGTGTTCACCGCAAAGAGACCAGTCACGTATCGCCGAGCGGCTGGGGCTTTGGCGGTGTTCACCGCAAAGAGACCAGTCACGTATCGCCGAGCGGCTGGGGCTTTGGCGGTGTTCACCGTCGGTTCTGCAGCAGACGTTTTTTAACCGAGCGGCTGAGGTTTTGGGAGAAATCATCGCTGACCCGTACTCGGCTATTTATAACTGACCGTCAACCACGTACAAACACCAACTGCAGCAATCCACCGAGCCCGCCGCCTCTCCGCCTCAGTCCAGATCCACGTCGACGTCGTGCTGGAGCCCGGCCGCCTTCACCGTATTATAAAGGAGCATCGCGCGCGTCATCGGCCCGACGCCGCCGGGAACCGGCGTGATCGCCCCCGCCACTTCGCTCGCCGACTCGTACTCCACGTCGCCCACCAGCTCGTACCCCTTCTCGGTGTCCGCGTCGACCCGATTGATCCCCACGTCGATCACCGTCGCCCCTTCCTTCAGCATCGAACCGTCGACGAACTCCGGGATGCCGGCGGCGGCGATCACGAGGTCCGCGTCCGCGAGCTTCCCTTCCAGGTCCTCGGTCCGGGAGTGACAGACCGTCGTGGTCGCGTTCCCGGTCGGCGCCTTCTGGATCAGGAGGTTCGCCATCGGCTTCCCGACGATATCTGACCGGCCGACGACGACCGCGTCGGCGCCCTCCGTCTCCACGTCGTACGCCGCGAGGAGCTTCTGGACGCCGTGCGGGGTACAAGGTTTAAATCGGGCGTCGCCCGCGACGAGCCGGCCGACGTTCTCCGGGTGGAAGCCGTCAACGTCCTTCTCCGGGGCGATCCGCCGGAGGACGCTCCGCCTGTCGACGTGGTCGGGGACCGGCAGCTGGACGAGGATGCCGTGGACGTCCTCGCGCTCGTTGAGGTCGTCGATGGTGTCGTACAGTTCCTCGGCGGGCGCGTCGGCGTCGATCTCGACGTGGACGCTCTCGATACCGACCTCCTCGCAGTCGCGCTGCTTCATCGAGACGTACGTCTCGCTGGCCGGGTCGTCGCTCATCAACACGGTGGCGAGCCCCGGGGTCACGCCCGCCGCCTCCAGCGTCTCGACGTGCTCGGTCACGTCGGCGCGCACGTCGGCCGCGACGGCCTCGCCGTCGATGATCGTCGTCGCGTCCGCGTCGTCGGTGCCTTCACTCATACTCGAACCGAGGGCGAGCCGATACAAAAGTGACGCGGGATCGTGTCGATCTCGGCGCTCCTGCCGCGATTTTTATACACGAAGCTGTACACACCGGCGTCGCGGGCTACTCCGGGAACAGCTCTTCCTCGCGCTCGACCGCGTCGATCGCGGCGATCTCCTCCGCGGTCAGCTCTAGCTCCGCGGCCGCGAGGTTCGCGCGGAGGTGGCGCTCGCTCGACGCCTTCGGGATCGTCACGACCGGTTCCTTCGCGGTCGCCCACGCGATCGCGACCGCCTCAGGCGTCGCGTCGCGCGCCTCCGCGACCTCGATCACGGCGTCGATCTCGCTCACTCGCCCGCCGGCCAGCGGCGAGTAGGCGACCACGGTGTAGCCGTGTTCCCGGGCGTGCTCCAGCAGCTCGGGCTTATAAAACAGCGGGTGCAGCTCGGTCTGGTGGGCCGCAAGCGGCGCGTCGAGGACCTCGATCGCGCGGTCCAGCTGGTCGAGTTCGAAGTTCGAGACCCCGACGTTCCGGACGAGCCCCTCCTCGACCAGCCGGTCGAGCGCGGGCAGCGTCGCCTCCGGGCCGTAGTCGCCCCGCGGGCGGTGGACGTACAGCAGGTCGATCGCCCCGACGCCGAGCCGATCGGCGCTCTCGCGGGCCGCCGGCCCCACGTCGTCGCCGGCGAGGTCGTCGATCCACAGCTTCGTCGCGACGGTCACGTCCTCGCGACGCACGCCGCCGCGGGCGAGATCTTCGCCGCCGGCGACGCCGTCGCCGTTCGCGTCGCTCGCGGCGAGCCCGTCGGCGAGCCCCTCGCCGACGACCGCCTCGTTGCCGTAGATCCGCGCGGTGTCGAGGTGACGGTAGCCGAGGGCGAGCGCGGTCGCGACCGCGTCGGGGTCGTCGATCCCCATCGTGCCGAGACCGACGGGCGGGAGGTCCATGCCCGACGCTGGGCCCGAGCGAAACAAAAAGCGTCCGGCTTCGCCCGGCTGAGGGCGGATCAGACCGGACCGCCGCGCTCCGCGTCCACCGGCGCCCGTCCGCAGATGCTCACGAGGTCGTGGAGGTCGTCGATCTCGTAGGTCGGCTGGCATGAGAGCTCGGTCGAGCGCCGGTGCGGTCGCCGCACGAACGCGGAGTCGATCCCGGCGTTGTCGGCGGCGCGTACGTCCGACTCGTTGTCGCCGACGAACAGCGCCGTCTCGGCCCCGAGGTCCTCCAGAGCGCGTTCGAGGTAGTACGGCGACGGCTTCTTCCGCGAGAGGCTGGCGATCGACGGCTCGCGCCCGTACGCCACATCGAACTGCCCCGCGAGGCCGAAGTGGCTCAGGATTGCGTCGACGGTCGCCTGTTGGTTCGAGGAGACAACGCCGAGCGGGGTGTCGAGGAACCGGAGCGTGTCGACGTCCTCGTACGGCGTCTTCCGTCCCTTCCGGGCCGCGTCGATCTGGGCGGCCGAGGCCAGCTCGTCGCGAACGCGCCAGAACTCCCCCGGGTCGACCCCATAGCGCTCGCAGATGTCGGTGAGGGTCGCGGGGTCCACGCCGACGGCGACGTCGTCCACGTGGGCGAGGTCGGGGTCCTCGACGCCGAGGCTCACGAACGCGTCCCAGGCGGCCTCCCGGAGCGTGTCGAACGAGGTCCGTCCGACGAGCACTCCGTCGTTGTCGAGGACGACGGCGTCGTACACGTCTCACCCTCGGTGGGTAACCGGCAAAAAGGTTTCACCGGCTCTGCCGCGGCGACCGGCCACCCGACCGAGAGCCCTCGGAGCCGGGCGGCTCGCGCGGTCTCACGCGCCCAGCAGCCGGAGGACGGCGCCGGCGATCAGGGCGATCGTCCCGGTGAATAGGCCGATGAACGGGATCGGAATCGGTACCGGGATCACGATGAGCAGGACTCCGATCGCGATCAGCGCCGTGGAGAGTCGCATACGCTTTTCTCGTCGGCCGCACGGAAATGGGTTCAGCTTGACTGACGAGGGACCCGATCTCAGCATCGAGCACGCCTCCCGCACTTTCAATACCCGGCGCGTCGAACGTCCGAACTGGACCATGAATATTGTTGATATCGCGGTGCCGGAGTACGTCGAGGTCGACGTCGATGAGCGACTCGCCAAGGTCCGGTCCATCTTCGAGCGCGAGAATCCGAAGGGGATCATCGTCACCGACGACGGCGAGTACGCCGGCGTGGTCGGGGAAAAACAGCTCATGCGCTCGCGCATGGAGGACGACACCAAGGTGTCGGCCGTCATGAAGCCCGCGCCCTCCGTCGACCGCCACGAGGACGTTCGCGAAACGGCCCGCCTCCTCGTCGAGGGCGACGTGAAGATCGCCCCCGTCTACGAGGGCGAGAAGCTCTACGGGATCGTCACGGTCGACCAGATCCTCGAGGCCGTCCTCGAGAGCCTCGACGCGATCACCGTCGGGCAGGTCGTGACCGAGGACGTCATCGGGATCAACGAGAAGGACAGCGTTGGCCGCGCGATCAACCGCCTGCGCGAGAACGGGATCTCCCGGCTCCCGGTCCTCGACGAAGACGGCCGGCTGGTCGGCGTCGTCACCACCAACGACATCGTCGAGTTCGTCGTCCGCGACCACGAGCGGCAGGGCAGCGGCGACCGCGCCGGCGACATCGACCGGATGCTCGACATCCCGGTGTACGACATCATGTCGAGCCCCGTCGTCACCGCGACGGCCGACGAGACCGCGGAGGCCGTCGTCGAACGGATGTTCGACAACGACATCTCCGGGCTCGTCGTCACGCCGGGCGACGCCGAGACCGTCGCCGGGATGGTGACGAAGACCGACGTGCTCCGCGCGCTCACGTTCACCGAGCAGGACTCGATGGACGTTCAGATCACCAACGTCGAGCTGCTTGACACGACCACCCGCGAGCACATCGTCGAGTCGATCGAGCAGGTCGCCGACAAGTACGCCGCGATGCACGTCATCCACGCCCACGTCCGGCTCCACGCGCACAAGGAGAAGCTCCGCGGCACGCCACTGATCCAGTGTCAGATCCGTCTCCGGACCAACGAGGGCCAGGTCGGCGGCTCCGGCGAGGGGTACGGCGCCGAACACGCCTTCCACGTCGCGCTCGACAAGCTGGAGCGCAACGTCCTCGAAATCAAGGGCGTCAACGCCGACGAGGAGTACCGCGGCCAGCTGCTCCGCAAGCTCGGCGAGCTGTGAGCCGGTAGGACGGCGCTCGACGGCTCCGGCTTTTTAACGCGTCTTCTCGTCACTCTCCCGCTAAAACCGTCCGAGAGTGGCTGATCTCCGGCTTCCGGACTACGCCTCGGTGCCCTCGGAGAGCCCGTCGGCGACGATCCGGAAGGTGGCGGAGTCGCCGGCGGGCTTCGAGCGGTGCTTCTCCAGCGTCGCCCGGCGGTTTCCGCCGCGAAAGCGGTCGACGCGGACGATTGCGCCGGTCCAGTGGTTGAGCGTGTTGCCGCCGAGCGCGCGGTCGCGGTCGGAGTCGGGATCGGTGAACACCTGGTTCGTGATCACGACGGCGACGTCGTGACGCCGGGCCAGCGAGAGGAGGTGCGTCACCTGCTTGGCGACCTTCCGGAGGGACTCGCCGCCCTCCGTGTCGCCGGCGCGCTCCAGCCGGTAGAAGCCGGTCGCGGAGTCCAACACGATCAGCTCGACCTCCTCGGCGAGCTCCTCGGCGTCGCGGACCGCCTCGCGCTGGTCGTCGAAGTCGTACGCCTCCGAGATCACCAGCCGCGACGCGATCTCCTCGACCGTGTCGTCGACGGCGGGGTCGTCGGCTCTCCCCGCGGCCAGCTGCTCGAACCGGTCGATAGAGAGCCCCTCGGTGTCGATGTAGAGGGCGCGGTCGCCGCGGCCGGCGACCTCGACCGCCGCGGCCAGCGCGAGGTTCGTCTTCCCCGCCGCGGGCGGGCCGTACACCTGCGTGACGACGCCGCGCTCGAACCCGCCGCCCAACAGGTCGTCGACCGGCCGACAGCCGGTCGGGATCGGATCGCTCACTGTGAGTCGCCTTGCCCGCGCTCGTATTTAAACGGTCGATCGCCGCGGCTCGCGGTCGGCGACCGGGAGCGCGTGACTGTAGTTAACTGTCCAGGCGCGTCGCTCGTCGGGGTGAAATAAGCGTGAAAGAACGGAACGGTCGCCGGTCTCGGTGACCGGCGACGGGGTCCGGTAGTGCGTGCGGACGCGGCGTCCGCGGTAGAATCGTTAGTTGCGCGTCAGGTTCGTCGCGCGGGGTCCCTTGGGGGACGACTCGATGTCGAACTCGACCTCCTGGCCCTCCTCGAGGTCCGGGCCGCCGACGTCTTCCATGTGGAAGAACACGTCCTCGTCGTCGTCGAGATCGCCGTCGTCAGTCGAAATGAAACCGTAGCCGCCAGTGTCGTTGAAGAAGTCAACCTTACCGTTTGCCATTGCAACCAAACGTACAGGCCTTTCGGGGATAACGCTTGCGAGGGTCGTGGTACCATGACCGTCCCGGCCGGTCGGCCGCCGGCGACCGCTGTGACTCTCTCGGGTACGGGCCGCCTGTACTCATCGCGTGCCATCAGTCGCGAGGTTCATTTACGAGCGTCCGCGTAGGACGAACATACACATGGATCGTCGCACCTACCTGCGGTCGCTCGCCGCGACCGGCGCCGCCACCACCACCACCGCGACCGCCGGCTGTCTCGGCGTCCTCGGCGCGGGCGGCGCCGAGGGGACCGTCCTCGGCCCGCCGGAGCGGGACCTCAGCGAGGCGTCGCACCCGAGCTACGGCGACGAGATGCCACACATCACGGTTCCCGATCCGATCACGGGCGAGGAGGTGTCCACCGAGGGCCTCGAAGGCGAGCGCGCCGTCCTGTGGACCTCGTTTTACACCAACTGCCCCGACGGCGTCTGTCCCGCGCTCATCCTCCGGCTGCGGCGCGCACAGGAGTACGCCGCCGAGCAGGGGTTCGGCGACGAGGCGGCGTTCCTCGCGCTCACGTTCGACCCCGAGCGCGACACCGCCGAGGTGCTCCGCGAGTACGCCGGCCAGCGCGGCGTCGACCTCGGCGCCGGCAACTGGCACTTCCTTCGCCCGGAGAGCTACGAGCGGGGACAGGAGCTGATGGACGAGGAGTTCGGGCTCGTGATCGAGAAGCGGGACGCGGACGAGTACCAGAACATCGAGTACCGGTTCCCCCACGTCGGTATCATCCTCCTCGCCAACGAGGACGGGATCGTCGAGCGGGTGTACCCGAGGGGTCCCCAGACGGACGTCGAGCGGATCGTCGACGACTTCGAGCGGGTGGTCACCGCGTGAGGCGCCGCCACCTCCTCGCCGGGCTCGCGAGCGTCGGCGCCCTCGGCGGGGCCGGCGCCGTCGCGACCGGCGGCGTCCCCGACGCGCTCGGCGGCGGCGACGCGCCGGAGCCGATCGAGCCGGTGACGCTCGACACGATCGAGGCGCCCGGGAGCCGCGACGGCGAGGTGACGCTCCCGGCCCCCGACCGCCCGACGTTCGTCGACTTCTTCGGCACGTGGTGTCCACCGTGCGCCGAGCAGATGCCGGCCCTCGCGGAGGCCCACGACCGGATCGGCGACGAGGCGCTGTTCGTCTCCGTGACGACAGAGCCCGTTGGCGAGAGGATTAGCGAGGACAAGGTAGTGGATTGGTGGCGTAAACACGACGGTGACTGGCTTGTCGCAGCGGATGTCTCGGCCGAACTTGCGGCGCGGCTCAGCGTCGGCGGCTACCCGAGCGCGCGAGCCATCGACGCGACGGGGCGCGTCCGCTGGGCGACGTCCGGGACCCACACGACGGAGGAGTTCGTCGAGGGAATCCAACGGGCGCTCGACCGATGACGGGACCTGTCGACCGATGACCGACGTCTCGCTCGCGACCAACGTCCCGTTCGCCGTGACCGCGGGAGTCGCGACGTTCTTCTCGCCGTGCGCGTACCCGCTCTTGCCGGGGTACGTCGGCTTCTACGTGAACTCCGTCGACGCCGACGAGGCCTCGGTGACCGGGGCCGGGGTTCGCGGCCTCGCGGCCGCGGTCGGCGTGCTGGCGACGTTCACGTTGCTCGCGGGCGCGACGGTCCGAGTCGGGCAGTCGACGCTGTCGAACATCACCGTCTTCGAGACGCTCGTCGGCGGGCTGCTGGTCGTCTTCGGACTGCTCGTCGTCGCCGGACGGGCGCCCTCGGTCTCCGTCTCGCTGCCGAAGCGCCGGACGAGCGTCTTCGGGTTCGGCCTCTTCGGGGCGGGGTACGCGCTCGCCGGCGCGGGCTGCGTCGCCCCCATCTTCCTCGCCGTCGTCGCGCGCGCCATCGCGCTCCCCGACGAGGCCGCCCTCCTCGTCCTCTCGGTGTACGCCGGCGTCGTCGCGGTCCTGATGGCCGCGACGACCGTCGCGACCGGCGTGGGGCTGATCAGCAACGCCAACCGGGTGATGACCCACGCCGGGACCCTGAAGCGCGTCGCCGGCGCGGTGATGATCGTCGCCGGGATCGGCCAGCTGTACCTCTCGCTCGTCGTCTACTGAGGATCGACCGACGGTCGGCGAGAGGGTGGGAGGCGCACGCCGAGGGGGTAGTAGAGACGCGTTGAGGTGGCGACAGACGCCCACCGAGCGAGTGGCCGGGCCGCTCTACGAGTCGAGACCATGAACATTCATATCCGATAGCGAGGAAGTGTCACCCAGCCGAACCGGACGGCGAACGGCCGTCTATAAGGGTTCGGTCCCCGCTCATGAATCTCGATCAGTTTACAGCCGAGAACGCACCGACGGAGAGCGCGGAACCGTTCCAGCGCGAGAACAGCTACACCCTCGACGTTGACGTCGACGGCACGGTGATGGCGAAGGCCGGGTCGATGATAGCGTACACCGGCGACGTCTCGTTCACCGGGAAGGCGTCCGCGGAGGGCGGGCTCACCGGCTTCCTCAAGGAGGCGGCCACCGGCGAGGGGACGCCGATCATGGCCGTCGAGGGGCAGGGTCACGTCTACTTCGCCGACGGCGGCAAGAAGGTGCAGGTCGTCGAGCTCGACGCCGGCGAGTCGATCACGGTCAACGGCGAGGACGTGCTCGCCTTCGAGGAATCGCTCTCCTACGAGATCAGCACCATCGACAGCCTCGCCGGCTCGCTCGCCGGCGGCTTCAGCAACGTCTACCTCGAGGGGCCCGGCTACGTCGCGATCACCACTCACGGCGACCCGATCGTCTTGGAGCCGCCGGTCGCGACGGACCCCAGCGCGACCGTCGCGTGGGGCGGGACCTCCCCGAACGTGGAGGTCAACCGCAGCCTCTCCGACATGATCGGGCAGGAGTCCGGCGAGCGGTACCAGATGCGCTTCGACGACTCCGGCGGATTCGTGGTCGTGCAACCGTACGAGGAGCACGTCTGACCGAGCGTGTCGACGATGGCCGAAGGCGACGGCGAGCCGGCGGGCGATGCGACCGAGAGCGAGCGCGCTGACGACGCGGACCCGACCGGCCCGCTCGCGCGGGGCAAGACCGCGCTCACCGAGGCGGTGGGTCTCGTCGTCGACGCCGTGCTCGACGCGCTATGACCGACTCCGCGCGCTCCGAACCGACCCTGATCGCCCACCGCGGGTTCGCCGGCGAGAGCCCCGAGAACACCGTGGCAGCGGTCGAGCGGGCCGCTGGGGTCGGGAGTGCGGAGGGCGCCGACGGCCCCGCCGGCCGCCGGGCCGACTGGATCGAGGTCGACGCGGTGCCCACCGCCGACGGCGACGTGGTCGTCATCCACGACGCGGAGCTCTCCGGGCGTGACGGCCGCGGGCTCACCGACGCGACGGGCGTCGTCTGGGAGACGGACACCGCGACCGTCACCGGCGCCGAGGTGCTCGACAGCGGCGAGACCGTCCCGCTCCTCGCCGACGTGCTCGACGCGGTCCCCCCGGACGTCGGCGTGAACGTCGAACTCAAGAACCCCGGCCGGCGCGACCTCCGTCAGGGCGAGAAGCTCGCGGGGGACGCGCTCGCGGCGCGGACGGATGCGTGGCGGCCGTTCGCGGAGCGCGCGCTCGACGCGGTCGCGGGACACGGGAACGACCTGCTGTTCTCGTCGTTCTGCGAGGGGGCGCTCGCGGCGGTGCGGGAGCTGTCGTCGCGGCCGGTCGCCCCGCTGTTCGGAGCGTCGATCGCGGACGGGCTCGCGATCGCCCGCGAGCACGACGCGGCGGCGGTTCACCCGCCGGTCGACGCGATCCGCGGCACGCCGTTCTTCGACGCGGAGCGGTTCGGCGAGTCGCCCGAGAACGGAGCGCCGGACATCGTCGCCGCCGCGCACGACGAGGGGCGCGCCGTGAACGTCTGGACCGTCGCGACGTGGTATCAGGCCGACCGGCTCGCGGCGGCGGGCGTCGACGGGGTCATCGCCGACTACTCGACGCTGCTGCGCGACTGAGTCGCCCGCCGAGACGGCGGTCGATAATTAAAAAAGCGTTCGACGGTCCGGTGCGACTCGCTTATCGCGCGGCCAGCCACTCGGCGAAGTCGCCGGTGAGGAACCCGGCGTAGTCGACGATCCCGAGGTACAGCGAGACGATCACGACGATAACGATCGGGATCCGGACCGCCCAGATCCACGCGTCGCCGAGGCCGCCGATGTCGGCGATCCCCTCTCGTAGTTCCTCGCGGGCGATGTCCGGAATGACCCAGCCGACGAACAGCGCGAGCAGCAGCGAGCCGAGGACGAGCAGTATCCCGTCAGCGAGCAGGTCGTACAGGCTGAGGAAGATCAGGTCGATCGTGACCGGCACGCCGAGGAGGAAGACGGCGACGCCGAGCGCGACCGACGCCGGGATCCGAGCGACGCCGAGTTCGTCGATCAGGTAGGAGACGAGCACTTCGAGGATGCTGATCGCGGAGGAGAGCGCCGCGATCCCGACCATCGCGAAGAACACGACCCCGATGACGCGGCCGCCGGGGATCCCGGCGAACGCCGAGGTGAGACTCACGAAGATCGCACCGGGGCCGCCCGTTCCCGGTTCGATCCCGACCGTGAACAGAACGGGGAAGACGACGAATCCGACGAGGACGGCGACGAGCGTGTCGAGTGCGGCGATAACGCCGGCGTCCGACGCCAGATTCCGGTCCTCGCCGAGGTACGAGGCGTAGGTGATCATCACGCCCATCCCGAGCGAGAGGGTGAAGAAGGCCTGTCCAGCGGCGGCGGGCAGGATCTCGGTCCAGTTCGCCGCGATCGTTCCGAAGTCCGGCGAGAGGTAGTAGCTGTACGCCGCGCTCGCGCCGTCGAGGGTGAATCCGTAGGCGGCCAGCCCCAGCAGCAACACGAGGATCGCGGGCACCATCACCTTCACGCTCAGCTCGATGCCGCGCCTGACGCCGGCGGCGATGATCCCGATGACGAGCGCCATGAACACGGCGTGAAAGAGGAGCGTGTCGAGACCGGTGGAGACCGTTCCGAACAACGCCTCCGCCTCGGCCGGGTCGGTGATGGTGAACCCGTCGGTGAGTCCGATGAGGGTGTACCGGAGGAACCAGCCGGCGACGACGCTGTAGTAGGACAGGATGATGAAGCCGGTGACGACGAACAGCCAGCCGGCGTACGACCACGCGCCGCTACCGAGTTTCCGCAGCGCGCCGACGGGATTCCGTTCGGTCCGACGGCCGATCACGAACTCGACGAGGATCGCCGGGAACCCGATCAGCGCGACGAACGCCAAGTAGGTAATCAGAAACGACGATCCGCCGTACTGGCCGGTGATGAACGGGAACCGCCAGATATTCCCGAGCCCCACGGCGCTGCCGACCGCGGCGAGGATGAATCCCGCCCGCGTCGCCCATGTCTCGCGTGCCATCTGTGACCGGAGAAATTCCGTTGCGGTCTAAAAACGTGTCTTTCCGCCGCTGAGACTATTGTCAACGTCCGTGATGGTTCGGCGGGGCGATACGGGACCGAGGGCGCTCGGCGACGAGGGCGCGGTCGCCACGGCCGCCGCGTTCCGTTCGATCGGTCGGGGACCGTGAATTTAATAGCCGGAGGGTTACCTCACGGGATATGGAACGCGTAGACGTCGCTATCGTTGGGGGCGGTCCGGCCGGCGCCTCCGCAGCGCACGCGGCCGCGACCGGCGGCGCCGACGCCCTCGTCCTCGAGAAGGGGGTCCCCCGGGCCGACCGCGACCGGCTCGGCCCGGACTCGACGGACGCCGCGGGGATCTTGGACTACTGGGTCGACATCATGGGGATCCACCCCGACGAGTTCGACGACGGCGTCGTCCAGCGCGAGCTGAACCGCGCGGAGTTTCGCGGGCCCGACGAGGCGGCGACGCTCACCTCCACCGGCATCGAGTCGTCGTACGACGGGTTCGGCTACACCTTCCAGCGCGCCCGCTTCGACGACTGGCTCCGCGACCGCGCCGAGGACGCCGGCGCGGAGTACCGGACCGGCGTGTCGGTCCGCGGCGTCGACACCGACCTCTCGGTGGACCCGAGCGACGGACCGAACGGGGACGCCGGCCCGGGCGGTCGCGGCGACCCCCGCCACGTCGTCGAGCTCGCCTCGGGCGAGTCGGTCGGCGCCGACTTCGTTGTGCTCGCCGACGGTCCCCAACGCACCGTGACGAACCGCGTGCTCGACGAGTACCTCCCCGCGGATGCGGCCGCCTCCGACCGCCTCGCGTCGCGCACGGCGAACCACATCGCCTACCAGGAGTACCGGCGCGTCCCCGAAGAGGTGTACGAGCAGGTGAACGACGCGCTCGTCTTCTGGTGGGGCGTGATGCCCGGCGAGACGGCGTACCCGTGGATCTTCCCGAACGCCGACCGCGTCTGCCGGATCGGGCTGACGATGCCCATCGGGCTCGATATCGACGAGTTCGACCGGGACGCCTACGCCCTGCTCGACTCCGACGACGAGTCGATCCCGCAGGGCGGCGAGTACATCCGGCGCCTCCTAGAATGGCAGTACGGCGACGAGTACGACGTGGAGGACGACTTCCCGCTCGTCGAGGACGCGGGCAAGCGGAACGGGACGGAGACGTACCCCATCTCCTCGACCCGCCCGATCGACTCGCCGACGGACGCCGGCGTCGCGGTCGTCGGCGGCGCGATGGGGACGACCTCCGCCTTCCACGAGGGCGGCGACCACGTCGCGGTCAGAACCGGGGCCATCGCCGGCGAACTGGCCGCCGCGGGCGACATGGCCCCGTACAACCGGCGCTGGAAGGAGGCGATCGGCGACGAGATCGTCCGCAACGTCACGATGGCCGACATGGTCGCCGACTACGAGCCGGCCGACTGGAACCGGATCATCGGCGCCGCGGACGCCATGCTGGCGGCCGAGACGGGCGACGGCCTCCTCGCGCAGCCGTATCGCTCGGGGTGGGAGTCGGTGAAGCTCCTGCTCGGCTACAAGTGGAACAAGCGGCGCGTCAAGAAGGACTACGTCGGCATCGACGAGAGCGAGTACGTCTACTGACGCCGCGCGTTCGGCGCCCGCGCTTTTTTTCGGGCGGGGTTGCTCCGGCTCACCGGATGACCGGCGCCGTCAGCTCCCGCGTCTCCGTCGGGATCCCCGCGACGTCGACCGGCTCCACCTCGTGGGTCGGCCATTGGCCGGTTTTCGTCAGCGTCTCGGTGAAGTCGGGCGCGACGAGGTGGGTGTCCTCGCTTTTGGTCCCCCGCACGGTCGGATTCCACGCGTAGCCCATCGGTCGTCGGACCGGCTCGTCGCCGCCGGGCGCGGCGAACCACTCGCGGCCCGCGAACCCCGCCGCGCCGCCCTGGTGGTGCTCCCGCCACTCGTCGGCGAAGCCGACGGCGTCGTACGCCTCGCGGATCGCGTCGAAGACGTCGCCGGCGGTGTCGGGATCGTCTCCGCCCGCGAGATCGCCTTCCGCCGCGGCCTCGGTCGCCGCGAGCGCGGTCGCCTCGACGCGGGCCGCGGCGCGGTGGCGCTCCTCCAACCAGTCGGGAGCATCGAAGGCGACGGTCCGAGTCAGGGAGGCGTACAGCCCCGCCCGCTCGGCGGTGACGGAGACGAGCGCGTAGTCGCCCAGGGTCGCGTCGCTCGGCGTGTAGTGGCGGAACCGCTGCGCGCGATCCGCGCCGCCGACGAGCACGACCGGGGTGTCGACGTCGCGGGAGGCGAGCGAGATGTCGATCCCGGCGGCGACCTCGTACTCGGGGTCCTCGGGCTCGAGGTTGCGGCAGACGGTCTCGACGGCGGCGGCGGCCTCGCGTCCCAGCTCGCGGTAGCGTTCGACGTCGTCGTCGGTGAGCGGCTGGCGCAGCCGGCTCCCGTCGACGCGCTCGAACCCCGGCACGTCGAAGTCGGCGGCGGCGGGGGCAGGCGAGCGCTCGGCGACGGCCGTAGCCAGCGAGTCGGCGTGCCATGAGAACGATTCGACGGCGATCGCGTCCGGCAGCTCCTCGTCGGCGAGCCGTTCCGCTTCGACGTTGTCCGTGATCACGCGGAGCGCGCCGTCGTAGCCGGCCGCGGCCACCCCGACGTCGGTGTCGGCGTCGACGACGTTGTCGCCGCCGGTGAGCCACGCGAACCCGTTCGGCTTAGCGAACCAGACCGCTTCGAGCCCGCGCTCGTCGAGGTACGCGTCGAGTCTGTCGGTGCGGGCGGCGAGATCGACCATACCGATCGGCTCTCGTCCATCAAGTAAAAGCGGTCGAAAGGCCGCCGCGAGGGACGCGTCGCGGCCGTCGCGCTCGGTCACCGTGCGGCCCGTCGCAGCCGGCGGGGTCGGTCACTGCACGGCCCGTAATCGCCGCACGCGAGCGTCGGTCGATCGAGGGACCGCGTCCCGCCGCCGTCCGAAACGAAAGGTTCAATTATATCCCCCGGATACGACGAGATGCGTCAGTAAGCCCCCTCGGGTTGGTAGTCTAGTCCGGTTATGACACCTCCTTGACATGGAGGAGGCCGGCGGTTCAAATCCGCCCCAACCCACTTCTGACTTCTCGCACCGACGATGGACAGCGAGCGGAGCGACCGACTCGGTCTGGGATCGATTTATAAGTGATCGGCTCGACCGCTCGGCGTCTTCGTCGGCCGCCCAGCGTCCCGCGGTGAGACTGCCCATTCGGGTTTTTTGTGACGTGCGATAGCGTCGAAACCGACCGATCGGTCGGCGACGTGTTTTTATACGTCCGGTGAGGCGGATCCGCTAAGACGATGCCACGAGAACAGTACCAGTCGAAGCTGGAGAAGCTCCGCGACGACGTGCTCTACATGAGCGAAGTGGTCGCGGAGCGGCTCAAGATGGGACTCGACGCCTTGGAGCGGCAGGACGGCGAGCTGGGCGAGGAGGTCATCACCGGCGACGCCGAGATCAACGACCTCTACCTCGAGCTGGAGGGCCAGTGCACCGACCTCATCGCGCTCCAGCAGCCGGTGGCGGGCGACCTGCGCTTCATCGCGGCCTCGTTCAAGATCATCACCGACCTCGAACGGATCGCGGACCTGGCGACGAACCTCGGGGAGTACGCGAAGCAGGCCGACCGCGAGGTGTTCCCCGACGTCGACGTCCAGCGCATCGGCGACGACACGCTGGCGATGTTAGAGGAAGCGATGCAGGCGTACGCGGAGTCCGACCCCGAGCTGTGTCACGCCGTCGCCGAGGCCGACGACGAGATCGACGCCGCCTGCGAGGCCGCGAGCGACCTCGTCGTCCGCGACCTCATCGAGCGCGACGAGCTCCGCGAGGAGGCGGACGTGGAGGGGACGATGCAGAACGTCTCGCGGCTCCTCCTCACTATCCGTGACCTCGAACGCGTCGGCGACCACGCCGTCAACATCGCGGCGCGCTCGCTGTACATGATCGAGAACGACGACGAGCTGCTGTACTGACGGCGTCCCCTCCTTTTAAAAACCGCCGCGGGGACGCGACCTATCCCGCCGCCGGGAGGCGCGGCCGATCCCGACGCCTACATACCGCCTCCCGCGGAGACCCGTACATGAGCACGTACACGACCGAGATCGACATCCGGTTCCGCGACATCGACGCGATGGGCCACGTCAACAACGCCGTCTACGCGACGTACGTCGAACAGGCCCGGACGGAGTACTTCCGAGACGTCCTCGACGCCGACCTCTCGCGGGTGTCGACGGTGTTGGCGTCGCTCTCGCTCGACTTCCGGCGACCGGTCGAGCTGACGGACGGGGCCGTCGCGGTCAAGCTCGACGTCGCGGAGCTCGGTCGCTCCAGCGTGACCATGACCCACGAGCTCCGCGTCGACGGGGAGCTCGTCGCCGAGGGCGAGGCGACGCTGGTCAGCCTCGACCCCGACTCCGGGGAGCCCGCGCCGGTCCCGCCCGCGTTCCGCGAGGGGATGGCGTCGTACCACGAGTTGTAGCGTCTCGCGGGCCGCGCACGTCGCGAACGGCGGCCGCTCGCCTGTCCGTCTGCCACTCGATCGGCGAGCGAGCCGTCAGCGACACCGTACCTTCTTGCCGCCGCGCGCCGATCGGTCGCGTATGGCAGTCCGACTCTACGCGCTCGACGGGTGTCCGTGGTGCGAGAAGGCGTCCGACGCGCTCGACGAGGCCGGGATCGAGTACGAGACCGAGTGGGTCGACGCGCTCCACTCCGACCGCGACGAGGTGAAGCGGGTCAGCGGCCAGCGCGGCGTTCCGGTCCTGATCGACGAGGACCGCGGCGTGACGATGTCCGAGAGCGCCAACATCGTGAAGTACGTCGAGCGGACCCTCGCATGACCATCTACACCGGACGCGGCGACGAGGGCGACACCGACCTCCGAGACATGAGCCGCGTGTCGAAGTCCAGCCCGCGGATCGAGGCGTACGGGACCGTCGACGAGGCGAACGCGCTGATCGGGACCGTGCGCCCCACGGGTCACGACGATCTCGACGAGCTGCTGGAGACGGTCCAGAACCACCTCCACGTGGTGCAGGCGGACCTCGCGAACCCGGACCCGGACCCGGACGACCCGCAGGTCGAGCCCGAGCTGGTCGAGGCCCTCGAAAACCGGATCGACGCCTTCGACGAGGAGCTGGAGTCGCTGACGTCGTTCGTCCTGCCCGGCGGCGGCGAGTCGGGCGCGCGCCTCCACCACGCCCGGACGGTGACTCGCCGTGCGGAGCGCCGGGTCGTCGAGCTCGCGCGCTCCGAGCCGATCAACGAGACGGTCGTCTCCTATCTCAACCGCCTCTCCGACCTGCTCTTTACCCTCGGCCGGGTCGCGAACGCGCGCGACGGCGAGCCCGAGGAGTCGCCCTCGTACTGACGCGCATCCGCGGCTTTCTCCGACTCGTCCCGCAAATCGAACGGTGAGCGGCGCCCAGCGAGTGGTGACGCTCCGATCCTGTCGTCGCGGCGCAGCCACAAAGAATATATCCGTCCCCTTCCAAAGGACAGATATGAGTAAGCACTTCGAAGACGCACGGTACTACCTCGGACGCGCGGCGGAACACGCGAAGGCGGGCGTGAAAGAGGAGCTGGAGCCGGTCGAGGCGCGCGTGAAAGAGCTCGTCGGCCGCGGCGAGGACGAGCCGGAGCCCGAGGCGTCGCGACTCGACAAGCTCCAAGCCGACCTGAAGAAGCTTGAGGAGCGCGCGGAGGGCGAGGCACGCGAGGCGGTCGCCTCGGCCCGAGCGCGCGTGAAAGAGTACCGCGGCCACGACGCCGCCGAGGAATAGGCGCTCAGTTCCCCTCCGGTCTCCCGCTCTCCCTCCCGGTAGCGACGCGCTCGGCGGCCGACACCACGGCGCCGTCGATCCCTTCCGGCTCGAACGGCCAGCGGGGACGGCCTGTGGGTCACGGGCGGGCCGTGACGCGCTCGGCCGACGAAGCCCCGCGACAAAGTAACCCTTAAGTCCCGACATCGGATACCTCGACACGAGCGGGCTGGTGGTCTAGCTAGGTTATGACGGCTCCTTCACACGGAGCAGGCCGGCGGTTCGAATCCGCCCCAGCCCATTTCTGTCGACGCCGCAATCGCGAGCGACAGCGAGCCGAGCGACCGCGGTTCGAATCCGCCCCAACCCAGACGCCCACCGCGTTCGTGTGAAGTGGTAACGCCCATGGCGGGGAGGTTCTCGCCTTGCCCACTCGGTAATTCGCTAAGTCACCGGCGACTTCCAGTCCGACGTTCGCCGCCGACTGCAACGACGGGGTATCCGGTCGATACCAAAAACGGCCGCCGATGCGGGCATACGCGCCCGCCGTCCGCTATCGACGTCTCCCTGCCGACCGCCCTCGATCCGCGGGGCGAGGGCGCTCCCTTCTAGGCCGCCCCGGCTGCCTATCGGAAGGCGTCGTCACGCGTCGTCGACGATGACGCACCCGTCGCTACGGACGGTCACGTCGTAGCCCACGTGGGCGAACGAAACCGTCACCGGACTCGAGTCGGATGCGCTCATACAGAGGTCGTTGAGCGACTCCGGGTCGACCGTCTCGGCGAGGATCGGAATCTCGTCCGTATCGACGTCTTCGGCGTCGCTCACCGCCTTAATGACACCGACCACGGGAGATACGTCGCTCCAGTCGTATCGTCTGCTGACGAGAGGGCTGCTGCTCATGTTATTGATCGGTCGATCCGGACGGGGAAACTGCCAATCTGCGCGTAATTCGTCTCATAATAGGTGTAATTGAAATTAGTCGAACATAGGTTTGACGGATCCGGCTTGATCTTCGAGGATTCCCGTCGGTAGTCGACCCTGCCCGGGACGACGGGGACCGGGTGATCGGGCAGGGTCGCGTTTCCGGTGATCGGTGGGGAGATTGAGAGCGATCTCCGGCTGATCAGCGACGGCACCAGAGGGTGAGCCCGCGGCGTCGCGGCGAGACCGCTGCGGAGCGCGCCGAGGCGGTCTCGATTCGGGCCGCCCCCCGTCGAATCCAGCAGCCCCCGCCGGGTCTCTCGGCCTTTTATACGCGTGTCTGCTAACACCGACCCGCTCGGGCCATGGCCCTCGGCAACTCGGTGCGCCTCCTGCGCGACGCG
This sequence comes from Halorubrum sp. B53, assembly GCF_059752395.1. Taxonomy (NCBI): domain Archaea; kingdom Methanobacteriati; phylum Methanobacteriota; class Halobacteria; order Halobacteriales; family Haloferacaceae; genus Halorubrum; species Halorubrum sp. B53. The sequence continues at coordinate 267,343 of NZ_MWTH01000015.1, read as the reverse complement.
GAGTTCGCGTCGCTGGCCGGCACCGCCTTCGCGCGCAGTCAGGCGTACTCGACGATCCTCATCGCGCTGGCGCTGTACGCGGATCTGTTCGGCACCACCGGGTTCGTCGAGGGCCTGTTCGGCACCGCCTTCGCGGTCGTCCAGCTGGTCGTCGTGCTCCCGCTCGGGCGCGCGGTCGACACCGGGAACGCGAAGCGGTACCTGCTCGCCGGCTTCTTGGTCAACGTCGCCGTCTTCGTCGGCTTCGCGTTCGTGAGCAGTCCGGTCCACGTGATCCTGGTCCGGATGGTGCAGGGCCTCGGCGCGAGCCTGCTGTGGATCACGGGCACGACGGTCATCGGCGAGATCAGCCCCGACGACGACCAGGGGCTCTGGCTCGGCTCGTACAACCAGTTCGCCTCCGTTTCGTCGCTCGCGGGCGACCTGCTCGGGGGATACCTCCTGTACGCCTACGGGTTCACCGAGGCGTACGCGGTCCTCTCGCTGTTCACGCTCGGCGCGTTCCTGCTGGTGTGGCGCTTTCTGCGCGACAACCCCGGCGGGCGGACGGACCCGGCGGAGGCCGGCGGGGTCGAGACGTTCCGGTCGCTGCTCGCGCTCCCGATGCTCCGGTCGCTGGTCGTCTTCCGGTTCACGTTCAGCGTCGGCAAGATGGCCGTGATCATCTTCCTCCCCATCTACGCGCGGACGGCGTTCGGCATCTCGGCGTTCGCCATCGGCTGGATCATGGCCGGCGGGAAGGCGACGAAGGCGGTCACGCAGGGATTCGTCGGCGGGCTCACCGACCGGTACGGCCGCCGCCACGGGTTCGTCGCGCTCGGCGCGCTGCTGTACGGCGTCGGCACCGCGGCGGTTCCGCTCGCGGCGTACTTCGAGGGGACGGTGACGCCGGTGACGGTGTCGTACCTCGGCGACTCGCAGACGCTCGGGGGCGCCTTCTTCGCGCTGTTCGGCGCCTACTCGCTGCTCGGCGTCGCCGACTCGATCCGCCTGCCGGCGAGCATGTCGCTGTTCGTCGATGAGGGCGAGCGCCGCGACTCGGTCGCGAGCGCCATGTCGCTGCGCTCCATCTCCTGGAAGGTGGGACAGGTCGTCGGCCCCGTCATCGTCGGGACCACGATGGACTTCACGACCACGGAGACCGGGTTCCTGCTCGCGGCCGGGTTCATCGCCTTCGCGACGACGCTGTTCGTTCTCCAGGCCCGCCGCGCGGCCGCGACGGGGGTCCCGGCGGGCCGGACCGCCGACTGAGCCCCGCGGGGCGTCGCTCCCGCGTCGCCGAGCGCCCCGCCGGGGCGGCCACCGGTATTTAGGGACTTCGCGGCCTACCGGCTCCCCGATGTCGGGATACGCCACATACGTCGACGGGCTCGTGCACGAACAGACCCAGACCGAGGGCGACGGCGTCGACCTGACGGTCGCCGAGGTGTACGAGCTCACCGGACCGGGACGCGTCGACTTCGGCGGGGGCGAGCTCGAGGCCGCCGCCACCGAGCCGCACGAGCGCGAGAAGCGCTCCCCGGACGACGAGTACGGGTGGTGGTCGCTCGACCCCGGCACGTACCTCGTCGAGTACAACGAGTCGATCGCCGGGGGCGACCTGCGGCTCACCGTCCAGACGCGGGACGCCCTGCTGGAGCGGGGCGCGTTCCACCCGACGCTTCACGTCACGTCGCTCCCGCGGGTCCCCCTGTCGGTCGGCGGGGACGGGATCCGCATCAAGGAGAACGCTCGCATCTCGACCGTCGTCGACGCCGACCCGGCGTGAGCCGTCCGCGCCAGCGTGAGTCGTCCGCGCCGGCGCGAGTCGTCCGCGTCACCGTCGACGGCGACCCGACGTGAGCCGTCCACGCCGGCGTCGGCGGCTCGATCCGCCTCGCGCCGCCGTCAGACCTTAGCCCGCCGCGCCCGCGGGATCTGCCATGGACTCGCACACCGGATTCCACTCGCTCCGCGAGGAGACCGCCGCGTCGCTTCCGGTGCGCGGCAACCTGCCCGCGTGGCTTCGGGGGAGCCTGATCCGGAACGGTCCCGGGGCGTTCTCGTTCCCGGACGGGAGCGACGTCGACCACTGGTTCGACGGGCTGGCGATGCTGTACCGGTTCACGTTCGACCCGGGAGACGGCGCCGGCTCGGTAACGGGAGGCGACGGCGACACCGACGTCGTCCACTACCGCAACCGCTTCCTCCGTTCTGACGCGTACGAGGCGGCGACGAGCGGCGAGTTCGAGGGCGGGTTCGCCACCGGCGAGACCACCCTCCGCTCGCGGCTGTCCACCTTCCTCGCCGAGCCGTACGACAACGCGAACATCGTCGCCGAGCGGATCGGCGGCGAGTACGTCGCGCTGACCGAATCGCCGCGCGGCGTCGGCTTCGATCCGAACACGCTCGAAACGACGGGGCACGTCGACCGCGACGGCGACGCCCCGAGCGGCCAGCTCTCGTGTGCGCACTTCAAGCGCGACCCGGCGACGGGCGCGCTCGTCACCGTCGACACCGAGTTCGGGCGCACGAGCCGGTACCACGTCACCGCGTGGACCCCGGAGGGGGACCGGCGCCACGTCGGCAGCGTCGACACCGACCGGCCGGCGTACATGCACAGCTTCGCGCTCACGCCGCGGTACGTCGTGTTGACCGAGTTCCCGCTCCGGCTCGACCCGCGCCGGTTCCTGAAGCCGGGCCGGCAGCCACCGTTCATCGAGCAGTTCGAGTGGGAGCCCGAGCGCGGGACTCGGATCGTCGTGCTGGACCGGACGACCGGCGACGTCGTCGCGGAGCCGACCGCTGCCCCCTTCTTCGGCTTCCACCACGTCAACGCCTTCGAACGGAAGGGCGGGGTGGAGATCGTCTTCGACCTGGAGACGATCCCGGACGCGACCGCGATCGACTCGCTGTACCTGGAAAACGTCCGCGCCGGCGAGATGGGCGCCATGGCCGGTCGGATCGACCGGTTCATCGTCGATCTCGGGACGACGACCGGAGCGGGGAGGTACGCGGGCGGCGACGCGACGGTCTCCCGCGAGACCCTCTACGACGACGGCAGCGCGCTGCCGACCGCGTCGCCCGCGCGGTGGTGTCGCGAGCACCGGTACGTCTACGCGATGGGCATGGACACCCCGGTCACCGAGTGGGCCCGACGCGTCGTGAAGCTGGACGCCGAGGCGGGGACCGTCCGAACCTTCGATGACGGGGGCGACTACTTCGGCGAGCCGATATTCGTGCCGGCGCCCGACGGCGAGCGCGAGGACGACGGCGTCGTGCTGACGGTCGCGCTCGACGTCGACGCCGAGCGCTCGCGCCTGCTCGTCCTCGACGGCGAGACGTTCGCGGAGCGCGCCCGAGCGACGCTGCCGCACGCGCTCCCGTTCGACTTCCACGGCCGGTATTTCCCGGAACTCCGCGCGGCGTCGGGCGGGTGAGGTCGGACCGCGGTGACGCCCGCCGCCGGAGCGACCACCGTTTTCACCCGGCGGTCCGTAGCGCGGGTATGACTCGCACGGCAGTCGTCGCCGGGGTCGGTCCCGGACTCGGGGAATCGCTCGCGCGGAAGTTCGCGGCGGAGGGCTGTCGGGTGGCCCTCTTCGCCCGCTCGACGGAGTACATCGAGGAGCTCGCGGCCGACCTCCCCGACCCCGGTGAGGGGCTGGCGGTCACGACCGACCTGACCGACGTCAGGGCGATTCGGAACGGTTTCGAGACGGTGCGCGAGGCGTTCGGACCGGTGGACGTCCTCGTCAACCACGCGAGCGCCGCGTCGTGGACCGGGCTCATGGACACGAGCGTCGAGGAGTTCGAGGAGGCGTGGGCGGTCAACGGGCGCGGCGCGTTCGTCTGCTCGCAGGAGGCCGTCGACGACATGCTCGAGACCGGCGGCGGCACGGTGATCTTCACCGGCGCGACCTCGGCGGTCCGGAGCCGCGGCGGCGCGATCGGGTTCACGGCCGCGAAGTTCGCCGCCCGCGGGATGGCGATGGACATCGCGCAGGAGTTCGGCGGCGACGGCGTGCACGTCGCGCACGTCGTCATCGACGGCCAGATCGACTCGCCGGGCGCCCGCGAGCGCGACCCGGACCGCGAGGCGGAGACGTTCCTCGATCCCGACGAGCTGGCCGAGACGTACTGGCACCTGGTCGAGCGGGACGACGTCGGGACGCAGCCGTTCGAGGTCCACGTCACGAACGGGCCGAACCCCTCGGAGTTTATTTAAAAAAGGGCCGCGAGCCCTCCGTCAGAGCTCCAGTTCGTCCGCCGACTCGACCTCGAACCGAGTGACCTCCGGCTCACCGGCGAGGAGGTCGGGGAGCGCCGCCTCGAACGCTTGGAAGTGGTCGGTCTTGGAGTGCGCCTCGAAGGCGGCCTCGTCCTCGTACCGCTCGAAGAACCGCACCACGTTGGGGTCGTCGACGTCGGTGGTCGGTCGGTACTCGACCATCCCGGGCTCGGCGCGAGACTTCTCGGCGAGCTCGGCGATCAGATCGAGCGCCTCGTCGCGCTTGTCGGGGTCGAGCGGGAAGACGGCGTGGAGAACTATCATCGCGGTCGTCGTTGGTCGACCGCGAGTAATAAAAGGAGGCTCGATTGCCGTTCCGTTCGACTCGACGGAATCACTGCTTGCGGTGCGGTGCCGATAACGGGTCCCGATCGCTGAGGACCGAGTCACGCATGTCGGGCCCGGAGATGTGACTGACGCCGACTATCAGCGAGATGGTCATGAGCGCTAACAGCCCCGCCACGGCGAGGAAGAACCCCGTCACGCCGATGGTGACGAGGAGCGACACCCCCAGTAGCTCACCGCTGATCGCGACGAGGAACGCGAGTACCGTGAGTCCGAGCGCTCGGTCTTGAGATTTCGTTGTCATCTGTATCACTTGTACCCGAACGGAGTTAAGTCGCACCCGACACCTGCCGTTATGTCTCACGTTGCCACACGGCACAAAGTCGGGCTCCCGACGGCGCCGTCACGGGCGGCTCCGAACCGTGCCGTCACGGGCGGCTCCGAACCGCGCCACGCCCGGGACCGGGTCGTCGACGATCAGTCGATCCGAACGAGGACCCAGCCGAAAAGCAGCGGGGAGACGAGCAGCGCGATCGGGACCGCGATCCAGACCTGTCCCGCGAACACGTTGTACTGACCGACCGTGACCGACACCGGCGTTCCTTCGACGTACCCGACGACGAACTCGAACCCGACGGTGAGCACCGTCCAGAGCACTCCGATACCGACGAGCTCGGCCGGTCCGTACTCGATCGGCGTCCGCGAGAAGTAGGCCAGCGAGACGAGGAGTATCGCGGCCACTAGGAGCGCCGTACTCACCACGTGTCCGGGGTAGTCGCCGAGGCGGGGAATGAGAACGACCTCTCGGAACCCGCCGTTGAGGACGGCGACGACCGCCATCACCGCCCAGACGCCCAGCGGGTACAGAAACGCCCGCGGTCGGATCGGTCCCGCTTCCGACGTGAGCATGAGTCCCATCCGCGTATCTCCGCCGTGAGACAGCAAAGCTGTGCGAGGAGATTCTCCGAAGATGAGAGCGACTCCGATCGTCGGCGAGCGCGTCCTGCATCAGCCTTTTCAGTATCCTTCACAAAAATTAAATATGGATATCGAGACGGCCTTGACCGACGTCTGTGACCACCAGTACCCCGTCGCGTTCGACACCGTCGTCGAAGAGTGCGACGAGGGCGTCGTCGAGTTCGCGAACGGGGAGTCGATGCCGCTGGAGGACATCCTCGACGTCGTCGACGACGACCCCGACGCCTTCCAGTCGGAAGCGGAACTGGAGAAGTTCGTCACCTCGCTGCTCCCCGAGGACGCGGTCGGACGGAAGGGATACGACGACCGCGGGAGCGCCGCCACCGAGTCTGACGCGACCTCGTTCTGACCGCTCCGAGACGCCGACGCGGCCGTCGACGCCTCCGGCCGTTCAGAACGTGATGATCTCGTAGTCGTCGTCGACGAGCGAGCGGATGCTCGGGTGCCCGTCGTACTCGTCGAGCGTGACGAGCCCGGAGTCGGCCACGGCGTCCTCGACGCCGAACGCGCCGGAACAGAAGTCACAGACCGCGGCGTCGTCGCGGACCGCCTGGTAGAGCTCGTGGTAATCGCTCTCCTCGTCCTCCAGTTCCGGGATCCACTGGGTCCCGGCGCCGTCGAAGATCAGTTCCAACTCGTCGTCGTCGTTCTCGGCGAACTCCTTGGCCGCTTCGAGCGCGTTCGCGAGGCGGCCGTAGTCGGCGTGCGATTCGTTGCCGGCGAGAATCACGACTGCTGCGTTTGCCATCGTGCTCAGTTATAAATGAGGTTCATACAAAACCCATCCGCGGATGTGTGTCCGTGATACCGACTCGGTATGAGATAACGTATCACCGGCGGCCGGGCGCCGCCAGCGGCCGGGCGCCTCACGGGCAGTCCGTCGCGTCGAACGAGCGCGGGTCTGACCCCTGATCGACCCCGCGTACCGCCTCCGCGTCGAGGTCGACCAGGGCGGCGACCCCGCCGTACCCGTGCGTCTGATCGTGTCCGCGGACGACGACGCAGGTCGCGTCGTCGGGGACGGCGACCGTCTCGAGCCGCGTGAACGGCTGCTCCGAGTGCGCGTGGAGCAGGTCGCGCCGGCCGAGCCGCGTGCCGTCGAGCCGCTCGACCTGCCACCAGTCCGCGTACCCGTCCTCGCCGTCGTCGTCGTGGTGGAGCGTCACGTCGAACGCGTACCCGGCGTCGGCCGGCTCGAACGCCACGTCGACGACGTTCGCCTCTCGGAGGTCGAGCTCGGCGTCGATGGCTCCCGATCCGGCGTCCGCGTCGCTTTTGTCCGCCTCGTCCGCGTCGCCTTCGTCCGTCCCGTCGGAAGCACCGCCGTCTGCGGGGTCCGGTCCCGCGTCGTCCGCGCAGCCCGCGAGCGCGGCCAGCGCGCCGCCGGCGGCGGACGCGGTCAGAACTCGACGGCGGGAGACGCTCGGGAGGTCGGCCATGCGTCTCGGTTCGACGGCGAGCCGCAATACGTCTTCGCCCGCGTCACGACTGTCCGATCGCGTTCCGGAGGGCGCGCTGGGCCCGGTAGAGCGTGTACGCGACCGAGAGGCCGACGAGGACGACGGCCGCCCCGGCGGCGGCGAGCACCGGCCCGGACGCCGGGGGCTTCAGGTCGTCGCCGCTCCCGCAGTTCCCGCAGCCGTCCTCGCCGCAGTTCCCGCAGCCGGGGAGGTCCGCGTCGGCGTCGTCGCCGGCCGCGTCCCGCTCTTCCGTAGCCGTCGAGCCGGCGGCCTCCGGCGCGTCGAGGCCCTCCGGGCTCGAGTGCTCGGCCGGATCGCCGACGGCGGACCCGGCGGCGTCCGCGGTCGCCGTCGGCGGCGTTCCGTCCGCGGCGCCCGAGGGGTCGGTCCGCCCGGTGGCAACGTCGATCGAGTCGCCCGCTCCCTCCGCCGAATCACCGGGCTCGTCCACCGATCCGCCGGACTCGTCGAACAGGTGCGGCGCGTGCGAGCGGAGCGCCTCCAGCCCCGCCTCGATCTCCTCGCGGTCCTCGTGGCCGACCGCGAACTCGGCGAGGTCCTCGACCATGGCCCGCGCGCGATCCGGGCGATCCGTCTCCACGTAGCTCCGGGCGGCGTCGAACATCGCCCGGCCGAGCCAGTGTTCGAACACAGGGTTGTCGTACCCCCGTTCGAGCGCCTCGAGGCGTTCGAGCTTCGCCTCGCCCGCCTCCACGTCGCCGTCGAAGAAGGACGCCCGCGCGGAGAAGAACGTCGCCACCGCCGCCCACGTCGCGCTCGACGGGGTCGAGAGCCGCTCGTGGCGGTCGACGGTCTCGCCGGCCCAGTGTTCGACTCGGGCGACGTCCGCCGCCTCGAAGCCGGCGCGCGCGGCGTTCGCCGTCGCGACCGGGAGCCAACGGACGATCGACTCCTCCTGTGCCGGGTATCGGTCCGCGAGCGCCTCGATCCGGCCGATCCGCTCCTCGATCGCCTCCACGTCCGTCCGCTCGGCGTCGGCGTTCGTGCGCCCGGCGAGGACCCCGGCCAGCCCCGCGGCGACCTCCCCGTCGGGGTGGGCCCGGAACAGCTCCTCGGCGCGGGCGACGCGGTCGCCTCGGGCGTCGCGCTCGGCCGGGACGGTTTCGGGGTCCGACTCGTCGCTTCCGAGGGTCACGTCGGCGGCGTCGCCGCCTTCGAGGTCCGCGTCGAGGTAAAGCTCCGCGTGGGCATAGGCCCGCAGCAGCGAGGCGGCGACGTCCGGCTCGGAGTGGGCGTCGTACACCGCTTCGAGCCGGTCCAGGAGCGGTCCGATCCGGTCGCGGCGACCGGCCTTCCCGTTCGCGTGGATCGTCTCGGCCGTCGCCCGGGCCAGCGGCGCCGCGATCGCCGGCTCCGGGCGGCGACCGTACAGCTCCTCGATCCGCTCCCGGTACTCCTCGATCCGGTCGGGGTCGATCGCGGTCTCGTAGACGTCGTCGCGGTCCCGCACGCTCGTCGCGTTCGCGAGGGCGTTCGCGAGGTGGACGTCGACGTCGCCGCCGTCGTCCCCGGCGCGGCGCAGCCGGTCCAGCCGCGCGATCATCTCGGCCTCGGCGTCGAACTCACCGCGGTCGCCGTACGCGTCGGCGAGCGCGACGAGCGCGTCGGTCAGGCGTGCGCGGTCGTCCGCCTCCATCTCGCCCGGCGCCGCCGCGTCGAACGCCTCGACGCGCCGTTCGAGCTCGCCGACCGAGCGCGTGTCGCTGGATACCATGTGTGTTGGTTCGAGGTTGGGACGGACCGACGTAAACGCTCGCCTTCGGGGCGCTCTCGCGGCGACCCGAGGGAGCGTTCGGCGACGCCGGTCGGGCGTGGTGCCCGAGCGGGAGCGTGGCGACGCCCGCCGGGCGCGGCGACCGCTCAGTGTCCGTGCTGGTGGTCGTGTCCGCCGCCACGCGAGAACTGCCCCGAGAAGGCCCGGTCGACGACCTCGGAGAGCGCGGGGTGGATGTGGACCGCGTCGCGGATGTCCGCCACCGTCCCCGACCCCGCCGTCATCGCGACGACGACCTCCTCGATCAGGTTCGACGCCTCCGGGCCGACGATGTGACAGCCGAGGATCTCGCCGTCGAGGTCGATGAGGACCTTCACGAAGCCGTCGGCGTGCATCGCGCTCCCGCGGGCCGTCTCGTCGTACGCGTATGTGTTGGTGGCGTACTCGACATTAGCCTCGCGGAGGTCCTGCTCGCGCGCCCCGACGCCCGCGACCTCGGGCGACGCGAAGACGGCGAACGGCATCGCCGAGTAGTCGACGGGTTCCGGCTCGTCACCCAGCAGGTTCCGGACCACGGCCTTCGCCTCGTGGTTCGCGCTGTGTTTGAGCAGGTACTCGCCGACCGCGTCGCCGAGCGCCCACACCCCTTCGGCGTCCGTCCGGAGGTACTCGTCGGTCTCGACGAACCCCCGCTCGTCGGTCTCCACGCCGGTCGCGTCGAGGTCGAGCATGTCCGTGTTCGGGCGGCGCCCCGCGGCGACGAGCAGTTCGTCGCCCGAGACGGTCACGGACTCCGCCTCGTCGGGCGCGCCGACCATCTCCCCGCTCGCGCGGACCGAGTCGGCCTCGGGGTACGGGCGGGCCTCGACGGTCACCTCGCCGTCGGCCGCGTCGGCGGCGACAGCCTCGTAACCCGTGTACACGTCGAACCGGTCGGCGTAGCGGTCGGTGAACGCCTCGCCGACCTCCGCGTCCGCCTCCGGGAGGAGGTGCTCGCGGCGGCCGACGATCGTCACGTCGCTGCCGAACGTCCCGAAGAAGTGGCCGAGCTCGGCTGCGATGTACCCGCCGCCGACGATCACGAGGCGGTCCGGCGCCGTCTCCAGTCTGAGGGCCTCCGTGCTCGTGAGGTAGTCGACGTCCTCGATCCCGTCGATCGGGGGGATCGAGGGACGGCTGCCGGTGGCGACGAGCACCGTGTCGGCGCGGAGCGTCGCGCCCGCGTCGTCGCCGTCGAAGATCTCCACCGTCCGGTCGTCGACGAACCGCCCGGTCCCCGAGAACAGGTCGTGGGCGTCCGAGGAGGTGAGGCCCCGCCGGATCGACTCGGAGCTCCCGGCGACGTCCTCGTTCACTTTCCGGACGATCTCCGCGAAGTCGACGTCGCGCACCTCGGTGTCGATCTCGAACGCGCCGGCGCCTTCGATCGTCTCCATCACGTCGGCGTGGTAGAGGAGCTGTTTCGAGGGGATGCAGCCGCGGTTGAGACAGGTCCCGCCGAGCCGCCCCTCCTCGACGACCGCCACCGAGTTGCCGCGGCCGGCCATCGCGTTCGCCACGTCCAACCCTGACCCGGACCCGATCACGAGGAAGTCGAACTCCTGCATGGGTCGGCCGACGAGGGCCACGGTCATCAAGGCCCGTCCGCCGTGGCGCGAGCCGCACACGATCGCGGCAGCGAACCGAGACGGGTTATCGGCCGGTAACGGCCGGCGGGGGACCGTGCGGGGTTTATAAATACGATTTCCCGTCCGGGAGTTCGCACTCGTCGCCGTGACACTGCGCGGCGTGCTCGACGGCCTCGAGGTCGGGTTCGTCGGCGGTCTCCTCGCTCCGCCAGGCGTACTGCACCGTTCGGTCGGGGTCGACCACGAACATCGCCGACCGCGCGACGCCGCGGTGGTCGTCCAGCTCGTCGGCGCGCACGCCGTACGCCTCGGCGACGCGCCCGTCGCTGTCGGAGAGCAGCGGGAAGTCGATCCGGTGTTTCTCCGCGAACGCGCGGTGGCTGTAGACGCCGTCCGTCGAGATCCCGAGGACGACGGTGTCCTCCAGCAGCGACAGCGCCTCGCTGTCCCGCAGCGTGCACATCTGCGAGGTACACACCGGGTGGAAGTCGAACGGGTAGAACACCACCACGACCGCCCACCCGTTGTCTGCGTACTCCGTCAGTCCGTGCGCGTCTATCCGCCCGCCCCCCGCGCCGGGGAGCTCGAACGTCGGCGCCTGTTGCCCGGGTTGAAGCATATTTAAATAGCGGTGGCGGAGCGGGATGAGTCTCGGCCGATCGTGCGAGATAGACACACACATTCGAAAGCGCTTCTGCTGGGACCGGCGAGCGTGCCCTCGCGCCGCACACCCAACAGTCATTTATCAACGCTCGCCGCCTCCCGGCCGTATGACCCTCGCGCTCTCGGCCGAACTGGCGGCGACGATCGTCCTCGTCGTCGCGGTCGCGGGCGCCGTCAACGGGGTGGCGGGGTTCGGCTTCGCCGTCGTCGGAACGATGGTGCTCGCGTCGACGCTCGACCCCGCGACCGCCGTCGCGTTCATGATCCTCCCGATGTTCGCCGTGAACGTCGCGCTCGTCGGCGACCTCACCCGCGAGGAGCTCCGCACGTGCGGGAGCCGGTTCGCGCCGCTGCTCGTCGCCGCGCTCGTCGGCACGATCGCGGGGATGGCCCTGCTCGACCGGCTCCCCGAGGGGCCGCTGCGCGTCCTGCTCGGGCTCGTCTCGCTCGGCTTCGCGGCGACCGCCCAGCGCGCCCTCCCGCTGCCGACGCCGTCGATCGGGACCGACCGCGACCTGGCCGGGAGGCCGCTCGTCATGGCCGCCGTCGGCGCCGTCTCCGGCGTCCTCTTCGGCGCGACCAACGTCGGCGTCCAGCTCGTCGCGTTCGTCCGGAGCTTCGACCTCTCGCACGGGGTGTTCGTGGGCGTCGTGGCGCTGGTGTTCGTCGGCATCAACGGCCTGCGCGTCGGCGCCGCCGGCGCGCTCGGCCTCTATCCCGACGCGGGGTTCGCCCTCGCGTCGGCGGCGGCCGCGGTCCCCGCGGTCGCCGGGGTCGAGGTCGGGAAGCGGCTCCGCGGTCGCGTGAGCGAACGGCTGCGTCGAGGCGTCGTCCTCGGCCTGCTGACGGTCATCGGCGTCCGACTGGTGCTCGGCGGCGCGGGCGCCCTCTGAGGCGGGTGGCGACCCGACATCGCTACGCCTTCGCGTGGCAGGATGATCACGGCCCCGACTCGTTTAAGTAAGGGTTGCCGCCTTGTGCCGGTTTCGCAGCGTTCGTTTCCGTAATTTTTATCAATTGATTGCCGCTGGATCTACCCGGTCATGTCAACCAAACAGCCCTCCACGGCCCTCACGTCGCGGCAGCAGCTCGCCGTCGTCGTGGTGGCCGCGGCGGTGGTCGGCGCCGTGCTCGCGCCCAGCGTGTACGCGGCGACCAACGACCCGGACGATACCGTCGCCGTCGTCGAGATCGAAGGTCCCGTCACTTCGGCCCTCGCGGACGACGTCGAGAGCGAGCTCGCGGACATCCGCGCCAACGACTCCGTCGGCGCGGTGGTCCTCAAGCTGGACACGCCGGGCGGCGCGCCAGTCGCCTCCGAGCGGATGTACAAGGCGGTCCAGCGGACGAGCGAACAGATGACCGTGATCGCCAGCGTGCAGTCGATGAGCGCCTCCGGCGGCTACTACGCCATGGCGCCCGCGGACGAGATCTACGTGCTCCCGACCTCGACGGTCGGCAGCATCGGCCTGAACGCGCCCGCGCCGCGGAACACCGCCCCGGTGCAGGGTCCCAGCGGCCCGGACAAGGCCGGCGGCAACGAGATCCAGGCGTGGGCCGAACAGCAGACCCTCGCGGACACCTTCGTCGACGCGATGATGGCGGAGCGCGGCGACGAGTTCCAGATGCCGCGCGAGGAGGTCGCGCAGGCCGACGTGTACCTCGGCACCGAGGCGGTGCAGAACGGCTACGCCGACGAGATCGGCTCGCTCAACGAGGCGATCCACGCCGCCGCGACCGCGGAGAACCTCGGCGAGTACGAGGTCGACACCCGGGAGACCGGGCCGGACACCCGCTTCCCGTTCCTGCTCCGCACCGATACGCAGGTCGTCGCCGTCTACGCGAACGACCCCGGTTACGGAGAGGTGAAGCCGATGGGGCTCACCTACGTCCACCTGGAAGCCGTCCCGCACGTCGATACGGTCGAGCGCTTCTCCGAGAGCGACCTCGACCGCGGCGGGGCGGCGGCCGGCACGGGTGCGACTGGCAACGAGACGGCGCGGCTCACCGGAGGTGTCGGCGCGTGAGCGACCTCCGGACGCTGGCTGCCGCCTTCGTCGTAACGCTGGCGACGATCACCGGCGGCGCGGCGCTCACGGGCTTCGTGACCGCCGACGGCGCCGCCCCCGCGCCCGAGATCCAGAACGAGCACTACGTCGACGGCGACGCGGTCGCGAACGACACGCCGGGCCGGATGGACGTCGAGATGGAGTCCGCGGCGCGGTCGCAGACGGTGCTCGTCGACCCCGGCGTCGAACCGACCGGCGCCGTTCCGGTGAGCCCGCTCGCCCTGCTCGGCTTCGGCGGCCCGGAGGTCGCCGACCGCGACGTCCGGCCGCTGGCGAACGCCCTCATCGAGAACGGCCACGACGTCGGCGTCTACGTGCCGGACCCGGAGCGGCAGCGTCGGGCGGTGCCTCCCGGCGCCGAGCAGGGGCCGACCCAGCTCGGCGAGCGGCTCGCCGAGGCGGACGCGTTCGTGACGTTCCGGACCGACTACGACGAGGCCGAGCTCGACGAGATCGAGTCGTTCGTCGAGTCGGGCGGCCACGTGGTCGTGGCGACTGAGCCCGACGCGGCGTTCGATCAGCCCGGGGCGGTCGGGCTCGACGCGACGCTCGACGTCACCACGGAGCCCGGCTACGTGTACAACATGGAGGAGAACGACCTGAACTACCAGCGCGTCTACGCGGAGCCGACCGAGGAATCCGACGCCGCGCTGACCGAGGGCGTCGACCGCGCCGTCCTGCCGTCGGCGACGCCGGTCGGGACGACGATCGCCGGCAGCGACGTGCTCCGTCCCGTCGAAGGGAGCGAGCTGTCGACGACCCGCGCGTCGACCGAGGCGCCGCTGCTCGTTCGGACCGACGGCGTGGTGATGGTGGGCGACAGCGACTTCCTCTCGCCAGAGAACGCCGCGCGCGCCGACAACGACGCGCTGATCGGGAACCTCGCCGACTTCCTCGTGACGAACGACCGGACGCCGCCGGGACCGGGCGGTCAGCAGTCGCCGACCGGCCCGACTGGACCCACCGAGCCCGGACAGCCCTCCGAGCCGCGACAGCCCTCGGGGAACGAGACGGCCGGCTGAGCCGCGTCTCCCTCGCCGGCGACGTCGATCGGTCTCATCGCCCCCGCGTCGCTTTTTATCAGTCCCAGTTGCGTCGCACCGGCGTCTGGCTCGCGTTCACGTTCGCCAGCAGCCACGCCGCGGCGTCATCGAGCGCGCCGTCGTCGGTCGCGGTCACCTTCAGTCGGTTGTGGTCGGCCTCGCGGTCGGGGTAACAGCCGACGACGACGTCGAACCGCTCCATCGCCTCCTCGAGGGCGGGGACGATGTTCGACTCGGGCTCCACCGTGTAGAGGAACCGCGAGCGCCGGTCGCCGGCGAACTCGTCGGCGATAGTCGCGAAGGTCGCCTTCAGCTCGTCCGGGATGCCGGGCAGCACGTAGACGTCCTCGATCTCGCAGCCGGGGGCGAGCCCAGCCTCGGTCATGAGCGGACGGCTCCCCTCGGGGATCGCCGCCTCCGCCTCCACGTCGATGTCGAACTCGCGGTCGGGGACGCGCTCGCGGATCGCGGCCAGCCGGCGCTCGACCGACTCGCGCGTGAGGTCGGTGACGGCCATCTCGCGGTCGAACGCGTCCGCGACCGCCTCCATCGTCACGTCGTCCGGGGTGCTGCCGATCCCCCCGGTGACGATCACGGCGTCGAAGGTCTCCGCGTACTCGCGCACGTGATCGGCGATCGCCGTCCGGTCGTCGGGCACCGAGAGGATCCGCGGCACGGCGACGCCGCGGTCGCTCAGCTCGTCGGCGAGCCAGTTGGCGTTCGTGTTCACCGTGTCGCCCGAGAGCAGTTCGTCGCCGACCGTGACCAGCGCGACTTCCATCGGACGCCCTTTAGACCGGCCGACGGATGTACGTTTCCCGCCGCGGACCTGACCCGAGCGACGCCGTGATCGACCCGAAAAATCATAGGGGACCCGCGGCTCTGTCACAAGGTGACGAACGACACCACGCGCCGGGCCGTCCTCGCCGCGGCGCTCGCGGCCGGCACCGCCGGGCTGGCGCGCTCCGAGGCCGCCGCCCTCCTCGACTCGTTCGCGCCGCTCTCCGGCGACGCGTGGGCCGCCGCGGACCGGTCGCCCCCGGAGACCGTCGAGAGCCCCCACGGCGACGCGACCGTCCGGATCGACGGCCACGGGGTCCCCCACGTCGAGGCCGACGACGAGGCCGCGGCGTACTTCGCGGTCGGCTACCTGCAGGCGTTCCACCGCCTGTTCCCGATGGACCTCCAGCGGCGGGTCATGCGCGGGCGGCTCTCAGAGGTCGTCGGCGAGGCGACCGTCGAGAGCGACGAGTTCAACGTCGCGATGGGCTTTTCCGCGGCCGCCGAGGCGACGTGGGAACTCGTGAGCGAGACGGAGACCGGCCCCCTCGTCGAGGCGTACGCGGAGGGCGTCAACGCCGCGATGGAGGCCGAGACGCTGCCGATCGAGTTCGAGCTGCTCGGCTACGAGCCGGCGCCGTGGACCCCCGTCGACACGCTGCTGATGGAGAAGCAGATCTCGTGGACGCTCACGGGGAGCTTCGCCGGGCTCCGCCGGGCGCTGGTTACGGACCGGCTCGGCGCGGACCGCGCCGCGGAGCTGTTCCCCCGGCGGCTGGACCACGACGTCCCGATCCTCGACGGCGACGAGACGCGGCTGGGCGGCGACGAGGAGCGGCTCGGCACGTACAGTCGGCGGGCCCGTTGGGGCGACCGCGTCACCGCCGCGGACCGTCCGGACCCGATCGCCCCCGAGCTGACCGACTGGCTCTCCGGGTTCGAGTCGCCGACGGGCGTGGGGTCGAACAGCTGGGTCGTCGCCGGCGAGTACACGGCGAGCGGGACGCCGACGGTGGCGTACGACCCGCACCTCTCGCTGATGGCGCCGCCGCTGTGGTACGAGCAGCGCGTCGAGACGCCCGAGCGCTCCGTCCGGGGCGCGACGTTCCCCGGCGTCCCCTTCGTCATCGCCGGCGCGAGCGACCGCGCGACCTGGTCGTTCACCAACGTCGGCGCCGACGTGCTCGACTGCTACCGCTACGAGGTCGACGAGTCGGGCGAGCGCTACCGCTACGAGGGGGAGTGGCGCGAGTTCGAGACCGAGACGCGGGAGATCCCCGTCGCCGACGGCGAGGACCGGACGCTGGAGACCAAGCGCACGGTCCACGGCCCGTTCATCGAGCGCGAGGGACGCCACGTCGGCGTCACGTGGACCGGCCACACCGCGACGCGCACGACGCTCGCCATCGACGAGTTGGGCCGCGCCGACGGGTTCGAGGACGCGCTGGCGGCGACCCGGAAGTTCGACCTGCCGACGCAGAACCTCGTGTACGCCGACGCCGACGGCCGCACGATGTACTACGCGACGGGACAGCTCCCGATCCGGCGGATCGAGGGCGAGGCGGTCGCGGGCGACCGGGTGTTCGACGGCTCCGCCGGCGAGGGGGAGTGGGAGGGGTTCGAGCCGTTCGGCCGGTCCTCGTGGGCGGGATTCGTCCCCTTCGAGGAGAAGCCGCACGCGATCGACCCCGACGTGCTCTCGACGGCCAACCAGCGCGTGACCGACGACCCGACCCACTACGTCGGCGTCGACTACGCGACCCCCTACCGCGGCGCGCGCATCGCCGAGCGCCTCGACGCCGCGGTGGCCGGCGACGAGCCGGTCGACCCCGATTTCCACCGCGAGCTCCAGCGCGACGTGCGCGACGGGCGGGCGGTCCAGCTCGTGCCGGACCTCGTGGCGGCGGTGGAAGATCGGACGGACGGCGACGCGCCGGAGACCGCCGAGCGCGTGCGGGACGCGGCCGCGGCGCTCGACGCGTGGGACCGCCGAATGGCCGCCGACTCCCGCGGCGCGCTGATCTTCGACCGGTGGGTCGACCGCTTCCGGCGGCTGGTCTTCGCGCCTGCCTTCGAGGCGGTCGACCTCGGCGAGGCGTACTACCCGAACGACTGGGTGCTCGCGACGCTGCCGGCCGACGACCCCCTGTTCGCCGATCGCTCGCGGGCCGCGGCGATGGTCGCGGCGCTGGAGGGCGCCCTCGACGAGATCGACGAGTCGGGGTGGGAGACGTACGGCGACCGGAACTCGACGGCCGCGATCGCTCACCCGCTCGGCGGCGAGGCGCCCTTCCTGAACTACCCGGCGCTCCCCGCGGACGGCTCCCCGGCGACCGTGATGAACTTCCGGGTCGACGACGCGGTCGGGTCGAGCTGGCGGATGGTGGTCCGGCCCGGCGAGGACGCCACGGCGGTGATCCCCGGCGGCAACTCGGGCGACTACTTCTCCGAGCACTACGACGACCAGCTCCGCGACTGGCTGGCGAACGACCAGAAGCCGATGGCGCTCGACCCCGAGGTCGACGACGCCGCCGACGGCGAGACCGTCAGTTTCCGGGGTGAGTCGTCGTGAGCGACGACGGCGACGGGGAAGGTTCCGCGTCGTCCTCCGCATCCTCTCCGCCCGCCGTGTCCTCCTCGCCCGCCGCGTCCTCCCCGTCCTCTGCGCCCGCTCCGTCGACCGCGCTCACCCGGGTCCGGCGCGAACCCCGCCGCCGCCTCGTCGCTCTCGCGGTCGCCGTCGCGGTCGGGCTCGCGCTGGCGTCGGTCCACTGGCTCGGCCTCGTCGCGGCCGGCGCGGCGGCCTCGCTCGTCGCGCCGACCGCTCGCCGAGGCGTCGCGTACGCGCTCGGCGTCGGCGTTCTCGCGCTCGTCGCGTTCGCGGTCTCGCTCGGGCCGGCGGCCGGCGTCCTCCCCGGGATGCGGCCCGTGATCTACGTCGCGGTCGCCGCCGCGCTCGGCCTCCCCCTGCTCGGGTCGCTGGCGAGGTGGGTTATTTAAGACCCCGCTCGCCGTCTCGGGAGCGCTATTGAGGGCTCGGGACCGCTCTCGGGGGATTGGTACCACTCATATAAGCGTTTACGAGGGGCTCTCGACAGGGGTGAGACATGGCAACGACTACCGACGACCCGGACGACTCCCGTGCGGTCATCGACGACGCGCGGGAGGCGCTCCGGGTCGAGCGGCGCCGCACCGTCGACGGGCGCGAGGCGTTCCGGGCGTTCCGCGGCCGGCTCGACTCCGTCCCGACGGCGACGGTCTCGTCCGGCGGGTCGCCCGCGTCGGCGGGCTCGGCCGACTTCTCGAGTCCCGCGGGCGGTTCCGGCCCCGCAACCGACGCGGGAGTCCGTGGGCCCGCGGCGCCGCCGGGGTCGGGGCTCGCTGCCGTCAGGGACGCGTACGCCGAGACCGTGATGTCGGTGCCCCACTACGAGGCGGAGTACGACGACACCTACGAGCGCAGTCTCGCCGCGGAGTTCGGGCCCGAACTGGCGTACGCGCTCACGCGGACCGCGGGGTACCACGCCGGGTACGAGTCCGCCCTGTTCGACGCCGTCGACGCCGCGATCGAGGAGCGCGAGCGGCTTCTAAAGCGGATCCGAGTCGAGTCGGACTCGCTCGACCGCGCCGGCTCCCGTCTCGCGGCGGTCCGCCGCGAAATCGTGTCGCTCGACGCGGCGGTCCCGGAAGGGGGGTTCGGCGCGCTCGACGCGTGTCGGGCTCGCGCCGGCGTCCTCGTCGAGGACTGCGACCGGATCGCCGCGCGCCGACAGCGCGTGCTGGCGGAACACGAGCGCGAGCTCCGGCTCGACGACGACGCTCCCGACCTCCCGGCGTACCTCTATCAGGGGACCTCCGCGACGTACCCCGTCCTCGCGGCGGTCGGGTCGGTCGGGGACCGGCTCGACGACCTCAGGCGGCGGATCGAGCGCGCGATGGCGCGATCGGGATGAGGACGACTCTCGAACCCGACGAGCGGTCACCTCTCGCTAGATCGCGTCTCTTGGCCCGATCGCGTCTCCTGGCCCGATCGCTCGCTACCGCCCGATCGTGCCCTGTCGCGTGATCGGCGCCTCGGGATCGAGTCGGAAGGCGACGACGACCGCGTCCTCGGTCGCGGTCAGCGTCGGCGCCGGGCCGCCGGTCCAGAGCCCGCTCTCGGCGCGGTCGAACGTCTGCCCCGCGGCCTCGACCGCGCCCTCGAACACGTAGAAGTAGACGTCCCAGCCGTCGGTGTCGCCCGTCGACTCGCCGTCCCCCGGAAGCGCGACTCCCTCGCCCGCGTCGAGTCGGAGGTCGTAGCAGTGGACGGCGTTGCGGACGGTCAGCGGGTGGTCCGTCGCGGCCGGCGCGAACAGGTGCCGCCACTCGTTCGCGACCGGATCCGGCAGGGGCTCGTGTTGGATCCCCGGTTCGAGGTCGAGGTCGTGCGGCCGGACGAAGATCTGGAGCATCCGGAGCGGCGGGTCGTCGGCGAGCGTCTCCTCGGAGTGCCGGAACCCGCCGCCGGCGTTCATGACCATGAGGTGGTCGGCGTCGGTGACGAGCCGGTTGCCCTCGCCGTCGTCGTGGCGCATGACGCCCGCCGGCACCCACGAGACGATCTCCTCGTCGCGGTGCTGATGCATCGGGATCAGCGTCCCGGGGTCCATGAACGACTCGACGACGGTCGACAGCGGGCCGTACCCGTGGTCCTCGTGGTCCGGCCGGTTCCGGCCGGGGAAGTTGAAGTTCGTCCTGAACGCGCCCTGGTCCCGGGAGGCGGTCGTCACCGGGGCCTTGTGGAGGTCGGGCTCGGACTCGGTCGCGTGTTCCATTAGCCTCCGTACGGCGGGCTCGGACAAAAGGCGAGGGGTGTCGGCGGTCCGGTTAGTCTGCCGGCGCCGGCGTCTCGGTCTCCATCCCGGAGCCGCTCGGCGGGCGGAGGACGAGCGCCGCCAGCCCGGCGGCGATCGCGAGGCCGCCCCCGAGCGCGAACGTCGGGACCCAGCCGAACGACGCGACGAGGTATCCGGTGACCGTCCCCGCGAAGACGCCGCCGCCGACCTTCGCTGTGTAGAGGACGGCGTAGTTGCCGGAGGAGTTCTTGGCGCCGTAGTAGTCGGCGATCACCGACGGGAAGTAGACGAACAGCGGCGAGGAGAAGAACATCGCCGCCATCACCAGCCCCACGAAGGCGATCCCGGCCTCGGCGCGCCCGGCGGCGATCAGCGCGAGCCGGAACACCCCGGCGAGCACGAACGAGGCCGCCATCACCTTCTTCCGGTCGAAGCGGTCCGATGCCTCCCCGAGGATCATCCGCGAGACGCCGGCGGCGACGGGCAGCAGGGTCGCCGCCGCGGTCGCGACGACCGCCGCCAATCCGAACTGCTCGGCGAACCGCACGACGTTGGCGATGACGATCAGGTCGGCGCCGGCCATCGCGACGAACATCGCGTACAGCAGCCAGAACTGCCAGGTCGACAGCATCTCGCGGGTCGTGTACGCCCGCCCGCGGAGCGAGGCCGCGAGGCCGTCGTCGCTCCCGTTCCCGCCTCCCCGGTCGTCTCCGTCCTCCAACCCGAGCCAGTCCTCCGGGGGGTCCCGCAGGAGGAACGCGCCGACGAGCGTGACGACGAGGATGGCGAGGCCGACGTTCCGGAGCACGTCGCTGTACGCCGACACGGTCGCGTTCGCCCGCACGTACGGCACCACGAGGGCGCTCCCGCCCGCGAACGCCATCGTCCCGATGCCGGTCGTGAGCCCCGTCCGGTCGGGGAACCACTTGACCGCTGTGTTCACCGCGACCGTGTACACGATCCCCACGCCGATCGCGCCGAGCGAGTACAGCAGGTAGAGCTGCCAGACGGCCGTCGCGTACGCCAGCCCGATGTACCCGCCCCCGGCCAAAAGCGCCGCGACGAAGGTGAGCGCGCCCGGACCGCGGCTGTCGCGCCACTTGCCGGCGGGGAACTGCGAGAGCGACTGGAAGACGACGTAAAACGAGAACACCGCGCCGAGCGCCGGCAGCGCGATGTCGAGCCCCTGAGCGAGCGGCTGCTCGATAGACGACCAGACGTACTGGTAGGGGCTGACCGCGGCCATCATCCCCGCGGCGGCGACGATCTGCCACCACCGGGAGAACCCGAGGATCGACGACGCCCGACCGGCGTAATCGACGCCGCCGTCGGCCTCGTCGAGGTCGACGTCTCCGTCGCCGACGGGGTCCGACTCGGAGCCGTCGCCGGCGGCGCTCCTCCCGGTCTCGGCGTCGGTCCCGGAGCCCTCGTCGCCGTCACCCATCGTTGCCGTCCGTCGACTGCGTGGTGGTGTTCGGTGTCATGTCGTGTGTCTCCGGCCGCGCCGCGGGGGACGGAGCCGCCGCGGCGGTCGCGTCCGTACCGGTACTGTTCGGACTCGCCGATTAAAACGCGTCGTTGGGGTCGTTCTTGCCTCCTCGACCCCGACGGGAGGAGAGGGTAGCTACAGCGCGTCCGGGTCCGCCGCGGTGAACCGCACCGCCGGCGGGATCAGCCCCCCGGCGGCGAGCATCGCCAGGCCGACCGCCCAGAGCGCCGCGAGCCCGGCGGTCGCGCCGTAGCTGATCAGTGGAAGCGAGAGCGCCATCAGGACGAACGCCAGCGTGAATCGGTCGAGGACGCCCATCTCAGGCCACCCCCAGCAGCCCCGCGGCGTTCAGCAGGACGATGGCGAGCCCGACGAGCGCGGCGACGGCGGCGACCCACGGGATGGTGACCCGGAGCACGTCGCCCTCGCGGCCGACGATGCCGGCCGCGGTCGTCCCCAGGATGACGTTGCCCGGCGAGATCGCGTTCCCGATGGCGCCGCCGGCGCTCTGGCCGGCGAGGATCAGCGCCTCCGAGATCCCGCCGAGCTGGGCGGCCGTCTGCTGTTGGAGCCCGCCGAACAGGATGTTCGACGCCGTGTTGCTCGACGTCATGAACGCGCCGAGCGAGCCGATGAGCGGCGAGAGGAACCCGTAGGAGCTCGGCGTCGCGACGCTCGCGGTCCCCTCCGCGAGGACGAGCACCTGCCCGCTGTGGTCCATCAGCTTCGCCATGACGAGGAAGGAGATCACCGCGATCGACGCCGGGACCGCGGTCGCGAGGACCGCCCGCGTGAACGCCGAGCGGTCCCCGTCGGCCCGCGACGCGGCGATCTCGTAGTAGCCGCCGCGACGGTACGCGAGGAACGCGGCCAGCGCGCTGACGAGCAGGAACGTCCCCGGGTGCGACAGCGGCGCGAACGGCGAGTACGGCGCCGCCGCCTCGGTCACGACGCCGAGCCCGGTCGCGATCTCGGGGAAGCTCAGGCCGACTTTGAGGCTCCCGAGCGCGTTACCGAGCGGGGTCACGACCGCGGTGACGAACGCGATCGCGGCGAGCACGGCGAACGGTAACGCCGCGAGTTTGAGGCTCATCAGGTCGTCGTCGGGAGCGGCCGCGTCGGCGGGCGTCGCCACGCCGCCGTCGGCGACCGCCCCGGTCCCGTCGCCGTCGGCGCCCGCGGCGGGACTCAGGTCCTCGGTCATCACGAGCCGCTCCCCGATCGCGTCGGTCGCGGTCGCGTACCGGTCCCACATCGCGAGCGGCCCGAGCGCGAGCAGCCCCACCGTCGCCGCGAAGAAGTTCGCGAACTCCGGCGGGATGACGGTGACCGCGGCGAGCTGGCCGCCGCCGTGGATCAGCGAGACGATCAGGATCATCGGGGCGGCGTACCGCACCGCGTCCGTCCGGCCGTAGATCCAGGCGATCGAGAAGCCGGCGATCAGGTTCGGGATCCACAGCAGGACGGCGAGCGCGAGCGCCGTGACCGCGACGCTCTGCATCTCCGTCACCTGTACCAGCGCCAGCCACGCCACCCCGAGCGTGCCGAAGGTGTTCGCCCACGCGTGGCCGATCAGCGGGATCGCGACCGAGTACACCGGCTTCACGCCGAGCGCGAGCAGCAGCGGCGCGACGACGACGATCGGCGTCCCGAACCCGGAGATCGACTGCATGAACGAGACGAACACCCAGCCGAACGCGAGCACTAAGAACAGCTCGTTGTCGGTGAACGACTTGATTCGGGTGCGCAGCGCCTCGAAGCCGTCCGCCCGCTCGATGACGTGGTAGAACACCAGCGCCGGGAGGATCACGTAGAGGACGAACACCGCGTCCCACACCCCTTTCGCGCTCGCCACCGAGAGCGCCTCGACCGGCATCCCGTACGCGGTCAGCGCGACCGCGGCCGCCGAGAACATCCCGACCGACGCCGCCTCGTGGGCGCGCCACCGCAACACCACGAGCGTGAACAGCAGCAACAGCAGCGGCAGCGCCGCCAGCCCCGCGTAGATCGGGTTAACTGGCAGCACGGCCTCCCCCCCGGAAAGCTCCCCCGTCACGCCGTTTCTCGGACGCCCGACTGCCGCGTTTAGTTTCATCCGTTGCCTTTCTCTCCGTACTCCCCCGCACTACGACGTGTTTCTCCATCATATATTGACGACACGATCGAATTCCGATAGAATAGTAAAAACATACTCATAATACACGTGTGTCGACATGAGACGAGTAATAAATGTGCAAACACCTATTATACGTCCAGTTAAAATACAGATCGCGTAACAAACGAGAACTATTCTGAACTCAGTCCCGCGAGCACGGTTCCGATTCAGCGTGTCGCTTTCGTGGCGGTCTGCGTGTCGCTTCCGTGGCCATTCGTGTACTAAAATCCGGATAGATCGTTAGAAACACAGATCGATCCGCGGATCGCTACCGGATAGATAATGATAATCGTCTATACTGTCGAAAATTGTTAAGAGGAGGCCGCTCGAAGGTGGTATCGAACACGACCGGCGTCCGAGAACGGGCGATTCCGGCACTACCCACCATGTCCGCCGACACCAACACCGCCGACATCGAGACCACCGACGTCGCCGCCGCCGGCACCGCCGATCCGACCGCCACCGGGGAGACCGCCGTCCCGAACGCGGTCGACGACGCGACCGATTCGACGCGCAGCGCGCCCGGCTCGACCGGGTCGGCGCGGAGCCCCTCCGTCTTCGAGCGCGTGCTCGTCGTCACCGGCGACGACGAGGCCGGCCGCGCCGCGGTCGACGCGGGGCTCGACGTCGCCGCCGCCCACGGCGCGACGGTCGACGCGCTGTACGTCGTCGACACCAGCGAACACTGGGACATGGTCGTCGAGCGCCGCGAGCGGACGGGCGAGGCGCTCGTCGAGGACGCCGCGGCCCGCGGCGAGGCCGTCGGCGTCGACGTGGAGAAGCGGTTCCGGTACGGCACCCCCCACGAGGAGGTGCTCGACTTCGCCGAC
The DNA here is from genome assembly GCF_059752395.1 of Halorubrum sp. B53. NCBI lineage: Archaea > Methanobacteriati > Methanobacteriota > Halobacteria > Halobacteriales > Haloferacaceae > Halorubrum > Halorubrum sp. B53. Next base: position 243,120 of record NZ_MWTH01000015.1, on the reverse strand, counting down.
GCCCACGGCGCCGATCTGATCGTGGTCGGCTCCGCGCGCCGCACCGGACTCGACCGGCTCGTCCACCCCGAGACGCTCCCCACTCGGGTCCAGCGCGGCGCCTCCGCGCCGGTGATGGTCGTCGGCGCCGACGACTGAGCTCTTTTAATCCTCCTCGCGCTCCGCACCGCGCCTCGCGCTCCGCGAGACGACCGGTTAAGTGACCGCGTCGCCTACGATCGGTATGACCGAAATCGGCATCGTCGGCGCCGGCGCGGGCGCCGCGGCGGCGGCGTTCGTCATCGACGAGGCGGCACCCGACGCGGACGTGACCGTCCTCGAGAAGTCCGGCGGGCTCTGCGGCCGCGCGGCGACCCGGCGCCGCGACGAGCTCACGTACGACTACGGCGCGAACTACCTGAAGTCCGACGACGAGCGCGTCGTCGAGCTGATCACCGAGACGCTCGACGACGAGGGGCTCGTCGACGTCACCGAGCCGGTGTACACCTTCGACGCCGACGGCGAGGTGTCGCCCGGTCGCGACGCCGACGAGCACAAGTGGAGCTACCGGCGCGGGCTCACGCAGGTCGCGAAGCGGCTGTTCGGTCGGACCGACGCGACGGTCCACCGGCGGACTCGCGTCGAGACCGTCCGCCGGGTCGGCGAGCGCTGGGCGGTCGACGACGGCGACGGCGAGACGTGGGGGCCGTTCGACGCGATTCTCATGAACCCGCCGGCGCCGCAGACGGCCGAGCTCCTCCGAGACGCCGAGTGGGAGTCGCCGGTCCGCGGGTCGCTCGTCGACGCCGCGGGCGACGTGGCGTACCGGTCGGTGTGGACGGCGGTGTTGCACTACCCGTTCGCGGTCGACGTGCCCTACTACGGCCTCGTCAACACCGACGACGAGCACGCCGTCGGCTGGATCTCCCGCGAGGAGTGCAAGGCGGGCCACGTCCCGGACGGCGAGACGGTGCTTATCGTTCAGGCGGGTCCCGAGTGGTCGGCCGAGCGCTACGACGACGACCCGGCCGCGAACGTCGCCGATCTCGCCGACTACGCCGCCTCGATCGTGGGCGACGACCGGCTGGCGGACCCGGCGTGGACCGACCATCAGGGGTGGCGCTACGCGCTCCCCGACGACGGCGTCGACCGGGGCCCGATCGACTCCGCCCGGCAGGAGGGTCTCTACCTGCTCGGTGACTGGGTCGCCGGCGAGGGGCGACTGCACGCCGCTCTCGCGAACGGACTCGATACGGGCGAGCGCGTCGTCTACGGGCTGTAGTCGGCGCTCGACACGTCGGTTGATATTTAAAAGACAGGGGGTCCGCTCTCGTTTTCGATCCGCATGGTTGCGACCCGCATGGCCGCGACCCGGCCGGTCGACTTAGCTCCGCGTGAAGCGGTACTCGACCGTGCCGAGACCGGGGAGGCTGATCTTCCGGACCGTGCCGCGGTCGACGTGGCGGGCGATCGAGCGGCCCAGCGCGACGACGGCGATTCCCCCGGCGAGCAGCCCCGCGGAGACGAGCGGGTAGGAGGCGATCAGCAGGGGGAGCATGATCAGCGCCAGGAACGCGAGCGATACGCCGAGGCCGCCGTTGGGCGGACTGTCGGATCCGGCCGCGACCGCCCGCGCCGTGTATCCGTCGTTCATCGGTTGCATATCTACCCGTACGTCACCCGGAAGTAAATACCTTTCATATTTCGGATAAGTTTTGAGTATCGTTACCACGGATCACTCATTCAGAGGGTCTGAAACGATTGTTAACGGAGTGTAACGAGTAACATGGTACTCGTTCGTACACTTCTCGAAAAAGTGGAACGTTTCGGTGAAGTCGGGTCCTTCGAGAGGCCGATCGCCGAGCGAGCAAGCGGCGGGTGCGGCCGGATCGGTGGGTTTCTCTCGCTCGCTGACTAGGGGTCCGTATGGTCCGCACGCCGGGTTCGCGGTCGCGCTCGAACGCCCCCTTTTGGACGACGGTCGCGGTCGCGGCGCTGTACCTCCCGGTGTCGATCGCGGCCCGCGCGCTCGTCGACCCGGAGTACGCGGCCGCGGTCGAGCCGGTCCCCCGTTCGGTCGTCGATGTCGCGGGGTCGCCGCTCGGGACGGTCTTGGCCGCGGCGCTGTGGCTCCCCGTCGCGGGCGGGTTCCTCTACGCCTTCGCGACCGAGCTGGCGACGATGCGGAGCCGGACCGCGTGGTCGCCGCCCGACAAGGGGTATCTCATCCTCGCGGCCGGCTCGCTGCTGGCGCACCCGCTCACGGGGCTCCCGTTCGTGTTCCTCCTCGTCGCCGGCTACACGCTCCACCGGACGCTGCGAGTGCGCTAGTCGACGACGGCGTGGGCGACGGCCGACGGCGTGGGCGGTAACTGTCACCGTCGGGCCCGACGCGATCCGATCCGCCGATTCCGGACCCCGTCCGCTCACTCCGCTCCGTCGCGCCGTCCGTACTTTTATTTCGTCGCAGATCTATCCATAGATACGAACAGCCATGTCAACGACACACGACGCTCCCACCACGCAACCGACGGCGCTCGACGCGGCGCAGGCGCGGCGGACGGTCGCCGCGCTCGCCGACGGAACGGTCGAGACGCTCGCCGACCTCCGGGTCCGCGGCCGCGCGGACGAGATCGCCGACGAGCTCCGCGAGACCCACCTCCCCGCGCTGGAGGAGGCGGGGTATATCGACTGGGACCGCGAGTCGGGGACGATCTCGCCGGGGCCGAACTTCGACGAGGCCGCCGCCCACGTCGCCGACCTCCCCATCCCCACCGTCGAGCCGGCCGACGACTGAGCCCGAGACGTTTATACGCCGCCGCGGGGGAGTCTCGACATCGCATGGCCGAGCCGATCCTGAAGTGGGCCGGCGGCAAGCGCCAGCTGCTCGACGAGCTATACGCTCGGTTCCCGGCCTCGTACGGCCGGTACCACGAGCCGTTCGTCGGCGGCGGCGCCCTCTTCTTCGATCTGGAGCCCGCGGACGGGACGATCAACGACGCGAACCCGCGGCTGATCAACTTCTACGAGCGGGTGCGCGACGAGCCGGAGGCGCTCATCGAGCGGCTGGCGGCGTTCGACGACCCCGACGCCGACCCGGACCCGTCGCTCCCGTTCCACGAGGAGACGCCCCGCGGTCGCGACGTGGAGAGCTACTACTACCAGCAGCGCGCGCGGTTCAACCGCCGGCCCTACGAGGGCGAGTTCGACCCCTTAGAGGAGGCCGCCCTCCTGTTGTACCTCAACCGGACCTGTTACAACGGGCTCTACCGCGAGAACGCCGACGGGGGGTTCAACGTCCCCGTGGGGCGGTACGCCGACCCGGACTGGGTCCAGCGCGACCGGATCCGCCGCGCGAGCGACGTGCTCGCGAGCGCCGAGATCCGAAACGACGACTTCGCGTACGTCCTCGACGCCGCCGAGCCCGGCGACCTCGTCTACTTCGACCCGCCGTACGAGCCGATGAGCGCGACCGCGAACTTCAACGAGTACGGCGCCGACGGGTTCGACCGCGAGGACCAGCGCCGGCTGCTCGACGTCGCTGGCGAGCTGGACGAGGCGGGCGTCCGGGTCGTGTTGAGCAACAGCGGCGTGATGTACGAGCCGTACGCCGACGCGGGGTTCCGCGTCGATCGCGAGGACGCGACCCGCGCGATCAACAGCGACGCCGACAACCGGGACGCCGTCGACGAGATCGTCGCGACGAACGTGCCGCCCGACGAGCGACGGACGGCGGGCCAGCGCGAGCTCTCCGGGTTCTGAGCCGTCGAGGGATCGCTCGCGGCGGGGATGCGAACCGCCGACCGTCTTGGGCGGGCTTTTTGAACTCTCCCGCCGACGACTCGCGTATGACCGATCTCGACATCGACCTCGTCCTCGTTCCCGTCGACGGTAGCGAGGAGTCCCACGAGGCGGTCGACTACGCGATCGCGGTCGCCACCGAGTACGACGCGAGCGTCCACGCACTCTACGTGTTAGACGAGGACGTGGTCCGCGCCATCGACCACGGGGTGGTCGCCGAGAGCGACGTCGCCGACGACACCGAGGCGTTCACAGAGTCCGTCGCGCGGCGCGCGGAGGCGGCCGGGGTGGGCCACAGCAACTCCGTCGCGGCCGGCTTCTCGACGTCGGTGAAAACGGTTCACCCGGGGAGCGTCGTGCTCGACACGGCCGAGGAGCTGGACTCGGACTTCATCGTGGTCCCGCGCGAGCCCGTGACGGGCGACCCGGGCGAGGTGCTCGGGAAGGCGGCCGAGTACGTCCTCCTCTACGCGAGCCAGCCGGTCCTGTCGGTGTGATGGGCGGCGCGCTCCCGTTCCTCCCCGCCGGCACGACGCTCCCGCCGCTCCCGTACCTCGTCGCCGTCCTCCTCGCGGCCGGCGCGGTCGGCCTCGCACTCCGCCGGAACCCCCCGCGGGTCACCGGTCGCCACGTGCTCGCGCTCGCGCCGTGGATGGCGCTCGGGTCCGCGGCTCACGTGCTGTACGTCGTCGACGCGCTCCCGCCGGTCCTCTCACCGCTCGCCGGCTCCCCGACGGTGTACCTCACGGTCGGGTCGCTCGCGGGCGCGGCGTGGCTCGCGATCGCGACCGGCCCGCCGGAGCGGGTCCCGACCGCCCTCGCCGCCGCCGGCGCGCTCCTCCTCGTCCCGGTCGTCGGGACCGCGCTCGCGACCGGGGTCTCGCCGGCCGGTGCGCGGTGGTCGACGGTCGCGCTCGTCGCGAGCCTGCCGGTCGCCGCCGCGGTCTGGGTCGGTCTGACGCGGCTCCGCCCCGAGACCGCCGTCACCGGCGGCGTGGGCGCGCTCGCGGTGTTCGGCCACGCGCTCGACGGCGTCTCGACCGCGGTGGGGACGACCCAGCTCGGCTTCGGGGAGCGCACGCCGCTCTCCCGGATCCTCCTTGGGTTCGACTGGATCCCGACGGTGCCGGTGCTCGGCGAGGGGTGGGTGTTCCTGCTGGTGAAGCTCGCGGTGGCCAGCGGTGTGGTCTGGCTGTTCGCGGAGTACGTCCGCGACCGACCGGCCGAGGGATACCTCCTGCTCGGGTTCGTGGCCGCCGTCGGCCTCGGGCCGGCCGCGCACAACCTCCTCCTGTTCGCGGTCGTCGGATAGCGGACCGGACGTTCGCGGCCGTCGGGTCTCGTCCGTGTCACGGCGCCGTTCGACGTCGCTACCGGGAGGTCCCGTCGGACCGCGCCGTCAGTATTTATAGAACGGAGAGCGCAAATACGACGGCGACGCTGGCCAGCATAACCGCCTGTATGAGCGAGCTGGCGAGGGCACCGATCACCGCGTACACCGACTGCCGGGCGGCGGCGCGCGGCTCGTCGGCGTTCTCGTAAAGCCCCGCGAGGAAGACGGTTCCGCCCAGTCCGACGACGAAACCGATCGGACCCAAAACGAACACCAACAGGACGCCGGCGACCGTGCCGGCGGCGACCGTCCGCGTCGGCGCGCCGCCGAGTTTCCCCGAGACGAACCCCGACAGTAGCTCCGCCGCGGAGGCCGAGAGCGAGACGAGGACGAGCGCGAGCAGCACGGCGAGACCGGGCTCGGCGAAGCCTGTGGTGTACGCGTACCCGACGACGGTCAGCGCCGCGAGGACGCCGCTCGGCACGAACGGGACGAACGAGCTGGCCGTCCAGACGACGAGCAGCGCGATCGCGAGTTCGGCCGCGGGGAGAGCCATACCGCACTCACGTCGCGAGCGTTCAAAACAGTTCAGTCGGCGCTATTCGCCCGGGGTACCCGAGACGCGTCCGACCGTCGCTCGCAGTCGCCGTCACTCACCGAGCGACGATGACGGGAACGGGCGAGTTGCGGAACACCTTCTGGGCGACGTTCCCGACGACCAGTCGATCGGCCAGCGAGCCGCCGTGGCTCCCGATCACGACCGCGTCGAAGTCGCCGGCTCTATTCAGAATCGTCCGAGCCGGATGTCCCAACTGAACCTCGGTACTGACTTCGACACCGTACTCGGCCGCGAGCTCCCGAGCGTCGTCGAACACCTCCTTCGCACGCTCTTCGGCCGCCGCTTCGATATCCTCCTCGAGCGCGAGTGACGTGGCCGCTCCTCCCCACGGCGACGGCCCGCCAGCGACGTGCAAGACGGTGATCTCCGCGTCGCGATGATTCTCGAGGGCGTACTCAAGCGCTTTCCGGGCCATCTCCGACTCGTCCATCGGGACGAGAACTCGCGATATCATACGGAAACTACGGGTAGGGTGTTGATAAATGGTGATCTCGTCTCAGGAGGAGCGACGTATCGCCGACCGCTACACGTACCCCCTCTACCTTGCCGTGGGAACCGAACGTAGCGTTAAATCAACGGCGTTCGAATCTGCGGGTATGAGCCCGACGATCGACTCAATTCTCGTGCCGACCGACGGCAGCGACGGGGCGCAGATAGGGGCACGGCGAGGGGTCGATCTCGCCGCCACGGTCGGTGCCGACCTCCACGCGGTGTCGGTGGTCGACAGCCACGAAATCGAATCCGGTCTGGACGCCGACAGTCAGGCCGAACGGGAGCGGCTGCTCGAAGCGGAGGCCGAATGGGCGGTGGATTCCGTCGCGGACCTCGCCCGGACCCATCTCTCCGGGGAAATCACTACCGCCGTGGAGTCGGGGGTCCCGGTCCAGACGATCAACGACTACGTCGATACCCGCGACATCGATCTCATCGTGATGGGGACGCAGGGACGGACGGGGTTCGAACGGGTCGTGCTCGGGAGCGTCGCGGAGAAGACCGTCCGGACCGCGGACGTCCCGGTCGTCACGGTGACTCCGGACGCGGACATCGACGATATCGGCGATCAGCCGTGCGAAAACGTGCTTCTTCCGACCGACGGCAGCGAGGGAGCGGAACTCGCGATCGAGTGGGGGATCACCCTCGCCGAGGCGTACGGCGCAACGGTGCACACCGTCTACTCCGTCGACACGAGTCGGTTCGGTGGCGTTGAGGAGTCGGCGGAGATCCACGACGCGCTCGGGCAGGCCGGACGGGAGGCGCTCGAGACGGTCCGCGAACGTTCCCGAGCGGCTGACGTCAGCGTCACGGGCAGTATCGCGACCGGCCCGGCCGCACGCACGATCCTCTCGTACGGCGAGGAACACGATGTCGACCTCATCGTGATGGGAACGCACGGCCGATCCGGCCTCAGACGCCATCTCATCGGAAGCGTCACCGAGACGGTCGTACGCAACGCGGCTGTACCGGTCTGTTGCGTCCCGATGCGGTGAGGCTCTCATCGATTTTCTGACGGCTCGCCGAACGGGAACGCACCGCGAGAAACGAAATCGGACCGACCGCCGCGCTCAGTCCTCTTCCTCGACGACTTCGGGGTCCTCGATCGCGGACTGCAGGGAGTCGAGCCCGTTGACCCACTCCGAGACGAGCCCGTACTCCAGATCCTCGACGAGGTCGATGTCGAGCTGTTCGCCGTCGATGACGCGGGTCCCGGCCTGCACGACGTAGCCGAGCGCGGCGTCGAGGTCGTCCTCGGCCTCCGCGTCGGCGGCCGCGCGCACGAACTCGGTCACGTCGCCCTCGACGACGCCGCCGACGACGTACTCCTCGGCCGCGTAGAAGACGGGGACGAGCGAGGTCTGGACGCCGTCGATCAGCATCACCTTGTCCTCGTCGTCGAAGTCGACGTCGGCGAGGACGATGTCGCGCACGCCGCGGATCTCCTCGACCGCGCGGTCCTCGTCGATGCGGTCCTCGTCGAGCGCCGCGAGCACCTTCACGACGGCGATCGCCGCGTCGTCCTGGAGGTTCAAGAGGAGCCGCGCCGAGTCCTCGTTCTCGGGGTCGAGGTCCTCCTCTTTCAAGCGATCGAGCCAGTTCTGCCAGCGGTCGTCGGTATAAAACGTTTCAACGGCGTCGTCGTCGGTCATGTGCGGTACGTCGCCCGGACTACTCAAATGCCTTTCCTATCGATCGTCCCGAGAGAGGGCGTCTCACCCGGTCGATGACGGGATTCGGGGGTCGGCACCCCCGGTCACGTCATCGGGTCGTCGCCGACGGACGGGTTCTCGCGGGCGAACGCCACGATCCGGTCGACGTACGACTCGAACGGCGGGGGTTCGACGCCGGTTCCGTCCAGCGCCGCCCGCGCGTTCGGACAGCGGTAGCGGGTCGGGTGGTCGAAGTAGTCGATCGTCGCCGGCTCCACGCCGACTCCCGCGGCCGAGAGCAGGCGGGCCGCCGCCTTCGCGACCCGCTTCGGTGTCGGGACGGTCACCGTCCGGCGGCCGGCCGCGTCGCTCAGCGTCGCGACGAATTCCGGGACCGTCAGCGGCTCCGGGTCGCAGAGCTGAAACGTCTCGCCGACCGTCTCCGGCCGGCCGCTCAGCGCCGCGATCGCGTCGACGACGTAGTCGCGCGGCACGACGTTCAACTCGGTCTCGTCGGCGCCGGGGAGGGTGAACGCGAACGCGAGCCGCGCGGGCTGTGCGAAGAGCAGCCGGAGGAGGTTGTACGGGCCGTCGAGCTTGTCGGTCTCGCCGGTCTCGCTGTCGCCGACCGTGATCGCCGGCCGGTAGACGGTCGCCGGGAGCCCGTCGGCCATCCGCTCCCGCACCGCGACCTCGGCGCGGTACTTCGACGCCTCGTAGCGGTTGTTGAACGACTGGCCCTCGCGGAGCCGGTCCGGGGTGAAGACGCCGTCGTACCGGCCGCTGACGTAGCAGGTGCTCACGTAGTGGAGCCGGTCGACGGCGAGCCGTTCGGCGGCGTCAAGAACGTGCTCGGTCCCGCGGACGTTGACCGACTCAGCGAGGTCGGCGTCGACGCTCAGGTCGTACACCGCCGCGAGGTGGTACACTTCCTCGACGCCCGCCAGCAGGTCCGGATCGTCGAGCGCCGAGCCGAGTCCCAGGTCGGGCTCGGTGATGTCGCCCTCGTAGAGGTGGACGGCCGGGGGATGCGCGGACTCGGAGTCGGTACCGTCCGCCTCGCTCCCGACCTCCGCGACGATCTCCCGAGCGCGATCCTCGGCCAGTTCGCGGTACCTGGGCTGAATGAGGCAGGCGACCGGCCCGTCGCCGCGGGCGAGGACCCGCCGGAGGAGCGCCGAGCCGAGGAAGCCGGGAAAGCCGGTGAAGAGGAGTTCGGGGGGCGCGGAGCCGTCCCCGGCGCTGTCCGCAGAGGCGCGGTCGCTCACGACGTCGGCTCCGCCAGCGTCGCCTCGGTGTCGATCCCGTACACGTCTCGGGGCGTCTCGACGTGAGCGCGTCGGACCGCCTCGTCGTGGCCCTCCTCCAGCAGCCAGCGGACGCGGCGCGGGACGGTCTTGGGGCCCATCACCATCCCCGGCTTCTCCGGGTCGTCGACGAAGTCGGTCTCCATCAGGAACGGCTCGCCCGACTCGGCGGCGCGTTCGAGCCGGTCCTTCTCGCTCATCACGCTCGGCGTCGGGCCCGCGAGCCGGCCCTCGGCGTAGTGTTTGACAGCTTTCGTCGGATCGAGCCCGGACTCCTCGGCGACGGCGGCCAGGTCGGTGAGGTCCTCGCTGGCCTCGGTGTGGAGCTGGACGGCGCAGTCGAGCGCGGCGCCGAGCTCGAACGCGCGCCGAGTGACCGCGTTCGAGGCGTCCCAGACGGCGTCGGTCACGTCGTAGTGCGGGCGGCCGGACTTCAGCGCGAGCGCCCGGCCGTCGGCGACGAACTCGCTCGCGACCTCCAAGCCCCCCTGCATCAGGTCGCGGGCGTCCTCGGGGGCGAAGCCGCGCTCGTCGACCAGGCGGCTTATCAGGCCGGGGTGGACGCCGAGGACGGGCCACGCGCGCCCCGGGAGGACCTCGGTCGCGGCGGCGACCGCGTCGAGCGTCTCCTCGAAGACGGGGCGGAAGTCGGCCGGCTCGTCGGGCTCGACGCCGAGGTGCCACGAGGGCTTGTTCACCACGAGCAGGTGGGTGCCGCCGAGCCGGACGAAGTCCTCGACGGCGTCGATCCCGCGGCCGTGTCGCGGATCGAGGTGGAGGTGGTTGTCGAGCACCGGCGTGTCGAGGTCCTCGGTCATGGTCGGTGGTTCGCCCGCGGCGAAATATAAGGTCCGATCGGGAGGCCGCCGCGGTCCGACGCCTTGAGGCCGATCACAGAGTCGCCGCGGTCCGACGCCTCGCGACCGATCACGCCGGGTACGTCCCGTCGATCCGAGCCTTACCGACGGTCCGTCCCGTCATCGCGTCGATGAGGCCCTCCTTGTCGGTCGACGGCGGAAGGTCGAGCGGCTCATCGACCGCGTACAGCCGGAAGCGGTAGGTGTGCTCGCGGTCCGGTGGGTTCGGTCCGCCGTAGCCGTGCTCGCCGAAGTCGTTCTGTCCCTCGGTCGCCCCTGTCGGGGACCAGTTCTCCGGGATCTCCTCGCGACCGGGGGCGATGTCCCAGACCAGCCAGTGGTCCCACACCGTTCCCGCCGGCTCTTCCGCATCGGGATCGTCGACGATGAGCACGAGCGCCGCCGCCTCGTCGGGGACGCCGTCGATCCGCAGCGGCGGATTGACGTTTCGCTCCGCGTAGCCGTGCTCCGCGGGGATGCGCTCGCCGTCGCCGAACGCCGGACTCGATAGGCTGAGATCACTCATGGGATCACCCGTCCGGATCCGTCCGGACACGTCGCCGTTGTCCCGTCGACGCCAAAAGCGTTCCCGCGGATAAGCCGTTCCGACGGGTCAGTCCGCCGACTCCGGCTGGCCGACCGGGGTCGGCGCGTCGCCGGTCTCGATCGCCCGGCGCGTCGCCTCGTCGATCTCGACGAGGTGACACAGGGGGTTGCCGGGGTAGACGACGGGGTTCTCCAAGAGCCCGATGAGCAGTCCGGTGAAGGGGGCCTCGACGGCGACCGCGTCCTCCTTGAAGGGGTTGGTGATCGTCGCGATCCGGTCGCCCTCGCGGACGAGCGAGCCGCTCTCGAAGTGCGTGTCGACGATTCCCCCGGAGTCGGCGCGGAGCCACGTCTTCTCGCCCGCCCCGGCGATGATCGTCCGCCAGCCGGGCCAGCGCACCGTCCCCGTCTCGAGCAGCCCGTACTCGGCGAAGACGGAGCGCACGCCGTCGAGCGCGTCGTCGATGAGCGGGCGCTGGAAGCGGTGGGCCTCGCCCATCTCGATCGTGATCGTGGGGATCCCGTCGGCCGTCCCCTCGCCGCGGAGGGTGCCGCTCGGCCCCTCGCTGTCGATGATCACCTTCGAGCCGAACGCCATCGCGAGGCGGTGGACGCCGTCGTCGGTCATATCCCCGCGAACGTGGAGCATGTTCGTCCGCCCGCGGGTGGAGGTGTGGAAGTCGAGCCCGAAGTCGCAGGGCTCGATGAAGTTCGAGTAGATCTGGTGAGCCATCCGCTTCGAGCTCGTCGAACCGGGCTCGCCGGGGAACGACCGGTTGAGGTCCCGGTCGTAGACGGGGAGGTAGCGCTGCTGGGCGATGAACCCGGGGACGTTGAGTACCGGGAGGCAGACGAGCGTCCCGGCGAGGCCGGCGAGGTCCCAGTCGTGTGCGACCTCGCGCACCACCTCGATCCCGTTGAGCTCGTCGCCGTGCGCGGCCGCCGTGAGGAACACCGTCGGCCCGTCTCGCTCGCCGTTGACGATGGTCACGGGGATCCGGACGGGGTCGCCGAGGTACGTCTCGCTGATCCCGTAGCGGATGTTCTGCGTCTCGCCCGGCGGCACCGCGCCGCCGTTGTACGTGAACACCCGGTCGTCGCTCATGTCTGACGGGAGCACCGCGGGGGAAATATATATGGCGACCCGGCGACGACGGTCGCGAATCGGCCGACAGGATAGTATCCCGCGGCGCCCGACCCCTATCCGCGGTCCCACCGGCTCACCCACGCGGACCGGGACTCGTGTTCCCGGGCCCGCTCCGAGATCGCCGCCCGATCGAGCCGCCCCTCCTCGGTTATCACCCCGGTCAACAGGTCGCCGGGGACGCGCTCGAATATCGGGTTCGCGACCTCGACGTCGCGGTCGCCGTCGTACACGGTCGACGCCTCCCCCGACTCCCGAACGACCCGGTCCGTCGTCGCGATCTTGTCGGCGGCGGCGACCGCGTACACCGGGACATCGGCGTCGGCCGCGGCCAGCGCGAGCGGATACGACCCGACCTTGTTCGCCACGCCCCCGTTCGGCAGGACCCGATCGGCGCCGAGCAGGACGCAGCCGACGTCGCCCTCGCGAACGAGTCCGGGAAGCGCGGCGTCGGTCGTGAGCGTGACGTCCAGACCGGCGTCGACGAGCCCCTCGGCCGCGGCGACCCCCTCGCGACTCGGGCGCGACTCGCCGACGACGGCCGCGCTCTCGGCCCGCCGCAACGTCGCCGCGACGGTTCCGGACCGCGACAGCGTCGCGACGCTCCCGGGCAGGTCGGCGATCGGGGTCGCCGCCCGCTCCGCCGCCAGCCGGTCCGCGTCGTGCGCGGCGTCGAGCGCGTCGACGGCGCGGTCGTGGACCGCCTCGGGCGTCCGCTCGGTCCCGCTCATCGCCCGGTCGATCCGGTGTCGAACGACGATCATGCTCGGCCGAGCGCTGCGGAGCTCGCGCGCGAGCGCCGCGACCCGGTCGATCCCCCCGTCGCGCGCCCCGAACGCGACCGCGCCGGCCGCGTCGCGGACCGCCTCGAGCGCCCGGAGGGAGAGCCACGACGCGCCGTGGGTCTCGTCGGTCCGAACCAGGTCGACGTCGGGCGCGACGCGGCGGTAACTCTCCCACACCCCCGGAGCCGCGTCGCGCGTGAGGAAGTCTGTCGGCGGGAGCCACTCCCCCTCGACGGCGGGCGAATCGCTCGTCTCGCGGCCGGCCGCGGCCTCGAACAGGAACGGGTAGACCGTCCGGTCGACCGTTCCGTCCGAGACGGACAGCGGCTCACCGCAGCGGACGAGCTCGAAGTCGCCGCTCAGCTCTGCCGCTCGCAGCGCCCGCCGCGCGCTCTCGGTCGGATCGGCCTCGTCCGCGCGCACGTCGCCGACGACCGCGTCGAGCGGGTTAGTCGCCGATTCGGGGTCCTCGCGACTGACGGCGAGCGGTCCGACACCGGGTCGGGCGAACACCCGAGAGCGGCGTCGCACGAACGCCCTGACGACTGCGGTCACGGGCCCGTGTTCGGGCGACGCGCCATTAACCGTACTCCCCCGACCCGCCGCTCGGCACCTCCGGCCCGCCACTCGGACCTGACGGCGCCGCCGCCGCGCTCGCCGATCGGGCGACCTTTTACGTGGGGGAACGCAGGTGGGGCCATGAGTTCGGACCCGGTCCGGGTGGGAGTGCTGTCGCTGCACAACAGCAAGGAAACGAAGGCGATCTGCAACGCGGTCGAGGACCTCGGGCACGAGCCCGTGTGGCTCCGCGAGGAGAACGCCGCGATCAGCGTCGACGACGGCGACGTCTCGGTGGAGCCCGCCGTGGACGTCATCGCGAACCGGCTGCTGCTCTCGAACACCGACCAGCCCGCGGAGCTGCTCGGGCTGGCGGCGACGTTCGAGCGCATCCGGCCGATGCTGAACGAGCCGAACGCCGTGCTCGCGTCGATCCACAAGTTCGCGACGGCGGCGACGCTCGCCGACTGGAACATCCGCGTCCCCGACGCGCTGCTCGCGCTGTCGAACGACCGGCTCAACGAGGGTCGCGAGCGCTTCGGGGAGGTCGGCGTCTACAAGACCGCGATCGGCACCCACGGCGGCGGCACGTGGAAGGTCGACCTCACGGAGCGCGTGAACCCGAAGGTCGGGAACCGACAGGCGTTCCTCCAGAAGCTCATCGACCGCGACGACGAGAAGCACCGCGACCTGCGCGTGTACATCGTCGGCGACGAGATCGTCGGCTCGATGTACCGCTACGCGCCGGAGGGCGACTGGCGCACCAACGTCGCGCTCGGCGGCGCGGTCGAGGACGCCACCGACGACATGCCCGAGGAGGCCGCCGAGACGGCGCTGTACGCGGCCGACGTGATGGACCTCGACTACGCCGGCGTCGACCTCGTCGAGGGGTACGACGGCTGGTACGTGCTGGAGGTGAATCCGACGGCCGGCTTTAAAGGCCTCTACGAGGCGACCGGCAGGAGCCCCGCGCCGCACATCGCGCGGCTCGCGATCGAGACGGTGGGCGGCGAGGTGGACGACGACGACGTCGAGCGTATCGCCGCCACCCTCGACGACTCGCGCCCCTCCTGTGCGCCCGTCCCGAAGCCGACGCCGTCCGAACAGCCGGTCATCGGCTACATCGAGGAGGTCGTCGTCACCGGCACCTCCGGCTCTACCCAGGCGCTCGGGAAGTCGGACACGGGCGCGACGCGGACGAGCATCGACACCCAGCTCGCGGCCGAAATCGGCGCCGGCCCGATCAAGAGCATGACCCGAGTGAAGTCGGGCAGCGTGAAGGGCGGGAAGGCCCGCCCGGTCGTCGACCTCGTCATCGGAATCGGCGGGAACCAGCACACCGTCACCGCGAGCGTCGAGGACCGCGGACACATGGACTACCCGCTCCTCCTCGGCCGCGACATCCTCACCGACTACCGGGTCGACGTGCGCAAGCGCGCGGACGTCGACGAGGCCGAACGCGGCGAGGCCGGCGAGATCCTTGAAGAAGAGGAGTAGACGGGTTCGCGGTCGACCATTTAAATAATCACGGCGGCGCGCCTCCGAGCGGCCGCCCTCGGCGGCCGCGAGGAGACCGCGAGGTCGCCGGCGC
>NZ_MWTH01000015.1:169383-228438 GCF_059752395.1 Halorubrum sp. B53 | reverse complement strand
TACGCGCCGGCTGCCCGAGGGACCTCCGGTCCCTCGCTGGAGTCGGTCGCCGCAGGCGACCGACAGGGCGAGAGCGAAGCTCTCGCTTGCAACCGGACGTAGTCCGGTGACAGCGTGGCGCGTGGCGCCACGGGCAGCCGGCGGCTCCGCCGCCGGCGACGAGGCTGGGGAGGCGTGAGGTGCGGGGCGGTCGGGTGGGACTCAAAGGGGCAGTCGGCGAGGCGGTCGCAGGCGACGTAAGCACCGCAGCGAGGGAGCGATAGCGACCGAGTGAGGAGCGCAGCGAGCGTGCGACCGCCTCGCCGGCTGGGGCTTTGGAGGCGTTCACCGTCGATCCTCACTCAATCACTTATAAACGAGCGACTGGGGCTTTGGAGGTGTTCACCGTTACTCCGCGATCACCTATTTATAAACGGGCGGCTGGGACGTTTGAATGATCCACCGCCGAACCGGACCCAACTACTTACGACTCGTACTCGGCCCAGATGTAGCGCGTCCCGTAGCTCCGGTAGGGGCGCCACGCTTCGGCGATGTCGCGCATCTCCCCCCGTGACAATTCCTCGCCGTCGTTGTACACCCGCTCGATCCCCTTCCGCACCGCGAGGTCGCCGAGGGGGAGCACGTCCTCGCGGCCGAGCGCGAAGATGAGGTACATCCGGGCGGTCCACTCCCCCACGCCGCGGATCTCGGTGAGCGCGTCGACGACCGCCTCGTCGCTCGCGTCCGCCAGCCCCTCGCGGGTCAGGTCGCGGTCGCCGTCGCGGAAGGCGCCGGCGGCCTCCCGCAGGTACTCGACCTTCGTCCCGCTGAGGCCGGCCTCCCGTAAGGCCGCCTCGTCGGCCGCGAGCACGCGGTCCGGGGTGGGGTCGCCGCCGAGCACGTCCACGAACCGCTCGCGGATCGCCGCCGCCGAGGCGGTCGACAGCTGCTGGTTCACGATCGAGGTACAGAGGCGCGCGAACTCGTCGTCAGCGGGCTCGATCGACAGCCGGCCGTGCCGATCGATCAGCGCCGCCAGCGTCGGGTCCTCGCGCAGGGTCGCCGCGACTCGGTCGTCCATTACCCGCGGGTTGGGGCCGGAGATACCCGACGGTTTCGGTCGCGGGCGTCGGACCGACGGATTGATCGATTCCGCGCGTCGAGTAAACTTACCGCGAGTTTCCCGTTTGGAAGATGGAAACGTTCAACCATGACGGTTCCGACCGTTGCCGTATGGAACTCGACGACGTGCAGCACGTGACGGTCCTCGGCGCCGGGAACATGGGCCACGGTATCGCGGAGGTGGCCGCGCTCGCCGGCTACGACGTGGCGCTGCGGGACATCGAGGAGGAGTTCGTTCAGGACGGCTACGACCAGATCGAGTGGTCGCTCGGCAAGCTCGCCGAGAAGGACCGGATCGGCGAGGACGAGGCGGACGCCGCACTCGACCGCGTCGAGGCGTACGTCGACCTCGAGGACTCGCTGGCCGACGCCGACGTGGTGGTCGAGGTCGTCCCCGAGAAGATGGCGATCAAGAAGGACGTGTACGACGAGGTCGTCGAGTACGCGCCCGAGGAGGCCGTCTTCGTCACCAACACCTCCAGTCTCTCGATCACCGAGCTCTCCGAGGTGACCGACCGCCCCGAGCGCTTCTGCGGGATGCACTTCTTCAACCCGCCGGTGCGGATGGACCTCGTCGAGGTCATCTCCGGGAAACACACCTCGGAGGACACGCTCGAACTGATCGAGGGGCTCGCGGAGTCGATGGGGAAGACCCCGGTGCGCGTCCGGAAGGACAGCCCCGGCTTCATCGTCAACCGCATCCTCGTCCCGCTGATGAACGAGGCGGCGTGGATCGTCGAGTCCGGCGACGCCACGATGGAGGCGGTCGACTCCACGACGAAGTTCGACATGGGGCTCCCGATGGGCTCGTTCGAGCTCGCGGATCAGGTCGGCATCGACGTGGGCTACCACGTGCTCGACTACATGCACGAGGTGCTCGGCGAGGCGTACCGTCCCTGCCCGCTGCTCGTCGAGAAGGTCGAGGCCGAGGAGCTCGGCAAGAAGACCGGCTCCGGCTTCTACGACTACGAGGACGGCGAGGGCGCGCAGATCCCCTCGGACGCGATCGACGCGGACGTCCGTCGGCGGCTGCTCGCCGTGATGGCCAACGAGGTCGCCGGCCTCATCGGGAACGACGTCGCCGACGCGCCCGCGATCGACCGCGCCGTGATGCTCGGCGCCGGGTTCCCGGACGGGCCCGCGAAGCTCGCCGACAACGAGGGGCTCGCCGACCTCGTCGACGTCCTCGACGACCTCCACGAGGAGACGGGCGAGGCGCGCTACGAGGCGACCGACTACCTCCGCGAGGCCGCCGAGGCGGGCGGGTTCCACGGGGACGGCGCCGAGGGAGGCGACGCCGAGGACGGCGACGGAACGGGCGACCGCTTCGCCGCCTACGACACCCTCAACGTCGCCGTCGAGGACCGCGTCGGGCACGTCGAGATCGACCGCCCGCACCGGATGAACACGATAAGCGGCGAGCTGCTCGACGAGCTCGCCGACGCGATCGACCGGCTCGACGCCGACGACGACGTGCGGGCGATCCTGCTCTCCGGCGCCGGCGACCGCGCCTTCTCCGCCGGCGCCGACGTCCAGAGCATGGCCGCCGGCGGCGCCGAGCCGATAAGCGCGGTCGAGCTCTCGCGGCAGGGCCAACAGACGTTCGGCAAGTTAGAGGACTCCGATAAACCCGTGGTCGCCGCCATCGACGGCTACTGCCTCGGCGGCGGGATGGAGCTCGCCACCGCGGCCGACCTGCGGGTCGCCTCCGACCGCTCGGAGCTCGGCCAGCCAGAGCACAACCTCGGGCTCCTCCCCGGCTGGGGCGGCACCCAGCGGCTCGCCCGGATCGTCGGCGAGGGGCGCGCGAAGGAGATCATCTTCACCGCCGACCGCTACGAGGCCGAGACGCTGGCGGAGTACGGCTTCCTCAACGACGTGGTCCCGGACGACGAGCTCGACGAGCGCGCGCGGGAGCTGGTCGAGTCGCTCGCCGCCGGCCCGCCGATCGCGCAGAAGTACACGAAGCGCGCGATGCACGCCGGCCGCACCGACGGCGAGGCCGGCCTCGAAGTCGAGGCGATGGGCTTCGGCCACGTGATGAACACCGACGACCTCATGGAGGGCGTCACGGCGTTCATGGGCGACGGCGAGCCCGAGTTCGAAGGGAAGTAGGGCGCGAGCGGACCGGCTCCGGTGGCGGCGGGGACGGTCACCTCGGCGACCGGTTATTTATAAGCGAGTAATCTCGGAGTGGCGACAAAACCCGCCGAATCCCCGGCCGCCCGGCCGGACGACGATGACGCTTATAAACAGCTGACTGACGCCAACACCACCGAAGCCCCAGCCGCGAAGACTCGCGCGGCTCGCTGCGCTCCTCGTCACTCGCTTCGCTCGTTCCTGCGGTGCTTTCGTCGCCGTGCTTCGTCTTTGCGGCTGCCCCTTCGAGTCCCGCCCCGCACGGCAGCCGCACCTCACGCCTCCCCAGCCTCGTCGGTCGCGCTTACAAGCGCTCGCGACTCCCTCACGCGTGCGACTCGCGCCTTCCGGGCGCTCGTCGGCACGCGCCACTGCGAAACTCCGACATTCCCACCAGCGGTCCAATCGCTGCCGGGTCGTTAAAAGAACAGTCGGCCGTTGGACGCGGCGGCGATCGATCTGAAGTCGAGCCTCAGACGTAGCCTTCCTCGACGAGCAGCTCGCCGTTGAGCAGCGAGGCGCCCGCCGCGCCGCGGACCGTGTTGTGCGCGAGGCAGTTGTACTTCGCGCCGGCCTCGGTCGACTGCACGCCGCCGGCGACGATGCCCATGCCGTCGGCGTACGTGCGGTCGAGACGGGGCTGCGGGCGCTCCGGCTCGTCTTCACCGAACACCTTGATGAGCTGGTCGGGCGAGCTCGGGAGCGCGCCGGCGCCCTCGAACGAGCGCATCGCCTCGCGGAGGTCGGCCGGAGACGGGTCCTCGGCGAACTCGGCGAAGACGTTCTCCAGGTGGCCGTCGAGCGTGGGGATCCGGTTACAGGAGGCCGCCACGTCGGCGCCGTGGAGGTGCACCTCCGCCCCGTCGAACTCGCCGAGGAGCTTGCGCGACTCCGTCTCCATCTTCTCCTCTTCGCCGCCGATGTGCGGGATCGCGTTGTCGATGATCTCCATCGAGGTGACGCCGGAGTAGCCAGCGCCCGAGACCGCCTGCAGCGTGGAGACGCGGACGCTCTCGACGCCGAACCGGTCGATCGCCGCGAGGGTGGGCACCATCGTGATCGTCGAGCAGTTCGGGTTCTTCACGAGGGCGCCGTCCCAGCCGCGCTCGTCGCGCTGGACCTCGATGAGGTCGAGGTGGCCCGGGTTGATCTCGGGGATGGTGAGCGGGACGTCCGCCGCCATGCGGTCGTTCGAGGAGTTCGAGGAGACGACGTACCCCTCTTCGAGGAAGGCCGGCTCGACCTCGGCGGCGACTCCCGAGGGGAGCGACGAGAACAGGAGGTCGACGTCGTCGTTCGCGATGCCCGCGGGCGTGGTCTCCGCGACCTCCATCTCCGCGACGCTCTCCGGGATGGGCGTGTCGACGCGCCACTTGGCCGCCTCGCGGTACGTCTTCCCGGCGCTGTCCCCGCTCGCCGTGACGGCCGCGAGGTCGAACGTCGGGTGGTCGTCGAGCAACTGGATGAACCGCTGACCCACGGCGCCGGTGGCACCGAGGATGCCGACTCGTACAGACATTGCACGTGGGTCGGTCACAGGGACGTAAGTGCGTTCGGATACGCGCCGACGCCGCCGGTCCCGCCGGCGACGGGCGCCGTCTCGCCGCACGCTCGATCGTCGGTTTGTCACCGGAACTCCCGACTGCGGCAACGACCGATCGACTCTTCGCCGATTCTCTTGTGATTACTACGCAACCGATCCGTATCCGCGTGTATCCGTCAGCTGACCCTCTCGGAGAGGTATTAAATACTCTCGCGTGAGTGCAGGAGATAATGACCGACTTCGGAGCGCTGTCCGTCGCCCCGCCGCTGCTCGCGATCGTCCTCGCGGTGATCACCCGGAAGGCGGTGCTGTCGCTGTTCCTCGGCATCTGGTCGGGTGCCGTCATCGTCACGGGCGGGCTCGGGATCGTCCAGACGTTCGAGTGGATCGTCGCGGCGGTATCCGACGAGTTCCAGGCGACCATCCTCGTGTTCACCCTGCTGCTCGGCTCCGGCGTCGCCATGGTGTGGAACCTCGGCGGCACCGCCGCGGTCCGCGACTGGGCGCTCGAGCGCCTCGACAACCAGCGGCAGGCCGGGCTCGTCGCGTGGGGGCTCGGGATCGTCCTCTTCTTCGACGACTACGCGAACACCGCCATCGTCGGCTCCGCGATGAAGGACGTCTCCGACCGGCTCCGGATCTCCCGCGAGAAGCTCTCGTACATCGTCGACTCGACGGCGGCGCCGGTGGCGACGCTGGGAATCTCCTCGTGGGTCGCGTTCCAGCTCTCGCTCATCACCGAGGGGTACGAGTCCGCGGGCGTCGCCGCCGCGAACCGCCCCGGCACCTTCGAGGTGTTCGTCTCCTCGATCCCGTTCAACATGTACGCGATCCTCGCGATCGTGATGGTCCTCCTGATCGTCGGCACCGGGCGGGACTACGGCGAGATGCTGACCGCCGAGAACCGCTCGTGGACCTCCGGGCGGGTGACGCGCGACGGGGCCGTGCCGATGCAGGACGTCGCCGGCGAGCTGGGCGAGCCGCCGGCGTCGACCCCGCGGCTCGTCAACTTCTTCGTCCCCGTGGCGGTGCTCGTCGCCGTGACGGTCGGGACCGCGCTGTGGTCCGGCGACTTCTCGCCGGTCGGCTTCGGCGGCGACCTCCTCGCCGGGGAGCTCGGCGCGGCCGGCGGGCGGCTGTGGGACGCCGCGCTCAACGCCTCGTACGAGGTCGCGCTCATGATCGGCTCGTTCGCGATGGTCGCCAGCGGCTTCGTCCTCGGGAGGGCCTACGACACCTTCGGCGTCGGCGACGCGACCGAGTACACGATCGACGGCTTCGGGATCATGCTCACCGCGGCCTCGATCCTCGTGCTCGCGTGGGGGATCGGCGGGGCGATCGACGCGCTCGGCACCGGCGCCTACGTCGCGAACGTCGCGGTGGGGTCCGTCTCCCCGGCGTTCCTGCCCGCCCTCGTGTTCGTCGTCGCCGGCGTCATCGCCTTCTCGACCGGGACCTCGTGGGGGACGATGGGGATCGTCACCCCGATCGCGATCCCGATCGCGTGGGAGATCAGCGGCGGCGGCGCAGCCGGCCACACGCTCGTGGCGGCGATGGTCGGCGTCATCTTCTCGGGCGCCATCTTCGGCGACCACAGCTCGCCAATCTCCGACACGACCGTTCTCTCGGCGACGTTCACCGGCGCCGACCTGATCGACCACGTCCGCACGCAGATCTACTACGCGGTCACCGTCGCCGCCGTGGTCGTGCTCCTCCTCGTCGTCTGGGGAGTCACCCGGGTGACGCCGCTCGCGCTGCTCCCGCTCGGCGCCCTGCTGCTCGCCGGGCTCGTGTACCTCCTCTCGGAGTTCGACGCCTCCCGCCGGGGGATCGACCCCGTGTCGGTCTCGGAGTCACAGGACGACGACGGCGAGCGCGTGGTCGTCGCCGGGCACGAGCAGGACAACTGAGGCCGCCGGTCCGGCCGCTTATATACGCCCGCCGGCTATCGTCGGGTGCGCGCCCTCAGTCCCCGCCCGAGTACTCCCCGATGGGAGCGATGACAGCGCGGAGAACCCAGGCGCGTCACATCCGGTCGCAGACGCGACCCGCCCGTCGCCGCGCAGGCGACCGCCCGCCACGAGGGTTTCCCGGTCGACGCGGCACGCCGCCGGAGATGAGACCGGTCGTTAGTGTTGCGGGCGACATTTCCGCGACTCGAGAGCGGCCGCGCTCGGCGAGTCCGAGTCTCCCGAGTCCCGCAACACAAACGGCCCGACGGCGAGCGTTCACTTCGAGGCCTCCGGCGCTCCGAAAAGGAGCGGAACACTCAGTTCCGCGGGTCCTCGGCGGAAGACGAGTCGTCGCTCGGCGTTTCCCCATCCTCGCTCAGGTGCCGCTCTATCCGCTCCATGGCTTGTCGAGTGCCACGGAGCTCCGCTACCAGTTCGTCTATCCGGTCGGCCGTAGCGGCGGCCGATTCCGTCGTCTCGTCGCCCGTCGGACCCGACCGCCGGTTTTCGGCGGCGTATTCGCTGGTCAGGCCGGAGATCTTCTCTCGGACCTCGCGGGCGTTTTCGACGTTCTGGAAACTGACCTCAGCGCCGGAACTGCCGGCGGTGCTGATGTCGATGCTGCCGAAGCCGAACTGTTTCCCCCAGAAGGACTGGCTGTACTCGGTGTTCTGGATCTTGTCGAGGCCGACGCTCTCGATGTTCGTTCCCAGGATCCCCTTCTTGACGTACAGGGACTTGTTGGTGACCACGTAGTCGGTGTTCTTCAGCGAGAGCCACGAGAACGGCAGCATAAGCAGGATGAGAAAGCCGATGAGGACCACCGTGAGGAGCACTCCCCAGACGGCGGTCCCGACGATGCTGACCGGAACGGGTTCGCCTGTCCACTGGATCTCTTCGTCGTCCTCGAGCGAGAGCCACTCGGGAACCTCGTGGTCGGCCGGCGTCGGTGCGGGGACGTCGGATTCGGTAGTCGCGTCTGCCATGGGCCTATTGGAGGTGTCGTTCGATGGTTTCCGCGGTTTTCCGCAGTTCCGTCGCCTCGTCGACGAGGGCCCCGATCGTTTCGGGGTCGAGGCCGCCGTGCCCCCCTCCGGGTTCACCCCGGCTCCCGTCGCCGGCCTCGGCGATCCTCGCCCGGAGTTCGGTACGGAGTCCGTCGGGGTCGTCCAAGTCCTCGATCGACATCTCGACGCCGCTCCCGCCGGCCGTGCTGAGGAGGATCGTCCCGTAGTCGAAGACGTTACCGAAGAAGCTCTTCTTCAACTGCGTGTTCTGGACGTTGTCGACGCCGATTCGGGTGACGTTCTCCGACCAGACGCCGGTCTTCTTGTAGACGTTCTCGTCGGTGAGGAGGTAGTCGGTGTTCTTCGTTTGCAAGTACGCCCGGACGGGAGTGACGGCTTGGAACAACGTCCAGAGGACGGCGACGGCCCACACCACCCGATCCGGAACGGGCAGTTCGACGTTCAGAACGGCCGTGAGGACGAACGCCGCCACGAACGCCGCCAGCGACCAGACGACGAACGTCACGACGTTCGAAACGATCCGGCGCAACCGCGGCTTTCCCGTCCAGACGACCTCCTCCCCCTCATCGAGCGAGAGCCAATCGGGTGATGTTACCATACGGCACGATTAATATCGATCGAGATATAGATTATGGCTATCAGAACTCCGGCTCGGTGTGGCCGGCCGATCTCGGGGTCTCCGCGTCCGGGTATCCGATCGCGACCGTTCCGGCATCGATCCGCCGTCCCGAGACCGGTCGCGCGCGGCTACTCCGAGTCGTCCGATTCCCTCGACCCCCCCGAATCCCGCAACACCAACGGGCCGATCGCGAGCGTCCGCTTCGCGAGGGTGAGGATCCGGAGCACGTAGGCGACGAACAGCGCGAACGGGAGCAGCGTGACGGCGAACGCGCCACCGACCGCGAGCGTGAGGTGGTCGACTCCGAGCGTGCGGCCCGGGAACGTCCCGACGTCGACGACGGCGACCATGGCGCCCGCGACGAGCAGCGCCGGGACCGCCGCGTACAAAATCAGCCGCGAGAGGTCGATCAGCGCCCACTGGAAGTACAGCGTCTTCACGTGCTCCCGCGCCGGGGCGAACAGCGAGAGCGACTCCCGGAGCTCGGTGAGGAGCGTGCGCTCCCGGTCGGTGAGTCGGTCCCCGTGTTCGTCCGTGAGACGCTCGATTCGGGCGATCTTCCGCCCGTAGTCGAAGTTCAGCGCCGCGAAGACGACGTCGAACGACCCGAACCGCGCGCCCTCGATCTGGCCGCGCACGTCCTCGGCGTTCTCGACGACGCTCCCGGCGAGGTCGCCGATATCGCTCCGAAGGGCGGCCGCTCCGTCAGATCCCTCTTGTTCCGCGTCGGCGTCGGTCCGCGAGTGCACCGACTCGCGAACCGAGCGCGCTCGCCCCGACGCGGCGCCGAGGATCGCGCCGAGGAACCCGGCCGGATCCGTGGGAGCCGGAGCGTCGGTCAACGCCGCGACGGTGTCCCTGACGTCCATCGCGCCGGCCATGCGCTCGTGCTGGTCGCCGAGCGGGCCGTTCTCCTGCGTGAGCACGAGCTGCCCGATCGTGACGACGAGTGTCGCTCCCGTGACGATGGCCGTGATCATCGCGGAAAACAGGGTCTCGATCGGGTCGCTCGCCCCGGTTTTCGCCGGGAGCGACGGCGAGAGTCCGGTGCCGACCGCGACGAACGCGACGAAGACGACGACCGTCAGGACCCCGGCGACGACGAGCCGGTTCGCCCGCAACAGCAGCCAGAGCTTCAGTCGGCTCTCGCCGGCCCGCCCTCGCATGGTCTCCGCGGTGTCCGTGTCGTCGACGTCCGAGGCGGGCTCGACCTCGACGGCGTCGGTTTCGGCCGCGTCCGGTCCCGATCGGTCGTCGTCCGTCATTTACGCGACACACGACGCTCGAACGACAGATAAGTACACGGGGCGATACCCGACGAGACGCCCGACGTAACGACGAGGCGCGCGGCGCAACTCACAACCCCGCGCCGGACGAAGCGGTCGGCACATGTCGACGCACGTCGGCCCCAGCGTCACCCTCGTTCGCAACGCCACCCTTCTCGCGACCGTCGGCGACACGACGTTCCTCGTCGATCCGCTGTTCGCGTCGCGGGGCGCGTTGCCGCCGATCGACGACACGCCGAACGACCGCACCAACCCGCTCGTCCCGATGCCCGATGTCGACCTGTCGCACGACGCCGTGATCGTCACGCATCGCCACCCGGACCACTTCGACGACGCGGCGAAGTCCGAGCTCGACGCGGACGTCCCGCTGTTCTGTCAGCCCGCCGAGGCCGACGCGTTCGTCGAGGACGGATTCACCGACGTGCGGCCCGTCGAGGACGCGGCGACGTTCGAGGGGGTCACCCTCCACCGGACCCCGGGCCGCCACGGCCACGGGGAGCTGGCCGAGGAGATGGGGCCCGTCTCCGGGTTCGTCCTCGAGGACGAGGCGACGCTGTACCTCGCCGGCGACACGGTCTGGTACGACCCCGTCGCGGAGACGCTGGATCGGTTCGAGCCCGACGCGGTCGTCCTCAACGGCGGCGCGGCGCGGTTCAATCAGGGGGCGCCGATCACGATGGGCGTTGATGACGTCGCCGCCGTCCGCGAGGCCACCGACGCCGCGGTCGCCGCGGTCCACATGGAGGCGATCAATCACTGCCTGCTTTCGCGGGAGGAGCTCCGCTCGGAGACGGACGGGGTGCTCGTGCCGGAGGATGGTGAGGAGATCGAGTTCTAGCCGCACCGCCGGTTCGAGAGTGGACTTGTCACTCCTCCCTGCGGTCATCGGAGCGGTTCCGTCGCTTCGAGCAGTCGCTCACTTCGTTCGCGATGACGTCGTGAAAGGGGTCCGGGTGCGAGAATCGAACCACGGTCGGACGTGCTCGCTTCGCTGCGCGCGACCTCCCTGCTTCAATTCTCCGCGGAGCCTCGCGGCTCGCGGTGTTGCTCGCCGCGAGAAGGTCCGGGTGCGAGAATCGAACCCGCGTCTCAGCCTCCACAAGGCTGAAGGATAGTCCACTACCCTAACCCGGACACGCGTCGATATCTATCCCGCTTTGATAAATAACCGTTACGACTCCCGGACGGGCGTGTGACGCGGTGCCGTCCGGTGATAGCGCCGAGTCGCCTCGGGGCGTCCGGCGCGCGGACGGGGTCGACGCACCGCGCCGCTTTTACTGTCCGCCGGCGTACTTCCGCGTACCCGTGGCGTTCACCGACAAGATCTACGTGAAGAACCACCGGCAGCTCGCCTCCCAGCTGGAGACGAACATTCCGAAGGGCGCGTTCGCCGGCGCGACCCTCGACATGCTGTTCACCGGTGACGGCCTCTCGAAGCTCGACTCCACGACGCGCGACCGCATCCTCGACTTCGCCGAGGACTTCCTCGACTGCGACTGTCAGGCGAACCCCTACTGCGGCTGTCCCGAGGAGAAGTTTATGCGGTACGTGCTGGAGCTCCGCGCCGAGGGGCTCGGCCCGCAGGCGATCGTGGACGTGATGACGGACGACTACATGGTGTACGCGTACACCGGCGACGTGCTCTCGTTCCTCGACGACGCGGTGCGGAACCTGGAGGCCGTCGAGACCCTCGCGGACGTCGAGGGCAACGAGGAGATGTCCAAGCGAGCGCGGCGCGCGAAACGGGAATTATCGGGATAAGACGCGTATCGGCGAGACGGGTCTGTTTGTGTGATCGGGTATTTATAAATCGTCGCTGGCGGCGGCGCGACGGGCGGCCACAGGGCCTCAGCCGCCCGCTTATAAGTGATCGTTGAAAGCGCGGTGACCAGCTTCAAAGCCCCAGTCGCTTGCTTATGAGTGAGTGATCGCGTATCGACGGTGACCACCTCCAAAGCCCCAGTCCCGACGACTTGGGGGCCTCGTTGCGCTCCTCGCTCGTTCGCTCCGCTCACTCGCTGCGGTGCTTACTTCGGCCGCCTTCGTCGTCGGGACTGCCCCTTTGAGTCCCACCCCACACCGCTCCGCACAGCACCTCACACCTCCCCAGCCTCGTCGGACCGGCGCGGCCGCGCCGGTCCGACTCCCTCGCGGGCTCTCGCCGGCGGCTCCGCCGCCGGCTGTCAGAGGGACCTTCGGTCCCTCTCTACTCGCGCCCGTTGGGCGCTCGGAGGCGCGCCACCGCACAGCACCGCGCCGTTTATTTATAAGCAAGCGGCGCTGTCGGGCGGTCGCGACACCCGTCCTCTTCGTTCGGTCTCGTTCCCGTCCGCGTGGAGCGTCCGAACGGTCTAAGTGCGCTCGCTCCCGAACTCGGGTAATGAGTCTTCGGCCCGCGTGGCTGACCTTCAGGCGATACGCGGCGGCGACGACGGGGATGACGCTGACGCTGTTCGCGCTCGGCGTCTACACCGCGGCGACCGGCTCCGGGCTGGCGTGCGAGGCCCAGTGGCCGCTCTGTTCGGACCAGCTCATCCCCGCGATGACGATCAACCCGGACTTTATCGAGTGGTTCCACCGCGCGTGGGCGATGATCACCGGGTTCCTCATCATCGGGACCGCCGGCTGGACGTGGCTCGGGAGCTTCGACCGCCGGACCCGGTTCGCGGCGACGCTCGCGGTGCTCATCCTGCCGGTACAGATCACGGTCGGCGCGATCACCGTCACCGTCGGCGGCCTCGTCCCCGGCGGCTACACCGTCTCGACGCACGCGGCGCACCTGATCGTCGCGCTGACGATCTTCACGCTGCTCGGCCTGGCGACCATCTGGGGCGGCGGGCGGGGGTCGACGCGGCTCCTCCGGATCGCGACGACCGTCGCCGTCGCGGGGATCGTCGCCAGCGCGGTGTTCTCGCGGGCGGTCCCGTTCGTGACGTACTCGCCGGGCGCGCAGGCCGGGTTTTACGTCACCGGGCTCGCCGGCCACTTGGGGCTCGTCGCGACGGTCGCGTTCGCCACCGAGGCCGTCCGCTCGGGCTACGCGGGCGTGAGCCGCTCGACGGCCGGGCGGGTCCGCCTGCTCGCCGGCGGTGCGATGGCCGCGCTCGTCCTGACGCTCCTGCTGGGCCGCGATCTCGTGTTGTACACCGCGGTCTGGGAGCAGCTCAACCTCGTCGCGCTGGCCGCGGCCGCCGCGCTCGCCGCGGGGGCAGCGTGGGTCGCGCGCGGCGCCGACGGCGCCGGCACCGCGACGGAGCCGATCGGCGGCGACTGAGCGGTCCCGGCGGCGAGTCGCTCACCTCGGACGGGCGGGCCGATCCACCGGATCGATCCGGAGGGATTCGGGCGACCGCCGTCGAGCCGCCTCGTCCGCGGAGGAAAGGTTAAAATCGGTTCACGTTCTCACACCGGTATGCCATACCGCACGGAGACCGACGTGAGTCGGCGGACGTACCTGAAGCTGACCGGCGGCGCCAGCGCCGTCGGGCTCTCCGGAGTCGCCGGGTGCCTCGGCGGCGGGAGCGACACCACGATCACGCCCGGCACCGCGCCCGGGTTCCCGCCGTTCGAGATGCAGGAGGACGGGGAGCTGATCGGGTTCGACATCGATCTGCTGGAGGCCGTCGTCGGCGAGACCGAGTACGAGATCGGCGAGTGGGAGACCTTCGAGTTCGACTCGCTCATCCCGGCGCTGACCCAGAACGAGCAGATCGACGTCATCGCGGCCGCCATGACGATCACCGAGGACCGCCAGGAGACGATCGCCTTCTCCGATCCCTACTGGGAGTCGGATCAGGCGATTCTCGTGCGCGAGGGCGGCAGCTTCCAGCCCGAGGCGTGGGAGGACTTCGAGGGCGTCGCGGTCGGCGCGCAGTCGGGGACGACCGGCGCAAATCAGGTGCAGTCGAATCTCGTCGACCCCGGACTCGTCGCCGAGGACGACTACCGCACGTACGGGAGCTACGTCCTCGCGGTCGAGGACCTCGAAAACGAGAACATCGACGCCGTCGTCATCGACAATCCCGTCGCCGAGACCTTCGCGGCCAACCGGGACGTGACGATCGCGTTCATCGAGGAGACCGGCGAGGAGTTCGGCTTCGGCCTCAGACAGGGCGAGTCCGAGCTCCAGTCGGCGCTCAACGACGGGCTCGCGACCGTCCGCGACAACGGTGATTACGAGGAGATAACCAACACCTGGTTCGGGCAGGAGTAGGATGTCGGTCTCCGGGACGCTCGCGCTCGTGGCGGCCGAGAGTCTCGACCCTGCGGCTCAAGCCGTGACCGGGACACGACCGGCCGGAATCGCTCCCGCGTTCATCGGCGAGGCCGCAGACTGGGAGTTCGTCCTCAGGAACGCCGACTACCTCGGCGTCGGCGCCCTGTTGACGATCGGGCTCACCATCGCGTCGATCCTCCTCGGCTTCCTCGTCGGCTTCCCGGCGGGCGCGATCGAGGTGTACGGCGACGGGTATCTCAAACGAGCCGTCAGCGTCGCGGGCGTCGTTCTCCGGGGGACGCCGATCGTCGTGATCCTCATCGTGATGTACTTCGTCGTCGGCGTCCCGCAGATCAACCTCGGGGTCGCGTCGGTCTCCTCGGCGGTCACCGCCGGGATACTCGGCCTCGGCCTCCGCAGCGCCGCCTACCAGTCGCAGATCTTCCGCGCGGCGCTGTCGAGCGTCGACGCCGGACAGCTGGAGGCCGGCCGGTCCATCGGGCTCTCGCGGTTCGAGGCGGTCCGGTACGTCGTCGTGCCGCAGGCCCTGCGCCGGTCGATCCCCGGGTTCCAAAACGAGTTCACGATCGTGTTGAAGGACACGAGTATCGTCTTCGCGATCGGGCTCGCCGAACTGCTGACCCGCGGGTACGACCTGTTCTCGGAGCAGACGACCGCGGTGCTCGAAGTCATCCTCTTTATCAGTGCAATCTACTTCGTCCTCACGTTCACGACGAACCGCGCGCTCGACCGCCTCGGCAGCTACTACGCGATCCCGGAGGGTGAGTCGGCGTGAGTGACGGCGACTTCCTCACCGTGTCCGACGTTTCGAAGTGGTACGGCGACGAGCAGGTGCTTCACGACGTCTCCTTCGAGATGGACCGCGGCGACGTGACCGTCCTGATCGGCCCGTCCGGCTCCGGCAAGTCGACGATGCTCCGGTGCGTCAACCGGCTCGCGGAGGCACAGGAGGGGTCGATCCGGCTCGACGGCGAGGAGGTGCTCTCGCCGGACCTCGACGTCGACGACCTCCGCCGGGAGGTCGGCATGGTGTTCCAGGGGTTCAATCTGTTCGCGCACCTCACCGCGCTTAACAACGTCGCGCTCGGTCCCCGTCGGGTCCTCGGACTCTCGGAGGCCGACGCCCGGGAGCGCGCGGAGGACCAGCTCGACCGCGTCGGCCTCGCCGACCAGCTCGACTCCTACCCCGCGGAGCTGTCCGGGGGTCAACAGCAGCGAGTCGGTATCGCGCGCGCGCTGGCGATGGAGCCGAAGCTCATGTTATTCGACGAGCCGACGAGCGCCCTGGACCCGGAGCTCATCGGCGAGGTGTTGGAGGTGATGCACGGGCTCGTCGATGAGGGGATGACGATGCTCGTCGTCACCCACGAGATGAGCTTCGCCCGCGAGGTGGCCGACGAGGTCGTGTTCCTCGACGAGGGGCACGTCGTGGAGCGGGGGCCGCCGGACCAGCTGTTCGAACGACCGGAGAAGGAGCGGACCGGCCGCTTCCTCGAACGCATCGCGAGTCACGACTGATGGCGAGCGCGACGAGACCCACGACAGTCCGCGAGCGCGTGGCCGACTCCGACCGCTCCGTCGGCCGGCTCCTCCTCGTCGCCGCCGGTGCGCTGTTCTGGAGCTGGCTCGTCGTCAGCTGGGGCAACCGATGGCTCGGCGGGGTCCTCGTGCCGGTCGGCGACCCGCTGGTGTCGGCGGCGGCGGTCGAGTCGACGCTCGCTGCGCTCCCCGGCCTCGCGGCGTACGCGGCCGACGCCGCGTTCGTGGTCGAACTCACGCCCGAGCTCGCGCGCGGGACGTGGCTCACCGTCGTGATCACCGCCGTGAGCCTCGTCCTCGGCTTCTTCATGGCCGTCCCGCTGGCGGTGACGCGGGTGTACGGTCGGTTCTCGGCGTGGGTCTCGCTCGCGTACACGGAGCTGTTGCGCGGCACGCCCCTCTTGGCCCAGCTGTTCGTGCTTTATTACGGACTCAACCTCGCGAGCTACGTCCCGGCCGCGCTCTCCGGCGTCTTCCCGCGCAACGTGGTGTGGGTGGCTATCGTCGGATTCACGCTCAACGGCGCCGCCTATCAGGCGGAGTACATCCGCGGCGCCATCGAGAGCGTCGATGAGGGCCAGATCACCGCCGGCCGCGCGATCGGTCTCTCGAAGCTGGAGACGATCTCCTACGTGGTGCTCCCGCAGGGGCTCCGCTACGCGATCCCCTCGTGGACCAACGAGTTCGTCTACCTGATCAAGTACTCGTCGCTGGCGGCGTTCATCACGGTCCCGGAGCTGTACTACCGGGCCGATCGGATCGCCGCCGAGACGTTCCGGTACACGCTCATCTTCGTCGTGACCGGCGTGACGTACCTCGCGTTAGTCCTCACCGCCTCGAAGCTGATGGGTCGCGTCGAGGACGCGGTCGCGATCCCCGGGCTGGGCGCCGATCGGGAGGAGTGAGCTACCCCTCGAACTCCGTGACGACCTCGACGCCGTGCACCTCGTACTCGCCCAGCGCGGCGAGTCGGCCCGAGACGGCCGAGAGCCCGATCTCGTCGCTCACGAGCGCGCCGGGGTCGACGTCGGTCGCCTCGACGAGCGCGAACAGGTCCCCGTAGCTCGTCGGCGGCATCCCGCGCGAGCCGAGAAAGGACACCTCCCAGCGGGTCATCCAGTCGGTCGGCAGCGACACCTCGCCGCGCTCGGCCTCGGTGGTCAGCCCCACTTGGACGTGCGTCCCGCGGGGTCGCACGGAGCGGACTGAGTTCCGGCAGGTCTCGGCGATCCCGAGCGCGTCGACGGAGACGTCGGCGCCGCCGTCTGTGAGGGCTCTGACGCGCTCCGGAACGTCAGTCGCGTCCCCGAGTTCGGTCGGGTTCACGAGCGCGTCGGCGCCGAGGTCGCGCGCGAGCGAGAGCGCGTCGTCGTCGACGTCGACGGCGACGACCCGGGCGCCGAGCGCGTCGCCGAGCTGGACCGCGGAGAGCCCGACGCCCCCGCAGCCGTGGACGGCGAGCCGGTCGCCGCCGCCGAGCCCGGCCCGCTCGGCGAGCGCGTGGTATGCGGTCATGTACCGGCAGCCGAGCGCGGCCGCGGCGGTCGCGTCGAGCCACGGCGGCCGCTCGACGAGGTTGTAATCGGCGTTCGGGACGGCCACCCGTTCCGCGAACGCGCCTGGCGCGTCGGGCTCGAAACCGAGCGCGCGCCCGTCGGCGCAGACGTTGCCGGCGCCCCGGCGGCAGTACGGACAGGTGCCGTCGCCGAGCGAGAAGGGGACGACGACGCGGTCGCCGGGCGCGAACCGGTCCACCGACCGCCCGACGGCGACCACCTCGCCCGCGGGTTCGTGTCCGAGGACCTGCCCGCGGGGGACGCGGTCGTCCGCCCACTCGCCGTGTCCCATCCAGGCGTGCCAGTCGCTCCGGCAGACGCCGCAGGCCTCCACCCGAATCACGACCTCGGCCGGTCCGGGCTCGGGGGCGGGCACGTCGCGGACCGCCAGCGGTTCGCCGTACTCGCGAAGGATCGCCGCGCGCATGCCGGGTGGTGGGAACGGAGCGTCGTAAAACCCGCCCGAGATCGAACGGCGGCGATTGAGACCGGATTCAGCCCGTCAGACACCTATTTTGTTTGTGATAAAACGAGTCACGGCGCGTACCAGCGGATCGCGCGTCCGACGCGAAACGCTCTTTTCGCCGCCCTTCTGCTTGATTTCATATGAGCTGGCGTTGATATCGATGGTAAGGCGATTGATAGTTAGGTAAGGTTTAATATCCTACAAGATAGCGGTCTGAACGTGAATTCGCCGATGGAGCGTCGACCGGGGGTCGCGTATCGACGGCCAAACGGCGACCCGAGCCGGTTCGTCGTCGAGGCCGGTGGCGAGCCGCGACTGGACGCCGACGCTCTCCCTCAGACCGACTGGTTGGAGGCCACGGCGGAAGCGGACCGCGAACGGCTCCGATCGGCGCTCGACGACGGGACAGTCGACGTCACGTACCGGCTCGCGATCGGTGACGACCAGACGTGGGTCCGAGAGTGCGGGCGCCGCGACGAGAGCGGCGACGTGGTCGGGTACCTCCTGCCCGCGAGCGAACGCGCCGAGCGCCGGCGCCGGCTGGAACGGGAGCGAGAGCGGCTGGAGGAATTCGCCAGCGTCGTCTCGCACGACCTCCGGAACCCGCTCTCGGTCGCCGTCGGAAACGTCGAACTGGCGAAGGAGTTCGAGGGCGAAGCGGCCGACGAACGGCTGGACCGAGCCCACGACGCCCTCGACTGGATGGACGACCTCATCTCGGACCTCCTGACGCTCGCCCGCGAGGGCCGCTCGGTCGAGGAGACCGCGACGGTCGACCTGCGTTCAGTCGTCGACGCGGCGTGGCGCACGGTGGGATCGGGTCCCGAGGTCGCACTCGTCGTCGACGGTCCGCTCCCGGCGATCGAATGCGACCGCAGCCGGCTCCGACAGGCGCTGGAGAACCTCTTTCGGAACGCGATCGAACACGGGGCGCCGGGCGACTGCTCGCCGAGCGAGCTCCCCGGCGACGTCGGTGCGGACGACGACGCCGCACCCGGACCGTTCGCCGACGACGGGAACGGAGACGTCGCGCCTCGGGACGCGTCGCTCCGGATATTCGTCGGTACCCTTCCCGGCGGGTTCTACGTCGCGGACGACGGTCCCGGGATCGAGCCCTCGGAGCGAGAGGCGGTGTTCGAACCCGGCCACACGACCGCGGACGACGGCACCGGCTTCGGGCTCGCGATCGTGGAGCGGATCGCCGAGGCCCACGGCTGGTCCGTGTCCGTCACCGAGCGCCGCGGCGGCGGCGCACGCTTCGAGTTCGAGGGAGTCGACGTCGTCGACGAGGCCGGATCGGCGGAGTCCGACCGAGGAGGCGTCACGTCCGAATCGGGCGGTTCGCCGACGGAGTAGCGGCGCGGCGCGCGGCGCCCGCGGACGACAGCGGCCTCAGACGAAGTCGCTTAGCCCCGCCTGTCCGTCGTCCTCGTCCCCCTCGTCGCCGGCGTCGTCGGCGACGTCGTCCGCGGTCGCGCCGCCTCCGAGCCCGCCGTTGGCATCGGTGTCGGTCCCGTCCGCGGCCGCGTCACCGTCGGCCGGATCCGCGTCGGCGTCGAGCTCCGCTGCCCGCGCGCCGCCGGCGAACGCGCCCTCGGCGTGGTCTTCCATCCGCTCCTCCCGGAGCGCCTGCGCGTCCTCGACGACCGACGCGACCTTGTTGGTGGACTCGCCGGAGCCGGTGACGAAGGCGACGCCCGCCTCGTCGAGGTCGTAGGCGGCCGCCATCGCGACCGTCAGCTCGCGGGGCTTGCAGTGATGGGTGACCGTCTCCAAGAACGGGAGCACCTCGCGGCGCGCGGTCGCGACGCTGCAGCCGCTCGCGGCCGCGATCCGTCCGACCACCTCGTCGGCGGTCGCGTCCGAGGAGCCCCAGAACTGCGGGCGGGAGTACCGGGTCCACCCGCCCTTCTCCCCGTCGCGGGCGGCGGCGACCCCGGCGGCCGCGTTGTCGGTCGCGTAGCGCCAGTAGGTGTAGTTCTGCGTGGCGCGCACGCGGCCCAGCCACACGTCGGCGTTCGCGAGGAAGTCGTACGCCCGGACCGCCTCCGCGGGCTCGTACACGTCCAGGACGTTGTTCTCGATCCACTTCGTGAGGTCGTCGGGCGTCTCGTCGACGGCGTACGCCGACTGGAGCGCCTCCTCCGCCGACTCCTCTTTGAGGACCGTGTCGAGGAACGGAAACAGCCCGAGCGCCTTGTCGCGGTCGCCGGTGACCACGTCTTCGACCGCGATCGAGTCGCGTCCCTCGGTCGCCGCCTGCAGGTCGTTGATCGCGCCGCGGAGGTCGCCGCGATTTCGCTCGGCGATGCGCTGGAGGGCGTCGGCCTCGAACTCGATCCCCTCCTTCCGGCAGACGTCCCGAAGGACGGGGACGATGGAGCGCGCGGAGACGTCGCGGAACTCGATCTCCTGGGTGGCGTTGCGGAGCCCCCGCGCCATGTCGTAGTAGTCGTTGGCGATGAGGACGATGGGCTGACCCGACTCCTTGACGAGCTTCGTGATCGCCGAGGCCCCGCCGCGGTCGTAGTTGCCGTGGATGTTGTCGGCCTCGTCTAAGATCACGAGCTGGCGGGAGGCCGTGTCGCCGCCGGCCGCGCCGCCCCCTGCCGCGCTCCCGCCGAGGGTCGCGTTGCGGGCGGCCCGGCCCGCGAAGCGCTCGATAACGTCGGCGGTGCGCTGGTCGGAGGCGTTCAGCTCGACCGTCTCCCACCCCATGTCGTTCGCGAGCGCGTGGGCCGCGCTCGTCTTCCCGACGCCCGGGCTCCCGTGGAGGACGACGGCCTCGCGGTGGTCGTCCCACGAGCGCGCCCACTCCGCGAACGCGTCGCGGGCCTTGTCGTTGCCGCGGACCTCCGAGAGGGTGCTCGGGCGGTACTTCTCCGTCCAATCGACCATTACCGGTGGTAGGTCGGTGCGGCGTTTAGTGGTTCCGGAGCGGTACGCCGCGGGGTCTCCGAGGCGCCCGGCCCGTGCCGTGTTCCCTCGGTCGGGCTGTGAGTTTCGCCTCGGCGAGGTCGTCGCAAAGACACGGCCGTCCCTGCGACCGCTGAATCGCACCGCTGTTTTGATTACCTGAGGCGACCATCTCCAGAGAATGACTGACGACAGGCTCGTCGAATGCGAGACAGTCGACGGCGCGGCGATACTTCGCCTGAACCGTCCGGAGAAGAAAAACGCGCTGAGCGAGGCCCTCGTCGTCGAACTCGCGGACGCGGTGGAAGCCGCCGAGGAGGCCGACGGGGTTCGGGCAGTCGTGATCACGGGCAACGGGGACGCCTTCTCTTCGGGATACGACCTCTCGGAATCCGGCGGAACGAACGACGGAGGCGTACCAACCGTCGAGGACGGCATCGCGCGCCAACAACGGGTCCTCCCGCTTTTCACGACGATTCACGAGCTCACGGTGCCGGTAATCGCGGCCGTCAACGGCGCGGCGCTCGCCGGCGGGAGCGACCTGGCGTTGACTTGTGACATCACGATCGGGAGCGATCGCGCGACGTTCGGTTACCCTGGCGTCCGGATGGGCGGGTTGCCGCTCTCGTTGATCTACCCCTTCGTCATCGGGATCAAGCACGCCCGAGAGCTGCTGTACACCGGCAAGACGATCGACGCCGAGGAGGCCGAGCGCATCGGCATGGTGAATCGAACGGTGCCTCACGACGAGCTGATGGACGAGGCGCTGTCTGAGGTCGAGGCGATAAAAAAGACGCCCGGAGCGACCGTCCAGATCACGAAACACATGCTCAACGACGTGGTCGAGATGCAGGGCTACCGCCCGGCGGTCAGAAACAGCGGCTATCTCGCGACGCTCTCTCACCAGACCGTTCCCGGACGGAAGTTCTTCGAAATCCGGGAGGAAGACGGAGTCGGGGCCGCCATCAAGTGGATGAACGAAACGGAAAAGCGATAACGCGACGCCCGATCGTCTCCCCTCGCTGATAGCCGCTGGATACTCCACTCCGATCGGAGCCGGTCGGTCACCGCTTCGTCGTATCCGATCTCGGTCAGGGCGGCACCAGCGTTCCGCCGAGTTCCGGCGGTGGCTCGCGACAATCAGAGGTGAGCCGCTCGGGACGTGCGTGTTAAATGCGCTTTTCGGGCGGTATACGGCTCCAAAATCCGATAATGAAAGCCAGCCAGAATGTTTATGGGACCGCTGAGAGTCGAACTCAGGTCATACGGACCCCATCCGCATAGGATACCACTACCCCACGGTCCCTGTCTGCACGCGGAAAAATGGCGGTGCGGTAATTAAGGACTTCGTTTCACTCCTCGTCTGCGCGCGGGACCACGAGGTCGCCGTCGACGGCCTCGGTCATCCGGCGCTCGTCAAGCACGGCCCCCGCGAGGAACGTCTCGGACGTCACGAGGAGTCGTTTATAAAAGCACGCGTTCCAGCGAGACGACGACGCCCGACTCGGCGTCGGGGTCGCCGACGAGCCGGCCGAGACAGACCGCGACGCCGTCGGGGGTGTGGCAGGCGACGAGCGGCGGGTCGTCGCTCGCCGAAGCCGACTCCTCGACCGGGTCCGCCGCTCCGTCCACGCCGATGATCCCGGGCGCGTACACCGGCGCGCCGGTGGCGACGTTGCGCGCTGCCGAGGGGGCGACCGTGACCGACGGGAGGTGCACCAGCGCGTCCTCGGCCGGGCGGACGACCTCGCGGAGCAGCGACTCGTCGCCCTCGCGCGCCCACGCCAGCCCGTCGACGAGGTCTTGTAGGGCGTGGAGGTCGCCGTCGTCGAACGGGTCGGTGGCGGTCCGGCGGAGGTGCCCCATGTGGGCGCCCACTCCGGTCGCGAGGCCGATGTCGTGACACAGTTTCCGGACATACGTCCCCGACTCGCACCGGATCCGGAGGAGCGCCTGCCGGTCCGCGACCTCCAACACGTCGAGCTCGTGGATGGTTCGGGTTCTGAGTCGACGCGTCACGGCGCTCTTCCGGGGCGGCTTCTGGTAGATCTCCGCCTCGAACTCGCCGACGACCTCGCGGAAGTCGCCCGGGGGCGACCCGTGGAGCTCGAGGACGGCGACGTACTCCTTGCTCCCCTCCAGGAAGACCTGCGCCGCCCGCGTCGCGTCGCCGGTGAGCGTGGGCAGACAGCCGGTGACCTTCGGGTCGAGGGTGCCGGCGTGGGCGACGCCGTCGATCGGCTCGCCCTCGGGAGCGAGCGCGGCGAGGGCGTCGTTGATCGCGTCGCGAACCCACGCGGAGAGCTGGTGGGAGGAGGGGCCGGCGGGCTTGTCGACGTTGACGACGCCGAACCGGAGCAGCTCCGGGACCGAGCGCTCGCCGGGCGGGGCTCTGAGGGGGTCGTCCGCGG
Organism: Halorubrum sp. B53; assembly: GCF_059752395.1. Lineage (NCBI taxonomy): Archaea > Methanobacteriati > Methanobacteriota > Halobacteria > Halobacteriales > Haloferacaceae > Halorubrum > Halorubrum sp. B53. The sequence continues at coordinate 205,645 of NZ_MWTH01000015.1, read as the reverse complement.
GGTCGGGGGCGTCGTCGGCTGTGTCCGTCATTCGTGGGTACCGTGTGATCGCTGACTCAGAAGTCGTAGCTGACGCCCTCGATCGGCGCCTTCCCCTCGTCGGCCGCGGGGTCGTACGCCTCGACGGTCGCGACGAGCACGTCGAGGAACCGGTCGGGGCTCCAGCGGGCGGTGTTGTACGCGGCGTCGTAGATGGAGAGGTCGTCGATGTCGATGCCGTAGAACTCGCCGTACCGCTTGCGCTCGGAGTCCTCGCGGCGCTTCGTCTCCGCTTCGGCGCGGTCGACGGGCTTCCCCTCTCGCTCGGCGATCCGCTCGGCGCGGACCGAGAGGGGGGCGTCGAACCAGAACCGGAAGTCCGCGTGGTCGGCCGCGAGCCACCCGGCGAGCCGCGACTCCAGGACCAGCTCGTCACGGGTCGTGGCGATCTCGCGGAGGCGGCGGTCGAGCTTGCGGTCGAACGTGGGGTCCTCCTCGGCGAACTCGTTGAACTCGACCGGGGACATGTCGCGTTCGGCCGCCATCTCGCGGAAGATGTCGCCGCCGGAGACGTGGTCCACGCCGAGCCGGTCGGCGAGCCCGGCGGCGTTCGTGCTCTTCCCGCTGCCCGGCGGGCCGGAGACGGTGATCAACATATCGCTACTCCGCGGGTGGCGTTCAAAACGGTTGTCGTTCGGCGCCGGCTACGAGGTCCGCGTCGCCGCGGTCATCGACCACACGGCGACGGCGCCGAGCAGGACGGCGGGGACGAGCGGCAGCGCGAGGTAGGTCGCGAAGAAGGGGAGCCCGAACCAGCCCGCGACGTACGGGTAGAGGTAGATGATCCCGGGGATGACGAGGACGCAGGTGAACAGCACCGCCGTCAGCGCCCACCCCTTCCGGCCGAAGCCGTCCGCCACCGGTTCCTCGCCGGTCGGGGTCTCTCCGGTCGGGGCCTCGCCGCCGCTCTCGCCTTCCGGAACGTGGACGTAGCCGCCGTCCGCGCCCCCGTCCGCGTCGGTCTCAGAGCTCACTGTCCGGTTTTACCACTACCTTGCCAAAGCCCTCACGGTTCTCGATCATCTCGTGGGCGCGCGCGGCCTCGCTCATCGGGAGTGTCTCGCGGACGCGCGGCTCGAAGGTGCCGTCCCAGACGAGCTCTAAGACGTCGTCGACCTCGCCGGGCGTCGCCATCGTCGAGCCGATGACCGACAGCTGGTTCCAGAAGATGCGGTTGAGTTCCGCGTCGGGGTTCGGTCCCGTCGTCGCCCCGCAGGTGACCAGCCGGCCGCCCTTCGCCATCGACTTCAGGGAGTTCGGATACGTCGCCTCGCCGACGTGATCGACGACGATGTCGACGCCGCGGCGGCCGGTGAGCTCGGCGATCTCCTCGGCGAAGTCGTTCGCCTCGTAGTCGATGACGTGGTCGGCGCCGCACTCCTCGGCGTGCGAGAGCTTTGCCTCGGTGGAGGCGGTCGCGAACACCTCACAGCCCGCGTGGTCGGCGATCTGGACGGCCGCGTGACCGACGCCCCCGGAGGCGCCGAGCACGAGCACCTTCTCGCCGGCCTCGATGTCCGCGCGGGTCTGGAGCATCCGCCACGCGGTCTGGAAGACGAGCGAGGCGGAGCCGGCGACCTCCCAGTCGACGCCCGAGGGGACCGGGACGAGGTTCTCCGCGGGGACGGCCGCGAGCTCGGAGTGGACGCCGCGGACGTGCTCGCCGATGATGTGGAACGAGGGGCACAGCGACTCCTCGCCGTGGCGGCAGAACTCGCACTCGCCGCAGGAGACCCCCGCGCTCACGGCGACGCGGTCGCCGGGCTCGAACCGCGTCACGCCCTCGCCGACCGCCTCGACGACGCCGGCCGCGTCGCTGCCGGGGACGTGCGGCATCTCTAGGTCGACGCCCGGCAGCCCGCGGCGTGTCCAGATGTCGAGGTGATTCAGCGCGCCCGCTTTGACGTCCACGAGGACCTCGCCGCGGTCGGGCTCGGGGTCCGGGAACTCGCCGTACTCGATCACGTCGCGGTCGCCATGAGAATCGAACTGGACTGCCTTCATGAATCGGACCACCCGCGGCATCCACTAAACAGTACGCCAAACGGAATCCCTCGCGACGCGGGGGTTCCGCGGCCCGGCGGCTTCGGCGGATTCCGGTTCACCAGTGTCAACCTCTCACACCCGTGCGAACGGGGCACACTCGCTCCGCCCTTCCGTGATGTTTAAGTAGCGAAAGCGGGACCGTACTGATGCACGAACTGCAGGGGCACCGGGTCCCGAGTCCACGAGGGCGATGATACGACGCGAGTTGCGGTAGCCAAGCCTGGCCCAAGGCGCAGGGTTGCTAACTCTGTGGCGTCACTGCCTCCGGGGTTCGAATCCCCGCCGCAACGCTCGAACGGACCGAGCACCGCCGGATTCGCGCCGGTAGGGCTCACCACAACCAACACATGAGCACGGAAGAACCACAGGACGACTCGCCGGAGGAGGAGGAAGACCTCCAGTACTTCGTCCGGATCGGGGGCGCTGACCTCGACGGGACGAAGACGGTCGAGCGAAGCCTGTCCGAACTCGACGGCATCGGCACGCGCACGGCGCGGCTGGTCGCCGAGAAGGCCGACGTGGACCGCAACGCCACGTTCGGGCTCCTCGACGAGGGTGACATCGACGCGGTGGTCGACATCGCCGAGAACCTCGAAGACCACGTCCCGTCGTGGATGACGAACAGACAGAACGACTTCTACTCCGGAGAGACGACGCACCTCGTCGGCACCGACGTCAACGAGAAGCGCCGCCACGACATCAACCGGATGAAGGTCATCGAATCGTACAAAGGCGTTCGCCACAAGCGCGGCCAGAAGGTACGCGGCCAGCGCACGAAGTCCACGGGCCGGTCCGAGGGCACCATCGGCGTCAACGTCGAGGAGATCCGCGAGGAGATGGCCGAGGAAGCGGAGGCTGACGACGAATGAGCACCGGCAAGAACACGAAGGGCTACGAGACGCCGAATCACCCGTACCAGGGCGAGCGCATCGCCGAGGAGTCCGACCTCCTCTCGCGGTACGGTCTGAAGAACAAAGAGGAGTTCTGGCGCGCCCAGTCCGAGCTGCGCAGCATGCGACGCGAGGCGCGTCGCCTGCTCGGCGAGGCCCAGGGCGACGTCGACGCCGCCCAGGAGGCCGGCGCGGAGTTCGTCGCACGGCTCCGCCGCATCGGCATCCTCGGCGACAACGACGACATCTCCGCGGTCCTCTCGCTGGACGTGACCGACCTGCTCGAGCGCCGTCTCCAGACGGTCGCCTACAGACAGGGGTTCGCGTCCTCGACCCAGCAGGCCCGCCAGTTCATCGTTCACGGCCACATCACCGTCGACGGCGCGCGCGTCACGCGCCCCTCGGTGAAGGTCGACGTGGACGACGAGGGCGCCATCGCCTTCGACGAGACGAGCCCGCTCGCGGACGATCTCCACCCCGAGCGCGCGGAGTCACAGGAGTAACCAACCATGAGTGAATCCGAGGACGGAAAGTGGGGCATCGCCCACGTGTACGCGTCGTTCAACAACACGCTCATCACGGTCACCGACGAGACGGGCGCCGAGACGATTGCCAAGTCGTCCGGCGGCACCGTGGTGAAGCAGAACCGCGACGAGGCGTCGCCGTACGCCGCCATGCAGATGGCGGAGGTCGTCGCCGAGCGCGTCAAGGACGCCGGCCTGGAGGGCGTGCACGTTCGCGTGCGCGGCCCCGGCGGGAACCTCAACAAGTCCACCGGTCCCGGTGCACAGGCGACGATTCGCGCGCTCTCGCGTGCGGGCGTCGAGATCGGGCGCATCGAGGACGTCACGCCGATCCCGCACGACGGGACGAAGGCGCCCAAGAACAAGCGAGTCTGACATGACGGAAGACGACTTCGACGTCCAGTACGTCGAACGGGACGAACGCAGCGCGCGGGTGCTGATCCGCGGGCTCACGCCGGCGTTCGCGAACGGTATCCGCCGCGCGATGATCGCCGACGTCCCGACGTTCTCGATCGACACCGTCCGGTTCGTCGAGAACTCCTCCGTCATGTTCGACGAGATGATCGGGCTTCGACTGGGACTGGTACCCCTGACGACGCCGCTCGACGACTTCGAGGTCGGCGACGAGGTCACCCTCGCGCTCGACGTCGAGGGCCCGGCGACGGCGTACTCCGGCGACATCGAGAGCGCCGACCCGCTCGTCGGAGTCGCCGACGAGAACGTACCGATCATCGAGCTGAAGGAGGGACAGCGGCTGGAGTTCGAGGCGGACGCGGTGCTGAACACCGGCAAAGACCACGCCAAACACCAGGGCGGCGTCTCCGTCGGCTACCGCCACCTCCAGCGCGTCTCGGTCGAGGGCGACCTCGGCGAGTTCGACGACGACGAGCCACGGATCCTCCGCGGCGTCATCGAGACGCCCGAGGGGGACATCGAGCTCACCGACGAGTTCGACAACGACCTCTCGGAGCGGTTCCCCGGGAAGGAGGTCACGGTCGAGGACGTCCCCGGCGCGTTCGTCTTCCACATCGAGACGGACGGGTCGTTCAGCGTCGAGGAACTGCTGCTCCGCGCGATCGACTCCATCGAGGAGCGCGCGGACGAACTACAGACGAAAGTCGCGGTCTAACGTAATGACGGACCTTCAGATCACGCGGCCGGCGCTCGCCCCTGCACGGAGCCGCGGCGCCGCGTCCCGATCCGACGCCGCGTCGGATCGCTCCGGGCTCGAGTCGGGTCGTTCCGACGGCGGGACCGAAAGTGGTTTGAAGGGAGCCGGGTTACGCAGGAGTGCACGCAGGGATAGCCAAGTCAGGCCAACGGCGCAGCGTTCAGGGCGCTGTCCTGTAGAGGTCCGCAGGTTCAAATCCTGCTCCCTGCACTCCGTTTTCACTAACTCTCCGCTTCAGGAGGGACAGCTATGAGTAGCAAGACGAATCCGAAACTACAGAACCTCATCGCCGATCTGAAGTCGGTCTCGCGCGATTCCGGTGCCAACGTGTGGCAGGACATCGCCGACCGACTGGAGAAGCCACGGCGCACGCACGCTGAGGTCAACCTGGGCCGCATCGAACGGTACGCTCAGGAAGACGAGACGGTCGTCGTCCCCGGCAAGGTGCTGGGCAGCGGTGTGCTCGAAAAGAACGTCACCGTCGCCGCAGTCGACTTCTCGGGCACCGCCCGCACGAAGATCGACCGAGCCGGCGAAGCGGTGTCGCTTGAACAGTTCATCGAACAGAATCCCGAAGGGAGCAACGTCCGGGTGATCCGATGAGTCTCGCGAAGATAGACGCGGACGTCGTCGTCGACGCCCGCGACTGCATCCTCGGTCGCGTCTCGTCGAAGGTCGCGCAGCGCGTCCTCGACGGCGAGACGGTCGCCGTCGTCAACGCCGAGCGCGCGGTCATCACCGGCAACGAGGAGGCGACGATGGAGACGTACCACACCCGCGCGGAGCTCGGCTCCGACAGCGGGCCGTACTACCCCAAGCGCCCCGACCGGATCTTCAAGCGTGCCATCCGCGGCATGCTGCCGTACAAGACGGAGGACGGTCGTGAGGCGTTCTCGAACGTCCGCGTCTACGTGGGCAACCCCTACGAGCGCGACGAGGACGCCGAGACCGTCGTTCTCGACGGCACCTCGCTCGACCGCCTCTCGAACATCAAGTTCACGACGCTCGGGGACATCTCCGAGTCTCTGGGAGCCAACGTCACATGGTAACTAACACCTCAGGCAAGAAGAAGACGGCCGTCGCCCGCGCCACCGTGCGCGACGGCGAGGGTCGCGTTCGCATCAACTCCCAGCCAGTCGAGCTGGTCGAACCGGAACAGGCGCGGCTCAAGATGATGGAGCCGTTCCGCATCGCGGGCGAAGAGCTCCGCGACGGCGTCGACATCGACATCAACGTCGAGGGCGGCGGCTTCAGCGGCCAGGCCGACGCGACGCGGACCGCCATCGCGCGCGGTCTCGTCCAGCATCTCGGCGACGCCGAGCTGCGCGACGCGTACATGAACTTCGACCGCACGCTGCTGGTCAACGACGTGCGCCAGTCCGAACCCAAGAAGTGGGGCGGACCGGGCGCGCGTGCCCGCTACCAGAAGTCCTACCGCTGAGGTGATCCAGTCATGATGATCCCCGTCCGGTGTTTCACGTGCGGCAACGTCATCGGTGAACACTGGGAGGAGTTCAAGGAGCGCGCCCGCGAGGGCGACGAGGACCCGGGCGAAGTGCTCGACGACCTCGGGGTCGACCGGCACTGCTGCCGCCGGATGATGGTCAGCCATCGCGACCTCGTCGACGTCGTCTCGCCGTACCAGTAATAATGTCAGGACAGAGATACAACCGATACGAGAAGGCACGAATTCTCGGCGCGCGAGCGCTGCAGGTGTCCTACGGGGCGCCCGTGCTGATCGAGACGGACCAGACGGAGCCCATCCTCGTCGCCGCCGAGGAGTACGACGCGGGTGCGCTCCCGTTCACCGTTCGGAGGGAATCCAACTGATGACCCGAATCACCAGCGTCTCGCTGCGTCGCGTGCTCGACTCCCGCGGAAACGCCACCGTCGAGGCCGACGTGCTCACGGAGTCCGGCGGCTTCGGCCGCGGGGCCGCGCCCAGCGGGGCGTCCACCGGCGAGTACGAGGCGATCGAACTGCCCGCCAGCGAGTCGATCGCGAAGGCCCGCGAACACGCCGTGCCGCGGCTGGAAGGCCTGTACGCGGGCGACCAGCGCGCCGTCGACAACGCTCTCCGGGCGGCCGACGGCACGGACGACTTCTCGAACATCGGCGCCAACAGCGCCGTCGCCATCTCGATGGCGGCCGCGAAGGCCGCCGCCGACGTGCTCGGTGCGCCGCTGTACCAGCACCTCGGGGGCGCGTTCCGCGGCGAGAACTTCCCGATCCCGCTCGGCAACGTCGTCGGCGGCGGGGAGCACGCCAAGGAGGCGACCCACATCCAGGAGTTCCTCGCGGCGCCCGTCGGCGCGCCCAGCGTCTCGGAGGCCGTCTTCGCGAACGCCGCGGTCCACGCGGCGGTCGCGGACGTACTCGACGAGCGCGGCGTGCCGGCCGCGAAGGGCGACGAGGGCGCGTGGGCGCCCCCCATCTCGGACGCCGACGCGTTCGAGGTCGTTGAGGAGGCCGTCGACCGCGTCGAGGACGAGGTCGGCTTCGAGATCCGCTTCGGGCTCGACATGGCGGCGGCCGAGCTGTACGACGACGACACCGAGTCGTACGTGTACGGCGACGAGACGAAGTCGACCGACGAGCAGGTCGAATACGTCGCCGGCCTCGTCGACGAGTACGACCTCGCGTACGTCGAGGACCCGCTCGACGAGAACGATTACGAGGCGTTCGCGGAGCTGACCGACCGGGTCGGCGACCGGACGCTGATCTGCGGCGACGACCTGTTCGTCACCAACGTCGAGCGGCTCCAAGAGGGGATCGACGTCGGCGCCGCAAACAGCATCCTGATCAAGCCGAACCAGATCGGGACGCTGTCGGACGCGTTCGACGCGGTCGAGCTCGCCGCCCGCAACGGGTACGAGACCGTCATCTCCCACCGCTCGGGCGAGACGGAGGACACCACCATCGCACACCTCGCCGTGGCGACCGACGCCGGCTACATCAAGACCGGCACGGTCGGCGGCGAGCGCACCGCCAAGCTGAACGAACTGGTCCGCATCGCGGACGACGCGGTATGACGGGCCCACACCACGCATGAGCGAAGACAACGACGCGGTCGAACTCGACGACGACGCGGAGACCGAGGCGGTCGACGCGGCGGTCGAGGAGGAGGCCGACACGACAGAGGAACCGACCGCCGACGCGGCCGCCGACGGGGCGTCCGCCGACGCCGAAACTGGGGCGTCCGCCGACGCCGAACCCGACGAGGCCGCCGAGGCCGACGCGACGGAGGACGCGGGCGACGACGCCGCGGACGAGGAGGAGGCCTCCCCGTTCGACGACGACGTCATGCCCGACGACGACGTCGACCTGCTGATCCCGGTCGAGGACTACCTCTCCGCGGGTGTCCACATCGGGACCCAGCAGAAGACGAAGGACATGGAGCGGTTCATCCACCGCGTCCGCGACGACGGCCTGTACGTGCTCGACGTGAGCACGACGGACCGGCGGATCCGCACCGCGGCGGACTTCCTTTCGGACTACAACCCCGAACAGATCCTCGTCACGTCCTCGCGGCAGTACGGTCGGTTCCCGGCCGAGAAGTTCGCGGACGCCATCGGCGCCCGCGCCCGCACGGGACGCTTCATCCCCGGCACGCTGACGAACCCCGACTACGCCGGCTACATCGAGCCGGACGTCGTCGTGGTGACCGACCCGATCGGCGACGCGCAGGCCGTCAAGGAGGCCATCACCGTCGGCATCCCGGTCATCGCGATGTGCGACTCCAACAACCAGCTGTCGAACGTCGACCTCGTCATCCCGACGAACAACAAGGGTCGACGCGCGCTGTCGGTCGTCTACTGGCTGCTCGCCAACGAGACGCTCGACCGCCGCGGCGCCGACACCGTCTTCGCCCTCGACGACTTCGAAGACGAGCTGTAACCGGCCGTCGACGTCGAGTTCGACTTTTCCGACGCCTCCGTCCCCCTGAGCCGCCGCTCCCCTCGTCACTATCGCGGTCCCGACCGATCAGCGAGCGTTCTCGGAAGCGGAAGGGAGGGCTCGAACGTGGAAGGCGAGGACGCGAACGGGGTCGCCGCGCGGTCCTCAGAGAATATCCGGCGTGTACGGGTACGAGTAGACCTGTCCCTCGTTGGCTTTCACCGTGGCGATCAGTACCAACACGACGTCGATGATGCCGATGAGCGGGAACAGCAGGATCCCGATAAAGACGAAGCTGAGAAGTCCGGCGACGACGAGCGCGACCAACACGACGATCTGGAAGTTGAGGGAGTTCTTGGCGTTCCGCTTGACGAGATCGTCGTCGTCGTCCGCGAGCACCAGGAACAACAGCGGTCCCAGGAACGAAGCGACCAGCGCCGACGCGTGCGAGAGGGCGGCGAGAGTCGTGTCTCCGTCGACCGTTTCCCCGGCGCTCGCGTCTTCTTCGGAGGACATGCGTCGAATATCTCAGACTGAATTAATAAGTATTGGGTGTATTCCCTCGCTCAGCTTGCGAAATCAGGGCTCCTCGTCTGGGATGTCGTGCGTCCAGCGCGGCTCGATCTCCCGGTTCGCGAGCACGACGCGGTCGCCCGCGTCCGTGTCGATCCGGGTCTTCCGGAGTTCGATGGCCGCGACCGTGCCGGTCACGCCCTTCGCCTCGACGCGGTACCCCACGTTGAAGTCGGGGTCACGAAGGAGGTAGACGCCCGCCACGGTGTCCTCGATCATCTCCGAGAGCGCGTACGAGACGCCCAGCGCGATGAAGCCGACGGCGGTGCCGAGGCTCGCCGCGATGTCGCCCATGCCCACGACTTTCAGGAACGTCAGCGCGACGCCGAACCACAGGAAGACCGCCGCGAGGGTGACGATGAGGTCGCCCACCAGCTCGCGGTCGCCGACGTACACTCGTTCGATCGAGGTCCGGACGAGCGAGAGGACGATTCGGACCGTCACATACGCCAGCGTCAGGAAGACAAGTCCCGAGAGCAGCCGCGGGATCGCGACCGCGACGCCGTCGACGAAGTTCGCGATCGACCGCGCGAGCAGCGACGGAATCTGCGTCATGGCCCAGGCGACGCGGCCCGGCGTCGAAAAGGTGACGGGGTCGGAAGGGCTCGCCGTCCGAGCCCGACCCCCGAACGCGACCGCCCGGCAAGCGCAACGCCTGTAAGCCCCCGGAGAGAGGGAGTTCGTATGACCGTCTGTGAAGCGCCGGGGAAGGTGTACCTCTTCGGCGAACACGCCGTCGTCTACGGCGAGCCGGCCGTGCCGGCCGCGATCGAGCGGCGCGCCGCCGTGACCGCCGAGCCGCGGGCGGACGACCACGTCCGCGTCGAGGCCGAGGACCTCTCGCTGGACGGGTTCACCGTGGAGTACACCGGCGGCACCGACGACCGCCCCGACGTCGACGTGCCGACGCCGCTGGTCGAGGCCGCGATGGGGTACGTCGACGCCGCGGTGCGACAGGCCCGGGACGCGGCCGACGCGCCCGAGGCCGGCTTCGACATCACCGTCGAGAGCGACATCCCGCTCGGGGCCGGGCTCGGCTCCTCGGCCGCCGTCGTCGTCGCGGGGATCGACGCCGCGACGCGGGCGCTCGGCGAGCCGCTCGACCGCCGGGAGCTGGCCGACCGCGCGTACCGCGCCGAGCACGAGGTGCAGGACGGGCAGGCCTCCCGCGCCGACACCTTCTGCTCGACGATGGGCGGCGCTGTCCGCGTCGAGGGCGACGACTGCGAGCCGATCGCGGCGCCGAACCTGCCGTTCGTCGTCGGCTTCGACGGTGGCGCCGGCGACACCGGCGAGCTCGTGGCCGGCGTCGGCGAACTGCGCGAGGAGTACGGGTTCGCCGCCGACACCGTCGAGTCGATCGGCGACGTCGTCCGGACCGGCGAAGGACTGCTCGCGGACGCCGAACCGGACGCGGAGCCGTCGCCGGAGCTGCTCGCGGAGCTCGGCGAGCTGATGGACTTCAACCACGGGCTGCTCGCCGCGCTCGGCGTCTCGGCGCGGTCGCTCGATTCGATGGTGTGGGCGGCCCGGGACGCGGGGGCGCACGGCGCGAAGCTCACCGGCGCGGGCGGCGGCGGCTGTATCGTCGCGCTGGACGAGACGGGCTCGACGGAGACCGCGCTCTCGTTCACGCAGGGCTGCGAGGACGCGTTCCGAGCTGAGCTCGCGACCGAGGGCGTCCGGGTGGTGGAGTCGTGACGGGCGACGGACCCGCCCCCGACGCCGGCGGTTCGACGCCCCCAGTCGTGCTCAAGCTCGGCGGGAGCCTGATCACGGAGAAGGACCGGCCCGAGACGCTCGACGACGACGCCCTCGCCGCCGCCTGCGACGCGATCGCTGACGCCCTCGCCGACGGATCGGTCGAGCGGCTCGTCGTCGTCCACGGCGGCGGGAGCTTCGGCCACCACCACGCCAGCGAGCACGGCGTGTCGACCACCGCGGGGACTCGCGACCCCGCGGCGGTGATGGACGTCCACGGCGCGATGACGACCCTGAACCGGGCGGTGCTCGACCGGCTCCACGACCGCGACGTGCCCGCGGTGCCGGTTCATCCGCTGTCGCTGTCGGCCCGTGCCGAGGGGGTCGACGGCGGCCTCGACCTCCCGCTCTCTTCGACTGCGACGCTGCTCGGCGAGGGGTTCGTCCCCGTGCTCCACGGCGACGGTGTCGCGACCGCGGGCGAGGGGGTCACCGTCGTCTCCGGCGACGAGCTGGTCGTCGAGCTCGCCGCCGGGCTCGGTGCGCGCCGGGTGGGGGTCTGCTCGACCGTCCCGGGCGTCCTCGACGCCGACGGCGACGTGATCCCCGCCATCGACTCGTTCGACGCGGTCGCCGACGCCCTCGGCGCGAGCGACGCGACCGACGTCTCCGGGGGCATGGCGGCGAAGGTGCGGGAGCTCCTGGCGCTCGACGCGCCGGCGCACGTGTTCGGCGCCGACGGGTTGGCGCCGTTCCTGCGGGGGGGCGACGCCGGCACCCGGGTCGACTGATCGGGGGACAGAACCCTTATTCGCCCCACCGTCCTCCCTCTAGGTATGAACGAAGCGGACGTGCGGGAGCGGCTCGCGGACGTCGAGGACCCCGACCTCGGGGACGACATCGTCTCGCTCGGTCTCGTGAACGACGTCGCCGTCGACGGGGCGGACGGGACGGTCCACGTCTCGCTCGCGCTCGGCGCTCCCTTCTCACCCCACGAGTCGGCGATCGCCGAGGACGTCCGGGCGGCGCTCGCCGACACGGGCTTGGAGGTGTCGCTCTCGGCGTCGATCCCGGACGAACTGGACGCCGACGAGCAGGTGTTACCCGGCGTGAAGAACGTGATCGCGGTCGCCTCGGGGAAGGGCGGCGTCGGCAAGTCGACGATGGCCGTGAACATCGCTGCGGGGCTCTCGGAGCTCGGCGCGCGCGTCGGGCTGTTCGACGCCGACGTCTACGGGCCGAACGTCCCGCGGATGGTCTCGGCCGAGGAGCGCCCGCAGACCGACGGCGAGGCGATCGTCCCGCCGGAGCGCTTCGGCGTGAAGCTGATGAGCATGGACTTCCTCACCGGCGAGGACGACCCGGTCATCTGGCGCGGGCCGATGGTCCACAAGATCATCACCCAGCTCGTCGAGGACGTGGAGTGGGGCGAGTTGGACTACGTCGTGATGGACCTGCCGCCGGGGACGGGCGACACCCAGCTCACGATCCTCCAGACGCTCCCGCTGACGGGCGCCGTGATCGTCACGACGCCGCAGGAGGTCGCGCTCGACGACGCGGTGAAGGGGCTCCGGATGTTCGGCAAACACGACACGAACGTGCTCGGGATCGCCGAGAACATGGCCGGCTTCCGGTGCCCCGACTGCGGCGGCTTCCACGAGATCTTCGGCTCCGGCGGCGGGAAGGCGCTGGCGCAGGAGCACGAGCTCCCGTTCTTGGGGGGCGTCCCGCTCGACCCCGCGGTCCGCACCGGCGGCGACGAGGGCGAGCCGGTGGTTCTGGGGGAGGGCGAGACCGCCGACGCGTTCCGGGTGATCGTCGAGAACGTCGCTAACAACGCCGGCGTCGTTCGCCGCCGCGGGGTGAGCGAGGGGCGATGAGCGGGGAGAGCGGAGACGACGAGGGCGGCGACGAGCACGCCGACCCTCTCGACGCCGCCGGCGTCGACCCGGTCGTCCCCGAGTCGGCCGCGGACGCCGCGGCGGGCGAGTTCCCGGAGGACGACGAGGTCCGCGCGTTCCTCCGGGAGATCGCGGCCGACGTGCGGGGCGACAGCTCCGAGAGCAAGCAGCTCTCCGCCGTCTTATACCGCGTGTCGGACCTGTACGACCCCGACGAGCAGACCTCTCCCGAGGAGATATACCTCAACGTCCGGCACATCATGCGGATCAAAGAGCAGGGCGGGATCGAGCGCTGACCGGACCGCCACGGCGGCGATCCGCGACGGCGGGAGTCAGTCCTCCGGGGCCGTCTCGGCGGGGTCGATCGGCCCGTCGTCGAGCGGGGTCGCGTCGTCGACGACCGCGGCGAGCCCGAGCCGCTCGACCGTCTCCGGCGTCGGAAGCCCGCGGTCGCCCCACCCGCGCATCGCGTAGTACCGGTCCAGCAGCCGACCGAACGCGTCGCCGTCGACTCCCGGCGTCCCGTCGGCCGTCGGCGACCGGAGCGGGTCGGGGAGACGGTCGTCCGCGCGATCGAACCCCTCGCGGGCGTTGAACAGCCGGGTGAGGGTCCAGATCCGCTCGCCGGTCTCCGCGAGCGTCTCGACCGGGTCGGCCGGCGTGTCGGTGTCGGTCGGCGTGTCGGTGTCGGTCGGTGTATCCGGTTCGGCCGGCGTATCGGGATCAGATCCGCGGACCGCGTCACCCCGAGTCGCGCCGTCGCGCCCGACGTCGGCGACGGCCGGATGGTCGATCGCCGAGAGCCACTCCGCGCCCAGGTCGGTCCAGACGGCCTCGCCGACGAAGTCGTCGACGACGAGGCTCCACAACACCGACCGCGCGTTCTGTTCTCCGACTACGTCACGAACTCGATCGGTCGGCGTCCGGCCGGGCCGAGCACTCGGCTCGGTGTCCTGCGGGCGCGCCCGACGGTGGCACGCACCGCGGTCGCTCGTCGCGTACGCGAGCGCGACGCCGACCGCAGCGCGCGGGTCGAAGCCGGGGAGCGCCATGGACTTCACCGTGGGTACGAGCGCCTCGCCGCCGAACCGGGCCGCGGCGGCGTCGATCCCGTCGGCGAGCGCGTCCGGCAGTCCGGGGGCCACGTCCAGGTCGGCCGGGGGCTCGCGTGTCGCAATCGCCTCCAGCAGCCGGCGGGCGCCGTCCGGGTCGCCGAACTCGATCGGACAGTCGATCACGTCCGCCTCGCCGGCGCGGATCGCCCACGCGACGGCGTTGCCCGCGCCGATCACGTCGAGGCCGAGTCGGTCGCAGACCCCGCAGAGTTCGACGACCCGATCGAAGTCGTCGATACCGAGCCCCGCGCCGAGCGTGATCGGCGCCGCGCCGCGCGGGACCACCTCGCCGTCGGGCGTGTCGATCCGGAAGCCGCCGGGGACGGCCGCGTCCGCGCCCTCGGCGTCGACGGCGCCGACACCGTCGTCTTGCGATCGGCGATCGCCGACCGCTTCGCGGCCCGTCGCGCGTTCCAGCGCGGCCTCGACGCCGATGTCGTCGGTGCCGTCGAACCCGGTCTCCGTCCACCCCTCGGCCGCGAGGACGCCGACCTCGTTCGCGTAGTCGACGGTCTCGATCGTCTCGCCGGCCGCCTGCCACTCGCCCGTCGCGTCCCGTCCGTACGCCGCCGCGTCGCGGTCCCGGAGCGCGGCGAGGTCGTCCGGGACCGCCGGCGGGGGGTCGCGGGCGACGACCGCCTTCAGCCGCTTCGCGCCCATCACGGCGCCGGCGCCGCCGCGGCCCGCGTGGTGGTCGCCGCCGTCGCTCGCGACCGTCGCGTACACCGCCTCGCGCTCGCCGGCCGGGCCGACGCAGGCGACCCCGGCGTCCGGGAACCGGGCCGCGGTCTCGGCGGCGTCGGCGCCCCACGCGTCGCTCGCCTCGATCCGGGCGCTTCCCCCCTCGATCTCGACGTGAACCGGCCGGTCGGCGGCGCCGGTCACGAGCAGCCCGAGGCAGTCGTCGAGCGACCCGGCGAGTCGGTCCGCGAACGCCCCGCCGGCGTAGGAGTCGAGGAAGGCGCCGGTGAGCGGGGACTTCGTCACCGCGGCGTAGCGCGTCTCTCCCGGGAGGAACCCCGCGAGCGGGCCGACGAAGAACGCGAGGAGGTTCCCCGGGCCCGTCGGGTCCGTCCCCGGCGACAGCTCCTCGTAGAGGTAGCGCGCCCCGAGGCCCTTTCCGCCGACGTAATCGCGTCGCCAGTCGCGCGGGACGCGCTCGCGGGCGGTCTCGCCCGCCGAGAGGTCGACGCGGAGGACGTGGGTGCGGCGCCGACTCATTTAGACGCCCTGCGCGGCGGAGACGTATCAAATGTTCGCCACGGGTGTCGGTCGCTGGTCTCTCCGACCGTCAGAGTGAGGCGGTCCGCGGCCGAACGCCCGGTATGGACCTGACGACTGCGCTCGACGCCCGCGACGCCACCGTCTGCGTCGTCGGCGCGGGCGGGAAGAAGTCGGTGCTGTTCGCGCTTGCCGACCGGCTCGACCGAGCGGTAGTGACCGCGACCGTCCGAATCCCGATCTTCGACGACCGGGTCGCAGCGGTGCGCGTGACCGGCGATCCGGTCGCGGCGGTCGGCGAAGCGGCGGGCAACGACTGGCCGCTCGGGTTGGTCCCCGAACGCGACCGATCGGACCGCTACCTCGGGTACGACGCCGAGACCGTCGCCGAGATCGCCGACGTCGCGCCGGGCGCGACCCTCGTGAAGGCGGACGGGGCGCGGCTCCGGGAGTTCAAGGCGCCCGGGGACCGCGAGCCGCAGATCCCGGCGACCGCGGACGTCGTCGTCCCGATAGCGAGCGCGCACGTCGTCGGCGAACCGCTCTCCGCGGACCTCGTTCACCGGCCCGAGCGCGTGGCCGCGATCACGGGCCGCGCGCTCGGCGACGAGATCCGACCCGCTGACGTCGCGGCCGTGCTCGCGAGCGACGCGGGCGGGCTGAAGGGCGTCCCCGACGGCGCGACCGCGGTCCCCGTCGTGAACAAGGTCGACGACGAGGCGGACGCGGCCGCGGCCCGCGCCGTCGCCGAGGGGGTGCTCGACCACGCCAACGTGCCGCGCGTCCTCCTCACTCGCCTGATCGCGGACGACCCGATCGTCGAGGTCGTCTCGTAGCGCCGGTTAGGTGGAGGCGTCCGGTCCCGCGCCGCGGTCCGCGTCCGACAGCTCCGCCCCCGATCGCCAGAGCGCACGGTACAGCGTCCAGGCGTCGACTCCGGTCCGCGCCGTCACCGCGCGACAGGCGTCGTCGAAGCGCCGATAGTCGGCGGCCGACGGCGGCTCCGGGTACGGGTCGTCGAGCTCGCCGGCCTCCTTCAGCGCGCGCCAGGTCCGGGGATCGATCGCGACGAACCGCGACGGGGCGAGGAACTGGAGGTAGCCGGACGCGACCGCGACGTCGACTCCGTCGAGCGCGGTGAGCGCGTCGAGGGCGCCGGCGATGTCGTCGGCGTCCGGCGGGTCGTCGGCGTTCGGCGGGTCGTCGTTCGCGGTCGATCCCTTTCCCACCGCGTCGACGGCGGCCCGGATGGCGTCCATCACGTCGCCGAACTCGTTGTCCCGGAACGCCTCCTCCCGCTCGCGCCGCTCCCGGTCCGGGTACTCGCCGAAGTACCGCCGGAAGTACCACCTGACGATCCACTGTGCGTCCCGTCGCCCGTACTCGTCGCCGGCGAACGTCTTCGGGACCGTCTCCACGTGCTGCCGCTCCACGTCGTACAGCGGTTCCGACTCCGCGTACTCCCGGGCGCGGTCCCGGATCGTCGACTCGGTCAGGTTCATGGCTCGCCGATACGAGCGTGGGGGGCATGAACGTTCGTCACGACCCCGTCGATCGGTCGTTTTCATGATCCCGTCGATCGATCGTTTCATACACTCGTGGGCGCTGGTAGCACGCATGACAGACGACCGGATCCCGGTCACCGTTCTCAGCGGCTATCTCGGCGCCGGGAAGACGACGTTGGTGAACCACCTGCTCGCGAACCCCGGCGACAGGCGGATCGCCGTCATCTTAAACGACATGGGGGAGGTGAACGTCGACGCGGAGCTGGTCGCCCGCGAGAACGACGAGGAGGGGATCGTCGACCTCTCGAACGGCTGCATCTGCTGTCGGCTGCAGGACGACCTGCTCAGCGAGGCCGCGGCGCTCGCGGAGTCCCGCGAGTTCGACTACCTGCTCGTGGAGTCGTCGGGCATCTCCGAGCCGATCCCGGTCGCGCGGGCGTTCACCGAAGGGACCGCCGACTCCGATATCGACCCGACCGAGCGCTTCCGGCTCGACACGATGGTGACGGTCCTCGACACCTACGGGTTCTGGAAGGAGTTCGACGCGGGCGAGAGCCTCCCGGGCGACGGGGAGCCGGCGGCCGACCGCCCCCTTGCGGACGTGCTCGTCGAGGGGATCGAGTTCTGCGACGTGCTCGTGTTGAACAAGACGGACATGGTCCCCGACGACGTGGTCGACGAGATCGAGTCGGTCGCGGATCAGCTCGGCCCGCGGGCGAAGCGGATCCGGACCAGCTACTCCGAGGTCGATCCCGGCGACGTCCTCGACACCGGTCGGTTCGACTTCGAGACGACCAAGCGGTCGCCGGGGTGGAAGCGTACGATCGCCGAGAGCGAAGGCGAGGAAGAGTCGGCGGCCGATCAGCACGACCACGGCCACGACCACGCCGAGGGGGCCGCCGCGGCCCACGGGGTCGACTCGTTCGTCTACCGCTCCGCCGACGCCCTCGACCCGGAGCCGTTCGCCGACTGGCTCGACGACTGGGACGGCGCCATCGTGCGGGCGAAGGGGGTCGCGAACGTCGCGGGCACCGACGAGGTCATCGGCGTGAGCCAGGCCGGCCCCTCGGTCCAGGCGGGTCCCATCGGCGAGTGGGGGGAGGGCGACGACCGCCGCACCCGGCTCGTGTTCATCGGCAGCGAGATGGACGAAGCGAAGATCCGCGGAGAGCTCGACGACCTGACGACGACCGACGCCGACAGGGAGGCGGCGGCCGACGTCTTCCCGCTCTGAGTCAGATCCCCAGTTCGGCCTGCAGGTCGTCCCAGTCCTCGTGGAACCCGTGGGTGGACTCGGTCTCGGCGCCGACCGCCGACTGATAAACGTCGTCGTACTTCAACAGCTCGCCCCACCCGTCGTGGAACGCCCAGTTACAGTACTTGCACATACGGGAGCCCACGCGAGGGAGCGACATACCGGTTTCGGCGGTACGGGTGGGACAAATTCCCGTGGTTCCGCCGTCGCGTCCGTCTCAGATCCGCGCCGGTAGCGTGATGCGAGCGGCGACAGAGTGAACCCCCTCCGTGACGTACGGTACCTATCGACGCGGCTCGGCCGCGACGAGACACCCATGGTCACATACAGGCGCGGCGGATACGTTCAAGGCGGCGACGAAGCGGTCGAACGCGGCTGCGACCACTGCGAGTGGCACTGCGTCGCCGACGGGTATCCGGAGCTGATCGGCCGGTATCAGTCGCATCTCCGGTCCGAACACCCGAAGGCGTGGCTCCGGGCCTGACGCTCGTCACGGTCTGAAAAATAATCGGAACGGCGGCGAGGCACGTCCTCGTCGGTTCAGGGCTCCAGCAGGACCTTCGTGACGCCCTCCTCGCGGGCGTCGAACGCCTCGTACATCTCCGGCGCCTCGTCGAGGTTGACGCGGTGCGAGACGACCCAGCTCGGGTCGGCGCGTCCCTCGATGATCATGTCGCGGAGGTACCGGTTGTACTCCTTCACGTTACACTGGCCCGTGCCGCACTTGAGGCCCTTCTCGAAGAACTTCCCGAAGTCGATGCCGAGCCGCCCCTGCGCGGCCATGTCGTCGGGCGCGCCCGGGTCCTCCGGCACGTACAGGCCGGGGATGCCGAGCTCGCCGGTCGGTCGGACCACGCGGATGAGGTTGTTGATGACGACCGCCGGGTTCTCCTTGGCCGGCTGGTAGGAGTAGTCCTCGGTCTCGGTGTCGACGTCGTCGGGGTCGGTCGCCTGGTAGCCGACCGCGTCGACGCCTTTGTCGACCATCCCGCCGTGCTCCTCGATGATCTGGTCGACCGGGTCGCCCTCGGAGAAGTCGATGGCGTTGGCGTCGCAGTGCTCCTCTGCCAGTTCCAGTCGACTGGGCACCTGGTCGACGACGTATATCTCGGCCGCGCCCTTGATTTTCGCGCTGTAGGCGGCCATCAGTCCGACCGGACCGGCCCCGAAGATGGCGACCGACTCGCCGGGCTGCAGGTTGGCCAGCTCGGTGCCGTGCCACCCGGTCGGGAAGATGTCCGCGAGCAGCGAGAACGCGTCCTCGTGTTCACGCCCCTCGGGCAGCTTCAGGGCGTTGTGGTCGGCGTACGGCACTCGCAGCTTCTCGGCCTGTCCGCCCGGATACGGGCCCATGGCGACATAGCCGTACGCGCCGCCCGCGAAGCCCGGATTGACGTTGGTACAGAAGCCGGTGTACCCCTCCTCGCAGTTCTGACAGAAGCCGCACGACACGTTGAACGGCATCACGACGCGGTCCCCCTCCTCCAGCGTCGAGACGGCCTCGCCGACCTCGCTCACGATCCCCATGTTCTCGTGACCGAAGACGATGCCCTCCTCGGCCGCGGTCCGCCCCTCGTACATGTGGAGGTCCGACCCACAGATACAGGATGTCGTGATGTCGACGACGACATCGTTCGGGTGTTCGATCTCCGGCTCTTCTACCTCTTCTACGGCCACGTCGTACGGGCCTTGATAGACAACTGCTCTCATGGTTGCGTTTGAATCGTGTTAATAATCCATAGTAAATGTTTTTCCGTTATATTTTACCATTAATAAGCCAGTTCAGATCGCTGTTAACAGCCGCTGTGCGTCGGGCACCGACCCGTTCCCGTCACTCGCTCGTGATAACCACCGGTACACTCATGGACTCCGACGATAGATCGTGTGATATGAACACACACGTGGACGGTGAGACGGATGTCTAGTGAGCCGGACGACGCGGTGAAGACGATCTGTCCGTACTGCGGCGTTGGCTGCGGGATCAAGGTCCGACAAGGCGACGATCCCGGCGACGTGAACTTCATGCCGTGGGGCGAGGCGCCGGTCAACGAGGGGCGCGTCTGCATCAAGGGCGGCGCGGCGACGCAGGTCGTCGACCACGAGGACCGACTGACCGAGCCGCTCATCAAGGAGGACGGCGAGTTCCGCGAGGCCACGTGGGAGGAGGCGTACGACCGGATCGTCTCGGAGATGGAGCGCATCCGAGACGACTACGGCCCCGACGCGATGGGCTTCTTCGGCTCCTCGAAGACGATGAACGAGGAGAACTACCTCCTCCAGAAGCTCGCGCGCCGGTACGGCACCAACAACGTCGACAACTGCACGCGGATGTGCCACGCCTCGACGGTGTGGGCGCTCCGGACCAGCCTCGGCGCGGGCGCGATGACGAACAGCATGGAGGACTTAGAGGAGGCGGCCGACGTGTTCTGGATCCAGGGGGCGAACCCCGGCGAGCAACACCCGATCGCCAACAGCCAGTACTTCCGACAGGCGGTCTTGGAGGGCGCGACCGTCATCCAGGTCGACCCCCACGCCAACAAGACCACCCGCTCGTTCGACATCGACGAGACCGAGCGGCACATGCACCTCCAGCTCAACCCCGGCGCCGACATCCCGCTCCTCAACGTCGTCCTGAAGACGATCCTCGAGCGCCACGAGGAAGAGCCCGACGCGGGCTGGATCGACGAGGCGTTCATCGACGAGCGCACGGAGGGGTTCGAACACCTGAAGGAGACCCTCGCGGACTTCGACAAGGAGGCGGCCGCCGAGGAGGCCGGCGTCCCCCTCGAAGACATCGAGCTCGCCGCGGAGAAGTACGCGATGGCGAACAACGCCGCCATCTTCACCGGGATGGGGATGAGCCAACACACCTGCGGCGTCGACAACGTACAAAACGAGATCAACCTCGCGCTGATAACGGGGAACCTCGGCCGGCCCGGCACCGGCGTCAACCCCCTCCGCGGGCAGAACAACGTTCAGGGGACCAGCGACGTGGGCGCGATGCCGAACGTGCTCCCCGGCTACCAGCTCGTCGACGACCCGGAGGTCCGCGAGTCGGTCGAGGAGGTCTGGGGCTTCGAGGTGCCCGCGGAACCCGGGCTCACCAACGTCGAGATCTCCCACGAGGCGGGCCACTCGGTGAAGGGGCTGTACGTGATGGGCGAGAACCCCGTGATGAGCGAGCCCGACGGCAACGAGGTCGAAGAGCGGCTGAAGTCGCTGGAGTTCATGGTCGCGCAGGACATCTTCATGACGGAGACCGCCGAGTTCGCCGACGTCGTCCTCCCGGCGACGACGTGGGCCGAGCGCGGCGGCACCGTCACCAACACCGACCGCCGCGTCCAGCGGATGCGCGGGGTCGAGAAGGTCCACGAGAACACCAAGCACGACCTCGACATCCTGATGGAGGTCGGGAGCCGCCTCTTCAGCGAAGAGGAGTTCCGATTCGACGACGTGGAGGCCGTCTTCGAGGAGCTCCGAGCGGTGTGCCCGATCTACCACGGGATGACCTACGACGGGCTCGGCGAGGAGGGGCTCCACTGGCCCTGCTACGAGGAGGGCGACGAGGGCGACCAGTTCCTCTACGAGGACTCCTTCGACACGGAGAACGGTCTCGGGCAGATCGAGGGCGTCCGCCACCAACCGCCGAAGGAAGTCCCCGACGAGGAGTACCCGCTGATCCTCACCACGGCGCGCTTAGAGGAGCACTACAACACGGGGACGATGAGCCGCCGCTCGCCGACGCTGTCGCGGCAGCACCCGGAGAACTTCGTCGACGTCCACCCGAACGACGCGGAGCGGTACGGGATCGAGGACGGGGACATGGTGACGCTCCGGTCGCGGCGCGGCGAGATCGAGGTGAAAGCGCAGGTAACTGAGGATATCAAGGAGGGCGTCGTCTGGACGACGCCGCACTTCGCGGCCGCCTCCGCGAACCGACTCACGAACGACGTCCTCGACGACCGCGCGAAGATACCCGAGTACAAGGCCGCGGCGGCCGAGATCGAGGTCGGGCTCGAGTCCGCGGGAGACGAATCGGCGTCGGCCGACGACTGAGCGGCGTCGGTTCTCGCACGCTTTTTTTTCACACGCTTTCTTCCAGTATCGTCTCGTCTTCGTGGCGGACGACGACGCGCTCCGGGACGGCCGCCTCGACGAACGCGACGGCGACCGAGTACGGGTGGTGCTCGGCGATGTCCGAACAGACGTCGCCGTCCCAGTCGGGATCGTCCTCGGAGACGATTCGGAGCCTGAGCGCCCCGTCGTCGAGCGCGGCCTCGAACAGCGTGACTCGATAACAGCGTCGAGACCCGTCGAGGAGGCGGCCGGCCACGACCAATCGCGGCGGATCTCGGTCGAGATGCCGGCGCACCTCGGCGATATCGTGTGGCTCGGTCTCGACACCATCGATCTCGCCGTCGTACTCGCGGCGGAACGTCACCTCGGCGCCGTCGATCTGTACGGGGTCGTCACTCCACGGCGGCGTGGGACATCCTGCGACCGAGGCGGTACCGACGGCGGTTGCGGACGCGAGGAGGGCTCTGCGGCGCATGCGTGGACGCGGCCCGGCCGTCGGGGAATACTTTGTGGGGGCTCGCGAGCGAGCGACCGCGGCGGTCGTCGGTCGTCCGACGGAGCGCAACGACTTTCCTGTGGCACGGTAAACGGTGGGTATGGACTGGCCACACGACCCCGACGGCGAGCAGGGCAGCGAGGGCAGGCGGCAGTACGGCCACGCCGTGCTCGCGAAGAAGATCGACGAGGAGGAGGACTTCCCGCTGTCGGCCGCGGAGTACGTCGAGCAGTACGGCGACCACCCGGTCCGGATCGACTTCGAGACGGTCGTCTCGGTCGCGGAGATCTTCGAGGGCGTCGAGAAAGAGGAGTTCGCGGACTTCGTCGAGTTCCACCAAGAGCTCGGCCGCGCGATGCGCGAGAACGGCTACTGGTTCTACGAGGGCGCCGACCAGTTCGTCGACGGCAGCGCCTGAATACGTAGATATCGGTCCCGGCGTCGTTAGTTTATATATGACCGCCGAAATCACGGGACGCGTCTCTGGCTCCCTAGTCGTCTCTTTATAAGTAGGTGAGTCCGAATCAGTTGTGAACACCTCCAAAGCCCCAGCCGCTCGGCGATACGTCGTTGCGGTCGAGGACGCCAAGAACTCCTCCAAAGCCCCAGCCGCTCGGCGATACGTCGTTGCGGTCGAGGACGCCAAGAACTCCTCCAAAGCCCCAGCCGCGAGGGCCGCGCACGCTCGCTGCGCTCCTCGGTCGCTCGCGTTGCTCGCTCCCTGTGGTGCTTGCGTCGCCTCCGCGGCCCTCGCGGCTGCCCCTTTGAGTCCCATCCCAACCCGTCCCGCGACCGCAGCCTCACACCTCCCCAGCCTCGTCGGACCGGCGCAAGTGCGCCGGTCCGACTCCCTCGCGCTCGGTTCGCGGCCTGTCGGCCGCTCACCGGGGCGCGCCACCGCAGCTGTTTTATAAATAGTCTCGACGCTGTCCGCAGTTCTTCGGACGACGACGAAGCCGTCGATCGACTCGCGGACTGACCCCGACTCTTTTAAGCCCGGCCGGGGCGACCGGCCGGACATGAGCGACGAACGGATCGTCATCCTCGCCCACGAGAAGTTCCCCGACCGCGCGAAGACCGCCCTCGGCGTGATGCGCTACGGCGACCAGGACGTGCGGGCCGTCCTCGACCGCGACCGCGCCGGCGACCGCGTCGGCGACCACGTCCCCGACGTCGCGGACGCGCCGATCGTCGAGTCGTTCGACGAGGCGTACGCGGCCGCCGACGGCGACGTCGACGCCTTATATATCGGAATTGCCCCGATCGGCGGCGGCTTCGACGAGTCGTGGCGGGGGGACGTGGAGGCCGCGATCGAGGCCGGCTGCGACGTGGTCAGCGGACTCCACTACTTTTTAAACGAGAACGAGGAACTGGCCGCGCTCGCGGACGAGCACGGCGTCGACCTCGTCGACGTCCGCGAGCCCGACGACGACCTGACGGTGGCGACGGGGGCATCCGGCGACGTCGACGCCGACGTGGTGTGCACGGTCGGCACCGACTGCTCGGTCGGGAAGATGACCGCCTCGCTGGAGATCGTCGCCGCCGCCCGCGAGCGCGGGATCGACGCCGCCTTCGTTCCGACCGGTCAGACCGGAATCATGATCGCCGGGTGGGGGAACCCGATCGACCGCGTCGTCTCCGACTTCACGGCGGGCGCGGTCGAGGACATGCTCGTCGAGGTCGGCGACGCCCACGACCTCCTCGTCGTCGAGGGCCAGGGGAGCATCATTCATCCCGCCTACTCGGCGGTCACCTGCGGTATCCTCCACGGCTCGATGGCGGACGGGCTCGTCCTCTGTCACGCCGCGGGCCGCGAGGCGGTCCACGGCTACGAGTCGTTCTCGCTCCCCTCGATCGAAGAGTACGTCGACCTCTACGAGGGGCTCGCGGCGCCCGTGCGCGAGGCGAGCGTCGTCGCCGGTGCGCTCAACACCAAAGACGTCGCCGACGACGGCGCTGCCGCGGACGCGGTCGCCGACTTCGGCGACGCGCTCGGGACGCCCGCCGCCGACCCGGTCCGCGACGGTGCCGAGGCGATCGTCGATGGCATCGTCGACGCGGGGCTCAGCGGGGAGACCGCGGCCGCCGACGGGGGGGCCACCGACGAGGGGGCCGTCGACGGGAGGGCCGGCGGCGAATGAGCCTCGAGACAGAGTTCGAGCGCGTCTCGCTCCCGCTCGAGAACCCGTTCACCATCTCGCGGGGCACCCAGACCGAGGCCGAGAACGTGATCGTCCGGATCGCCGACGAGGCCGGAATGACCGGCGTCGGCGGCGCCGCGCCGTCGGCTCACTACGGCGAGACGGCCGCCACGGTCGAGGCGGTGCTCCCGGAGCTCCTCTCGGTCGTCGAAGCGGTCGGCGACCCGCACGCGCTCCACGAGATCGAGTCCCGCATGGCGAGCGCGATCGGCGACAACCCGGCCGCTAGGGCCGCCGTCTCGACCGCCGTCCACGACCTCGCCGCGAAGCGGCTCGGCGTCCCGCTCCACCGGCTCTGGGGGCTCGACCCCTCGACCGCGCCGAAGACCTCCTACACGGTCGGGCTCGACGAGACGGAGCGCGTCCGCGAGAAGGCAGCAGCCGCGGTCGAGGCCGGCTACCCGATCCTCAAGATCAAGCTCGGCACCGACCGGGACCGCGAGCTGATCGACGCGGTCCGCGAGGCCGCGCCGGACGCCCGCCTCCGCGTCGACGCCAACGAGGCGTGGACCCCCCGCGAGGCGGTCGACAAGAGCGAGTGGCTCGCCGAACGCGGCGTGGAGTTCGTCGAGCAGCCGGTGCCCGCCGATGACCCGGAGGGGCTCCGGTTCGCCTACGAGCGGTCCGCGCTCCCCATCGCGGCGGACGAGTCGTGCGTCACGCTCTCGGACATTCCCGC
This sequence comes from Halorubrum sp. B53, assembly GCF_059752395.1. Classification (NCBI taxonomy): domain Archaea; kingdom Methanobacteriati; phylum Methanobacteriota; class Halobacteria; order Halobacteriales; family Haloferacaceae; genus Halorubrum; species Halorubrum sp. B53. Next base: position 180,354 of record NZ_MWTH01000015.1, on the reverse strand, counting down.
GATCGCCGACCGCTGCGACATCGCGAACCTGAAGCTGATGAAGACCGGCGGTCTGCTGGAGGCGCGACGGATGATCGCCGCCGCGCGCGCCCACGGGCTGGAGGTCATGTGCGGCTGCATGATCGAGTCGAACGCGTCGATCGCGGCTGCGGCGGGGCTCGCACCCCTGCTGGACTACGCCGACCTCGACGGCTCGCTGCTGCTCGCCGAGGACCCGTACGACGGGATCGACATGAAAGGCGGAGCGATCCGGCTCGAAAACCAGGAGCGGGCGGGGACCGGGGCCCGGCCGAGCTCGGAGCAGTAACGCGTCGGTTTCTGCGGCCCGGAGGCGTCAGTTTCTGCGACCCGTTCGCCTCAGTTTTTCGGCTCGTCTGCGTCGACTTCCGACTCCTCCAGCTCGACGTCGAGCTCCTCGTCGATGTCGGCGTCGCCGTCGTCGCCGGACTGCGTCCGGCTGCCAGAGGCGCGTTGCGCCTCGCTGTCGAGGTCCGCTTCGAGGTCGTCCGCGTTCATCTCGTTCTCGATGTCCGCCAGCTCCGCGTCGATGTCCTCGTCGGCGTCGACCTCGTCGCCGCCGTTCGCGGGCTCGCCCTTTCCGAGCTCGCCTTTGAGCGTCTCCAGCTCGGCGTCGACCTCGCTGTCCGTCGAGAGGCTCTCCAGCTCGCGGTCGATGCTGTCCTTGTCGGAGAGCGCGTCCTCGAACGCGCCGGACTCCTCCAGCTCGTCCATCGCCTCGGCGCGCGCCTCCATCTCCTCGGTGCGCTCCTCGGCGCGCTCGATCGAGCGGCTCACGTCCTCCATCTCGTCGCCGACGCCGGTCATCGCCTCGGAGACGCGCGAGGAGGCCTCCGCGGCCTCGTAGCGGGCCTTCATCGTCTCTTTCTTCGTGCGGAACTCCTCGATGCGATTCTGGAGCTTGTTCTTCTTCTCGACGAGCTGCTCTTGGGTGTCGTTCAGCTTCGCGATCTGGCCTTCCAGCTCCTCGATCTGCGTCATCTTCGACTTCTTTTTCTCGAGGGCCTTGCGCGCGAGGTCGTCGCGGTCCTGCTGGACCGCCTCGCGCGCCTGTCGGTTGTGCTTCTCGACGTTCTCCTCGAGCTTGCGCTTCTGGATCTCCAGGCGCTTCTTCTGGGTCGTCAGGTCGGCGATCCCCTGCTTGACGTCCTGGAGCTCGTCGCGCATCTGTTCGTACGAGTAGTCGAGCGACTCGGTCGGGTCCTCCGCTCGGTTCAGGAGGGCGTTCACCTTCGAGCGGATGACGTAGGAGGCGCGCGAGAGGATTCCCATGTCCCGGCTTACGCGTTCCACCCGTTAAAACCTCATGTAGTTCCCGGGCCCGCGCGTGGCCGGAACGGGGGCCGAAACGCCCGGAACGGGGCCGGAAGTCGGTCGCGGGGCCACCCGGGCCATCGGTCCTGAAGATTTATTCGGGGTGTTGTACTATCCCCGCGTATGGACATCGGCGTACTGACCGTTCCGTTGGGGGGAGAATCGATCGACGACGCGGCAGCGTACCTCGACTCCGTCGGGGTCGACGCGGTCGAGCTGGGCGTCGGCGGGTGGCCGGGCGAGGACCACGTCGACCGCGAGGCGCACCTCGCAGACGAAAGCGCGCGCGAGGAGCTGCTCGACCTGCTCGACGGTCACGACCTCCGGATCTCGGCGTTGGCGACCCACAACAACCCGCTGCATCCCGACGAGGAGCGCGCCGCGGCGGCCGACCGCGAGCTCCGCGAGGCGATCGAGCTCGCCGATCTGCTCGGCGTCGACACGGTGACCTGCTTCTCCGGGCTCCCCGCGGGCGCGCCCGGCGACTCGACGCCGAACTGGATCACGGCGCCGTGGCCGACGGAGCACGCCGACGCCCACGAGTACCAGTGGGACGAGGTCGCGATCCCGTACTGGCGTGACCTCGCGAAACACGCTGACCACCACGGCGTCGACGTGGCTATCGAGATGCATCCGAACATGCTCGTCTACGAACCGACCGGGATGCTGGCGCTGCGGGAGGCCACGAACGAGCGGATCGGCGCCAACTTCGACCCGTCGCACCTCTACTGGCAGGGGATCGACGTGACGGAGGCGATCCGCTTTCTGGGCGACCACGACGCGATCCACCACGTCCACGCGAAGGACACGAAGGTGTACGACGCCAACGCCAGGGTGAAGGGCGTGCTCGACACGACGAGCTACACCGAGGAGCCCGACCGCTCGTGGCTGTTCCGGTCGATCGGCTACGGCCACGACGAGGCCCACTGGAAGGACGTCGTCTCGACGCTCCGGATGGTCGGCTACGAGGGCGCGCTCTCGATCGAACACGAGGACTCGCTCACCTCCTCGCGCGAGGGGTTGGAGAAGGCGGTCGACGTGCTCGACCGCGCGGTCTTCGAGACGCGAGCGGGCGACGCCTACTGGGCGGAGTAGACGGAGGGCGATATCATGACACAGCCACTCAAGATCGGCGTGCTGGGGTATCGGTTCATGGGGAAGGCGCACGCGAACGCGCTGGCGCGGCTGCCGATGTTCTTCCCCGACGCGCCCGACGTCGAGCGCCACACGCTCGTCGGCCGCGACGAGGAGGCGCTCGCGGAGGCCGCCGACCGGTTCGGCTTCTCGCACACGGCGACCGACTGGGCCGCCGCGATCGACGAGGTGGACGTATTCTACAACCTCGGCCCGAACCACGTCCACGCGGAGCCGTCGATCGCGGCCCTCGAGGCGGGCGTGCCCGTCCTCTGCGAGAAGCCGCTCGCGCCGACCCTCGACGAAGCGGCGGCCATGCGCGACGCCGCCGCCGAGGCGGACGTCCCAGCCGGAACCGCGTTCAACTACCGGTTCGTCCCGGCGATCCGCTACGCGAAGGGGCTGATCGAGGACGGCGAGCTCGGCGAGATCCGTCAGGTCCGCGGGCGCTATCTCCAGGACTGGCTCGTCGATCCCGAGGCGCCGTGGGCGTGGCGCATGGACGCCGACATGGCGGGCTCCGGCGCGCTCGGCGATCTCGGCGCGCACACGATCGACCTCGCGGACTTCCTCGTCGGCGACGAGGTCGGCGAGATCGACCGCCTCTCCGGTCACCTCCGGACGTTCGTCGACGAGCGCCCCGTGTACGCCGACGGCGACTCGGGGGAGGACGGTGACGGCGGCGACGACGCTGACGACCCCGCCGTCGAGGAGTACCGCGACGTGACGGTCGACGACGCCTACTCCGCGCAGGTCGCCTACGAGTCGGGCGCGACGGGAACCTTCGAGGCGACCCGGTTCGCGACCGGCCACAAGAACGATCACACGGTCGAGGTCCACGGCTCGAAGGGGAGCCTGAAGTTCTCCTTAGAGCGGCTCAACGAACTGGAGGTGCTCCGGGAGGGCGACCGCGGCTACCAGACGGTCCTCGTCACCGACGAGACCGACCCGTACGTCGACCACTGGTGGCCCCCCGGCCACGTCATCGGGTGGGAGCACACCTTCGTCCACGAGAACTACGAGTTCCTCTCCGCGGTCGCCGAGGGCGGTGAGTTCTCGCCGTCGTTCGCCGAGGGGTACGCGGTCCAGGAGGTCCTCGACGCGATCGAGCGCTCCGACGAGCGCGGCGAGTGGGTCACAGTCGAGTGAGCGCTCGCGAGCGGGCGTTCACTCCGACCGCTCGCCCGGCCCGGCGTCAGACGCCGACGCCGACGCCGCCGCCCGGCGTGCTGCCGCCGTTGTCCTCGCTCCATTCCTGGATCGCGGAGTCCTCGCCGTTATAGGTGCCGAGGGTCTCGCGGGTGTCGAACGCGACCGGCTCCCAGACCACGTCGAACTGCTCGTTCCCGGTCGCGTTCGGCACGACCACGCGATCGCCGGGTTCGACCACCCCGTCACCGGGCCACGCGCCGAACTCGACCTCGCCGTCGGGGTCCTCGCCGCGGACGTACAGCTCCTCGGCCGGGACGGGCTCGGGGCCGGCGGCGACGACGACGAGGTCGCCGTTCTCGTGTTCGACCTGGAACTCCGCGTCCGGCGGCGCGACCCCGTCGATCAGGCCGAACATCGCGGCTCCCACGACCGCCAGCAGCAGGACGACGACGCCCACGAGCAGCCCCGTGCCGGCTATCGGGGTGAACCCCCGTTCGTCGTTCCTGAACCCTCGCATTCGACTACCGCTCCGCGCGGCCCGGTATAAGAGTTTACGCGCCGCTTATCAGACGAGAGAACGGGTGACCCACGAGAGTGCGGGGAAGTCCGCCGTCGCCCGTGTCGGGTCGCCGCGCGGTCCGCCGCGCCGAACCGGAACCCCGTTATTCCACCCGTCCGAAAGGCGCACGTGACATCGTGGATCGAGGACCCGGCGGGCGGGCGAGCGCGGGGGCCGCGCGGGCTCGCTCGCGCCTGGGTCGAGGCGCTCGTCCGGCCGCGTCGCCTCTTCGCGAACGGCGTGGCGCCCGGCGATCAGGCCCCCGCGCTGACGTTCGCCGTCGCCGTCGCCGCCGCGTTTGCGCTCGGCTGGATGGCCGCCGACCCGTCCGCCGTTCCGGGGATCGTCGCGTCCGTGCCCGTCTCCGCGCTGATCGCCTTCCTCGTCGTGGTCGCGCTCGCGGCCCCGGTCGGACTGCACCTGACCGCGGCCGTCGCGACCGTGAGCGTGATCCTCGCCAGCGTCGAGTTAGACGACGGGCTCTCGCTGCGGGACCGCGGCGGGGTCAGCGAGACCGTGCAGGTCGTCGCGTACGCGAGCTCGCCGATGGCGCTCGCCGGGCCGCCGGTCCCGGCGCTGCGGATCGCCTGCGGCGCGTACGCCGCGGCGCTGCTCCTGATCGGGTTCCGGGTCGTTCACGGGACCTCGTGGCCGCGCACGCTCGTCGCCGGGGTCCCGCCGGCCCTGCTCGGCTACGGCGTCGGCTACCGCGTGATCGCGTCGGTTCGGACGGTCCTCGCGTAGCGGCGGGAGTGCGGTCACCTCGAACGGCGGGGCGCCCGGAGCGGTCTCGCTCGTTCGTGCCCGGAACTCGCCGCCGCGGTCGTTTCCGTCGAGTAGCTCCCGCGAGGCTTTCGACAACCGTTTTAGGCCCGAGGCTCTCGGTGTACTCAAATGGGATCCTGTATCATCTGTGGCGTCGACGTCGACGGCGGCGGTCGCATCTGCGACCCGCACCAGGAGGACGTCGTGTTCGACTTCCGCGGAAACTCCCCCGACCAGCTCGTACCGGACCGGTTCTACCGCGGCGTCGTCGACGGCTACGCCGAGTTCGGCGTGTTCGTCGACCTCGCGCCGGGCGTGACCGGACTCCTCCACCGCTCCGAGCTCGACCGGCGTCTCGACAGCCTCGACTGGGAGCCCGGTGACGAGGTGTTCGTCCAAGTGAAGGGCGTCCGCGACAACGGGAACATCGACCTCGCGTGGTCGATCCGACAGGCCGACCGCGAGTTCCGCGGCGTGCTCGTCCAGGACGGCGACACCGAGTACCTCCCGGAGGAGGACGGCGATGAGGACGCGGCCGAAGCGAACGAGGCCGCCGTGGCCGACGACGCCGAGGTTGAGGGCGCTGCCGAGATTGAGGGCGCTGCCGAGATTGAGGACGCCACCGAGACCGACGACGAAGCGACTGAATCCGAGACCGACGACGAGTCCGTCGACGCCGTGAGCGAGGACGCCGACGAAACGGCGGAGACGAGCGAGACGGTCGACGCGACCGAGGCAGCAGGCACCGACACCGCCGACGAAAGCGAGGCCGAGGCCGAGACCGAGAGCGGGGCGGAGGCCGAAAGGGAGAGCGAGGCCGAAAACGAGACCGACACCGAGAGCGAGGACGACCTCGACGACGACCGCGAGCGCGTCGAGATCGGGACCCTCTCCGAGGCCGTCGGCGACGCGGTGCGGATCGACGGCGAAGTGGTCGGCGTCCGGCAGACCGGCGGTCCGACCGTCTTCGAGGTCCGCGACGAGACCGGCGTCGTCGACGTGGCGGCGTTCGTCGAGCCCGGCGTCCGGGCGTACCCGGACGTCGAGGTCGGCGACGCGGTGCGGATCGACGGCGAGGTCGAGAGCCACCGGGGCGACGTGCAGGTCGAGTCCGAGGCGCTCGTCCTCCTCGAGGGCGAGGGGGCCGAGACGGTCCGCCGCCGGCTCGCGGAGGCGCTCACCGACGAGGCGCGTCCCGACGGGCTCCAGCCGCTCGCGGGCGACGAGACGGTCGCGCAGCTCGCCGACGGACTGCTCGACGCCGCGGAGGCGCTCCGCCGCGCGGTCCTCGAGTCGCGCCCGATCGTCGTGCGCCACCCCGCCACCGCCGACGGCTACGTCGCCGGTGCGGCGGTCGAGCGCGCCGTGCTCCCGCTGATCCGCGACGAGCACGCCAAGAGCGACGCCGAGTACCACTACTTCACCCGACGACCGCTCGACGACCCGGTGTACGGGATGGACGCGGCGACGAACGACGCGACCCGCATGCTGCAGGACCGCGACCGCCACGACGAGAAGCTCCCGCTCTTCTTACTCGTCGGCACCGGCTCGACCGTCGAGTCCGCGGACGGCATCGACCTGCTCTCCGTCTACGGCGTCGACGCCGTCGTCGTCGACGCCGAGGTCGCCGACCCCGAGACCCGCGAGGCCGTCGACACGCTCGTCTCGCCGGAGATCGAGTCGGTCGAGGGCGACCTCTCGACGGGCGCGCTGGTCGCCTCGCTGGCCTCCGCGGTCAACGACGAGGTCCGCGACGACCTGCGGCACCTCCCGGCCGTGAGCTACTGGGCGGACACCCCGGACCGCTACGTCGACCTCGCTCGCGACGCGGGCTACGACGTCGAGCGCGTCGCGGAGCTCCGCGAGGCCGTCGCGCTGGAGGCGTACTACCAGTCGTATCAGGACAAGCGCGAGCTGGTCGCCGACCTCCTCTTCGAGGACGGCGGCAACCTCGCGGCGCACGTCTCCGAGCAGTTCCGTGAGAAGCTGGAGACGGAGGTCGAGACCGCGACCGCGAACGTCGTCACCGAGGCGGTCGACGGCGTCGAGTTCGACGTGCTCGACACCGACGGCTACACGCACCGATACGACTTCCCGCCGACGCCGCTCCTCCTCGACGACCTCCACCGCCGCCGCGTGAACGGCGAGGCGCACGCGACCGTCGGCATCGGCACCGACGAGCTGTACCTCCGGACGAGCGAGGACGTCTCCGTCCGCGACGTGGCCGAGCGCGCGGCAGAGCTCGCGCCCGCCGCCGACGTCACCACGGCCGGGCTCCGCGAGGGGAAAATCGAGTTCCTCTCGGGCGAGCGCGACGCCGTCGAGGACGCCGTCGTCGCCGCCGTCGCCGAAGCGTTCTGATCGGAGGCGAATCGGTTCGAGGCCCGCCGCCGCGGTTTCTTTTATAAGAGCAGCGCCATCTCGACGTCGGTCCCGAGGACGGTCACCGCCGCGTGAACGGCCCGGGCGGGAGGATGAGGTCGTCGAGCTCGGCGAGGTGTTTCACGTTGAACACGACCTTCAGCTCGTCGCTCAGCGGGTAGCCGTTACACGAGAGCCGGAACCCGCGCGCCGCCAGCTCATCGGGCATGATGTGGTTGGCGGGCTGCGAGAGGTCGCCCTCGACGAGGTACACCGCGCAGTTCGCGCAGGCCCCGCCGCGACAGGAGAACGGCCACCCGAACCCGCGGTTCTCGGCCGCCTCCAGCAGGCTCTCGTCCGGCTGGACGAGCAGGCGGCCGTGCTCGGCCTCGCCGAGGTCCGCGTGCGAGGCCTTTTTAAATAGATCGTCGTCGTCGAGCGACCAGCCGTAGTCGGCGAGGGCGTCGTAATCGAGGAACTCGACGCGCACGGGATCGACCTCGGCGGCCTCGTCCCCGTCGTCGGCCAGGTCGACCTCGGTGACGTCGGCGGCGTCGGCCCCGTTTCCGTTTCGGCTTTGCTCGTCGATCTCGCGGTAGGCGCGCCTGACCAGTTGGAACTCCTCGACGGTCCCGCCCTGGTCGGGGTGAGCCTCCTTCACCCGTTCGCGGTAGGCGCGCTCTATCGCGGCCTCGTCCGCGTCCTCGTCGACTCGTAACACCTCGAACGGCGAGACCATTCGGTACCGAATCGTAGTCGACTGACGCACATAAACGCCCCACAAGCCGGCAGCGCGCGGTGGCGGATCGATGCGGCGCGCGAGTCGATGGTTTAAGAGCCGCCGCGCCGAGGGATCGAGTGATGGGAAACGCCGATCTACGCGACCTCGCGGCGATCCGGGACGTCGCCTTCGAGGACATCGGGGGAGGCGTCGTCGCCGTCGACGCGCACAACTGGCTGTACCGGTATCTCACGACGACGGTGAAGTGGACGGCAGACGAGAAGTACACCACCGCCGACGGCGTCGAGGTCGCGAACCTGATCGGCGTCGTGCAGGGGCTCCCGAAGTTCTTCGAACACGACCTGATCCCGGTGATGGTGTTCGACGGGGCCGTCACCGACCTGAAGGCCGACGAGGTCGCGGACCGGCGCGAGAAGCGCGAGCGGGCCGAGGAGCGTCGGGCGGCGGCCCAGGAGCGCGGCGACGCGGTCGAGGCCGCCCGGCTCGAGGCCCGCACCCAGCGGCTCACGGAGACGATCCAGGAGACGACCCGCGAGCTGCTCTCCCTGCTCGACGTGCCGATCGTCGAGGCCCCCGCGGAGGGGGAGGCGCAGTGCGCGCATATGGCGGCGACGGGGACGGTCGACCACGCCGGCAGCGAGGATTACGACACGCTGCTGTTCGGCGCCCCCACGACGCTCCGGCAGCTCACGAGCAAGGGCGATCCGGAGCTGATGGAGCTCGCGGCGACCCTCGACGAGCTCGGGCTGGACCGGCAGGGGCTCGTCGACGTCGCCATGCTGTGCGGCACCGACTTCAACGAGGGCGTCCACGGCGTCGGGCCGAAGACCGCGGTGACGGCCGTGAAGGAACACGGCGACCTGTGGGGGGCCCTCGACGCGCGCGGCGCCGAGATCCCGAACGCCGCGGAGATCCGCGAGCTGTTCATGAACCCGCCGGCGACCGACGTCGACGTCGACGCGGACGTGAACCCCGATGTCGACGCCGCTCGCGCGTACGTCGTCGACGAGTGGGGCGTCGCGGCCGAGGAGGTCGAGCGGGGCTTCGAGCGCATCACGGAGTCGCAGGTCCAGACCGGGCTCGACCGGTGGTCGTGAACGGGGTTGCGGCGAGCACGGTCCCCCGCCTCCCGTCGGGGTCGCAGTCAAGACGGACGGCGAGAGAACGACGCAGTGGCCGCGAACATACCTTTTATTTCCCCGTCGTGGGAAGGATGACCTACACGTGTCGTGGACCACCTCTCGACCGACGATTCCGCCGGTCGGCGCCTCGCGGGGGGCGGCCCGTCGGACCCGCGCGGCGCGGCGGAGCGCGTCGATCCGCTCGCGCGCGCAGAATCGGGTGTCCCACGACGACCACTTTCACCAATGAGCTTCGAAGTTCCCGACGAGTTACGATACCTGGAATCGCACGAGTGGACCACGAGCGACGCCGACACCGTCCGCGTCGGCGTCTCCGACTTCGCGCAGGACGAGCTCGGCGACGTGGTCTTCGTCGAGCTCCCCGAGGTCGGCGACGAGGTGACCGCCGGCGAGCCGTTCGGCGTCGTCGAGTCGATCAAGGCCGTCTCGGACCTGTACGCGCCCGTCTCGGGCGAGGTAGTCGCCATTAACGAGGAGCTGTTCGACCGGCCGGAGCTCGTCAACGAGGACCCGTACGGCGACGGCTGGATGCTCGAGGTCGACGCGACCGAGGGCGGCGAGGCGGAGGGGCTCCTCGACGCCGACGAGTACGACGCGCAGATCGCGTAACGACCGCGGACCGCGGACCGAACCGAGTCCCGGAGCGGGACTCGGCAGCCGACACACCACCATGACCACGCCACCCTTCGACGGACGACCCGGAACCGGACGACAGAGCGACGGCGGACGCGCGGGGGCAAGCCGACGCGCGGGGGCGAGCCAACGCGCGGGGGCGAACCGATGAGCGGGACGGACGGCACCCCGTACGCGCCGCACACGGACGACGAGACCGCGGCGATGCTTTCGGCGATCGGCGTCGACGACGAGGAGGCGCTGTTCGACATCCCCAACGACGTCGCCTTCGACGGCGAGTTCGGGATCGAACCCCGCGCGGAGCGGGAGATCCGCGCGGAGTGTTCGCGGATCTTCGCCCGGAACGACGACCTGACCGAGTTCCTCGGGCGGGGGCACTACGGCCACTACGTGCCGAGCGTGGTCGACCACCTCTCGGACCGCGCGGAGTTCCTCACGAGCTACACCCAGTACCAGCCGGAGATATCGCAGGGGTTCCTCCAGGCGCTGTTCGAGTACCAGTCGATGCTCGTCGAGCTCACGGGGCTCCCGGTCGCGAACTGCTCGATGTACGACGCCGCGACCGCGCTCGGCGAGGCGGCGACGCTGGCGGACCGCGTCCGGTCGACCTCGGGGGACACCGTCCTCGTCCCCGAGCAGCTCCGCGAGGGCAAGCGGGCCGTGCTGGAGAACTACTGCGCCGGCGCCGACCTGACCGTCGAGGCTTATCCGATGGTCGACGGCAACGCCGACGTCGACGCCCTCGCCGACCGCGTCGGCGACGACGTCGTCATGGTGTACGCCGAGAACCCGACGGTCCGCGGCTGTATCGAGGAGCGGCTGGGAGCGGTCGGCGACATCGCGGCCGACGCCGACGCGCTGTTCGTCCTCGGCTCGGACGTCGTCTCGCTCGCGGTCCTCGAGGAGCCGGCGAGCGTCGGCGCCGACGTCGTCGTCGGCGAGGCCGGCGCGCTCGGGCTCCCGACCGCCTACGGGATGGGGCTCGGGATCTTCGCCTGCAGCGACGAGTTCCTCCGGCAGGTGCCGGGGCGACTCGTCGGCGCGAGCGAGGACGCCGACGGCGACCGCGCGTTCACGCTCACGCTCCAGACGCGCGAACAGCACATCCGGAAGGAGCGGGCGACCTCCAACATCTGCACGAACCAGGCGTG